>DASXYG010000001.1:0-34231 GCA_036502625.1 Streptosporangiaceae bacterium
GGTTTGGGGTTATTTGATGTCTACGTAGTGGGGGTTTGTGGGGGCGTTCTCGGTGGGGGTCCAGCCGGAGTAGCCGTCGTCGGCGGTCCAGATTTTGCCGTCGTGGGCTACGGACTGGAGGCCGAAGGCGTGGGCGTGGGCTACGGCCCAGGCGGCAACCGCCCAGGCGGTGCGGGAGGTGGTGGCGGTTACGCGGGAGCCGGTGATGTGGGCCTTGGCGCCGAAGGTGCGGAGGACCTCGTGGGCCGTGGAGGTGCGGGCCTGGTCGACCTTCGGGTACCAGCAGCGCACGGCGTGCGCGCGGCGGCCGGTGAAGGCCGCGGCCATGATCTTGGCGTCGGCCTCGTGTGAGGCGTACGCCTCGCCGTCGGCGCTGCGCTGCACCTTCTGCGCGGCCTCGGCCACCGGCATGTCGAGGTAGTCGCGGACCTTGCTCAGGCTGCGGAAGAACGCCTTCGAGGCGTACACGGGGTCCTGCAGCTTCTTGCGTGTGCCCCAGCCCTGCGACGGGCGCTGCTGGAACAGCCCGACCGAGTCGCGGTCGCCGTACGACAGGTTGTACAGCTTCGACTCCTGGAGCGCCGTGGCGTACGCGACGACCACGGCATGCTCGGACAGGCCCTCGTGCATCGCGACGCCGGCGATCGTGGCCGCGTTGGCGGACTGCTCGAGGTCGAGCTGGGTGGTGGCGCCGCCATCGCCGGTCATCTCGCAGTGAGAACCGCGAATGGACGGCAGCAGCTTCTGCAGTCCGACATATCCCCCGATCGCGAGCAGCACGATGATCACGCCTGTGATACTGAGAATCTTGATCCAGTTGGAACGAGCATGGGGCACACCCCTGACCGTATCCGGTCATGGATGTCGTTAGGCTCCTTCTCCATGAGCGACACCATTGCCAGCCCGTTGTCCGCTGACCTTGATGACCTGTGGGAGCGGCGGGCCGAGATCAGCGCCGACGACACCGGGGTCCGCGACACCGTGATCGCCGCGGTCGACCAGATCGACGCGGGCACGGCACGGGTGGCCCAGGTGGACCCCGGCACCGACCGTGTGCTGGTCGACGAGCGGGCGAAACACGCGATCCTGCTGAGCTTCCGCGTGCTGGGAATGGTCCGTTCGCAGGTCGGCGACTTCCAGTACAACGACCGCATCCCGCTGAAGACCCGGCTCGACGGCGTGCGGGTCGTGCCCGGCGCGATCGCCCGCTGGGGCAGCCACCTGGCGCCCGGTGTCGTGCTGATGCCGTCGTTCACCAACATCGGCGCGTACGTCGACTCCGGCACGATGGTCGACACCTGGGCCACGGTCGGGTCCTGCGCGCAGATCGGCAAGAACGTGCACCTCTCCGGCGGTGTCGGCATCGGCGGTGTGCTCGAACCGCCGAACGCCGTGCCGGTCGTGGTCGAGGACGACGCGTTCGTCGGCTCCCGCAGCATGGTCGTCGACGGCGCCCGGGTGCGTACGGGCGCGAAGCTCGGCGCGGGCTCCGTGCTCACCAACACGACCCACGTCATCGACGTCGAGACCGGCGAGGAGCTCCCGCGCGGCGAGGCGCCCGCGTGGTCGGTGTGCGTCAACGGCACGCGGATGAAGAGCTTCCCGGGCGGCGAGTTCGGAATGCCGTGCCTGCTCGTGCTCAAGCGGCTCGCCGAGGGCGAACAGCACGACAAGCTCGCCCTGAACGACATCCTCCGCGAGCACGGCGTCGGCGCCTAGCCGCCGCCCCGCTCAGTAGCGCTCGACCAGGGCGGCGCGGTCGGCGGGCGGTTCGTACGCCTCGGGCCAGGCGTCGGTGATCAGCGTGACCAGGCCCGTTTCGTCGAGCTCGAAGAAGGAGATGCCGGTCATCTCCTGCGGCTCGGCGCCGAACCGGTCGCCGCTGACGGTGAACCGCACCCACGTGGCGGCATGCGGCCCGTCGGCGACGATGCGCTCGACCTCGAGATGCCAGTCGCCGGGGTAGGCCTGGTTGAACCGGACGTACGCCTCGCGGCCGCGCACGCGCTCGCGGGTCTGCGGCATCTCGTAGACCACATCGGCGGCGAGGAGGTCGGCGAAGGCCGGCCAGTCGCGCGCCTCGCACGACGCCCAGAACGCCTCGATCACCGCGCGTGTGTTCTCCATGCGCCGCACCGTACCCGGCGGCACCGACAAACCCGCCGTACCTCGTATGCTCGCCTGTCATGCCCTTGGATCTGCATGCGGACGTCGGCGACCTGACGGCCGCGCTCATCGACGTCGAATCGGTCAGCGGCAACGAGCGCGCGCTCGCCGACGCGGTCGAGGCGGAGCTGCGCGCCCTGCCCCACCTGACGGTCGACCGCGACGGCGACGCCGTCGTCGCCCGGACGAACCTCGGCCGCCCCGAGCGCGTCGTGCTCGCCGGCCACCTCGACACCGTCCCGGTCAACGACAACATGCCGTCCCGTGTCGAGGACGGCGTCCTGTACGGGCTCGGGTCGGGCGACATGAAGAGCGGCGTCGCCGTGCAGCTCCGGCTCGCCGCCACTCTGCCGGAGCCGAACCGCGACGTCACGTACGTGTTCTACGACTGCGAAGAGGTCGAGGCCGACCGCAACGGCCTCGGCCGGCTCGTACGCGACCACCCCGGCTGGCTCGCCGGCGACTTCGCCGTGCTGCACGAACCGAGCGGCGGCGTGGTCGAGGGCGGCTGCCAGGGCACCATCCGCGTCGAGCTGACCGTACGCGGCGAGCGCGCGCACAGTGCCCGCGCCTGGATGGGCCGCAACGCCGTCCACGAGGCGGGCGTCGTCCTCGACATCCTCCGCGCGTACGTGCCGCGCGAGCCCGAGGTCGACGGCCTGCGCTTCCGCGAGGGCCTGAACGCCGTTTACATCAGCGGCGGCGTGGCGGGCAACGTCATCCCCGACGAATGCGTCGTCACCGTCAACTACCGCTTCGCCCCGGACCGCACGCTCGCGGACGCCGAGGCGTACCTCCGCGAACTGTTCGGCGAATACGACATGAAGATCGTCGACGGCGCACCGGGCGCCCGCCCCGGCCTGGCGCATCCGGCCGCGGCCGCGTTCGTGGCGGCCATCGGCGGCGAGCCGCGGGCCAAGTTCGGCTGGACGGACGTCGCGCGCTTCTCCGAACTCGGCGTGCCCGCGGTGAACTACGGGCCCGGCGATCCCGCCGTGTCGCACACCCACGGAGAGCACGTCGCGCTCGCGGCCGTCGCCGAGTGCGAGAAGCGGATGCGCGCCTGGCTCGCGTGACGCCGCGCCGCGTGGCCGATTCAGGTCGCGCGCCTCGCTAACGTGATGGCCATGAGCTCCCAACCCGACAAGCCGGGCCGCCGACGCGAGCGGCGGCGCGGCCCCATACTGCTGCGCGGATCCCGTGTCCCGTCCACGACCACCGACCAGCGGCTGCTCGACCACCGCGGCCCGTCGGACTGGGTGCACTCCGACCCGTGGCGTGTGCTGCGCATCCAGGCGGAGTTCGTCGAGGGGTTCGGTCTGCTCGCCGAGCTCGGGCCCGGTGTCTGCGTGTTCGGCTCGGCCCGTACGCACCCCGACTCCGAGGAGTACGGCACCGCCCAGCGCATCGCCGGCGAGCTGGCCCGGGCCGGCTACGCGGTGATCACCGGCGGCGGTCCCGGCATCATGGAGGCCGCCAACAAGGGCGCGTCCGAGGCGGGCGGCGTGTCCGTCGGGCTCGGCATCGAGCTGCCGTTCGAGCAGCGCATGAACGACTACGTCGACATGGGCGTGGAGTTCCGCTACTTCTTCGTCCGCAAGACGGTGTTCGTGAAGTACGCCCAGGCGTTCGTCGTGCTGCCGGGCGGCTTCGGAACGCTCGACGAGCTGTTCGAGGCGCTCACGCTGGTGCAGACCCGCAAGATCACCCGGTTCCCGGTGGTGCTCGTCGGGTCCGACTACTGGCGCGGCCTGCTCGACTGGCTCAAGGAGCGCGCGCTGGCCGACGGCAAGATCTCCGCCCCCGACCTCAGCCTGGTCCACCTGGCCGACGACCCCGACGAAGTGGTCAAGCTGATCCTGGCCGCCCACGCGAACGGGGACAACGCGTGACGGGCATCGCCGTCTGCGTGTTCTGCGCGTCGAGCGTCCACATCGCCGACCACTACGTACGGCTCGCCGCCGAGGCGGGCGCGGAGCTCGCCCGGCGCGGCCACACCCTGGTCAGCGGCGGCGGCTCGATCTCGTCCATGGGCGCGGTCGCCCGCGCGGCCCGCGCGGGCGGCGCCCGTACGGTCGGGGTGATCCCGCAGACCCTGGTCGACATGGAGGTCGCCGACACCGACGCCGACGAGCTGATCGTCACGCCCGACATGAACACGCGGAAGACCGAGATGGAGCGGCGCGCGCAGGCGTTCCTGATCCTGCCGGGCGGCATCGGCACCATGGAGGAGCTGTTCGAGGTGTGGACGGGGCGGGTGCTCGGCATGCACGACAAGCCGATCACGATCCTCGACCCGACCGGGCTGTACGACCCGCTCCGCGCGCTGACGGACCACCTGCACGCCGAGCGGTTCGTCCGTGCGAACGCCTTCGACGCGCTCACGTGGGCGAGTACGGTGCCCGAGGCGCTGGACTCCGTGGAGCGCGCCGCGCGGCCACTGGAGCCCACTCCGGCGGAGGTGCTCGAATCGGAGCCGTGAGCCCGCGCCGACGCCGCGTGCAGTGCCGGACACCCGGCGCGACCAGCGGCGGGTTCCGGCGGGTGGATTCTGGGGCCGTCGGGGAGACACACCGGCGGACGGGAGAACTCCGGTGCCGGAGCGTGGCACGATCGGGGGTGTGCTCGTGATGATTGTCCTCTTGGCCGCTGTCGTAGCGGTCTGCGTCGGCGTGGTCGTGGTGGCGGTGGGGCGCGGCGGCCAGATCGCCGAGTTCGTGCACGACGCGCCGCCCCTCGGGCTGCCCTCGCGGCGCCCGATCGCCGGCACCGACGTCGCGCTGCTCCGGCTGCCCGCCGGGCCGTGGGGCTACAGCTTCCGCGCCACCGACGACGCCCTGCGGCGCGTCGCCCACGCCCTGACCGAGCGCGACACCCGCATCGCCGTCCTGGAGCAGCAGGTCTCCGAGCTGCGTACGACCGGTGCGCAGCAGCGCGCGAAGACCGGCGAGTCGCCGTGGTTCGACCGCGAGGGGGAGTTCGAGCCCCGTCCCGGCCGCGCGCTCCCCAGCCCCGCCACCGACGCCATCGCGGCCGCCGAGCCGGAGTCCACGGCCCGCATGCTGCCCCCCGCCCCGCCGCGCGACGACGAGGCCCCGCAGGACGACGTCCCCGCCGACGCGCCGCAGGACGACGTGCCGCCGGAGACCGAGCCCCGCGACGCGCCGCAGGACGACGCGCCGGTCAAGGCCGAGCCGCAGGACGACGCGCCGGTCAAGGCGGCCCCGCAGGACGATGTCCCGCAGGACGATGTCCAGCAGGACGACGCGCCCCAGGACGACCTCCCGCAGGAGGACGCGGCGCAGGACGACGTGCCGGCGGAGGTGCCCGCGTCCGCGGGCGCCACCGCCGTGATCGCGACCCCGGCCCCGGCGGAGCCCGCGGCCGAGCCCGAGTCCGGCGCCGTGCCCGACACGGCCGTGGACGCCGATGACGACTGGGCCTTCGAGGATGACGTCGAGCCGGTGGTGGAGCCGCTCGCGGACACCTCCGAGCCCGAGGCCGACGGCGAGGCCGGCACCACAGGGCGGCCCGTACGGCCGCGCAAGCGGGTGCCCGCGCCGTCGCCCGGCGACCGCCTGGTCGCCTCGAACCGCCCCCGGGCCGACGACGAGACCGGCGGTGACACGCCGGGCGGACCACACGCTGAGGGAGACTGAGCCACCCCCTATGGCACGCAGGCGCATCTGGGTGAGCACCGAGGCCGCGGCCCCCACGGGCCGGGTATGGGACCTGCTCACCGACTGGGACCGGCACGACGAGTGGATGATCGCCACCACGGCCACCGGCGGCACCGGCACCGGTGCCCGCGTGGAGGCGCGCACCGCGCTCGGCCCGCTCGGGTTCACCGACACCATGGTCATCACCGGCTGGCATCCGCCGCGCAACGGCCGCGACGGCCGCTGCGTCGTCCGCCACACCGGCGCGCTGATCAAGGGCGTCGGCCGCTTCGAGGTGCGCGGGCTCGACTCCGGCGTGACCCGCGTGACCTGGACCGAGGACATCAACCTCCCGCTCCGCCTGCTCGGCGAGATCGGCTGGGTCGC
Source organism: Streptosporangiaceae bacterium (assembly GCA_036502625.1). GTDB lineage: Bacteria > Actinomycetota > Actinomycetes > Streptosporangiales > Streptosporangiaceae > DASXYG01. The sequence continues at coordinate 6,213 of DASXYG010000001.1, forward strand.
CGTCGAGCCCGCGGCCCGCGCCCTGCTGCGCGTCTCCCTGTGGCGGCTGTCCCGCCTCGCCGCCTCCGAGCTGGCCACCGCCTAGCCCGTACGCCCCACCCGTCAAGGAGACGCAGATGATCGAGAACGGGGCCGCGATCGGGCCCGACGGCCGGCCGCGCTGCCCGTGGGCGGTCTCCGCGCCTGACTACCTGGCGTACCACGACGACGAGTGGGGGCGGCCGGTCCGCGACGACCGCGGGCTGTACGAACGGTTGTGCCTGGAGGCGTTCCAGTCGGGGCTGTCCTGGCTGACGATCCTGCGCAAGCGGGAGAACTTCCGCGCCGCGTTCGCCGGGTTCGACATGGAGAAGGTCGCCGCCTTCGGCGAGGCGGACCGTACGCGGCTGCTGGCCGACACCGGCATCGTCCGCAACCGGCTGAAGGTCGACGCGGCGATCAACAACGCGCGCGCCGCGCTCGACCTCCCCGACGGCCTGGCGAAGCTGGTGTGGTCGTACGCCGACCCCGACGCGCCCGCGCCGGTGGCGTTCACCGACGTGCCCGCCACCACCGCGGCGTCCAAGGCGCTGGCCAAGGACCTCAAGCGGCACGGCTTCCGGTTCGTCGGGCCGACGACCGTCTACGCGCTGATGCAGGCGTGCGGCCTGGTGAACGACCACCTCGCGAACTGCGTCGCCCGCTGAGCCGTGCGGCTCAGCGGCCCTCGAAGACCGGGGTCTCCTTGCGGACGAAGGCGTACGTCGCGGCGCGGTGGTCGTCGGTGGCGCCGCAGCGCTCCTGGAGCTCGGCCTCTTCCTCCAGCGCCGTGGCGAGGTCGTTGGTGGCGGCGTGGTCGAGCGCCTGCTTGATGGCGCCGAGCGCGACGGTCGGGCCCGCGGCGAGGCGCGCTGCCAGGTCGTGGGCGCTCGCGGCGAGGTCGTCCGGCGGCACGACGGACGTCGCCAGGCCGAGCGCGGCGGCGTCGGCGGCGCGTACGGGCTCGGCGAGCATCAGCAGCTCGGTGGCCTTGGCCCGGCCGACGAGCCGCTGGAGCGTCCACGACGCGCCCGTGTCGGGCCCGAGGCCGACCCGCGCGAACGCCATCATGAAGCTCGCCTTCTCCGACAGCACGCGGAAGTCGCAGGCGAACGCCAGCGACGCGCCCGCTCCCGCGGCGGAGCCGTTCACCGCCGCGACCACCGGCTTCGGCATCTGCGCGAGGGCGAGAGCCGTGGGGTTGTAGTGCTCGCGTACGGTGCCGCCCAGCCCCTCGGCGCCGGCCTCCAGGTTCGTGACGTGCTCGCGGAGGTCCTGGCCCGCGCAGAACGCGCGCCCGGCGCCGGTCAGCACGACCGCCCGCACGGACGGGTCGGCCGCGGCCCGTTGGACGCTGTCGCGCAGCGCCACCTTCATCTCGGTCGTCAGGGCGTTCATCGCGTCGGGGCGATTGAGGGTGATCGTCCCGACCGCGTCCTTCACTTCGTACCGCACCGTATCGGACACGCAGCGTTCTCCCACCATGTGGACGGACCCGGCCCCGGCCACCATAACCGCTCCGTTCACGCCCGGAAAACCCCACGTCATAAGGGATGTCGCGGGGAGGCCAACCGCCTACGAACAGAGATCGTTACCAATAGTTGCCCGGAAGCGGGATAATGGCACACCACGATTTACGCGAGCGGCCTGCCCACGCAGCGGCCGCGGGCATCTGGATATGACGGGCCGAGGTACTGGCGTACCCAGTGCCTCAAGTGCCGATGGCTCTTGCGGCCCTGGGCAGGAAGGGGATGCAGCATGGCGGCGATGAAGCCGCGGACTGGCGATGGTCCGCTCGAAGTCACCAAGGAGGGCCGCGGCATCATCATGCGCGTGCCGCTCGAGGGTGGCGGGCGACTCGTCGTCGAACTGACGCCTGACGAGGCCAGCGCCTTGGGCGACGCGCTCAAGGCCGTGGAGAGCTGATAGTGGATTCCCGGCGATCCCGGCGTGCCACCACGCCGGGATCGTCCGCTGCCCGGCTCCGATAGAAAGGTCGCCGACCGTGCCCGTCACCACCCGCATCCAGCCCGCGAGCGGCTCCGCCGGCGCATTGGCCGACGCCGCGCGCGACCACGGCGCCGACGTGGTCGCGCTCGCGGTCCGGCCAGGTGACGACGGCCCGTCCGTCGACCTCGCGGGGCTCGGCCCGCACCTCCCGGGAGACGGCGCCGCCCTGGCGTCCGTGCCGGGCCTGTCCGGCGAGGCCGGGCGGGTCACGGCCGTCCCGGTCGACCTCGGCGGGCGCACCGTACGGCTGCTGCTCACCGGCGTGGGCGATGAGTCGCCGGCCGCGCTGCGCACCGCGGGCGCCGAGCTGACACGCCGCGCGTACGACAGGTCCGTGCTGGTCACGGCCGTCGGCGCGGGTGCCGGCGCGGAGGGCGCGCAGGCGTTCGCCGAGGGTGTGCTGCTCGCGTCGTACGTCTTCACCCGCGCCAGCGAGGAGCCCGACACCGCGCCGCCCGGCGACGCCTTCGTCTTCGCCGGCGCTGACGTCCTCGACCGCGCGCGCGTCATCGCGGAGGCCACGGCGCTGGCCCGCGACCTGACGAACACCCCGTCGTCGGAGAAGAGCCCCTCCTGGATGGCCGACCAGGCGGTGCGCGTCGCCGCCGACCACGGCCTGTCCATCCGCGTGTGGGACACCGACGCGCTGCGCGCCGACGGCTACGGCGGCATCCTCGGCGTCGGCATGGGCTCGGCGACGCCGCCGCGCCTGGTCGAGCTGCGCTACGAGCCCGCCGACCCGGATCGCCACGTCGTGCTGGTCGGCAAGGGCATCACGTACGACTCCGGCGGCCTGTCGCTGAAGCCGCCCACCGCGATGGACACCATGAAGACCGACATGGCCGGCGGCGCCGCGGTGATCGGCGCGATGAGCGCGCTGGCCGGGCTCGGCGTGCGGGCGCGGGTCACCGGCCTGGTGCCGCTCGCGGAGAACATGCCGTCCGGCTCGGCGCTGCGCCCCGGCGACGTCATCACCCATTACGGCGGCCGCACGACCGAGGTGCTGAACACCGACGCCGAGGGCCGGCTCGTGCTGGCCGACGCCCTGGTGCGCGCCGACCGCGACCTCCACGCCGACGTCGTGGTCGACGTCGCGACGCTGACCGGCGCGGCGAAGGTCGCGCTCGGCGTCGCCACGGCCGCGCTCTACACCGACGACGACGCCCTGGCCGCCGCGTTCGCCGAGGCGTCACGCGCGAGCGGCGAGAAGCTGTGGCGGATGCCGCTGACCGACGACTACCGCTTCGTCCTCGACTCCCCCGTGGCCGACATGGCGAACGTCGCGGCCTCGCGGGCGTCGGGCCCGGCCGGGTCGATCGAGGCGGCGCTGTTCCTGCGGGAGTTCACCGGCGGCCGCCCGTGGGTGCACCTCGACGCCGCGGGCCCGGCCCGTACGACCAAGGCCAAGGGCGAGCTGTCGCGCGGCGCCACCGGCTGGGGCGCGCGGCTGTTCCTGACCTGGCTGACGTCGCGCTGACCGCCCGGCGCGGCTACTGAGCCATGGTCAGGTCGCGGGTGCGCGCCAGGTCGGGGCGGTCGGCGTACACCTCGGCCGCCACACCGACGAGGCCCTCGCGGACGACGACCGTCCCGCCGGAGACCGTGACCGGGGCGGGGTTGTCCCTGATCCGGAAGCCGAGCCGCCATTGGGTGACCTGCTCGCCGGTGCGGAGGTCGAACTCGTGGAGGACGTCCGTGCCGAGGCTCGTGTAGAAGCGGCCGTCGGCTATGGCGGCGACCCTGGCGGACTGGCCGAAATCGGAGACGGTGGCGCCGCGTTCGGCAGGGGCGGCCGGCGTGGTCCACAGCGGCTTCCCGCTGGCGGTGTCGTTCGCGCAGAGGCCGAGGCTCTTGCCGTCCAGGCATTCGCTGATCCGCGTGCCGCCGCTGAACGCCAGCGTCCACTGGCCCTTCGTGGCGCGATGCCGCACGACCGCGCCGGTCGCCGGGTCGAGGAGGGTGTACGCGCCGCCGGTCGCGACGGCCGCGCGCCCGCCGCCGGCGTCGAGCGCCGCGGTCTTCTCCCGGTCGCCGAGCGACGTGCCGGGCAGCAGGCGGGTGAGCTTCTCGTCCCAGAGCCCGCGGCCGGTCGCGAGGTCGACGCCGTGCAGGGCGCCGTCGTTGCCGCAGCCGATGACCAGGGTGCCGCCGGCGACCGCGGTGGTCCGCCGGAGGGCGTCGCACGAGTAGTCGGCGTTCCAGCGGGTGCCGCCGGTCGCCGGGTCCAGCCCGCGCACCGTCATGTGCCCGTCCTCGTCGTCGGCGACGAGCACCACGACCGATCCCGTGACGATGGCGCGTTCGAGGGGGAAGCCGCCGTACGCCTTCCGCGACCAGACCACCGCGCCGGTGCGCACATGGATCCTGCTGAGGTAGTCGTTGCCGTCCACGTACACGTCGCCGGTCCGCTGGTCCAGGCCGATCGGCTCGGAACGCTTCTCCTTGGCGTACTCCCAGTACGTGCGGCCGGTGGCGATGTCGACCGCCCGGGTGTGCATGTCGGCGCCGCCGAAGATCTGCGCGAACCCGTTGATCGCGACCCCGCCGTACACCTGCGCCATGCTGGGCGGTTCCGTCACCGTGGCCACCCGCTGCGGGGCACGCGCCGGCGGGCGTGCGGCGAGCGCGCGCGGGAACGGGCCGTACGGGCCGGAGACGCCGTCGCCGAGCAGCACACGCGCCCCCACCGCGGCCGCCGCGAGGACGACCACCACCAGCGGGATCAGCACGCGCGGCCGCCACAGCCACCGGCGCGCCCCCGCCCACCTGCCAGACATCGGCGGCCCTTTCCGACATACGGGTATCTGCGAGCCGGAATCCTAGCGGGCGCGGAAGGTGGGTCTAGGCGCGCTTCACCGCGGTCAGCAGGCCCTGCCCGGTGGGCAGCAGCGCGGGGATGAGGCGTTCGTCCTCACGCACGCCGCGGACCAGCTCTCGTACGGCCGAGGTCTCGGTGTCGTCCTGGCCGGGGTCGGCCACGCTGTCGCCGCCGAGGGCGTCGTCGAACGCCAGCACACCGCCCGGGCGCAGCAGCCGCAGCGCCTCGGTGAGGTATTCGGGGTACTCCCGCTTGGCGGCGTCGCAGAACACCAGGTCGTAGCCGCCGTCGGTGAGGCGCGGCAGGACGTCGAGCGCGCGGCCCCCGATCAGCCGCATGCGGTTGGCCGCGAAGCCGTCGCCGACGAACGTCTCGCGCGCGAGACGCTGGTGCTCGGGCTCGACGTCGACCGTGGTCAGGATGCCGTCGGCGCGCATGCCGCGCAGCAGCCACAGGCCCGACACCCCGCACCCGGTGCCGATCTCCACGACGGCGCGCGCCTCGATCGCGGCCGCGAGCAGCCGGAGCGTCGCGCCCGCGTCGGCGGTGACCGGCTCCGCGCCGAACTCCTCCGCGCGGCGGCGGGCGGCCAGCAGCGTCTCATCTTCGAGCGGATAGTCCGCTACATAGGCCAACGTGGCCTCCCGACTGGCGATGATGCCCCCCTAGCATCCGGCGGAGCGCGTGCCGTGGACGGCGCGTGCTCCCTCTGACGTGCTGAATCCTAGTGTGAAACCGGTCGGCTATGGGCCATCTGAGGGGCGTCCGCGCCATCTGGGGTGGGATGGGCCACGTCACGTACGACCGGGGCCGGGAACGGTCTGGTCCTCCAGCGCGTTGCACCTCAGAAGAACGACGTCCAGCGTATGACCGTGGGCTCCGCCCGCAGTGGGTTGCGGCGTCGTGCTGACGCGGAGGAGAGTCATGGTGATGACCGCGGGGGGTCACCCAAAGGAGGCGCGCGTGGCAGACCGCGACCGGTCGCCGGCCACGGCCGACTGGACGCCGCCAAGCTGGGACGAAGTGGTGCGTACGCACTCGGCGCGGGTCTATCGGCTCGCATACCGGCTCACCGGCAATCCGCACGACGCGGAGGACCTCACGCAGGAGGTCTTCGTCCGCGTCTTCCGATCCCTGTCCAGCTACACCCCGGGTACGTTCGAGGGCTGGCTGCACCGGATCACCACGAACCTCTTCCTCGACATGGCGCGCCGGCGGGCGCGCATCCGTTTCGAGGGCCTCGCCGATGACGCCGCCGAGCGGATGGGCGGCCGCGAGCCGACCCCCCAGCAGGCGTACGACGACACCCACTTCGACTACGACGTGCAGCGCGCGCTCGACGAACTCGCGCCCGAGTTCCGCGCCGCCGTCGTGCTGTGCGACATCGAGGGCCTGTCGTACGAGGAGATCGCGGCCACGCTCGGCGTCAAGCTCGGCACCGTCCGCAGCCGCATCCACCGCGGGCGCGCACAGCTTCGCGCGGCGCTGGACCACCGGCGCCCGCGCACGATCCCCACACTGACCGTGGACAACGGAGCTTCCCAGGAGATGGAGGGATGATGGGCCATCTGGGGGAGCGCCTGACCGCGCTCATCGACGGCGAGCTCGGCCACACCGAGCGCGACCGCGCGTTCAAGCATCTGGCCTCCTGCGACGCCTGTCGCGCCGAGGCCGACGCGCTGCGCCGCCTGAAGCGACGGATCGGCGCCCTGTCGGAGCCCCGGCCGTCCGGCGACCTCATGGGCGCCCTGTTCGGCCTCGCCGACCCCGGCGAACCGCTCGCGCCGCCTCCACCGCGCCGGCTCACGTCCGCCAACCTGCCGCTCGAGGCCGAGCTGTACGGCATCGACGCGCTGCGCCCCGCCGACGACACCCCCGGCAGGTCGCTGCCGCCGGCCGCCGCCGCGGCCGCGTTCCTCGGCCTGACCGGCAACGAGCCGCTCGGCAGCCGCCCTTTCGGGCACGGCCCGGCGCTCGGCGACGGCGTCGCGCTCGGTGACGGCTCGGCCGTCGCCATCGGCCACGCCCCGATGAGCCGTGGGCTGCGCGTCCGGGCCCGCAACGTGATGCTGGGCGCGGCCGCCGCCGCGGCCATCGCGGTCGGCACGGCCTTCTTCGTCGGCGGCGACGACGACTCCGCGCCGATGATCACCCCGCCGATCGACATGTACGCCGCGGAGCACGCCAGCACCTCCGGCGACCTCGTGCTCACCACGAACCCGTCCGGCGGCGGCGCACCCGCGGCGCCGGTGTACGCGCACCGTACGCAGACGCAGTACCTCGCGCCCGCCGCCTACCAGCCGTGACCACGGCAGGGGGGCGCAGCCTGCCCCGCCTGGCCGGGGCCGTGCTGCTCATGGCGACCCTGCTGACCGTCCTGTTCGTCACGCCCGCGCCGGGCTCGGCGGCCGTACGACAGGCGCCCGCCGACAGTGACGACGCCGCGCTGAAGCTCCTCCAGCGGTCCGCCGACGCCGCGCGTACGTGCCCGTACACCGGGGTCCAGTTCATCTCCGCGTGGAGCGGCACCGGCACGTCCACGTCAGTCGTGGACGTCACGCACCACCCGGGGCACGGCACGATGATGCGCGTCCGCGGCACGGGGAACGAGCCGTCCGGCGGCGCGTACGTCCTGGACGACCCCAGCCAGGCGCAGGCGCCCGCGGGCGGGCTTTCCGGGCCGACCGACGAGCAACTGTGGCTGCTCGGCCGCAACTACACCGTGCACCCCGCCCCTGAGGGCACCGTCGGCGCGGACGACACCGTGGGCGGCCGTGCGGCGCGCGTCGTGGAGGTGCGCCGCCGTGACGGCTCCGTCGCGGCGCGGTTCTGGATCGACAAGGCCGAGAACCTGCTGCTGCGCCGCGAGATCTTCGACTCCTCGGGGCGGCTCGTCCAGGCCAGCGCGTTCGTGTCCGTGGAGCTGCACGGCGGCGACATGGCCGCGGCCGCCACGGAGCCGCGGCCGCCGTGGGGCGACCGGCTGCGTACGGCCGACATCACCCGGCTGCGCCGCGCCGGCTGGACCATCCCGGCGTCGCTGCCCGGCGGGCTGTCGCTGTACGACGCGCGGCGCGGCGGTGGCCCGTCCGCCCCGGTTCTGCACCTCGGCTACTCCGACGGGCTGTCCGTGGTGTCGCTGTTCGTGCAGCGCGGGCGGCTCGACGACGCGCGGCTGGGCGGCTGGCGCCGGGTGGAGCGGCACCGCAGCGTCATGTACGTCTCGGGTACCGTGCAGCAGCGGCTGGCCTGGGCGGCGCGCGGCCACGTCTACACCGTGTTCGCCGACGCCCCGGGCGACGTCACCGCGAAGGTGGTGGCCGCGCTCCCGCACGAGTCGCGCCCCGGTTTCTGGACGCGCATAGGCCACGGCCTCACCCGAGTGGTCTCATGGTTGAACCCGTTCGCGTGAAATGTCGCGGTGGCGGGTAACTTGACGCCCGCCTTATGCGATACGGGGCACCATAAGGGATGACGATCGGCGCCGACCGCCTCCCCGCCGGGCAAGGAGACAGATGATGAGCGACCCGAACGAACCACGTGATCCCGACGACGGGACCACCGGTCGTGCGGAGCCCACGAACCCCCCACCGTCCGACGACGAGCCCGCGGGGGGCGCGTTCGCGGCGGGGGCACCGACTGGGGGCGCACCTGGCGACGAGCCCTTCGGGGGCGCGTTCGCGTCCGGGCCACTGACCGGCGGTACGTCCGGCGCGGATTCGCCTGCCGGGGGAGGGTTCTCCGGGGGCGGCACATTCGGCTCGGGGGCGCCTGGCGGAGGAGCGCTCTCCGGGGGCGTGGCTGGGGGCGGTGCTTACGGCGCGGATTCGGCTGGCGGGGGCTTCTACACGGGCGGTGGGCCGGGTGCGGGCTCTGAGGGGGAGCGGCCTGTGTTCCACGCTCCGGGATCTGAGGAGCCGGGGGGTCGGCCGACCTGGCCGGGGAGCGGTGAGACGGGCGCGTCGGCGCTCGGTGGGCAGAGCGGGGCGTACGGCAGTGGGCCGGGTGGGGCGTACGGCAGCGGGCCCGGCGGAGCGTACAGAGGCGGGCCGGGCGGGGCTCATGCGAGTGGTCCTGGTGGGGCGTACGGCAGTGGTCCCGGTGGGGCGTACGGCAGTGAGGCGGGCGGGGCGTACGGGGGTGGGACGCAGCCGCATACCGGGAGCTTCGGGGTGCCCGCAGGGCCTCCGGCGCCTCCGCCGCTGCCTGGGCAGGTCGTCCAGGGGCCGCCGCCTCCCGGGTGGCCGTCGGAAGGCGGGACCGCGTACGCCGAGCCGCGCGGGCGGTCGCGTACGGGGTCGTTCGTCGGCGTCGTCATCATCGTGGCGATCGTCGCCGCGCTGGCCGGCGGCGCGGTCGGCGGATACATCGGCGCGAAGCAGAGCGGCTCCGGCTACCACCTCGACTCCGCCCCCAAGGGCACCACGCAGCGCGCGCCGCAGAGCGTCGCCGGTGTCGCCCAGCGGGTCACGCCCAGCGTCGTCGACATCAAGGTGTCGAGCGCGTCCTCCGGCGAGGAGGGCTCCGGCTTTCTCGTGCAGGGCGGCTACATCATGACGAACAACCACGTCGTGGCGTCCGCGGCCAACGGCGGCGGCGACCTCCAGGTCAACTTCAACGACGGCAGCCGTACCGGCGCGCGCATCGTCGGCCACGACTCGACGTACGACATCGCCGTGCTCAAGCCCGACACCACCGGCGGCCGCAAGGCGCTGCCGCTCGGCAACTCCGACAGCATGGTGGTCGGCGACCCGGTGATCGCGGTCGGTTCGCCGCTCGGCCTGGCCGGCACCGTCACCACCGGCATCATCAGCGCCAAGAACCGCCCGGTGACCGCGGGCGGCGAGGGCGGCACCCAGCAGTCGTACATCAACGCCCTCCAGACCGACGCCGCGATCAACCCGGGCAACTCCGGCGGCCCGCTGGTCGACTCCGCGGGCGAGGTCATCGGGGTGAACTCCGCGATCGCGTCCAATCCCGGCGGCTCGCAGACCGGGCAGCAGAGCGGCAGCATCGGCCTCGGCTTCGCCATCCCGATCAACAAGGCGCGTGAGGTCGCCGAGCAGCTCCTGAAGACCGGCAAGGTACGGCACCCGGTGATCGGCGCGCTGATCGACATGGGGTTCGCCGGCGATGGCGCCCGCATCGCGCAGAACTCCCGCCAGGGCCCCGGCATCATCGCGGGCGGCCCCGCGGACAAGGCGGGCCTCAAGGCGGGCGACGTGATCACGAAGGTGGACGGCAAGCCGATCGCCTCGGCCGAGGAGCTCCTCGTGGACATCAAGAGCCACCAGCCGGGCCAGAACATCGAGCTCACGTACCAGCGGGGCGGCGCCGAGCACTCCGTCAAGCTGAAGCTCGGCGCCCAGTAGCACACCGGTCCCCGCCGTACGCGGACCGCAGGTGCTGGTCGTCGGCGGGGCGACTAGTCTTGGACACGCCGGGCGTCGGCCCGGCCGTACGCCTGCGCTGGAGGATGGGTGTTCGACATCAACCTGGGCGAGCTCGGCCTGCTGGCCGTCCTCGCGCTTGTCATCTTCGGGCCTGAGCGGCTGCCCAAGGTGGCGTCCCAGGCCGGCCGCGCCCTGCGCCAGCTCCGGCAGATGGCCAGCAACGCCACGGAGGACCTCCGCTCCGGCCTCCCGGAGGAGTACCGCGACTTCAACCCCGCGGACCTCAACCCCCGCTCCTTCGTCCGCCGCCACCTCTTCGAAGACGACCCCGCCGCGGACACCTCCTCCGTCATGTCCGACCCATTGCGCGACGAACTGGAGTACGGCGAACGCCCCCCGTACGACGACGAGTCCACGTAACCCCGCCCGCCAGGCCCCTCAGAACCTCAGCCGCGCACGTCCAACACGTCAAGCCGGTCTCCGTGCATGCCGACGGCCTCCAGAAGCTCCCCGAGCTCCCGACGCTCATCGCGGGTAATGGCCGCCCCGGCAGTCCCCAGCCCGGCCAGCAGATTGTCCAACCCCTCGCCCCATTCCCCGGCCCCAAGATCCTCCCGCACCTGCCGAAGCCCCACGGCATCAAGCCGATCGGCGAACCGCTCAGGCAACGCCTTCGCCCGCCGGGACAGTTCACTACGGTCCATGGTGTCCTCGCTGGTCACGCCGGTCGTCAGCCCTGAACGCGGAGGGCGTCGAGGCGTACGGCGGGTTCGCCGATCGCGTCGAGCAGTGCGGCCAGCTCGGCGCGTTCGTGCGCGGTGATCGGCGCGGCCGTCTGGCTGAGCGCGGCGACCAGGTTGCTCAGGCCGACATCCCACTCACCGGCCCGGATGGCATCGCGCACGTCTTCGAGGTCATCGGCGGTGAGGCGTGCGGCGAACATGTCAGGGAGCCGCTGCGCCCGCTGCGCGAATTCGTGACGGTCCATCAAGGCTGGTCTCTTCTTGTCGCGGGGTTCGTGACAACGCCCGGCCCGCCAGGCTCGGGCCACGCCGTCCAGACGCGCCCATCGGGTCGGACGATCGCAGTCACCGTAACGCCTCCGTGGTCACGGCGGGTCTTCCACGATCCGTCCGCCTGCTGCCGTACCCGCTGTGGCCGGTGGGCCGTGTGGCTGACGGCGGCGGTGATCGTGTCCGCGTCCCAGGTGGAAGGGAATTCGGTCTTCCCCGGCTCACCCGTACCGCTGATATGCCCGCCGCCCTTCTCGTCCCCGTCGAGGATGTGCGCGATCCGGTCGGGGGTGAGCCGGATGTCATCTGTTCGCGGCCGGTCGGGGTGGTCCGCTATGCCAGGGGCGTCCCAGGCCGAGTGGGTGTCGGGTGCGAGTTCGAGCTCGCTCCAGCGGCGTTGAACACCCTCCGTGAAGCGCATGACCGGCTCGGGGCGGGCGGAGCGGGCCTCGGGTTGGGCCGGCTCGCCGGGTGGGCTCGGGCGGGCCGGTGGCACGCGGGGAGCGTAGACCGGGGCCGGGTGCCCCGCTCGCCCGTTGGTGTGCGGGCGGGCGGGGCGTCGGCGTTAGCGGCCTGCGGGGGAGAGGCCTAGTTGGCGGCCGGCCAGGCCTCGGGAGCGGGTGGATAGGCCTTCGGCTATGCGGGTCAGTTCCGTTGCGGCGGGGGTTTCGGGGTGGAGGGTGACTATGGGCTTGCCCTCGTCGCCGCCCTCACGGAGGGCCACGTCTATGGGGACCTGGCCGAGCAGCGGGACTCGGGCGCCCAGGTCGCGGGTCAGGGCGTCGGCTACGTGTTGGCCGCCGCCGCTGCCGAAGACCTCGATGCGTTCGTCGCAGTGGGGGCACGGGAGGTAGGACATGTTCTCGATGACGCCGGCGATCTGCTGGTGGGTCTGGGACGCGATCGCGCCGGCGCGTTCGGCCACCTCCGCCGCGGCGAGCTGGGGCGTGGTGACGACCAGGATCTCCGCGGACGGTACGAGCTGGGCCACGGAGATCGCGATGTCGCCCGTGCCGGGCGGCAGGTCGAGGAGGAGGACGTCGAGGTCGCCCCAGAAGACGTCGGCGAGGAACTGCTGGAGGGCGCGGTGCAGCATCGGGCCGCGCCATACGACCGGGGTGTTGCCCGGGGTGAACATGCCGATCGAGATGACCTTCACGCCCTGGGCGGACGGCGGCATGATCATCTGCTCGACCTGTGTGGGCGGGTGCTCCACGCCGAGCATGCGGGGTACGGAGTGGCCGTAGATGTCGGCGTCCACGACCCCGACCTTCTGGCCCGCCTCGGCCAGCGCCACGGCGAGGTTCACGGTGACGGACGACTTGCCCACGCCGCCCTTGCCGCTGGCCACGGCGTACACCCGGGTCAGCGAGCCGGGCTGGGCGAACGGGATCTCGCGTTCCTGTTTGTCGCCGCGCAGCTTGGTCTGGAGCCCCTTGCGTTGCTCCTCGCTCATGACGTCGAGGTCGACGTGGACCTCGGTGACGCCGGGCAGCTTGGACACCGCGGCGGTGACGTCCTTGGTGATGGTGTCGCGCAGCGGGCAGCCCGCGACCGTCAGATATACGCCGACGCGAACGGTTCCGTCGGCCGCGACGTCAACGTCCTTGACCATGTCGAGCTCGGTGATGGGCCGCTTGATCTCAGGGTCGTTGACGGTGGCCAGCGCCCGGGACACCTCGTCGACGGTAGGTGGGGTGGACATACCCCCCATGGTATGAACACCGCACGCCGCGGGCGAACGCGCGGTGCCCAGAACCTCAATGTTCCTTCAGCAACTCGTCGCTCTTGCGCCGGTCGTCCACCTCTTCGAGGAGCCGCTGGATCTCCGAACGGACGAAATCACGCGTGGCGACCTCGCCCAAAGCGATGCGCAGCCCCGCGATCTCCCTGGTGAGGTACTCGGTGTCGGCGATGTTGCGTTCGTCGCGCGCGCGGTCCTGCTCGCCCTGCACCCGGTCGCGGTCGTCCTGGCGGTTCTGCGCCAGCAGGATCAGCGGCGCGGCGTACGACGCCTGCAGCGACAGCATCAGCGTCAGGAAGATGAACGGGTACGGGTCCCAGCGCAGGAACGACGGCGCGGCGAAGTTCCAGCCGATCCAGATGACGATGATCACGGTCATGTAGAAGAGGAAGCGGGCCGTGCCGAGGAAGCGCGCGATCTGCTCGGACCACACGCCGAACGTCTCGGAGTCCATGCTCGGCCGCATGTTCAGCAGGTGCCGCCGGGTCCGCGGCTGGTCGAGCCGCCCGTACACCCGCTCGTCACCGCGTTCAGGACGCATGGGCATCCGCCTCCGCGTGGTCGATGTTGTCCCGCCAGTCCGGCGGGAGCATGTGGTCGAGTACGTCGTCCACGGTGACCGCGCCCAGTAGCCGCTCGTCGTCCACGATCGGCACGGCGACCAGGTTGTACGCCGCTAGGTACGTCGACAGTTCGTGCAGGTTCACCGACGGCCGCAGCGGGTCGAGCTCGGTGTCGATCACCGCGCTGACGAGCGTGGACGGCGGGTCGCGCAGCAGCCGCTGGATGTGCGCGGTGCCGAGGTAGCGCCCCGTGGGGGTCTCGCTCGGCGGCCGGCAGACGTACACCTGGGAGGCCAGCGCGGGGGAGAGGTCCGGGTTGCGCACGGCGGCCAGCGCCTCGGCGATCGTGGCGTCCGGGGTCAGCACCACGGGGTCGGTGGTCATCATGCCGCCCGCGGTGTCCTCGGAGTATTCGAGCAGCCGCCGCAGCGGTTCGGCCTCGGTCGGCTCCATGAGCTCGAGCAGTTGCTCGCGCTGCTCGGTGGGCAGCTCGGCCAGGAGGTCGGCCGCGTCGTCGGGGCCCATCGCCTCCAGGACCCGCGCCGTACGCCCGGCGTCCAGGCCGCTGACGATCTCCACCTGCTCGTCCTCGGGCAGCTCCTCCAGGACGTCGGCCAGGCGCTCGTCGTTCAGCGCGGCGGCCACCTCGGCGCGGCGCTTCTGCGACAGGTCGTGCAGGACGGACGCGAGGTCGGCGGGGCGCAGCGCGTCGAACGCGGCGAGCAGGCTGGCCGCGCCCTGGCCCTCCTCCGGCGACGCGAACCCGGTGACGGCGTCCCAGTCGACCACGATCAGCTCGCCGCGCCGCCGCCCCAGCCCGCGCTTGGCGTTCATGCGCTGCACGGCGACCTTGGCGAACACCCAGTCGCGTGTGCGGGTGCGCTCCATGGCGATGTCGCGGACCGTCACGCGTGAGTCGCTGTCGCGCAGCAGCACCGTACGGTCGAGAAGCTCGCCGATGACCAGCGTCTCGGTGCTGCGCTGCTGGAACCGGCGCATGTTGATGCGGCCGGTGAAGATGACCGCGTCGGCCTCGATGTTCGTCACCCGGGTGATCGGCAGGAACACCGGGCGGCGCGGCGGCACCTCGACGACGAAGCCCAGCACCCGCGGCGCCTGGCCCTGCGCGCGCCACGTCGCCACGACGTCGCGGATGCGGCCGATCTGGTCGCCGGACGGGTCGAAGACGGCGACGCCGGCGAGCCGTGCGACGAAGACCCGGTTCGGCGAAGGGTTCATGGTCATGAGGCTACCGAGACGAGACGGACGTACCGTGACGCGACGCACCAGATCACGGCCGGTCTTGCCGCTACCGTCACATTCGTGGCCCGATCATGGTCGTACGTGTGGACGGGAATGAGACGACCGGGTGTCTGCGAGGGTTGGCATGGATGACTTGACGACGGAGTTCGAGCGGCACCGCGACCTCATGTACGCCGTGGCGTACCGCATGCTCGGCATCGCCGCCGACGCCGACGACGTCGTGCAGGACGCCTGGCTGCGGTGGAGCTCCGCGGACCGGTCCGGCGTCGACGAGCCGCGCGCGTACCTCGTGCGGATCGCCACGAACCTCGCGATCAACCGGCTGACCTCGGCGCGGGCGCGGCGCGAGGCGTACGTCGGGCCGTGGCTGCCGGAGCCGGTGCGGACCGGGCCTGACGTCGCGGAGAGCGCCGAGCTGGCCGACTCGGTGTCGTTCGCGATGCTGGTCGTGCTGGAGCGGCTGACGCCGGTGGAGCGTGCGGTGTTCCTGCTGCGCGAGGTGTTCGGGTTCAGCCACGCGGAGATCGCCGAGGTCACCGGGCGGTCGGAGGCCGGGGTGCGGCAGCTCGCGCACCGGGCGCGCGAGCGGGTGCGCGAGGGGCGGCCGAAGTACTCCGCGGACCGCGCCGAGCAGCGCCGGGTCACCGCCGAGTTCATCGACGCGTGCCGCGGGGGCGACGTCGACAAGCTGATGGAGGTGCTCGCTCCGGACGTCACGATGTGGTCCGACGGCGGCGGTGTGCGCCGGGCCGCGCGGAACCCGATCCGCGGGGTGGAGAAGGTCGTCCGGCTGGCTACCGCGCTGGTGTCGATGGTGTGGTGGGAGGGCGCCGAGCCGTACGAGTTCGCGGACATCAACGGGGCGCTCGGGGTGATCCTCCACGAGGCGCCGGGCGACGGCGGCGTGGTGCTGCTGCCGGAGATCGCCGACGGGCGGATCACCGCGCTGAACGTGGTGGTCAACCCGGAGAAGCTGCGGGCGCTGCACCGCGGCGACGTACTGAACTACTGAGGCCCTGACGGCCCGCGGTCAGCGGTCGGCGCGGCGGTTGCGGGCGCCGAGCGTGAACGGCTTGCGCTTCGCCGTGGTGGCGGGGGTGGGCGCTGGGGGCGCCGCGTGCGCGGAGTCGGGCTGGGCACCGGGGTGTTCGACGACCTCGCCGGTGGGGGCGAGGCGGACGACCGTGGTGGGGTCGTCCGGGTCGGTGACGGCCGCGGCCCAGCGGTCGGTGAGGGTGGGGTGGTCGGCGGCGTTCAGCCGGGCGGCGGCGAGCGCGGCCACGGTGGGCGCCCAGTCGGGGTCGTCCGGGCGTACGGGCGTGGCCGCGGCGATCCAGGTGACCAGGCGCGCGCGGGTGTCCTTGCTGGGGGTGGTCACCGCCACGGGCCCGGAACCGAGCTCCGGCGGCGGCTGCTCCTCGCCACCGAAGATCACGTACGCCGCCGGTCCGCCCGCCGCATCCGCGCGCCAGACGTGCCACACGGCCCGAGCCCGTACGTCCCCTTCCACGGGCCGCACCCACACCAGCCCGGCCTTCTTCGTCGCCTCGGCCACCAGCGCCGCAAGGGTCCCGTCCACGGACTCAGGTTCTCACAGGGGGCCGGTGGGGATCGGTGGTCGCGCCGTCGTGCACCGCCCTGTGGACGGCGCGGGCGGCTCGGGAGCCCCAGTGGGAGCGGGGGCCGCCGAAAGGGGCGGAGGGACCTGAGGTGTGGGCGGCTATGCAGATCGCGTCGGTGGGGGTGCCTGTTGCGGCGTGGCCGGCGGACTGGAGGGCCTGGACCTTGGCTTCGGTCGCCGTGGCTATCAGGTTGACCAGGGCGGCGTCGGCGAGCGCGGCGGGGATCGTGACCAGGATGTTGATCGTGCCGGGGGCCTCGGGCGGTGTGCTCCACGGGACGGCGGCCCATGCGGGGGTGCCGACGCCCACCGTGGCCACCGCGCGTACGCCACCGTCCGTCGCGGAGGCCCGCCGCCGTACGTCGGCCGCGGTGAGCAGGCCCACCCCGGGGCCGGACAGGCCGAGCGGCGCGGCGATCTCGGCGAGGTGCGCGACCGGGTCCATGCGCGCGTAGCCGCCGGGGACCTGCGCGTTCAGCACCCACCGGCGCTCCCCGAGGCCGCCGCCCACGATGCCGGTGGAGATCATCCGCCACCTCGGGCCGGCCCGCCACACCAGGGCGGCGAGCGTACGGCCGTCCTCGACCCGCTCGGCCAGCTCCACGCCCGCGTCCCGCTCCACGGCGGTCATCCTCGCGGGTCGCGGCGGACCAGGTGGATCTGGACCCCGCCGGACGGATCGGTCGTCACCCGGACGTCCGCGCCGTAATGCGCCGCGATGGCCTCCTCGGTCAGCACCTCAGCGGCCGCCCCGTGCGCCACCGCGCGGCCGCCGGACATCAGCAGCACCTCGTCGGCGTACTGCCCGGCCAGGTTCAGGTCGTGCAGCGTGGACACCACCGTCAGCCCGTCCGTGGCGCGCAGATGGTCGACCAGCTCCAGGACCTGCTGCTGGTGGCCGAGGTCGAGCGCGGCGGTCGGCTCGTCCAGGAGCAGGATCGCCGCCTCCTGCGCCAGCGCGCGGGCCAGCACCACCCGCTGCCGCTCGCCGCCGGACAGCGCCGCGAGCCGCCGCCCGGCCAGCCCGCCGAGGTCGAGCCGGTCCAGCACGGACGCGGCCACGTCCCGGTCGGACCGCCGCTCGCCGCCGAGATACCGCAGGTACGGGGTGCGGCCGAGCAGGACGTAGTCGAACACCGGCATGTCCGGCGGCATCTGCGGGGTCTGCGGCGCGTACGCGATCAGCCGGGCGCGCCCGCGCGGCGACAGGCCGCGTACGGGGACGTCGCCCACCCGTACGTCGCCGGTGTACCGCACCAGCCCGGCGACCGCGCGCAGCAGCGTGGACTTGCCCGCGCCGTTGGGCCCGATGACCGACAGCCACCCGCCGTCGGCCACGCGCAGCCCGACGCCGCGCACGATCGGGGTGCGGTCGAGCGTCACGGCGACGTCGTCCGCGGCGAGGTCGTGCCCCGGCTCCGCGGTGCCCGTCATGTCTCCACCCGGCGGCTCACCCGCAGCACCACCACGAAGAACGGCGCGCCCACGAACGCGGTCACCACGCCCATCGGCAGCTCCGCGGGCGACACGAGCGTCCGGGCCAGGATGTCGGCGAGGACGAGGAACGCGGCGCCGCCGACCAGCGACAGCGGCAGCACCACGCGGTAGCTGGACCCGGCGAGGCGGCGCACGATGTGCGGCACCACGATGCCCACGAACCCGATCAGCCCGCTGACCGCCACCGCCGACGCCGTGGCCAGCGACGCCGCGACGATCACGATCAGCCGCACCCGCCTGGCCCGCATGCCGAGGCTCTCCGCCTCGTCGTCGCCCACCGACAGCACGTCCAGCGCCCGGCCGTGCAGCAGCAGCACGGCCGCGGACACCGCGCCGTACGGCAGCACCAGCAGGACGTCGGACCAGCCGCTGGTGGAGAGCTGGCCGAGGATCCAGCCGTACACCCGGGTCAGGTCGGTGGAGTTCGCGGACTGCTGCACGAACGTCTGCACGGCGGTGAGGAACGACATCACCGCGACCCCGGCGAGCAGCAGGTTCGCGGTGCCGCCACCGCCGCGTCCGGCGATCATGCCGAGCAGGTACGCGAGCAGCACCCCGGCGAGCGCGCCGCCGAACGCCGCGATCGGCAGCACCGGTATGCCGCCCGCCTGCCCGGCCGGGAGGTAGACGATCACCAGCGTGGCGCCGAGCCCGGCGCCGGCCGCCGCGCCCAGGAGGTACGGGTCGGCCAGCGGGTTGCGGAACACGCCCTGGTAGCCGGCCCCGGCCACGGCGAGGAGCCCGCCGACGAGCGCGGCGAGCAGCACCCGCGGGAGCCGCAGCTCCAGGAGCACGTTCTGCTGCACCACGGTCAGCCCCGTGTCGAGGTGCACGAACGGGAGCCGGTCGACGACCGTGGCGAACGCGCCGTACGGGCCGATGGGCGCGGCGCCGACGACCAGCCCGGCCAGCACCGCCGCGACCAGCACGGCGAGCCCGATAGCCAGCCGCCGCCACCCGAGGCGCGTGCCCGGCGGCGTCGTGGTCACTGCGCCTTTTCGGCCTTCGTGACGGCCTGGCCGACCTGCTGCACCAGGTTCACGACGCGCGGGCCCCAGCGGGACGCGATGTCGTCGTCGAGGGCCACCACGTTGCCGTCGCGCACCGCGCTCAGCTTCTCGAAGCCGGGCCGCTTGCCGACGGTCGCGGCGCTCTGCCCGCAGCACTTCGTGTCGGCCAGGAAGATCAGGTCCGGGTCGGCCTCGGCGATGTACTCGGCCGACAGCTTCGGATAGCCGCCCGCCTGCTCCTTCGCCTTGTCGGCGATGTTCCGCAGCCCGAACAGGCCGTACACCTGGCCGATGAACGTCTGGGACGTCGCGGAGTGGAACGCCGGGTCGAGCTCGTGGTAGTAGGTCAGCGGCTTCGCCGGCTTCTTGACCCCGGCGACCGCGTCGGCGATGCCCTTCTTCATGGTGGCGACGGCCTTGCGCGCCTGGTCGGCGTGGCCGGTCGCCGTGCCGAGGTTCTGCATCTCGGTGTAGCTGTCGGACAGCTTGGTCGCCGCCGGGCTCTGGATCACCGGGATCTTCACCTTGGTGAGCGCCTTGACGATGCCGTTCATGTCGTCGGAGAGCACCACGAGGTCCGGCGACTTGGCGATGATCGCCTCGGCGTTGGGCTTGAACCCGGACAGCTTCGTACGGGGGGCGTTCGCCGGGTAGTTCGACTGGTCGTCGACCGCGGAGACCTGGCCGCCCGCGCCGACGGCGTACAGCATCTCGGTGTTCGCCGGGGACAGCGAGATGATGCGCTTCGGCCGCGCGGGGATCGTCACCTTGCCGTTCGCCGCGGTGACCGTCGCGGGGAACCCGCCGGAGGTGCCCGCGGACGGAGTGGCGCCCTGCTTGGCGCCGCCCCCGCCGCACCCCGCGACCAGCGCGGTCACCACCAGGGACAGGCCCAGCAACGACGCGAACGATCTGCGGATGGGTCTCACTTCAGTCCTCCGGTTGCCGGGAAGCGCGAGACCCTTCCCCGCGCGAGCGGGGAGCCACGGCGGACGTGCCCGATGGCGTACGGACATCTCGCCCTTCCAACGAGGGTCGATGACGTCGGCACAGTCGAGGCGACCTGGCTCGTCCCCGTACGGGGCATGGCAGTTGCGGGACAGCGCCGGACTCACACCGGACTTCGCTACGTACTGTGCCGCCGGCCGCGCCCGAGGCGGCGGCCGACCCGGTAACCGTACCAAGGCCGCAATGCTCATAAGAATTGAAGTTTCCTGGTGGGGGCGGAGAAAAGGCGCACGGAACCGGGCGTTGAGCGAAATTCGTCAGTTCTTTCCGGCCGAGCCTGCTCGCGTGGCGCCCGATCGCGGCATTTCATCGAAGACGTGGCGCCCGCCGTTCCGCGGGCGCCGCGCCATCGACCAGCACGACCGTCCGGGATAGGCGGGGTCGCGGAAGGGAGTGGTCCGGGTGAGTGCGCCGGCCGTGGAACATGCGGTGACCAAGCGTTCGGGCAACGCCGTACGAGAGCTGCGCGTCCAGGCCGCCGCCTGCGAGAAGCTCGGCTCCTTGATGTACGCCGACCTCCTCCGCCGGTTCGCCGAGGAGCCCGCGGAGTTCGTCGCGGTCCTCGGCCCGTACGCCGACCTGCCCGGCCGCGACGCCGTCGTGCTGCGGGTGCTCGGCGCGGTGCACCGGCTCGTGCTGTCCGGGCGGCTGCCCGAACTCGCCGCCCACTACCCGAGTGTCGGCGGGCGGTACCAAGGCGAGCACACCTGGACGGCGCTGCGATCCGTGCTCGCCGAGCGCCGGGACGACATCGTCCCGATGCTGACCGCACCGCCGCAGACCAACGAGGTCGGCAGGTCCGCCGCGCTGATCGGCGGCCTGCTGCACGTCGCGGCCCGCACCCGGCTGCCGGTCCGGCTGCTGGAGATCGGCGCGAGCGCCGGGCTCAACCTCCGCCCCGACCTCTACCGCTACGAGTACGGCCGCGGCCGGTCGTACGGCCCGGACGCCACGCCCACGGTGATCCGCCAGGCGTGGAGCTCCGGCGGCGCGCTGCCCCCGCTGGACGCGCCGCTGCGCATCGTCGAGCGCGGCGGCTGCGACCCCGAGCCCATCGACGTCACACGCGACGACGGCCGGCTGCGCCTGATGTCCTACATCTGGCCCGACCAGTCCGAGCGGTTCGCCCGTACACGCGGCGCCTGCACGCTGGCCGCGGGCACCCACGCGGAGGTCGTGAAGGCGTCCGGCGCGGAGTACCTCGACGGCCTCGCGCCCCGCGAAGGTGTGGCCACGGTCGTGTGGCACTCGATCATGCGGCAGTACGTCCCGGTCGACGAATGGGAGCGGATCGAGGCGGCGCTGGCCCGCGCCGGCGCCCGCGCCACGCCCGAGGCGCCGGTTGCCCACCTCAGCCTCGAACCCCGTGTCCGCGCCGGCCGCGTCGACTACCCGCTCACGCTGCGCCTGTGGCCGGGCGAGCGCGCCGAGATCCTCGCCGTGACCCACGCGCACGGCACACCGGTCACCTGGCGCTGATCACGGCAGCGCGCCCCACTCGGTGAGGGCGTCCAGGAGGCCCGGCGTCAGGGAGAGCGCGGGCAGGTCGCGTACGGGGAACCAGGCGGCGTCCGCGGCGTCGTCGCCGGCGCGCAGGGCGCCGCCCGTCATCTCGGCGGCGTAGTCGAAGATGTCGTAGACCACGCCCGGCGCTCCGTCGCGGACCACCGAGCCGAGCAGCGCGCCCACGGCGACCACGAGGCCCGTCTCCTCCCCGACCTCGCGGGCGACCGCCTCGGCGTCGGTCTCGCCCGGCTCGACGCGGCCGCCGGGCACCGACCACAGGCCCTCGCCGGGCGGACGGCCCCGCTTGACCAGCAGGATCCGCCCCGTGCCGTCGGTGATCACCGCGCCCACACACCGCTGCCGCATTCCGCCACGGTAGGCCGTACGTCCCGGTGGAACATCCGCGTTCGCGGGAAGGAACATCATCGGAAACGGGGTCCTGGCATCTCCGGGGTGGGTGTGACCCATGCAGAGGGAAGCGACATGTCCGCGGTGCGGCGCGGAGCTCACGGCGCCGAACGCCTGGTCGAGCGCCTGGCGGTGCGCCGTGCACGGCGACGTTTATCCGCGCGGGCCGGCGCGCAGCCCGTCGAGCGAGGGCCTGCGGGGGCTGCTCCGGAGCACGCGCGTGCCGGTGTGGCTGCCGTGGCCGCTGCCCGCCGGGTGGCTGGTCTCCGGGTTCGCCGACGCCGGCGACGAGCGCACGGGCGCGCGTGCCGTCGCGGTCGCGCTGTCCGGGCCCGCGCCGCTCGGCGGTCCGGGCGACATGGTGATGGTGGCCGAAGAGCCGGGCGTCGGGCTCGGCGCGTCGTACGCCGGCCTGTCGGGTATCGACCCGGGCACCGCCGTCTTCGACGGCACGGCGCCGCACGCCCGCGTCCGCTACCGCGGCCACGAATGGCCGCTGTGGCACACCGGTACGGAGGACGACCGCGCCGCGTACGCGGGCGAGGCCATGGGCAACTGGCTGTGGGCGGTCTTCTGGCCCGCCGACGCCGGAACCCTCGTGATCGAGGACTTCGAGCTGCGTGACCTGCGCGATCCCGACCAGGATCTGGATCTGCCGTACGGCGCGCCCTCGCCGCGGCTGGAATCCGCCGGGTGAGCGCCCGTACAATCCCCCGTGCTCATCGACCTGCACTGCCACAGCACGGCCTCTGACGGCACCCAGGATCCGGCCGACGTCATGGCGCGGGCGGCCGCCGCGGGCGCCGACGTCGTCGCGCTGACCGACCACGACACCACGGCCGGGCTCGCCGCCGCGGCCGGTGCCCTGCCCGGCGGCCTCACGCTGGTCCCCGGGGCCGAGCTGTCCTGCCGCCTCGACGAGATGAGCATCCACATGCTCGCGTACCTCTTCGACCCCGAGGAACCCGACCTCGCCGCCGAGCGCGCGCGGGTGCGCGAGGCGCGTACGGGCCGGGCGCGCGCGACCGTGGACCGGCTCGTCGGGCTCGGCGCGCCGGTCACCTGGGCGCAGGTGCGCGACCTCGCCGCCGGTGGCACCGTGGGGCGGCCGCACATCGCGCGTGCCATGGTCGCCGCGGGCGTGGTGCCGGACGTCCAGGCGGCGTTCACCGCCGACTGGCTCGCACCCGGCGGCCGCGCGTACGTGACCCGCTACGCGCTTGATCCCGTACGGGCCGTACGGCTGATCCGCGCGGCCGGCGGCGTCGCCGTCCTCGCGCACCCGCGGGCGTCCCGCCGCGACTACCTGGTGTCCGACCCGGTCATCGAGCTGCTCGTCGAGGCCGGGCTCGCCGGGCTGGAGGTCGACCACCCGGACCACGACGCGGACGACCGGGCGCACCTGCGCGGCCTGGCCGCCGCGCGCGGGCTGATCGCCACCGGGGCCAGCGACGACCACGGGTCGATGACCGGCCACCGCATCGGCGCCGAGGCCACCGCGGACGACCAGTACGAACGGCTGCTCGCCGCCGCGTCAGGCGCCCGGCCGGTGCCGGGAGGCGCGACGTGAGCGCCGTACTGAACACGCGGATCTTCACCGAGATCTTCGTGACGCTGATCGTCATCACCGACCCGCTCGGCATCATCCCGCTGTTCCTCAGCCTGACCAGCGGCCACACCAGCCGGGTGCAGAAGCGCAGCGCCTGGCAGGCGGCCGTGGTGTCGCTCGGCATCATCGTGGGGTTCGCGCTGTTCGGGCAGGTCGTCCTGGAGTACCTGGGCGTCGAGATCCCCGCGCTCCAGGCGTCCGGCGGCCTGCTCCTGCTGCTCGTCGCGCTGCAGCTCCTGACCGGGCAGCAGGAGGAGCCCACCGAGCAGCAGCGGCGCAAGGCGAACGTCGCCATGGTGCCGCTCGGCACGCCACTGCTGGCCGGGCCGGGCGCGATCGTCGCGACGATCCTGTACGTCCAGCGCGCGCACACGTTCGCCGACTACACGGGCATCGCGCTCGGCATCGTCGCCGTCCACGTGGTGCTGTGGCTGGCGATGCGGTTCTCCGTGCTGATCATCGCGGTGATCAAGGACAACGGCGTGGAACTGGTCACCCGAATCGCGGGGTTGCTGCTGGCCGCGATCGCCGTGGAGATGGTCGCGCAGGCCGTACGCGCCTTCATTAGGGCGGGGTGACCGTACGGCTGCGATCATGCGGCCGAACCGTGCCCCGTACGGCGCCCGGAGTCGATAGCCTGGGGGCGATGAAGCTTTGGAATCGTGCCAAGAAGAACGACGCCGAGGACGCGGAGCACGCCGCCGACGAGAAGGCCGCGGCGACCAAGTCCGATGAGGCGCCGGAGCCGGAGACCTCCGGTGACGACGAGGTCCGCGTCGAGCGGGTCGACAGCTCCGGCGTGCAGACCGTCGACGGCGCCGAATACTCCGTCGAGAACAACACCTGGCTCGTCGGCGACGACGCCGAGGTGATCGTCATCGACCCGGCGCACGACGCCAAGGCCGTGCTCAAGGCCGTCGGCGACCGCGACGTCCTCATGGTGATCCTCACCGGCGGGCACGACGACCACACGAAGGCGGCCGTCGAGGTGGCCGAGCGCGACGAGGCGCCCATCGCGCTGCACAGCCGCGACCGCCTCCTGTGGAAGGACGCCCACCCCGACGACGACGTCGACATCAGCGTCGAGAACGGCGGCGTGTTCGAGATCGGCGACGTGCAGCTCCGCGTCATCCACACCCCGGGCCACACCCCGGGCGCGATCTCGCTCTACAGCGAGGAGCTGGAGGCCGTCTTCACCGGCGACACGCTGCTCGCCGCCGGGCCCGGCCCCGTCGGCGACGACGAGTTCCCCGACTTCGCGACGCAGCTCACCTCCATCGGCGAGCACCTCCTCGTGCTGCCGGGCCACACCCGCATCCTGCCGGCCCGCGGCGAGGAGACCACGGTCTCGGAGCTGGAGCCGCACTTCGACGCCTGGGTCGCGAAGGGCGCCGAGTAGCCGGTGGCGCCCGGCCCGCGCGGGCGGCCGAATGTCGGTGGGGTGCGGCAGGATCAGGCCATGGACGAACTCCCGTTCGCCGAGCGTCCGCAACGCCTCTACTCCTGCACCCCCTCCCGGCTGAACACCTGGCTCGACTGCCCCCGCCGCTACCGCATGACCTACCTCGACCGTCCCGCGCCGTCGAAGGGCCCGCCGTGGGCGCACAACAGCTTCGGCGCGTCCGTGCACAACGCGCTGGCCGGCTGGTGGCGGCTGCCCGTACGAGAGCGCACGGTCAACGCCGCCGGGCTGCTGCTCGCGCGCGGCTGGCTCACCGAGGGCTACCGCGACGACCGCCAGGCCGACGAGGCGCGTGACCGCGCCCGCGAGATGGTCGAGCGCTACGTCACGGTCCTCGACCCTGAGGACGAACCGGTCGGCGTCGAGCGCACCGTCGCCACCCGCACCGACCGCATCGCCGTGTCGGGCCGCATCGACCGCCTCGACCAGCGCCGCGACGAAGACGGCGATCCCGAGCTCGTCGTCGTCGACTACAAGACCGGCCGCCACGTGCTCACCGCCGATGACGCCCGCGGCTCCCTGGCCCTCGCGATCTACGCGGTGGCCGCCCAGCGGGTGATGCGCCGGCCCTGCCATCGCGTCGAGCTGCACCACCTGCCGTCCGGCGAGGTCGCCGTCTGGGACCACACCGCCGACGGCCTGGCCCGCCACATCCGCCGCGCCGAGGAGATCGCCGGCGAATGCGCCGCGGCCGACGAGCAGTACCGGTCGGGGCTGACCGGCACGCGCGTTGACGACGTCTTCCCGCCGAACCCGTCGCCGCGGTGCGCGTGGTGCGACTACCTGCGCCACTGCCCGGCCGGCTCCGCGCTGACCGCGCCGCGCGAGCCCTGGGCCGCGCTCGGCTGAGCACCTGCCGGTGAACGGCCACAGGCCCGCTCCGCCGGGGGGACGCGGAGCGGGCCTGTTCGGATACCTCCGGACGATTACGCCCGGGCGGCGACCATGAGGAGAGCGTTACAGACCAAGCGGTCGCTTGACAAGAGCCTTGACGCCCGACCTGGCTACTGAACAGTAAAATCGCGAAGCGTACCCGCATCCTGCCAGGTAAGCGACTCGATACGTGATCATGCCGCTACTGATCGTTGATCATCGGCGCGCTCGCGCAGGAGCCGCCGCGCCTCGACGACGAGCGCGGACTCGTTGCGCGGCGGCACCCGCCCGAGCGTCTGCCGCAGCGCGATCAGCGCGGCCGTCGTGCCGAGTTCCGCGCCCGGCACGACCGGCATGCCGTACATGCGCCGCGCCCACGGCGGCAGCGCCGCGAAGCACAGCGCCGAAAGCCCGGCGTACGCCACCCGCACCGGGCTGACACTCAGCCACAGCGGCATCGGCGGCGCCAGCAGGAACCGCGCGCTCGCGTGCGCCTCGGGCGTGGCCCGCAGCAGCGGGCGTACGCCGTCGAAGTACGCGGCCAGCTCCGCGCGCGAGCCGGGCACCCCGGCGGGGTCGAGGCCGACGCGCGCCGCGCGCGACCGCTGCTCGTCGACGTAGCGGTCGGCCTCGTCGTCGGTGAGCCGCAGGCCCGAGCGGCGCGTCACGGCGAGGTAGGAGTCCACCTCGGCGCAGTGCACCCACATCAGGGCGTCCGGCGCGTCGATGCGGAACTCCTCGCCGGTGTCGAGGTCGGTGGCGCGCAGGGTCGCGTGGATCTTGCGGACCCGCGCGGCGGCACGCTCCGCGTCGGCCTCCGTGCCGAACGTGGTGGCCAGGACGTAGTCGACCGTGCGCTGCAGACGGCCCCAGGTGTCGTCGCGCACGTTGCTGTTCTGCGCGACGCCCCACATGGCGCGGGGGTACAGCGATTGCAGGTAGAGGGCGCGCACCCCGGCGACGAACATCGCCGGATCGGTGTGCACCCGCCACGTCACCGAATCGGGCCCGTAGAGCTTCGTCGACTCCGTCATAGTAAGCATCAGGTTACGCGGATTTGCGACGGAATCCAGCCCGTGTGTCAGGCTCCGGAGGCCGCGCCGCGTTCGGCGGCGTTCCAGAAGCCGGTGAGGGCGCTGGCGGTGGTCTCCGGGGCGTCGACCGCGGGCGAGTGCGCGGCGCCGGGGATGACGACCTTGGCCGCGCCGATCTTGGCGGCCATCTCGGCCTGCGCGCGGGTCTCCCAGCCGTCGTCGTCCTCGCCGTACAGGACCAGCTTCGGCAGCTCGACCTTGGCGAGCTCGTCGACGCGGTCGGGGCAGCTCAGCACCTCGTGGCCCATCTGGAGCAGCCCGGTGACGGAGTTCGCCAGCATGCGGCGGCGCAGGAACGCGACGATCTCGGCGGACGCGCCGCCGGCCACCGCCTGCGGTTCGAGCACGGACTCCCACAGGGTGGCCACGGTGACCGGGCCGTTCGTGCCGTCGGTGCCGAGCGCGGCGAGCAGTTCCCTGCCCTCCGCCTCGCGCGCGCCGGTGATCGCCGCCGGGCCCGAGCTCATCAGCGTGAACGACGCCGGCGGCAGCTCGGCCGCCAGCACCGTCTCCCGCGCCACCAGCCCGCCGAAGGAGTGGCCGAGGAG
Organism: Streptosporangiaceae bacterium; assembly: GCA_036502625.1. Classification (GTDB taxonomy): domain Bacteria; phylum Actinomycetota; class Actinomycetes; order Streptosporangiales; family Streptosporangiaceae; genus DASXYG01. Next base: position 33,671 of record DASXYG010000001.1, read on the forward strand.
GTGGACACGGCCGCCGAGCTCGTCGCAGATCGCCGCGATGTCCGCGCCGAGCGCCGCGCACTCGTACGCGTGGGGGTCGTCCGTGCCGGCCGTCTCGTACTGCCCGCGCATGTCGATCGCGATCACCTGCCGCCCGGCCGCGCACAGGGTCTGGAGGATCGCGATGAAGTCCTCCTTGCTCCCGGTGTAACCCGGTACGAGCAGGGCGGGGAGCCGGTCGCAGACCCCGGCGCCCGGCATCGCCTCCAAAGCGGCGAAACTCCCGCGCGACGTCTCAACGTCAACGCGGCGCACGGCAGGCGGCAGTGTCAGAAACCGGGGTGTACTCACAACCGACGAGCCTACCGAGACCCACCCCACGCACGGCACCCACGCGAACGCCTACCGAATATTCCGGCGACCGAAGCAGCGGCGGCCCCGCCCAGGGGCATCCGCCTCCCGCCCAGGGTGCCCGCCTCCCGCCCAGGGTGCCCGCCTCCCGCCCGGGGTGCCCGCCTCCCGCCCGGGGTGCCCGCCTCCCGCCCGGGGTGCCCGCCTCCCGCCCGGGGTGCCCGCCTCCCG
>DASXYG010000002.1:0-165446 GCA_036502625.1 Streptosporangiaceae bacterium
CCAGGCGCTGGAGGGCGACGAGAAGTGGGCGCAGTCGATTCTCGAGCTGATCGACGCCTGCGACGAGAACATCCCGGAGCCGGTCCGCGAGATCGACAAGCCGTTCCTGATGCCGATCGAGGACGTCTTCTCGATCACCGGTCGCGGCACGGTCGTCACCGGCCGCATCGAGCGTGGTGTCGTCAACGTCAACGAGACCGTCGACATCATCGGCATCCAGGAGGCCAAGCAGACCACCACGGTCACCGGCGTCGAGATGTTCCGCAAGATCCTCGACGAGGGCATGGCCGGTGACAACGTCGGCCTGCTGCTCCGCGGCACCAAGCGCGAGGACGTCGAGCGCGGCCAGGTCGTCATCAAGCCGGGCACGAACACCCCGCACACGTCGTTCGAGGCGCAGGTCTACATCCTGGGCAAGGACGAGGGCGGCCGGCACACGCCCTTCTTCAACAACTACCGGCCGCAGTTCTACTTCCGGACCACTGACGTCACCGGCGTCGTGACCCTGCCGGAGGGCACCGAGATGGTCATGCCCGGTGACAACACCGCGATGACCGTCGAGCTCATTCAGCCCGTCGCCATGGAGGAGGGTCTCCGCTTCGCGATTCGCGAGGGAGGCCGTACCGTCGGCGCCGGCCAGGTGACCAAGGTCATCAAGTAACGGCGCAGCGTGGTGGCCGGATCCACACCAGATCCGGCCACCAGCGCACCGGGCCATAGACGTTTCCCCGTAGCAATGCGGGGTGGACCACGCGAAGGACACCGAAGCCATCATGGCGGGACAGAAGATCCGCATCCGGCTCAAGGCCTACGACCATGAGGTCATCGACAGCTCCGCACGCAAGATCGTGGAGACGGTCACGCGGACCGGGGCGCAGGTCGCTGGCCCGGTGCCGCTGCCGACCGAGAAGAACGTGTACTGCGTCATCCGATCGCCGCACAAGTACAAGGACTCGCGCGAGCACTTCGAGATGCGCACGCACAAGCGGCTGATCGACATCATCGACCCGACGCCGAAGACCGTCGACTCGCTCATGCGGCTCGACCTTCCGGCAGGCGTCGACATCGAGATCAAGCTCTAAGGGACGCACAGGGACATGGCGAAGAACATCAAAGGAGTCCTGGGCGAGAAGCTCGGAATGACCCAGATCTTCGATGACGAGGGCAAGATGGTGCCCGTTACCGTCGTCAAGGCCGGTCCGTGCGTCGTCACCCGGGTCCGCACCCCCGACACCGACGGCTATTCGGCCGTGCAGATCGGGTTCGGGCAGATCGACCCGCGCAAGGTGAACAAGCCGCTCGGGGACTACCTCCGCAAGCACAGCATCACGCCGCGGCGCTTCTTCGCCGAGGTGCGCACCGACGACGCGTCGGAGTACACCCTCGGCCAGGAGCTCGCCGCGGACACGTTCGAGGCGGGCCAGCGGGTCGACGTCACGGGCACGAGCAAGGGCAAGGGCACCGCGGGCGTCATGAAGCGGCACGGCTTCAAGGGCCTCTCCGCGACGCACGGCACCCAGCGCAAGCACCGGTCGCCCGGCTCCATCGGCGGGTGCGCGACGCCCGGCCGAGTTTTCAAGGGCCTGCGGATGGCCGGCCGCGCGGGCAACGAGCGCGTCACCGTGCAGGGCCTGACCGTGCACGCCGTGGACACCGAGAAGGGTCTGGTGCTCATCAAGGGCGCGATCCCGGGTCCGAACGGCGGTCTGGTCATGCTCCGCAGCGCGGTGAAGCACCTGGCGGGGGTGAACTAACGCGATGAGCACGAGCATCAAGGTCGTCACGCCGACCGGCGACTCCGGTCGTACGGTCGAGCTGCCCGACGAGATCTTCAACGCCAAGATCAGCATCCCGCTGATCCATCAGGTGGTGAACGCCCAGTTGGCCGCCGGCCGGCAGGGCACCCACAAGGCGAAGACGCGGGGCGAGGTCGCCGGCGGCGGCCGCAAGCCGTACCGCCAGAAGGGCACGGGCCGCGCCCGTCAGGGCTCGATCCGCGCACCGCAGTTCACCGGCGGCGGCGTCGTCCACGGCCCCGTGCCGCGCGACTACTCCCAGCGGACGCCCAAGAAGATGAAGGCGGCCGCGCTGCGCGCCGCGCTGTCGGACCGCGCGAACAACGAGCGGATCCACGTCATCACGAACTTCGTTGACGCGGACGAGCAGCGGCTGACCCGTACGGGCGTGCAGGTCGTCAAGACGATCAGCGACCGCCGGCACGTGCTGGTGGTGGCCGACCGCGAGGACGAGCGTTCGTGGCTGGCGCTGCGCAACGTTCCGGAGGTGCACCTGGTGCACCCCGACCAGATGAACACGTACGACGTCATGCTGTCGGACGACGTGGTCTTCACCGAGCGCGCGTTCGAGGACTTCGTCGCCTTCGCGAGCAAGAGCGAGAAGGAGGCGGCGGAGTGAACAAGATCGCGGATCCGCGCGACATCATCCTGAAGCCGGTGGTCTCGGAGAAGAGCTACGGGCTGCTGGACCAGAACAAGTACACGTTCATCGTCCGGTCGGACGCCAACAAGGTCCACATCCGCCAGGCGGTGGAGCAGATCTTCGAGGTCAAGGTCACGTCGGTGAACACGCTGAATCGACAGGGCAAGCGCAAGCGCACCCGGTTCGGCTACGGCAAGCGAGCGGACAGCAAGCGCGCGATCGTCACCCTCGCCGAGGGCGACAGGATCGACATCTTCGGCCCGCAGGGCTGAACGAGTCCGCGATAGCAGAGGGAATGCACGAATAAGATGGGCATTCGTAGGTACAAGCCGACGACCCCGGGGCGTCGTGGCGCAAGCGTGTCCGACTTCGTCGAGATCACGCGCGACCACCCCGAGAAGTCGCTGGTGAAGCCGCTGCCGAAGAAGGGCGGGCGGAACACCCACGGCCGGATCACGGCCAGGCACCACGGCGGCGGGCACAAGCGCGCCTACCGGGTGATCGACTTCCGGCGCGACGACAAGGACGGCGTACCGGCCAAGGTCGCCGAAATCGAGTACGACCCGAACCGCACCGCGCGCATCGCGCTGTTGCACTACGCGGACGGGGAGAAGCGCTACATCTTGGCGCCCAGCGGTCTCACGCAGGGCGCCACGGTGGAGAACGGCCCCTCGGCCGACATCAAGCCGGGGAACAGCCTTCCGCTGCGCAACATCCCGACCGGTACGTACCTGCACGCGATCGAGCTGCGGCCCGGTGGCGGCGCGAAGATCGGCCGCTCCGCGGGCGCGGCCGTGCAGCTTCTCGCCAAGGAGGGCATCTACGCCACGCTGCGTATGCCGTCCGGTGAGATGCGCATGGTGGACGTCCGCTGCCGGGCCACGGTCGGTCAGGTCGGCAACGCCGAGCAGAGCAACATCAACCTCGGCAAGGCGGGCCGGAACCGCTGGAAGGGCAAGCGCCCGACCGTCCGCGGTGTCGCGATGAACCCGGTCGACCACCCGCTCGGTGGTGGTGAGGGCAAGAGCTCCGGTGGCCGGCACCCGGTCAGCCCGTGGGGCCAGCCCGAGGGCCGCACCCGCCGGGCCAACAAGGCCAGCGACCGGCTGATCGTCCGGCGTCGCAGCAAGCGGAAGAAGCGGTAGGGGAGCCCGTCATGCCACGTAGCCTCAAGAAGGGGCCCTTCGTTGACGACCACCTGATGAAGAAGGTGGAGACGCAGAACGACAAGGGCACCAAGAACGTCATCAAGACGTGGTCGCGGCGCTCGATGATCGTGCCCGACATGCTCGGTCACACGATCGCCGTGCACGACGGCCGTAAGCACGTCCCGGTGTTCATCACCGAGGCGATGGTCGGCCACAAGCTCGGGGAGTTCGCGCCCACGCGGACGTTCCGCAGCCACGTCAAGGAAGACCGCCGCAGCCGGCGGTAACCGAACCGAAGTAGCAACGTGTCGGTCCGCTCTCCGTGCAGGTGGGCGTGAGCCGTGAGCAAGGGGAAAGCGATGGAAACCAGGGCACGGGCGCGGTACATCCGTGTTACGCCCCGGAAGGCTCGTCGCGTGGTCGACCTGATCCGGGGTCTTCCCGCGGCGGAGGCAACGGCGGTTCTTCGGTTCGCGCCACAGGCTGCGAGTGACCCGGTGGGCAAGGTGCTCGCGAGCGCCATCGCCAACGCCGAGCACAATGACAAGGTCGACGCTGAGACCCTGTGGGTCAGCCGAGCCTGGGTGGACGAGGGCCCGACCCTCAAGCGGTTCCAGCCGCGCGCCTACGGCCGTGCCTACCGGGTGAACAAGCGGACCAGCCACATCACGGTCGTCGTGGAGTCTCGGACGGACGCTCAGGCGTCTGCCGGTCGAGGCGGCAAGAGGGCGAAGGGAAGGACCCGCTAGTGGGTCAGAAGATCAACCCGCACGGGTTCCGGCTGGGAATCACCACCGACTTCAAGAGCCGGTGGTACGCCGACAAGCTGTACAAGGACTACGTCAAGGAAGACGTGGCGATCCGGCGCATGCTGCAGCGGGGCATGGAGCGCGCGGGCATCTCCAAGGTGGAGATCGAGCGCACCCGTGACCGCGTGCGCGTCGACATCCACACCGCGCGTCCCGGCATCGTGATCGGGCGGCGCGGCGCGGAGGCCGACCGTATTCGCGGCAACCTCGAGAAGCTCACCGGCAAGCAGGTCCAGCTGAACATCCTCGAGGTGAAGAACCCCGAGATCGATGCACAGCTCGTCGCCCAGGGCGTCGCGGAGCAGCTTTCGAGCCGTGTTTCCTTCCGCCGGGCCATGCGCAAGGCCATGCAGAGTGCCATGAAGAGCGGTGCCAAGGGCATCCGCGTCCAGTGCGGCGGCCGCCTCGGCGGCACCGAGATGTCGCGGTCGGAGTTCTACCGCGAGGGCCGGGTCCCGCTGCACACGCTGCGCGCCGACATCGACTACGGCTTCTTCGAGGCCCGTACGACGTTCGGCCGTATCGGCGTGAAGGTGTGGATCTACAAGGGCGACGCCCCGCAGACCCGTGCCGAGCGCGAGCAGGCGGCGGCGGCGCAGCGCGCCGGTGCCGGTGCGGGCGGCGGTGCCGGCGGCGGCGGTGCCCGTCGCGGCGGCGGCGAGCGCGGCGGTGGCGGCGGTGGCGGTGACCGGCGTGGTGCCGGGCGTCCGCGTCGCGGCGGCGGTGCTCCGCGCGCCGACCAGGCCCCGAAGGCAGCAGAGCAGGCGCAGCAGCCCGCGTCGGCGGAGTCCGCACCGCAGGGCGCTGCGAACGAGGGGAGCTGACCGCAGTGCTTATTCCGCGCAAGGTCAAGCACCGCAAGCAGCACCACCCGAAGCGCTCGGGCATGGCCAAGGGTGGCACCCGGGTCAACTTCGGTGAGTACGGCATCCAGGCGCTTGAGCACGCGTACGTCACCAACCGCCAGATCGAGGCGGCCCGTATCGCCATGACGCGGCACATCCGTCGTGGCGGGAAGGTGTGGATCAACATCTTCCCGGACCGTCCCCTGACCAAGAAGCCCGCCGAGACCCGCATGGGTTCCGGTAAGGGCTCGCCGGAGTGGTGGATCGCCAACGTGAAGCCGGGCCGGGTCATGTTCGAGCTGTCGGGTGTCCCGGAGCCTGTGGCACGCGAGGCGATGCGCCGCGCGATCCACAAGCTTCCTATGAAGTGCAAGTTCGTGAAGCGTGAAGTGGGTGAGGCGTGATGGCGAAGGGCCTGACCGCCGAGGAACTGCGTACGCAGGGCCCGGACGAGCTCGTCACCAAGCTGCGTGAGGCGAAGGAGGAGCTGTTCAACCTCCGCTTCCAGGCGGCGACGGGGCAGCTCGAAAGCCATGGGCGGCTGCGTGCCGTACGTCATGAGATCGCCCGCATCTACACGGTGATGCGCGAGCGCGAGCTCGGGATCATCACCGTTGTCGAGGAGACTGAGGAGTCGGGCGATGAGTGACACCACGGCCGCGAGCGAAGAGCAGAAGCGGAACTACCGGAAGACCCGCGAGGGCCTGGTCGTCGGCGACAAGATGGACAAGACCGTCGTCGTCGCCGTCGAGGACCGCGTCAAGCACCCGCTGTACGGCAAGGTCATCCGCCGTACGAAGAAGTACAAGGCTCACGACGAGCAGAACGCCTGCGGCGTCGGCGACCGGGTCCTCCTGATGGAGACCCGTCCGCTGTCGTCCACCAAGCGCTGGCGCGTCGTGAACATCCTGGAAAAGGCCAAGTAACCCACCGGCTATTCCTCCCGCATGGCGGACCGGCCGGCGTGACGCAGTAGGAGTTTTGACGTGATCCAGCAGGAGTCGCGACTCAGGGTCGCCGACAACACGGCTGCCAAGGAGATCTTGTGCATCCGTGTGCTCGGCGGTTCGGGTCGGCGCTACGCGGGAATCGGCGACATCATCGTCGCGACGGTGAAGGATGCCCTTCCCGGCGCGGGCGTTAAGAAGGGTGACGTCGTCAAGGCCGTGATCGTGCGCACCCGCAAGGAGCGCCGCCGTCCCGATGGCTCCTACATTCGTTTCGACGAGAACGCGGCGGTTCTCATCCGGGACGGGGGAGACCCGCGGGGAACGCGCATCTTCGGCCCGGTGGGCCGGGAGCTGCGTGACAAGAGATTCATGCGCATCATCTCGCTGGCACCGGAGGTGCTGTAACCATGCCGTCGATGAAGGTCAAGAAGGGCGATCAGGTCCGCGTCATCAGCGGCAAGGACAAGGGCAGCGAGGGCAAGGTCATCGACGTCGACCCGAACCGCCGCAAGGTCCGGGTCGAGGGTGTCCACCTGATCAAGAAGCACAAGAAGGAGACGCACACCGGTGCGCGCGGCGCCAAGGAAGGCGGCGTGATCACCGAGGAGGCGTACTTCGACGCGAGCAACGTGATGTTGCTCGACCCCGAAGACAACAAGCCCAGCCGGGTCGGCTACCGCTTCGACGAGAACGGGAAGAAGATCCGGATCTCCCGCCGCAGCGGTAAGGACATCTGATGACCGTGACCACGCAGGAGCGGGTAGCCCCCCGCCTCAAGCAGCGCTACGCCGAGGAGATCGCCCCGGCAATGCGTGAGGAGTTCGGCTACGCCAACGTCATGCAGATCCCCGGTCTGGTCAAGATCGTGGTGAACATGGGCGTCGGCGAGGCCGCTCGCGACGCGAAGCTGATCGAGGGCGCCGTCAAGGACCTCGCCGCGATCACCGGGCAGAAGCCGAAGGTCAACCGGGCACGGAAGTCCATCGCGCAGTTCAAGCTGCGTGAGGGCATGCCGATCGGCGCGAGCGTCACGCTCCGCGGCGACCGCATGTGGGAGTTCCTCGACCGGCTGCTCTCGCTGGCGCTGCCCCGCATCCGCGACTTCCGTGGCCTGTCGCCGAAGCAGTTCGACGGCAAGGGCAACTACACCTTCGGGCTGACCGAGCAGGTCATGTTCCACGAGGTCAACCCCGACCAGGTGGACCGCCAGCGCGGGATGGACATCACGGTCGTCACGTCCGCGACGAACGACGAGGAAGGCCGTGCGCTGCTCCGGCGGCTCGGCTTCCCGTACAAGGAAGCCTGAGAGGAGGAGCGATGGCCAAGAAGGCCCTGATCGCCAAGGCAGGCCGTAAGCCGAAGTTCAAGGTTCGCGGGTACACTCGGTGTTCGCGTTGCGGCCGCCCGCGCGCCGTCTACAGGAAGTTCGGCCTCTGCCGTATCTGCTTCCGCGAGATGGCACACCGCGGCGAGCTGCCCGGTATCACCAAGTCGAGCTGGTAAATCAGCGCGGGCCGATGCCGAGGCAAGCGGCCCACGTGAGCACATAATCCACCAACGGACCGGAACGATCTTCCGTCCCGGTCCATGACCGCGCCGTAGGTCGCCCAGGTCAAACTGGCGAAACCGCGGCGAGGAGGGCCACAGCCCATGACGATGACCGACCCGATCGCAGACATGCTGACACGGGTGCGTAATGCCAACTCGGCCTATCACGACGACGTCGCGATGCCGTACTCCAAGATCAAGGCGCACATCGCCGAGATCCTCAAGCAGGAGGGGTACGTCGCGAGCTGGCAGGTCACCGACGCCAAGGTCGGCAAGAACCTCGTGGTCTCGCTCAAGTTCGGGCCGAACCGCGAGCGTTCGATCGCCGGCCTGCGCCGCGTGTCCAAGCCCGGTCTGCGGGTCTACGCGAAGAAGGGCGGCCTGCCGAGGGTCCTGGGTGGCCTCGGTATCGCGATCATTTCGACGTCGTCCGGTCTCATGACCGACAAGCAGGCCAACCGTCATGGCGTGGGCGGAGAAGTCCTCGCCTACGTCTGGTAAGGGGGAACCGAGCATGTCGCGTATTGGTCGGCTGCCGATCCAGGTCCCCAGCGGCGTCGAAGTGAAGATCGACGGGCGGGACATCACGGTCAAGGGCCCGAAGGGCGAGCTCCACCTCACGGTGGCGGCGCCCATCGAGGTCACACAAGAGGACGGCCAGGTCAAGGTCACACGTCCGAACGACCAGGGCCCGGTTCGCGGGCTGCACGGACTGACCCGAACGCTGGTCAACAATATGGTCGTCGGCGTGACCGACGGCTACGCCAAGACGCTCGAGATCGTCGGCGTCGGCTACCGGGTGCAGCAGAAGGGCAAGAACCTCGAGTTCGCCCTGGGCTTCAGCCACCCGGTCGTCGTCGAGCCGCCGGAGGGGATCACCTTCCGCGTGGAGAAGCCGACGCAGCTCGTCGTCGAGGGCATCGACAAGCAGCGCGTCGGCGAGGTCGCCGCGAACATCCGCAAGCTGCGCCGCCCCGACCCGTACAAGGGCAAGGGCGTCCGCTACCAGGGTGAGCAGATCCGCCGCAAGGTCGGAAAGGCTGGGAAGTAAGAGATGGCTGGCAAGAGGACGATCGCCGGCAAGTACGTCGGCAAGCGGACGTCCGCGCGCAGCGTCTCCCGCGCCCGGCGGCAGTACCGCGTCCGCAAGAACATCAGCGGCACCGCGCTGCGGCCCCGCCTGGTCGTCACCCGCTCGAACACCAACATGTTCGCGCAGATCATCGACGACACGGCCGGCCACACCCTGGTGTCGGCGTCGACGCTGGACGGCACGATCCGCGGTGGCGAGGGCGACAAGACGGCGCAGGCGCGCAAGGTCGGCGAGCTGATCGCCACCCGCGCCAAGGACGCCGGAGTCGGCTCCGTCGTGTTCGACCGGGCCGGGTTCAAGTACCACGGACGGGTTGCCGCGCTCGCGGACGCCGCCCGGGAAGGCGGGCTGGAGTTTTGATCGCCGAAGCCCGCAAGCAGGCAAGTGATGAGATGAGGAACCACTGATGGCGGCAGCTCCGCGGCGCGGCGGCGGCGAGCGGCGTGATCGCCGTGACGACCGCCGCGGCGGCGACAAGGGCGTTTCGTACATCGAGCGCGTCGTGAAGATCAACCGTGTCGCGAAGGTCGTCAAGGGCGGCCGGCGCTTCAGCTTCACCGCGCTCGTGGTGGTCGGCGACGGCAACGGCATGGTCGGCGTCGGCTACGGCAAGGCCAAGGAGGTGCCCGCGGCGATCGCCAAGGGCGTCGAAGAGGCCAAGAAGCACTTCTTCAAGGTGCCGCGCATCGGCGGCACCATCCCGCACACCGTGCAGGGTGAGGACGCGGCCGGCGTCGTACTGCTGAAGCCGGCTTCCCCCGGTACGGGTGTCATCGCGGGCGGGCCGGTTCGCGCCGTGCTCGAGTGCGCCGGCATCCACGACGTGCTGTCGAAGTCGCTCGGGTCGTCCAACCCGCTGAACATCGTGCACGCGACCGTGACCGCGCTCCGCGAGCTGAACCGGCCCGAGGAGATCGCGGCGAAGCGTGACCTTCCGATCGAGGACGTCGCCCCCGCCGCCATGCTGCGGGCACGCGCCGCCGCGGCAGCGGGGAGCTGATCATGGCACAGCTAAAGGTCACCCAGGTCCGTTCGAAGATCGGCGGCAAGCAGAACCAGCGTGACACCCTGCGCGCCCTCGGCCTGCGGCGGATCGGCCAGTCGGTCGTCAAGGACGACCGACCGGAGTTCCGCGGCATGATCCGTACGGTCGCGCACCTCGTCACGGTCGAGGAGGTCGACTGACAATGGCCCCTGAACAGGATGGCCCGCTGAAGCTGCACGACCTGCGCCCGGCGCCCGGCTCCAACAAGCGGAAGCAGCGCGTGGGCCGTGGTGAGGCGTCCAAGGGCAAGACGGCCGGGCGCGGCACCAAGGGCACGAAGGCGCGGTCCACCGTGCCTGCCGGTTTCGAGGGCGGCCAGATGCCGCTGATCCGCCGGGTGCCGAAGCTCAAGGGCTTCAGCAACGCGAAGTTCAAGACCGAGTACCAGGTCGTCAACCTCGACAGGCTGGCGGAGCTCTACCCCTCCGGTGGAGAGGTCACGCCGGCCGACCTGGTCGCGAAGGGCGCAGTGCGCAAGAACCACCTCGTGAAGGTCCTCGGGACCGGCGAGATCTCGGTCGCGCTGCGTATTCAGGCCCACGCCTTCTCGGCGTCGGCCAAGGACAAGATCAACGCGGCCGGCGGCGAGACCACCGAGCTGTGAGGCATGAGACGGGCTGGGCCGCGCTCCATTCGACTGGGGCGCGTTCCAGCCCGTCTGCTGTTAGTGTTCGTCGAACCGTCGTTGCCGTGGCACCGACGTTTCTGTCCATGACTTCGACCGAGAACTCGGCCCGTGTTGGCGAGGCGCCGCCTGTGGGTAGGTCGCCGAGTTGGCCTGAAGCCGCGCAGGAGGAACCGTGCTGACCGCGTTCGCCCGGGCGTTCCGTACGCCGGACCTGCGGAAGAAGCTGCTGTTCACGCTCTTCATCATCATCATGTTCCGCCTCGGCTCGGCGCTGCCGACGCCTGGTGTCTCCACCAAGGGCGTGAACGAGTGTGTGAAGACCGTGACCGCGGGTTCGCAGGCCAACGTGTACGCCCTGGTCAATCTCTTCAGTGGCGGTTCGCTGCTGAAACTCTCGGTGTTCGCCCTCGGCATCATGCCGTACATCACCGCGAGCATCATCCTCCAGCTCCTCACCGTGGTCATCCCGCGGTTGGAGGAGCTGAAGAAGGAAGGCCAGGCGGGCCAGGGCAAGATCACGCAGTACACCCGGTACCTGACGATCGGGCTCGGTGTGCTCCAGGCGACCGGCATCGTGGCGATGGCCCGTACCGGCAACCTGTTCCAGAACGCCTGTGACCCGTCCACGATCATCCCGAACACCTCGATCTTCACCGTGGTCGTCATGGTGATCACGATGGTCGCCGGCACCGCCGTGATCATGTGGCTCGGCGAGCTGATCACCGACCGCGGCGTCGGCAACGGCATGTCGCTGCTGATCTTCACCCAGATCATCGCGGTCATGCCGTCGGAGTTCGGCAACATCATGCGCCAGAAGGGCGGCTTCGTCTTCACGATCGTCGTCATCGTCGGCATGGCCATCATCGCCGGCGTGATCTTCGTGGAGCAGGCCCAGCGCCGCATCCCCGTGCAGTACGCCAAGCGCATGGTGGGCCGCAGGATGTACGGCGGCAGCTCGACCTACATCCCGCTGAAGGTCAACCAGGCGGGTGTGATCCCCGTCATCTTCGCGTCGTCGCTGTTGTACATCCCGTCGCTGGTGGCGCAGATGGTCGGGCCGGGCAACGCGTTCGCGGATTTCGTGAACAAGTACCTGGTCAAGGGCGACCACCCGGTCTACATGGCGGCGTACTTCCTGATGATCATCGGCTTCACCTACTTCTATGTGGCGATCACCTTCAACCCCACTGAAGTGGCCGACAACATGAAGAAGTACGGTGGGTTCATCCCGGGCATCCGTCCGGGGCGGCCGACCGCCGAGTACCTCGACTACGTGCTCACGCGGATCACCACCCCGGGTGCGCTCTACCTGGGACTGATTGCCCTGATCCCGATGGTCGCGCTCGCCATGGTGCAGGCGACGCAGAACTTCCCATTCGGGGGAACGAGCATTCTGATCATGGTCGGTGTCGGGCTGGACACGGTGAAGCAGATCGAGAGCCAACTCCAGCAACGCAACTATGAGGGTTTCCTGCGATAGTGCGCGTCGTTCTGGTCGGGCCCCCCGGTGCGGGCAAGGGGACACAGGCCCAATTCATTGCCGCTCGCCTGTCGATCCCCAAGATCTCGACGGGCGACATCTTCCGTGCCAACGTCAAGGGCGGGACGGAACTGGGCCGTAAGGCCAGGGAGTACATGGATCGCGGTGACCTCGTCCCCGACGAGATCACGATCGCCATGGTGCGCGACCGCCTCGCCGAGGACGACGCGCGCGCCGGCTTCCTGCTCGACGGCTTTCCGCGCAACGTCCCCCAAGCCGAGGTCCTGGGCGAGATGCTCGCCGACCTCGGCGCGAAGCTCGACGTCGTACTGGAACTGATGGTCGACGACGACGAGGTCGTCCGCCGCCTGTCCGGCCGTCGGATGTGCCCCAACTGCGGGCGGATCTGGCATGTCGAGTTCGACCCTCCCCAGAAGGAGGGGGTGTGCGACGACTGCGGCGGCGAGCTTTTCCAGCGCGACGACGACCGTGAGGAGACCGTACGCCACCGGCTCGACGTGTATCAGGAACAGACGGCACCGCTGACTTCGTTCTACAAGCGGGAAGGGATTCTCGCCGTCGTCGACGCCACCGGCCCCGTGGAGGAGATCACCAAGCGCGCGATGGAAGCCCTCAAGCCGTTCGCGCACTGACCTCTTCCGGTGACCACCGGCGGCGGGCCTTCCCACCGGGTCGGCTCCTGAGGGAGGATCTGTTGAGGAGGAAGCGCGGCCGTGGGTTGGAATAGGCGGAGGCCCGTGATCCACATTCGCAGTGACGCGGAGATCGCGAAGATGCGCGCCGCGGGGCTGGTCGTCGAGTCGACGCTCAGCGCCCTGCGCGCGGCCGTCACGCCGGGAATCAGCACCGCCGAGCTCGACGCCATCGCGGAGAAGTCGATCCGCGACGCCGGCGCGGTGCCGTCGTTCAAGGGCTACCAGGGCTTTCCCGCGTCCATCTGCGCGTCCGTGAACCACCAGGTGGTGCACGGCATCCCGAGCGACCGCCAGGTGCTCGCCGACGGCGACGTCATCTCCATCGACTGCGGCGCGATCCTCGACGGCTGGCACGGCGACTCCGCGGTGACCGTGCCGATCGGCGCCATCCCCGACGACGCGGCGAAGCTGATCGCCGACTGCGAGGAGTCGATGTGGCGCGGGCTCGCCGCCGTACGCGACGGCGCGCGCCTGTCCGACATCGGTCACGCCATCGAGTCCTACGTCCGCGGGGCCGGCGCGTACGGCCTGGTCGAGGAGTACGGCGGGCACGGCATCGGAACCGAGATGCACATGGAGCCGTTCATCCCGAACTACGGGCGGCCGGGCAAGGGGATGCAGCTCCGCCCCGGCATGTGCTTCGCGATCGAGCCGATGATCAACCTCGGCACCGCGCAAACCGACCTGCTCGACGACGGGTGGACGGTCGAGACGAAGGACGGCGCGCTGTCGGCCCACTTCGAGCACACCGTGGCGCTCACCGAGGACGGACCCTGGGTTCTGACGGCGCGTGACGGCGGGCGTGCCGCCCTGGAGCGCCTGGGCGTCCCCAACGGCGCGAATCGAGACCCAGGACGGTGACGATGGCGCGCAACCCCGACATGCGAGCGTCGGACAACGATCGGGACCGGGTGGCGGCCGCGTTGCGCGAGCACCACGCACAGGGCCGCCTCGACGTCGACGAGTTCAAGGACCGCATCGAGAAGGCGTACTCCGGGAAGACGCTCGGCGACCTCGACGCGCTGATGAACGACCTGCCCGAGCAGGACCTCTACCAGTTGCCGGTGCCCGCGGAGAAGCAGGCGGACGGCAGCGAGCCCGTGTCACGCGGCTCGCGCGCCGGGCGCGCGGTGTGGAAGGGCATCTGGGCGACCTGGGCGGCGGTCAGCCTGATCAACGTGGTGATCTGGCTGCTGGTGTCGGTCACGTCGGTGCAGTTCGTCTATCCGTGGTGGATCTGGGTCGCGGGTCCGTGGGGCGCGGTGCTGCTCGCCGGTCAGCTCATGGGCGCGCCGCCGCCGGTGAGCCGGCGCCGCGAACGGGAGATCCGCCGGTCCGCGCGGCGCCAGATCCGCGACCGCCACCGCTACTGAGGTATGGCCTTCGCGCTCGATTTCGCATCACCCGCGCGTGTCGCGTAGACTCAGGTGTTGGTCCGTCAACTCATCCATCTCTCCCGGGGTGCGGTGTGCTCTGTGACGGGCCGAATCCAGACGATCTAAAAGCGAAGCGCGGAGGACATGCCCAAAAAAGACGGTGCCATCGAGATCGAGGGCTCCGTTATCGAGTCCCTTCCTAACGCGATGTTCAGGGTGGAGCTCGACAACGGGCACAAGGTCCTTGCCCACATCAGCGGGAAGATGCGGATGCACTACATCCGGATCCTTCCCGACGACCGTGTGGTCGTAGAGCTCAGCCCCTACGACCTCAGTCGTGGGCGGATCGTTTACCGCTACAAGTAGGAACCACCACCGCGTCCGCGGCGGTGGTTCGTCAGGCATCCGGTGAGGCTTCCGTAGGGGAGTACGCACACCGCCGTCTGAGGAGCCCTCACAGATGAAGGTCAAGCCGAGCGTCAAGAAGATCTGCCAGAAGTGCCGCGTCATTCGCCGGCACGGGCGGGTCATGGTCATCTGCTCCGACCCCCGGCACAAGCAGCGCCAGGGCTGAGCGAGACCACAGTCAGTAGCGCGTTCCGCGACTCCCCGCAAAGGGAGGACCCCCGGGCGGAGGCCGGGGCCCGTGTCCGAACAGACACGGGAAGCGGCGCGCAGGACCTCCGGACATGAAGGAGAGCTGCCGGAATGGCACGCCTCGTTGGAGTCGATCTCCCGCGTGAGAAGCGCCTTGAGGTCGCACTCACCTACATCTTCGGCGTCGGCCGCAGCCGTGCGCTGGAGACGCTGAAGGAGACGGGCATCAGTGGTGACACGCGTGTCCACCAACTGAGCGATGAAGAACTGGTCCAGCTTCGTGACTGGATCGAGGCCAACTACCGCACCGAGGGCGACCTCCGCCGCGAGGTGCAGGCCGACATTCGCCGCAAGGTCGAGATCGGGTGCTACCAGGGGATCCGGCACCGCCGTGGGCTCCCGGTGCACGGCCAGCGCACCCAGACCAACGCCCGCACCCGCAAGGGCAAGAAGAAGACCGTGGCCGGCAAGAAGAAGGCCGGCCGCAAGTAGTCCGCGCAAGCACGGTCCTTACGCGGACCGACGACCTCCACAGGAGTTCAGGGGTAAATGCCTCCTAAGAGCCGCCAGGCGGGCGCCAAGAAGGTGCGCCGCAAGGAAAAGAAGAATGTCGCGCATGGCCATGCGCACATCAAGAGCACGTTCAACAACACCATCGTCTCGATCACCGACCCCAACGGCGCCGTGATCTCCTGGGCCAGCTCGGGCCAGGTCGGCTTCAAGGGTTCGCGCAAGTCCACCCCCTTCGCCGCGCAGATGGCCGCCGAGGCCGCCGCGCGCCGCGCCATGGAACACGGCATGCGCAAGGTCGACGTGTTCGTGAAGGGGCCCGGCTCCGGCCGGGAGACCGCTATCCGCTCGATCCAGGCGACGGGCCTCGAGGTCGGGTCCATCCAGGATGTGACCCCGGTCCCGCACAACGGCTGCCGTCCGCCCAAGCGTCGGCGGGTCTGAGGGACTAGGGGAGTAAGACAAAGATGGCTCGTTACACCGGACCCGACTGCAAGCGGTGCCGCCGCGAGAAGACGAAGCTCTTCCTCAAGGGCGCCAAGTGCGACTCGCCGAAGTGCCCGATCGAGATCCGTCCGTACCCTCCGGGTGAGCACGGCCGCGGCCGCACCAAGGAGAGCGAATACCTGCTGCAGCACCGCGAGAAGCAGAAGTGCGTGCGCATCTACGGCGTCCTTGAGCGCCAGTTCGCGCGCTACTTCGACGAGGCGAACCGCCGTTCCGGCAAGACCGGCGAGAACCTGCTCACCATCCTGGAGAGCCGCCTCGACAACGTGGTGTACCGCGCGGGCTTCGCCAAGAGCCGTGACATGGCGCGCCAACTGGTTCGCCACGGCCACCTCATGGTCAACGGCAAGAAGGTCAACATCCCGTCGTACCGCGTCAGCGAGCACGACATCGTCGAGGTGCGCGCCAAGTCGCTGGAGATGACGCCGTTCGTCGTCGCCCGCGCCGAGGCCGGGGAGCGTCCGCTCCCGGCGTGGATCGCCGCGCAGACCGAGGGCAAGATGCGCATCCTGGTGCACTCCCTGCCGTCGCGTCAGCAGATCGACACCCAGGTTCAGGAACAACTGATCGTCGAGCTCTACTCGAAGTAATTCGGGGCGAGCTCCTTCCCGGCCTTCACCGGGCCCAGCCGTCCCGCCCGTTCGCGGGCGGGACGGCATCCGGTGGGCCGACCGCCCAATGGGCATAACCACATCGCGACCGTCAAATAGCGGGCGTCGCGAAATCACGAGGAGTGAAGTCACGTGCTGATCGCTCAGCGTCCATCCCTCACCGAAGAGCAGATCGACGAATACCGTTCGCGGTTCGTCATCGAGCCGCTCGAGCCGGGCTTCGGGTACACCATCGGCAACTCGCTGCGCCGTACCCTGCTGTCGTCCATCCCCGGCGCGTCGGTCACCAGCATCCGCATCGAGGGTGTCCTGCACGAGTTCTCCACCGTGCCGGGCGTCAAGGAGGACGTCACCGACGTCATCCTGAACCTCAAGGGCCTGGTGGTGTCGTCCGAGCACGACGAGCCCGTCGTCATGTACCTGCGCAAGCAGGGCCCCGGCGAGGTCACCGCCGCCGACATCGCGCCGCCGGCCGGTGTCGAGGTGCACACCCCGGACCTGCACATCGCCACGCTGAACAGCAAGGGCAAGCTGGAGATGGAGCTGACCGTCGAGCGCGGTCGCGGCTACATCTCCGCGGTGCAGAACAAGCAGCCCGGCCAGGAGATCGGCCGCATCCCGGTCGACTCGATCTACTCGCCGGTCCTGCGGGTGACGTACAAGGTGGAGGCCACCCGAGTCGAGCAGCGCACCGACTTCGACCGGCTCATCCTGGACATCGAGACCAAGCCGTGCATGCGGCCGCGGGACGCGATGGCCAGCGCCGGCAAGACGCTGGTCGAGCTGTTCGGGCTGGCGCGCGAGCTGAACGTCGACGCCGAGGGCATCGACATGGGCCCGTCGCCGACGGACGCCGCGCTCGCCGCGGACCTCGCGCTGCCGATCGAGGACCTCAACCTGACGGTCCGTTCGTACAACTGCCTCAAGCGCGAGGGCATCCACTCGGTGGGCGAGCTGGTCGCCCGCAGCGAGCAGGACCTGCTCGACATCCGCAACTTCGGGGCCAAGTCCATCGAAGAGGTCA
This sequence comes from Streptosporangiaceae bacterium, assembly GCA_036502625.1. GTDB lineage: Bacteria > Actinomycetota > Actinomycetes > Streptosporangiales > Streptosporangiaceae > DASXYG01. The sequence goes on from DASXYG010000002.1 coordinate 17,327, forward strand.
AGCAGAAGCTCATCGACATGGGCCTCTCGCTGAAGGACTCCCCGCCCGGGTTCGACCCGACCACGGCGGCGGAGGCCTATTCCGACGATGACGACGAGAGCTACGCCGAGACCGAGCAGTACTGAACCCAGAGAGCCCGAACTGATTCCGGTGCCTACCGGGCGCAGTTCTGATCGAGGAGAACGACACCATGCCCACGCCCACCAAGGGCCCGCGTCTGGGCGGCGGCCCGGCCCACGAGCGGCTGATCCTGGCGAACCTCGCCACCGCGCTGTTCGAGCACGGGCGGATCCGCACCACCGAGGCGAAGGCCAAGCGCCTGCGCCCGGTCGCGGAGAAGCTCATCACCACCGCCAAGAAGGGTCAGGCCGCCTACAACGCCGGTGACCTGGCCAAGTCGGTGCACGCGCAGCGGCAGGTGAAGAAGACGGTCCGGGACTCCGACGTGGCGTACCGGCTGTTCACCGAGATCGCCCCGCAGTTCGAGAACCGCGACGGCGGCTACACCCGGATCACCAAGATCGGTCCGCGCAAGGGCGACAACGCCCCGATGGTCGTGATCGAGCTGGTGAGCGAGGCGCTGCAGGCGTCCGCCACGACCCGTACGACCGCCCCGGCGGTCGAGGAGACGGCGGCGCCCGAGGCGGCCGAGGTCGAGGCCACCGACGACGAGGCGACCGGCACCGAGGACGGCACCGAGGTCGAGGAGCCGGCCGACGAGGCCGACCAGGCCGAGGAGCAGGCCGAGGACGACGCGCCTAAGAAGGACGACGCGTCCTGACGATCGTTGACAATGGAGCCCGTCACCGTACCGGTGGCGGGCTCCATTGTTCGGTGAGCACGAGAGAGGTCCCGGGTGTCCGACGAGATCAGGCTGCGGCTGGGGATCGCCTATGACGGGGCGGGGTTCTCCGGCTGGGCGGTGCAGCCGGGGCGGCGGACCGTGCAGGGGGAGATCCAGGACGCCCTCGGGCGGATCCTGCGGCTCGCGCCCGCACCCGAGCTGACCGTCGCGGGCCGTACGGACGCCGGGGTGCACGCACACGGCCAGGTGGCCCACGTGGACGTGCCGCGCGAAGCGTGGGACCCCGTGGGCGCGTCCGCGGGCCGGCGGCTCGCCGGGGTGTTGCCGCCGGACGTCCGGGTGACGTCGATCGGGCCGGCGCCGTACGGCTTCGACGCGCGGTTCTCGGCGCTGGCGCGGCGCTACGTCTACCGGGTGGGCGACCATCCGTACGGCGTGGATCCGGTGCGCCGCGCGGACACCCTGTGGCACAAGGCGCGGCTCGACGTCGACGCGATGAACGCGGCCGCGGCGCCGCTGACGGGCGAGCACGACTTCGCGGCGTACTGCAGGAAGCGGGAGGGCGCGACGACGATCCGGCGGCTGCTGCGGCTGGAGTGGGCGCGCGTCGAGCCGTACGTCGTCGCCGCGACGGTGCAGGCGGACGCCTTCTGCCACAACATGGTGCGCGCCCTCGTCGGCGCGATGCTCGCGGTGGGCGACGGCCGCCGGCCGGTCGGGTGGCCCGGTGAGGTGCTGCGCGCCGGGGTGCGCGACTCGGGGGTGCACGTCGTGCCGCCGCACGGGCTGACGCTGGCGGAGATCACCTACCCGGACGACGCCGGGCTGGCCGCGCGGGCCCGCGAGACCCGGCGCGTACGGACCCTGCCGCCGTGTGCCGGGTGAGGGTCAGGACGACGCGCGCTTGGTGATGGCGTGCGCGGTGGAGGTCCGGAAGTCCTGGCTGAGCCGGGTCAGGCGGGCGTCCTTGGCGGGCGGGGTCTTGCCGTTGCTGTAGGTGGCGTACGAGAACACGATGTAGCGCCCCCAGACGAGGGAGGCCGCGAAGCCGCCGGACTTGGCGATCTTCTCGGCGCCGCTGCCCTTCTTGCCCGGCAGCGCGGCGAACCAGCGGCCGTGGCGGGAGTCGGCGCCGCGGCTGGCGTTCGTGGCGGAGTCCTTGGTGGACAGGGCCGCGATGCCGGTGGTGACGGCGTACTTCTTGGCCTTGTCGACGAAGGTGGCCGCGACGACCCGTTCGCAGCCGGCCTGGCGCAGCACCTTCTCGAAGCCGCCGTTCGCGGCGTTCGCGCACTTGTCGAGGACGTCGGCGCGGACGCGGCCGAACGTGGTGCCGCCGACGGAGACGCTGGACGTGGGGAACACCTCGGCGACCGTCATGGGCTTGCCGTCGGTGACCACGCTGTCGATGCCGCCGTCCGGCGGGGGCGAGCTGGCCGGGGGCGACGCCGGCGGGCTGCCGTGGGTGGGCTGCGACACGGGAGGCGCGTGGCTTGTTCCGCCGGTCAGGGCGCGGACGCCGAAGAACGATCCGGCGCCGACCACGACGAGCGCCACCACGACGCCGCCGATCACGAGGAGGCGGCGGCGCCCGGGGTCGCGCGGCGCGGGCACGGCGTCGCCGAAGTCGTACGGCGGCGTGCCCTCCGAGCCCGGGTACGGTGCGCCGGGGCCCGGCTGGCCGTACGGCGGGGGCGTGGGGATGGAGAAGCCGCCCGCGGGGGTGCCGGGGCCCCATGGCTGGTCGGGGTTCTGCGGGCCGGGCGCCGGGCCGAGCTGGCCGTACGCTCCGGGGTGCGCGGGGACCGGCGGCATGATCTGCGTCGGCTCCAGGATGTCCGGGTCGTCGTCGGCGACCATGCCCGACGCCACCACCGCGACGGGGGCGTCGTCGATGTCGGCGGGCACCGGTGCGGGGAGGAATCCCGAACCGGTGGTGGGCTCCTGGCTCTCGGTCTTGTCGTCGGTATTCATGTCGTCGCTTCGGCTTTCCTGATCGGCGACTCGGGGGCCCGGCCTATTTCTGCGGCCGGCCGGTGAGCATGCGGTAGCCGAGCGGGCGGACGAGCGCCGCGCTGACCACGTCGTCGTGGAAGGCGGTGAGCTGCTTGCGCCCGGCGGTGCTCGGCCGGTGCCCGTTGGTGTACTGCACCCAGCTCAGGATCAGGTAGTGACCCTTGACCTGGCTGATGCCGCGGGCGAAGCCGCGGCCGAGCCGGGCCGTCGGCCCGGACCCGCGCAGGGGGTCGACGTACTGCTGGCCCCCCGCGGCCGCGGAGAACGCGTTCCGCACGCCAGAGTAGTCAGCGAGGTTGCTGATGCTGACGGTGCCCATCAGCTTGCCGTCGCCGCGCAGGTAGGTGGCGCGCAGCACCTGGGTGCAGTTTCCCGCGGTCAGCGCGGCGCGCAGCTTGCCGCCGGTGATGACGGAGTCGCAGGACCGCGTGCCCTGGCGGGTGACGAGGCGGTAGGACCTGTGGTGGTCGGTGAGGTGCGCCTTGCCGAACATCTCCGACAGGGTGATGGCGTGTGGGTCGGTGGAGCGGCTGGCCAGCTTCAGCCAGCGCTTTCCCGACGATGGGGTGCCCGTTCTGGTCGGGGTGGGCTGCGCCTCGGTGGGCGACTTCGTGGGCTGGGCCGCGGTCGGGGTGGGCTGCGGCTTCGGTGGGTCCTTCTTCATGGCGAAGGCGAGGGCCGTTCCGCCGCCGCCGAGCAGGACCACCACGGCCACGATGCCGCCGATGATGAGCAGCATTCTGCCCTTGCCGCCGCCGTTGTCGGGCGGGCCGCCGTATCCGGCGGGCGGGCCCTGCCAGCCGCCGGGACCCGCGGGCGCCTGCGGGCCGCTCGGGGCGAACCCGCCGTACGGCGGCGGCTCGGTGTAGGGCTGGGGCGGGCCGTACGGGCCGGTGGGGGACCCGGCGTACGGCGGCTGCTGGCCGCTTCCGCCGTAAGCGGGGGCGTCGCCGTAGTAAGGGGTGTCGCCCTGGGCGGGGGGCGGGCCCTGCGGGTCGTTCAGCGGCGGGTAGCCGCGGTACGGGTCGTGGCCGGGCGTGCCTGCGGCGCCCTCCCCGTACGGGGAGGGCGGCCACGTGTCGCCCGGATATCCCATCCCGCGAGAGTATCGTCCAAAAAGTCCGCTCGCTGAAGGTCGCGGGGCTTCGCCGGGCAGGGTGCGGCACCGGTGTGCACGGAACGGCGTGGGCGCTGGCCTGCGGTGTGGGGGCCGTCCATGACGCTGCTCACATTCGCGGTCTCCGGCCCTGGTCGTCACGCTCCCCGGCCGGGGGTGCGCGGAGCGTACGCGATACGGCGTATGGGACCGGGCATGCGCGCCGAGGGCTTATCCTTGTTCGGGAAGGTCGCTGCGGTGTGTCTCCGCTTTGACCAACGACGGCTCACGCCGGTATTCTGCCCCCTTGTTGGTATGGCTCGCAGGTGCGCTGCACATGACTCAGAGCCAACGCCGCCGCTGAGGGGTTTTTCTCCGGCGGGTCCCGAGACCTAGACCTACTGACGAAGGCTTACGACCGTGCGCACATTCAGCCCGAAGTCCAACGACGTCCAGCGTCAGTGGCACGTGATCGACGCGGCCGATGTCGTACTTGGGCGTCTGGCGAGCAATGCGGCCACGCTGCTGCGTGGCAAGCACAAGCCGATCTACGCGCCGCACGTTGACACCGGCGATTTCGTGATCATCGTCAATGCCGAGAAGATCATGCTGACCGGCAACAAGCGTGAGCAGAAGTTCGCGTACAGCCACTCCGGCTACCCGGGCGGCCTGCGCGCGGTTCGCTACAGCGACCTGCTCGACAAGCACCCCGAGCGCGCCGTGGAGAAGGCCATCAAGGGCATGCTCCCCAAGACCAAGCTCGGTCGCGCGATGGCCAAGAAGCTGAAGGTCTACGCGGGCCCGAACCACCCCCACGCCGCGCAGCAGCCCGAGCCGTACGAGATCACCAAGTAGTTCGGCCACCGGCCGTCGCCTAGAGGAAACACGAGGAACACCGTGGCCGAGCCCACCGGTCTTGAGACGCCCACAGAGGGCGCCACACCCGACGAGGCGGAATTCGACTTCCCCTCTGAGTACACCAGCGAGTCGTCGGAGAGCGAGGTCGTCGCGGTCCAGCCGATCGTGACCGGCCCGTCGAGCGGCACCGGCCGTCGCAAGCGCGCCGTCGCCCGCGTCCGTGTCATCCCGGGTTCCGGCCAGTGGACCATCAATGGGCACACGATCGACGAAGCGTTCCCGAACAAGGTCCACCAGCAGATCATCAACGAGCCGTTCGTCACGCTCGAGATCCCTGACGCGTTCGACGTCATCGCCCGCATCCACGGCGGCGGCGTCACCGGCCAGGCCGGCGCGCTGCGCCTCGGCATCGCCCGCGCGCTCGCCGCGCTCGACGCCGACAACCGCCCCCCGCTGAAGAAGGCCGGGTTCCTGACCCGCGACGCGCGGGCCAAGGAGCGGAAGAAGTACGGCCTCAAGAAGGCCCGCAAGGCGCCCCAGTACTCCAAGCGGTAGGTGGCCGCGATGGTGGGCGACCCCCGCTCAGTGGCCGGCGGCCACTATCGCTGGGGTCGCGTCCACCGTGGTCGTCCGGGGGGCCGCGCCGTCCGGGCCTTCTCGTTCTTCGCCCGGCAGCGCGGCTGCCGGATCACACCCGCTCGCGTACGGTCGGTGCGCGGGCGGGTGTTCGTTTGACCGCCTCCGCTGCCCCCAGTTGCTTCAGGACTTGATTGATGGCACGCCTCTTCGGTACCGATGGTGTTCGCGGGGTCGCCGGTCGCGACCTCACCGCCCACCTCGCGCTCGACCTCTCCATCGCGGCCGCGCACATCCTGGGTGAGGCGGCGGCGGGGCGGCGACCACGGGCGGTCGTGGGCCGCGACCCGCGGGCGTCCGGCGAGTTCCTCGAGGCCGCCGTCGTGGCCGGGCTGGCCGGCGCCGGTGTGGACGTCCTGCGGCTCGGCGTGGTGCCGACGCCCGGCGTCGCGTACCTCACGGAGGCGCTGGGCGTCGACCTCGGCGTGATGCTGTCCGCCAGCCACAACCCCGCGCCCGACAACGGGATCAAGTTCTTCGCCCGCGGCGGCCGGAAGCTGGCGGACGACGTCGAGGACCGCATCGAGGCCCAGATGGGCCACTACACCGACGAGCCCACCGGGTCCGACGTCGGGCGGGTCTTCGACGCGCACGGCGAGATCGAGCGCTACGTCGGCCACCTCCTGACGACGCTGCCCGGCGGCGCGGCGGGCCGGGTGCTCGACGGGCTGCGCGTCGTGGTCGACTGCGCGAACGGCGCCGCGTCCGTGGTGGCGCCCGAGGCGCTGCGCCGCGCCGGCGCCGACGTCGTGGCCATCGCGGCCGAGCCCGACGGTCTGAACATCAACGCCGGGTGCGGCTCCACGCATCCGGAGGCGCTGCAGAAGGCGGTCGTGGCGTACGGCGCCGACGCCGGCATCGCCCACGACGGCGACGCCGACCGCTGCCTGGCCGTCACCGGCGACGGAGAGCTGCTCGACGGCGACCAGATCATGGCGATCCTCGCGCTCGACATGCACCGCGACGGGCGGCTGCCCGACGACACCGTGGTGGCCACGGTGATGTCGAACCTCGGTTTCAAGATCGCGATGCGCGACGCGGGGCTGCGGGTCGTGGAGACCGCCGTCGGCGACCGCTACGTCCTCGAGGCCATGCAGCTCGGCGGCTACGCGCTCGGCGGCGAGCAGTCGGGCCACGTCGTGATGGCCGACCACTCGACGACCGGCGACGGCGCGCTGACCGCGCTGCACCTCCTGGCCGCCGTCGCGCGCTCCGAGCGGAGCATCGGCGAGCTGGCGTCGACCATGACGCGGCTGCCGCAGGTGCTGGTGAACGTCCGCGGCGTGGACAAGCGGCGCGCGAGCGCGTGCCCGGCGCTCGACGCCGCCGTGAACGACGTCGAGATCGAGCTCGGCGACACCGGCCGGGTGCTGATCAGGCCGAGCGGCACCGAGCCGATGGTGCGGGTCATGGTCGAGGCGCCCACCGAGGAGGAGGCGGCGTCCGCGGCCGAACGACTGGCCGGGGTCGTACGCTCCGAGCTGGGCTGACCCGCTACTCCACCGTTACGGACTTCGCCAGGTTGCGCGGCTGGTGGTGTTGGTCCGGGGGGCCGAGCCTCCCCGGAGCCCCCGGCGCGCGGTGTACCGCCCCGGGACCGTGCGTGTCTGTCCCGCCTGCCTAGTGGCTACTCCACCGTTACCGACTTCGCCAGGTTGCGCGGCTGGTCGACGTCGTGGCCCTTGGCCGTGGCGAGTTCGCAGGCGAAGACCTGCAACGGGACCGTGGCCACCAGGGGCTGGAGCAGGGTCGGCACCGCGGGGACCGGGATGAGGGTGTCGGCGTACGGCTCGACGGCGGTGTCGCCCTCTTCGGCGATGACGATCGTACGGGCGCCGCGGGCGCGGATCTCCTGGATGTTGGACACGATCTTGTCGTGCAGCACGCTGCGGCCGCGTGGCGACGGGACCACCACGACGACCGGCAGGCCCTCGTCGATCAGCGCGATCGGGCCGTGCTTCAGCTCGCCGGCGGCGAACCCCTCGGCGTGCATGTACGCCAGTTCCTTCAGCTTCAGCGCGCCTTCGAGGGCCACCGGGTAGCCGACGTGGCGGCCGAGGAACAGCACGGTGCTGGCGTCGGCCAGGGAGCGGGCGAGGCGGCGTACGGGCTCGACGGTGGTGAGGACCTGCTCGACCTTCTCCGGGGTGGCCGCGAGCTGGGCGATGATCGCGGAGACCTCGTCGCCGAACTTGATGCCGCGGACCTGCGCGAGGTAGGCGGCGACGAGGTAGCAGGCGACGAGCTGGGTGAGGAACGCCTTCGTGGACGCGACCGCGATCTCCGGGCCGGCGTGGGTGTAGACGACGGCGTCGCACTCGCGGGGGATCGTGGAGCCGTTGACGTTGCAGATGGCCAGGACGCGGGCGTTCTGCTCGCGGGCGTGGCGGACCGCCATCAGGGTGTCCATCGTCTCGCCGGACTGGGAGATGGCGACGACGAGGGTCGAGCGGTCCAGGATGGGGTCGCGGTAGCGGAACTCGCTGGCCAGCTCGACCTCGCAGGGCAGCCGCGACCAGTGCTCGATGGCGTACTTCGCGATCATGCCCGCGTGGTAGGCCGTGCCGCAGGCGACGACGATGATCTTGTCGACGTCGCGGATCTCGTCGTCGGACAGGCGCATCTCGTCGAGCGTGAGCGTGCCGTCGAGGGCGGCGCGGCCGAGCAGGGTGTCGGCCACCGCGCGCGGCTGCTCGGCGATCTCCTTGAGCATGAAGTAGTCGTAGCCGCCCTTCTCGGCGGCCGAGGCGTCCCAGTCCACGTGGTACTCCCGTACGGGTGCGGGCGCGCCGTGGAAGTCGGTGATCGTGACGGAGTCGCGGCGCAGCTCGACGACCTGGTCCTGGCCGAGCTCGATGGCGTCACGGGTGTGCGCGATGAACGCGGCGACGTCGCTGGCGAGGAAGTTCTCGCCGGTGCCTCGGCCGACGACGAGCGGAGAGTTGCGGCGCGCGGCGACCACCAGGTCGGGGTCGACGGTGGACGACGCGACCAGGGTGAACGCGCCCTTGAGCCGGCCGCAGACGCGGCGCATGGCGTCGGCGAGCGACGCGCCGGCGGTGATCTCGTCTTCCAGGAGGTGGGCGACGACCTCGGTGTCGGTCTCGGAGGCCAGTTCGTGGCCGCCGGACTCGAGCCCGGCGCGCAGCGCGGCGAAGTTCTCGATGATGCCGTTGTGCACCACCGCGACCTGGCCGAGGCAGTCGATGTGGGGGTGGGCGTTGGCGTCGCTGGGCGGGCCGTGGGTGGCCCACCGGGTGTGGCCGATGCCGAGGCTCGCCGGGGGAGGGGGCTCCTCGGCGAGGGCGGCGCGCAGGTTGGCCAGCTTGCCGGCGCGCTTGTGGACGGTGAGCTTGCCGTCGGCGACGAGCGCCACGCCGGCGGAGTCGTAGCCCCGGTATTCCAGCCGGGCGAGCCCGTCGACGACGACGTCCAGCGCCGGACGTTCGCCGACGTACCCAACAATGCCGCACATGGGCGCAAGGCTATCCGCCGGACGGCGCCGGTCGTACGCGCGCGCGGACCGACCCCGGCGCCACCGGCGGTTCCGGCGGAAACTACGTTTGGACGGGTGAAGACATCGAGCACGCCGTACGTCGAGCTCGACCGGGAGGTGTGGCGGGAGCTGCGGGCGGCTACCCCGCTGCCGCTGACCGGTGCCGAACTCGACGAGCTGCGTGGACTTGGCGACCCGATCGATCTCGACGAGGTACGCGACGTCTATCTCCCGCTGTCCCGGCTGCTGCACCTGTACGTCGCGGCGACCCGGGCCCGGCACGCGGCGATCGAGGAGTTCCTCGCCGCCAGCGAGCGCACGACCGGCGGCGCCCCCATGCCGTTCGTGCTCGGCGTGGCCGGGAGCGTGGCGGTGGGGAAGTCGACGGTCTCCCGGCTGCTGCGCCTGCTGCTCGCCCGCTGGCAGGACCATCCGCGCGTGGAGCTCGTCGGCACCGACAACTTCCTCCATCCGAACGCCGTACTGGAGGACCGCGGCATCATGCACCGCAAGGGCTTCCCGGAGAGCTACGACCGCAAGGCGCTGCTGCGGTTCGTGTCCGGCGTCAAGGCGGGCGAGCCGGAGATGAGCGTGCCCGTGTACTCCCACCTGGAGTACGACATCGTGAAGGGCGCGCGGCAGACCGTACGGCGTCCGGACATCCTGATCCTGGAGGGCATCAACGTCCTCCAGCCGGCGCAGCCCGGCCGGCTCGCGGTGTCGGACTTCTTCGACTTCTCGGTGTACGTCGACGCCCGCATCGACGACATCCGCCGCTGGTACAGCGACCGCCTGCTGGCCCTGTGGCGTACGGCGTTCACCGACCCGTCGTCGTACTTCCACCAGTTCACGCACATGTCGCGCGAGGACGTCCTGGCGTTCGCCAAGCAGGTCTGGCACGACGTCAACGAGGTCAACCTCGTGGAGAACATCGAACCCACCCGCGGCCGCGCCACCCTCGTCCTCCGCAAGGGCCCCGACCACGCGGTCCGCTCGGTGCGCCTCCGCAAGCCCTGACCCCCATACTGTGGTGCCGTGCTGCACTTGCGCGTGATCGCGCCCCCGGACCGTACGGATGACGTGACGGCGTTCGCCGTGGACTCCGCCGCGTGCGCCAACCTCGTCGTCTTTCCGGGGGCGGCGCGGTCGCCGAGTGGGGACCTCGTGCAGTTCGACGTGGCGCGCGAGGCGGCGAACGGGGTGCTGGACCGGCTGCGGGAGCTGGGGATTCCGGATTCCGGTTCGATCTCCGTGGAGCAGATCGACGTCTCGATCTCCGCGGGCGCGGACGCCGCGGAGGAGGCGGCGCCGGGGTTCGGCGACGACGCGGTCGTCTGGGACGAGCTCGACGCCCGTACGGCCGACGACGCGACGCTGTCGTGGGCGTTCCTGGCGTTCCTGGCGCTGGCCACGCAGATCGCGGGGATCGGCACGCTGCTGGACCAGCCGATCCTGATCGTCGGCGCGATGGTGCTCGGCCCGGAGTTCGGTGCGGTGGCCGCGATCTGTTTCGGGATCATGCGCCGCGACGCCCACCGGGTGGCGGTCGCCACCCGTACGCTCGTGGTCGGCTTCACCGTGTCGATCGCCGTCACGCTGGTGTGCGCGCTGGTCAGCCGGTGGCTCGGCTGGATCGACGGGTCGATGCTCGACGACCGGACGCTGACGACGTTCATCATCCATCCGGACAAGTTCTCGTTCATCGTGGCGGTGCTCGCGGGGATCGCGGGGATCCTGTCGATCACCGCGGGCAAGTCGTCCGCGCTGGTCGGCGTGTTCATCTCGGTGACGACGGTGCCCGCGGCCGGCAACATCGCGGTGGCCGTCGCGCTCGGGCACTGGAGCGAGGTGGGGTCCTCGGCGGTGCAGCTCGGCGTGAACCTCGGCGGGATGCTGGTCGCCGGGCTGGCGACGCTGCTCCTCCAGCGGGCGCTGTGGCGGAGGTACGGCATGCGCATCGCGGCGCGCCCGAACGCCGCCGTTCGGCGGAGGCCGGCGCGCTGAAGCCTGCTCCCTTAGGGGACGCCCGTACGTCCTTGGTCGTATGGGCGGTTCGTACCTGAGACAGACGACCGGGCCGACGACGAGCGGCTACGGTCGTGGTTATGACGATCATCGCGACGCGGGGGCTGACGAAGCGGTTCCCCCGCGTGACGGCTCTGGACCGGCTCGACCTCCGGGTCGAGCCCGGGGTCGTCGGGCTGGTGGGCGCCAACGGTGCGGGCAAGTCGACGCTGATCAAGATCCTCCTTGGGCTGCTGCCGGTGACCGAGGGCGGCGCCGAGGTGCTGGGCATGGACGTACGGACCAGCGGCGAGGCCATCCGCGCCCGGGTCGGCTACATGCCGGAGCACGACTGCCTCCCAGCGGACGTCTCGGCGACGGAGTTCTGCGTCCACATGGCCCGCATGTCGGGCATACCGCCGTCCGCCGCCCGCGAGCGCACGGCGGACGTCCTGCGCCATGTCGGGCTGTACGAGGAGCGCTACCGGCCCATCGGCGGCTACTCCACCGGCATGAAGCAGCGGGTGAAGCTGGCGCAGGCGCTGGTCCACGACCCCGACCTGATGTTCCTCGACGAACCGACGAACGGCCTCGACCCCGCCGGGCGTGACGACATGCTCGGCCTGATCCGCCGCATCGGCACCGACTTCGGCATCTCCGTGCTGGTCACCTCGCACCTGCTCGGCGAGCTCGAGCGCATCTGCGACCACGTGATCATCATCGACGGCGGCCGCCTCCTGCGCGCGCAGGACATCGGGGCGTACACCGAGGCCACGAAGACGATCGCGGTCGAGGTCGCCGAGGGCCGCGACACCCTGGGCCACCGGCTGGCCGACTCCGGGCTCCAGGTCCGCGCCAACGGCCGCGACCTCCTGGTCGACCTCCGCGACGAGGAGACGTACGACGTCGTCCGCGACGCCGTGACCGACCTCGGCCTCGGCCTGGTGCGGCTGGAGCAGCGGCGGCACCACATCTCCGATGTCTGGCAGGAGAGGCCGGCATGACCGCCACCACGATCCACGACATCGGCTACCGGCATTACGGCGGCCCGCGCCTGGGCCGGGGCTACGCCATCCGCTCGCTCTACTCCAACAGCCTGCGCGGCGTGTTCGGGCTGGGGCGGCCCGGCAGGGCGAAGGTGCTGCCGTTCGCGCTGTTCGCGCTGATGTGCATCCCGGCGCTGGTGAGCGTGGCCGTGCGCCTGGTCATGGCGAAGCTGGTGCCCACCGCGCCGCCGATCAACCTGTTCCCGTACCGCGCGTACATCTTCGACCTTCAGGCCATCTCGGCGATCTTCCTGGCCGCGCAGTCGCCCCAGATGGTCTCGCGCGACCTGCGGTTCCACGTGATGCCGCTGTACCTCTCGCGGCCGATCCGCCGGTTCGACTACATCCTCGCGAAGCTCGCGGCGATGTTCTCCGCGCTGCTGATCGTGTTCGCCGCGCCGCTGACGCTGCTCTACCTCGGCGCGCTGCTGAACAAGATGAACGCCTGGGACCAGCTCACGCAGTACGGCCCGGCGCTCGGCGGCGCGGTCGTCTACGCCCTGGTGCTCGCGGCGTTCGGGCTGTGCGTGGCGTCGCTGACACCGCGGCGCGGCTTCGGGGTGGCCGCGATCATCGCGCTCTACCTGGTGTCGTACGGCGCGGTCAGCATCCTCCAAGGCATCCTGGTCGCGAACACGTACGACAGTGCCGCCGGCTACGTCGGCCTGCTCAGCCCGTACACCCTGGTCGAGGGGTTCCAGACGTGGGCGCTGCGGCAGGAGCACACGGGCATCGGCTACGTCGAACCCGGCGCGGGCGGCGCGGTGTTCGTCGTGGTGGTGGTCGCCGTGCTGGCCGCGGCGCTCGGCATCCTGGTGGCCCGCTACCGGAAGGTCGCCTCATGAGCACGATCAAGATCGAGCAGGCGTCCCGCTGGTACGGCAACGTCGTCGCGGTCAACGACGTGACCATGACGATCGGGCCCGGCGTGACCGGGCTGCTCGGGCCGAACGGCGCCGGCAAGTCCACGCTGATCCACATGATGGGCGGGTTCCTGGCGCCGTCCGCGGGCGCGGTGACGCTCGACGGCGAGCCCATCTGGCGCAACCAGGGCGTCTACCGCAAGATCGGCCTGGTGCCCGAGCGCGAGGCGGCGTACGACTTCCTCACCGGACGGCAGTTCGCGCTGGCCAACGCGAAGCTGCACAAGCTGCCGAACCCGCGCGAGGCGGCGGAGCGCGCGCTGCGCCTCGTCGAGATGACCGAGGCCGCCGACCGCGCGATCGGCACGTACTCCAAGGGCATGCGGCAGCGGATGAAGATGGCGTCCGCGCTGGTCCACGACCCGGCGGTGCTGCTGCTCGACGAACCGTTCAACGGCATGGACCCGCGCCAGCGGATGCAGTTGATCGAGCTGATCAACGGCATGGGCGCGGCCGGGCGTACGGTCCTGTTCAGCTCGCACATCCTGGAGGAGGTCGAGCAGGTCGCCGCGCACATCGAGGTGGTGGTGGCCGGGCGCCACGCCGCGTCCGGCGACTTCCGGGAGATCCGGCGGCTGATGACCGACCGCCCGCACCGCTTCGTGATCCGCTCGGACGACGACAGGCGGCTCGCGTCCGCGCTGATCGCGCACGACTCGGTGGGCGCCGTCGAGCTGGCGGCGCACGGCGGCGGCGCGGCGCTGCACGTCCAGGCGGCCGACTTCGGCGCGTTCGTCGCCGCGGCGCCGCAGATCGCCCGCAAGAACGGCATCCGCCTGTGGGAGGTGCTCCCGGCCGACGAGTCACTGGAGAGCGTCTTCGCCTACCTGGTGACGTCATGAGACCGGCCATGGAGTTGGAGGAGCGGTGAACGGCACCGTACTGAGCCTGACGTTCCGCGGCATGCTGGGGCGGCGGCGGTCGCTGCTGCTGTTCGCGCTGCCCATCGTGATGATCGCGCTGGCCGTGGTGATCCGGCTGATCGTCGGCGTGGACGAGGACACCGCGGTGCCGATGCTGCAGCGGTTCGCGCTCGGCATCCTGCTGCCGCTGGTCGCGCTGATCGCCGGCACCGGGGTGATCGCCCCGGAGATCGACGACGGGGAGATCATCTACCTGCTGGCCAAGCCGGTGTCGCGCTGGTCGATCGTGGCGTCGAAGCTGGTCACGGCCATCGTGCTGACGGTGGCGTTCACGACGGTCCCCACGCTGATCGCCGGCGTGGTGCTGACCGGCGGCGCGGCCGACCCGGTGCCCGGCTTCGCGGCCGGCACGATCGTCGGCGCCGTGGCGTACTGCGCGGTGTTCGTGCTGCTGGGCGTGATCTCGCGGCACGCGGTCGTGTTCGGCCTGCTGTACGCCCTGGTCTGGGAGACGCTCGTCGGCGGCTACGTACCGGGGGCGCGCGCGGTGAGCGTGCAGGACTGGGCGTACTCCCTGACGTACTCGATGTCCACCGACCTCGGGACGAAGCCGGAGGTCGGGGCCGCGGTGGCGCTGCCGCTGCTGGCCGCGGTCACGGTCGTGGCGCTCTGCGTGGCCGTCCAGCGGCTGCGCTCCCTGTCCCTGACCGGCGACTCCTGACGGCGCGGGGGCGGCTTTGATCATCGGCATCGGGGTGGACGTGGTCGAGGTGACCAGGTTCGAGGAGTCGCTGCGGCGTACGCCCGCGCTGGCCGGCCGCCTGTTCACCGACGCGGAGCGCGTCCTGCCCGACGGCCGGCCGCGTACGGCCCGGTCCCTGGCCGCCCGGTTCGCCGCCAAGGAGGCGGCCGCGAAGGCCCTCGGCGCGCCGGCCGGGCTCGCATGGCACGACGCCGAGGTGGTCGTGGCCGTCAGTGGCCGCCCCTCCCTGCGGGTGACCGGCACGGTCGCCGCCGCGGCCGGCCGCGCGGGCGTCGCGGCGTGGCACCTGTCGCTCAGCCATGACGGCGACGTAGCGGTCGCGACGGTCGTCGCCGAGGGCTGACCGGCGCCGCGAGCCGGATCTTTCCTTCCCCGAACGGGAATGCCCCTCATGGTGCGCACGTTGGCCGCTTATACCCATGGGGGGTATATTCGTACGGGATCGAGGAGGACGCATGGAGCACGGCGGTCATGACGCGCACGCGGGGCACGGGGCGCACGGCGAGGCGTTCCGGCGGAAGTTCTGGCTGAGCCTCGTCCTGTCGGTGCCGGTCGTCGCGCTGAGCCCGATGTTCGCGGACCTGCTCGGCTACCACGTGCCCGGCGCGGCCGCCTGGGTGCCGCCGCTGCTCGGCACGGTGGTGTTCCTCTACGGCGGGTGGCCGTTCCTGACCGGCGCGAAGAGCGAGATCGGCGCGCGGCGTCCCGGCATGATGCTGCTGATCGCGATGGCCATCACGGTCGCGTTCGTGGCGTCGTGGGCCGCGACGACCGGCCTGGCGTCCCACCGGCTCGACTTCTGGTGGGAGCTCGTCCTGCTGGTCGACATCATGCTGCTCGGCCACTGGCTGGAGATGCGCGCGCTCGGCGCCGCGTCCGGCGCGCTCGACGCCCTGGCCGCGCTGCTGCCCGACGAGGCCGAGCGGGTGGTCGGCGACACCGTTGAGAAGGTCCCGGCCGCCGAGCTGCGCGTCGGTGACCTGGTGCTCGTCCGGTCCGGTGGGCGCGTGCCCGCCGACGGCGTCGTACGCGAGGGCGGCGCGGCGTTCGACGAGTCCATGATCACCGGGGAGTCGCGCGCCGTGTCGCGGTCCGCGGGCGACCGGGTGGTCGCGGGGACCGTCGCCACCGACAACGCCGTACGGGTCGAGGTCACCGCGGTCGGCGACGAGACCGCGCTCGCGGGCATCCGCCGCATGGTGGCCGACGCGCAGGCGTCCAGGTCGCGCGCGCAGGCGCTCGCCGACCGCGCCGCGGCGCTGCTGTTCTACTACGCGGCGGGCGCGGCGCTGATCACGCTGGTCGTCTGGGCGGTCATCGGGAGCGCGGCGTCGGCGGTGGAGAAGACCGTGACGGTGCTGGTCATCGCGTGCCCGCACGCCCTTGGCCTGGCGATTCCGCTGGTCATCACCATCGCCACCGAGCTGTCGGCGCGCCAGGGCATCCTCGTCAAGGACCGCATCGGCCTGGAGCGGATGCGCGACGTCAAGGCCGTGCTGTTCGACAAGACCGGCACGCTGACCGAGGGCAAGCCGGCCGTGACGGCGGTGGCCGCGGCGCCGGGCTGGTCGGACGACCGCGTGCTGGCCGTCGCGGCGGCGGCCGAGGCCGACAGCGAGCACCCGCTCGCGCGTGCCGTCGTCGCCCGCGCCGGCGACCACCCGCGCGCGTCGGGCTTCCAGTCGATGACGGGCCGGGGCGTGCGCGCCACGGTCGACGGCATGACCGTGGAGGTCGGCGGGCCGGGCCTGCTGCGCGCGTCCGGCGCCGAGGTGCCGGAGCCGGTGGGCGCGTCCGCGGGCGACTGGTCGGGGCGCGGTGCCGCGGTGCTGTACGTCCTGGCCGGCGACAAGGTGGCCGGTGCGCTGGCGGTCGAGGACGCCGTACGCCCGGAGTCGCGGCAGGCCGTACGCGACCTGCGGCGTGCCGGGGTGCACGTCGCGATGATCACCGGGGACGCCCGCCAGGTGGCCGACGCGGTGGCCGCCGACATAGGTGTGGACGAGACGTTCGCCGAGGTGCTGCCGCAGGACAAGGACGCCAAGGTCGCGGAGTTGCAGGCGCGCGGCTGGCGGGTGGCGATGGTCGGCGACGGCGTGAACGACGCGCCCGCGCTGGCCCGTGCGGACGTCGGCATCGCGATCGGCGCGGGCACGGACGTCGCCGTGCAGTCGGCGGGCGTGGTGCTCGCGGCCAACGACCCGCGGCTGGTGTTCGAGGTGCGGAAGCTGTCGGCCGCGGTCTACCGGAAGATGATCCAGAACCTCGTCTGGGCGGCGGGCTACAACCTCCTGACGGTGCCGATAGCGGCGGGCGCGCTGGCCTGGGCGGGCGTGACGCTCCCGATGGAGGTCGGCGCGATCCTGATGAGCCTGTCCACGGTGGTCGTCGCCCTCAACGCGCAGTTGCTGAGGCGGCTGGACCTGCGCCCGTCCGACGAGCCGCGCTGACCCGGAGCGCCGCGCGCGGTAGAAGTAGGTGGCATGAGGAACGCGCACACGGTCGAGAAGGTCAGGTCCGCCGAGCACGCGCTGATGGCCGGGGTGCCGGACGGGGCGCTGATGCAGCGGGCCGCCGCGGGGCTGGCCGCCGTGTGCGCGTCGCTGCTCGGGCGCGTCTACGGCGCGCGCGTCGTCGTCCTCGCCGGCAGCGGCGACAACGGGGGCGACGCGCTGTTCGCGGGGGAGCGGCTGGCCGGGCGCGGCGCGCGCGTCGAGGCGGTCCTGACGGCGGCGCGCCACCACGAGGAGGGGCTGGCGGCGCTGCGCCG
Source organism: Streptosporangiaceae bacterium (assembly GCA_036502625.1). GTDB lineage: Bacteria > Actinomycetota > Actinomycetes > Streptosporangiales > Streptosporangiaceae > DASXYG01. The sequence goes on from DASXYG010000002.1 coordinate 34,603, forward strand.
CGCGGGCGGGCGGGTGACCGGCGACCTCGCGGCCATCGACGACGCCGACCTGATCATCGACGGGATGCTCGGCATCGGGGGGCGCGGCGGGCTGCGCGCCGAGCAGGCCGAGTACGCCGAGCGCGCGTCCGGCGCGCCCGGCACCGTCGTGGCCGTGGACCTCCCGTCCGGCATCGACGCCGACACCGGGCGCGTCGACGGGCCCGCGGTCGCGGCCGACGTCACCGTCACGTTCGGCACGTACAAGCCGGGCCTGTTCGTCGACCCGGCGGCCGGCCGCGTGGGCGTGCTGGAGCGCGTCGACATCGGCCTCGGGCCGTACCTCGCTGATCCGGACGTCGTGGCGTTCCAGGGCGCCGACGTGGCACGGCTGCTGCCGTACCGCGCGGCCGAGTCGGACAAGTACCGCAGCGGCGTGCTCGGCCTGGTCGCCGGCGGACCTGTCTTCACCGGCGCGGCCGTGCTGGCCTGCGGCGGCGCGGTGCGTGGGGGCGCGGGCATGGTGCGGTTCGCGTCCGTGGCGCCCGCCGTGGACCACGTACGGTCCGCGTGGCCCGAAGCGGTCACCACGGTCGTACGCCCCGGGTCGGGGAAGGACGTCCTGGCCGCGGGGCGGGTGCAGGCGTGGGCGGTCGGGCCCGGCATCGGCACCGGGGAGGACGCGGCGGCGGTGCTCGGTGCCGTGCTCGGCACCGACGTGCCCGTGCTCGTGGACGCCGACGGGCTGACGGTCCTGGCCGAGAACCGCGAGCTGCTGGAGGGGCGGCGCGCGCCGACGGTGCTGACGCCGCACGCCGGTGAGCTGGTGCGGCTGCTCGGTGACGGCGCCGACCGCGCGGACGTTGAGGCGGCGCGGCTGGAACACGTCCGCCGTGCGGCGCGCGACCTGGGGTGCGTCGTGCTGCTCAAGGGATCGACGACGCTGGTGGCCGAGCCGGGCGGCGCCGTACGCGCGAACGCCACGGGCACGCCGCGGCTGGCCACGGCGGGCACCGGCGACGTGCTGACCGGGCTCATCGGGGCGCTGCTCGCCGGGGGCATGGCCGCCGCCGACGCGGCCACGGCGGGCGCGTACCTGCACGGCCTCGCCGGGCGGCTGGCGTCCGAGGGCGCGCCGATCGGCGCGCACGACGTCGTCACCGCCCTGCCGGAGGCCTTCCGCTCCCTGGACGGTTGACCGCCGTCCTTTTCCGGCCGCGGCACCGAAAGTCAAGGCTGATCCCCGGCCTGTGGACGGCGGGAGAATCGAAGTGCTACAACTCCCAAGACCTCAGCCCGCCGGACGGAGCCGATGAACACGCAGCCGATGCCCACCCGGGACCTCGTTCTGCGGCTCTGCGACGAGCCGACGGAGCTGAACCAGGAGTGGCTCGCAACGGCTGAGAAGGTCGCGGTCCCCGTACCCGTACCGTCCGCGCACGCCGGCGGTGTGCCGCGGCTTGAGCTGGCGCGCGTCGCCGTGGCCGCGGCGCGCGCGATGGGCGCCGACGAATTGCTGGTGTGCCGCACCCGCGCGGAGCACATGTACGAACCCGTCGAGCGCGTCGCCGCGCGCGCCGACGACCTCGACCGCGTGGTCGCCACCTGGGGCGACCGCCCGGACGAGACGCTCTACGCCCTGCCCGACCTGTCCGCCGCCGTGCTCGTGACCACCGGCGGCATCATGCTCGTCGCCGGCGCGGTCCCGTTCGTCCAGGCCGTCGTCGGGCCGGATATCACCGCCGCGAAGGAGGCGTTCGGGGAGTACGCCCTGAACCGCCGCGACGACCTCGGCCTCCGGCGGGTCGCCGAGCGCTACGGCTGCCTCGAACCCCCGGGCGACGGCGCGCGCCACGCGCGCGACGCCGGCGTGCCGCGCGCCGACACCGCCGAGCGGCTGAGCCGCGCGGCGGCCAGGTTCCGCGACCGCCGCCCCGGCGCGACCGGCGCGTTCCGGCTGCTGCGCACCTTAGTGGCGTGGGCCGCGGTGGCCCTGGTGATCGTCGTCGCGTCGGCCATCCCGGGCACGTCCAACGTCATCCCGGTGGCGCTCGGCGTCGGCTGGCTGGTCATCCAGCTCTGCGTGCTCTGCCGGTCCCGTACGGTCACGCTCGCCGTGCTGCTGCGCGTCGTGGTGCTCGGCGCGCTGATCTGCCTGCCCACGGTGCTGATCGAGCGGTTCGTGGTGGCCCGCATGGGCGTCCCCGCGCTCGACGCGGTGGCCATCGTGCGGGTCGGCGCGCCGGTGGAGGAGGTCGCGAAGCTCGTCCCCGTCGTGCTGGTCTGGTGGTTCGCGCGGCGGCGGTTCAAGCGGCTCGCCGCGGTCGACTACCTCCTGCTGGCCGCCGCGTCGGGCGCGGGCTTCCAGCTCGTGGAGAGCACGGTGTTCGTGCTGACGACGGGCGCGTCCGTGACGTCCCGGCTGCCCACCGTGCCGCATTTCGAGTTCTTCGCGCTGCTGCCCGGGTGGTCTGACGGCATCGGCACGCGGTTCGCCGGCCACGCGGTGCTCACCGGGCTGGTCGGCGCGTGCGTCGGGCTGGCCGCGGTGGGCGGGCGGCGGTGGGGCGGGCGGAAGCTGTGGCTGCTGCCCGCGGTCGCGCTCGGCGTCGTGATCTTCGTGCATCTGGCGTACGACGGGGTCCAGTCCAGCCTGCGCCTGGTCAGCGGGTCGGGTCCGGCGTTCGCGCTGCTCGGCCACGGCTACCTGATCCGTCCGCTGTTCCTGCTGGCGCTGTTCGCGTGCGTCATGCTCGACCACCGCGTGTTCCGCGCGGTCGACGACGTGGTGCCGCCGCTGCCGGGCACGCCTCCGTGGGCGGGTCTGGAGCGGTTCGCGCGCGGCGTCGGCATCCGCGTCCGGGCGCGGGTGCCCCGCGAGGCGGCGCCGGTGTTCCACCGTGCGGGCGGCGCCGTGGCCGGGTTCGTGGTGACGTTCGCCGAGGCCACCGTGCGCATCCTGCACGAATGGGCGGTGCTGTTCGTCGCGCTGGGGCGCGGCGTGCCGGCGCTGCCGTCCGCGCTGCGGTTCCTGCGCGACCGCCGCGAGCTCGCCATGGGCGCCTACCGCGCCGCCGGGCGTCCGCATCGCGACATGCCGCCCCGCGCCGAGGTGCGCAGGTCCGCCGAGGCGCTGACCGCGGCGCTCGGCCTCGCGGCGGCGCTCGCGCTGGTCGTGGGCGTCGCGGGCGCGGCCGCGGTCCGCGCCCCGGCGGCGCCGGCGTTCCTCGCCGCGTACGTCGATCCGCTGATCGGGTGGCTGGGCCGGTTCCCGCCGCCGCGGCAGGCGCTCGCGGAGTCCGGCGGGGTGGCGCTGCTCGTCCTGCTGCTCACCGGCTGGACCACCGTCGACGTGCGGTCGCCGGGGCGCGACGCGTTCCTGCGCGATCCGCGCGGCTCGGTGACCAGCGTGATCCGCGACCTCACGCCCGGCCGCCTGCCGTACCTCCTGCTGTGGGTGATCGGGCTGGCGGTTCCGTCGAGCGTCAACGCGCTGCTCAAGCCCGGTGTGGGCGCCGCCACGCCGCCGCTGGAGCCGAACGGCCCGACCACGCCCGGCCCGCCGCCGCACGCCGCGCTCGTGATCAACGCGCCGCCCGGCCCCGACCCCGGGCTGCCGGACGAACGCTGGGAGTTCCCGCAGCCCGCGCTCGACCGCGCGCTGAAACACGCGGGAGACTTCGGCGTGCCCACGGGCACGTCGTACGACGCGCCGGCGCTGCGCGCGGCGCTGCTCGCGTTCGTCATCGAACCCGGCACCCTCCGGATCGACATCACGTTCGCCGGCCGCGCCGCGCGCGCGGTCGTCGACCAGGCGCGGGGGCGTGCGGTGGTCTTCACCCCGTCCGGCGCCTTCGTCACCTGCCTGACCCTGACCGAGGCCCAGCTCGCGATCCTCTTGGCGGAGCATCAGTTGTGAACACCCCACGGCGAACCGGCGACCTCGTACGGCGGGTGCTGTCCGGGCCGCAGCGGCTGTCCCTCGACTGGCTGCGCACCCGGGAGCGCACGGCCGTGCCGTTCCTCTACGCCGCGCCCACCGAGCCCGGCCGCGGCCCGGTCGGCGCCCACCTCGCGGGGCGGCTGGTCGCGGCGGCGCGGATGGCCGGCGCGGAGAACCTGCTCGCCTGCCGTACGGACGCCGGCCGCTTCGGCGAGCCGATCACCGCGCTGCCCACGGCCGCGGCCGAGCTCGTGTCCGGGCTGCGCGAGTTCAGCGGCACCGACTTCCTGCTGGCCCAGCCCGATGTGGACAACCTGCTGCTGATCACCACCGCCGGGTTCGGCATCGCGGCGGGCATCCGCCCGTTCGTCGAGGGCGTGCTGGGCGCGGCGGCCGACGGCGCGCGGCGCGAGTTCGCCGCCGCCGCGCTGGAACGCGCCGAGGGCCCGCTGCTCGCCGTCGCGGTGTTCTGCGGCTGCCCGTTCTCCCAGCGCCCGTGGAGCCCCGAGTGGCAGGCCTGGGCCACGCCCGCCGAGGCGCCGCCGGGCAGCGGCGTCCGCGCCCAGGCCGACGCGATGCGCGCCTTCGTGACCGCCGACATCGCCGCCGCCGAGTTCGAACGCCTCTTCCTGGCGGGCCGCCGCCAGGAGATCGAACACGGCGAACGCGCCACGGGCCCCCTCGCCGAGGCCCTCGACGTCGCGTTCTGGTCCCTCACCGAACACGGCTCAGGCGCCGGCCCCCACGGCCTCCCCGACGACGTCGCCCTCGACGCGGCGATACGCCGCGCCCTCGAACGCCTCGACGCCGTCCACCCGGGCTGATCACTCCCCGCGCAGCACCTCAGCGAGGCGGGCGAAGCCGTCTGTGGCGTGGCCCTTGTCCATGGCCGTACGGGCCAGGGTGTGGACGGACTCCAGGGCGCGGGCCTCGATGCCGTGGCCGTGGGCGGTCTCCACGATGTGCGCCATGCCCTCCGCCGCCGACGCGATGGTGGACGCGTCGCCGGGGTAGTGGCCCGCGGCGATCTGGGCGGCTACCGCGTCGATGATGCCGGGCAGCAGCGCGCCGATGCCCCGCGCGTACGGCGCGAGCTCCGGGGCGGCGACGCCCTCCGCGCCGGCGAGCGCGAAGCCGTGGACGATGCCGCCCATCGCCGACCAGAACATGTCGAGCAGCGCGACGTCGTGCGCGGCCGCGCGGCCCGGGTCGGCGCCCAGGTACGTACCGGAGCCGAGCGCCGCCAGCACGCCGCCGTGCCGGTCGTGCACCGCGGCGTCGCCGCTGAGCAGCAGCGACGCCACCGGTCCGCCAATCGTCGCGGCGGGCGTCATGATCGCCCCGTCCAGGTACGCGGCGCCGCGCGCCTCTGCCCACGCGGCGGTCTCCCGGGCCCGCTCCGGGGTGTCGGAGGTCAGGTTGACCAGCGCCCGCCCGCGGAGCGCGTCGCCCGCCGCGTCGCCGATCGCCCGTACGGCGGCGTCGTCGACCACGCACACCACGGTCAGCGCGCTCGCCGCGACGGCCTCGGCGGCCGTGCCCGCCCGCTCGGCGCCGCCCGCCACGAGCTCGCCGTCGCGTCCGGGCGTACGGTTCCACACCGTCGTCCGGTGCCCGCCCGCGACGAACGCACCCGCGAGCGCCCGCCCCATCGGCCCGAGCCCGAGCACCGTGACCGCCTCGGCCCCGCTCACGCCGCGTCCGTACGGAGGAGGTCGGCGAGCGCCGAGATGCCGTCGGATCCGTGGCCCTTCGCGACGGCGCGGTCGAGGAGGGTGGCGAGTGGGGTGATCAGGTCGGTGCGGACGCCGCTGTCCTCGGCGGCGGACAGGAGGTTGGGGAAGCCGGCGGCCTGCATCGCGAGGTTCGAGCCCGTGCCGCCGTGGTCGCCGGAATCCGCGGCGGACGCCATCGCGGGGAGGCCGGCGGACATCGCGGACAGCCACGCCACGGCGAGCGGCGCGAACTCCGCCGCCGGGCGGCCCGCCGCGCGTACCAGCGCCACCGCCTGCAGGAACCCGCCGTACATGCCGTACATCGCGGACAGCAGCCCCAGGTCGTACACCGCGGCAAGGCCGGGCTCCGCGCCGAGGTAACGCGCCTCGCCGAGCGCCGCCAGCGCCGGCTCGTGCGCCGCGAACGCCGCGCGGTCGCCGCTGTAGAGCACGAACCCGGCGCGCCCGATCATCGCGGGCACCGCCATGATGCCGCCGTCGAGGTACGCCGCCCCCTGCCCGGCCGCCCACGCGGCCGCCTCCCGCGCCTGCGCGGGCGTGCCGTTGGTGAGGTTCACCACCGTACGGCCGCGTACCCCGCCGCCCACCGCGTCGAGCACCGTGCGCACGGCCGCATGGTCGAGCAGGCACACGATCACCAAGGGGCTCGCCTCGACCGCGGCGGCGGGCGTCGCCGCGGGAATCGCGCCGCGCGCGGCCAGGTCGTCGCCGCGCGACGCCGTGCGGTTCCAGATGGCCACCCGGTGGCCCGCGGCGAGCAGCGCACCGGCGAGCGCGCGGCCCATCGCGCCCAGCCCGAGAATCGTTACATCCGCCGTTCCGGCGGGCATTTCGGTCGTCATGGCCCGTACGCTAAAGCTTCACGCCGACGTGAGAGTCAAGCGCCGCGGGAGGTCGCATGCGCATCGGTGAGCTGGCCCGGCGCACCGGCGCCACGCAACGCGCGCTGCGCTATTACGAGGAGCAGGGCCTGCTGCGCCCGCACCGGCAGCCGAGCGGCTACCGGGAGTACGCGGACGTCGACGTCCGTACGGTCGGCAGCATCCGTACGCTCCTGGCCGCCGGGCTCGGCACGTCCGTGATCGCGGAGGTGCTGCCGTGCATGGCGCCCGACGGCGAGCTGCTGCCGCCGAGCTGCCCGGAGCTGCTCGACGGCCTCGCCGCGGAGCGCGCGCGGATCAGCGGCGCGATCGCCGAGCTCGCCTCGGCGCGCGCCATCCTCGACGGCATCATGGCGGCCGGTATTGACGCTTCGTCTAATTAATGCTGGGCTGTGCGGGCCCGGCGGTGCCCGGACCGGCGGACTGACAGACTGAAACACATGACCTCACCTGCGCGGGCGCGGATCGATCTGGCGGCGATCCGGGAGAACGTGGCCCTCCTCGACGCCAGGTCCGGCGGCGCGGCCGTGCTCGCCGCGGTCAAGGCCGACGGCTACGGCCACGGCCTCGTCCCCGCCGCGCGCGCCGCCCTCGACGGCGGTGCCACCTGGCTGGGCGTCGCGCAGCTCGCCGAGGCGCTCGCTTTGCGCGCCGCCGGGGTGACCGCCCGGGTGATCTCCTGGCTGGGCACACCGGGTGAGCCGTACGCCGACGCCGTACGCGCCGACGTCGACCTCGGCGCCGGCGCGCCCTGGATGATCCGCGAGATCGCCGCGGGCGCGCGCGCCGCCGGGCGCGCGGCCCGGGTCCACCTGGAGGCCGACACCGGCATGTCGCGCGGCGGCGCCACCCCCGCCGACTGGCCGGCCCTGGTCGACGCCGCGCTGGCCGAGCAGGCCGCCGGCCACCTCACCGTCGTCGGGCTGTTCTCCCACTTCGCCTGCGCCGACATGCCGGGCCACCCGTCCATCGACGCGCAGATCACCGGGTTCCGCGACGCCGTGGAGCACGCCGAGAAGGCCGGCGTCACCCCCGAGGTGCGCCACCTGGCGAACTCCGCGGCCACGCTCACCCTCCCGCAGGCCCACTTCGACCTCGTACGCCCCGGCATCGCCTGCTACGGCCTGACCCCCATCCCGGAGGCCGGCACGTTCGGCCTGCGCCCGGCGATGACGCTCACCGCGCGGCTCGCGCTGGCCAAGCGGGTGCCGCCGGGCAGCGGCGTGTCGTACGGCCACCGCTACCACACCACCGCCGAGACGACCCTGGCCGTGGTGCCGGTCGGCTACGCCGACGGCGTTCCGCGCGCGGCGAGCCCGGCCGGGGTGGAGGTGCTCGCGGGCGGGCGCCGCCGCGCCATCGCCGGCACGGTGTGCATGGACCAGTTCGTCCTCGACGTCGGCGACGACCACGTGGCGGCCGGCGACGAGGTCGTGCTGTTCGGCGCCGGCGACGCGGGCGGGCCGACGGCCACCGAGTGGGCGCAGGCGCTCGGCACCATCTCGTACGAGATCGTCACGCGCATTGGCGCCCGGGTGCCGCGCGCGTACACGGGAGAGCGGGGGACGCCGTGAACAAGAAGAAGGGCCTGATCGGGGCGGCCGTCGGCGTGGCCGCGGCCGGGGTCGCCGGCGCGGTGGCCGCGCAGCGGATCGCGGTCGGACGGCTGCGCACACGCCCCGACCCGGCCGCCGGCGAACCGCTCGGCAGCCTGCGCGGCCGCCCGGTCGAGGTGCGCACGGACGACGGGGTCGTGCTGTACGCCGAGGTCGACGGCCGCGAGGACGCCGACCTGACCGTGGTGTTCTCGCACGGCTGGACGCTGAACCAGGACTCCTGGCACTACCAGCGGCGCGACCTCGCCGACCGCGCGCGGCTCGTCTTCTACGACCACCGCGACCACGGGAGGTCCGGCCGCGGCGCCACGAAGCCGGTCACGATGGAACGGCTGGCCGACGACCTCTTCGACGTCATCGCCGCGACGGTCCCGTCCGGCGGCCGCATCGTGCTGGTCGGCCACTCCATGGGCGGCATGACGATCATGGCGCTGGCCGAACGCCACCCCGAGCTGTTCGGCGACCGCGTCGTGGGCACCGCGCTGGTCGGCACGTCGCCGGGCCGCCTCGCCGAGGTGACGCTGGGCCTGCCGATGATCGCCGGGAAGGCGTTCCGCGCCACCGTGCCGTCGACCCTCGCGGCGCTCGGCCGCGCGCACGGCGTCATCGACCGGGGCCGGGCGTACGGCGGTGACCTGGCTTTCCTCGGCATGCGCTACATCGGCTTCGGCGACCCGGACACCAGCCCCACGGTGATCGACTTCAGCGAGCAGATGATCCGCTCCACCCCGATGGACGTCATCGCCGACTACTACCCGGTGCTGATGGCCCACGACAAACAGGCCGCGCTCGACGTCCTGGCCAGGGTCCCCACGCTGATCGTCTCCGGCACCCGCGACCGCCTGACCCCGCCGGAGCACAGCGCCGCCATGGCCGAGGCCATCCCGTCCGCCCACTTCGTGTCGATCGCCGGCGCGGGCCACATGGTCATGCTGGAACAGCCCGCCCTGGTCACCGACGCGCTCCGCCACCTGCTCGACCGGAGCCGCGCGGCCGGCCGCACCCGCTGACCGTACGCATCCGCACCCGCTACGACGTGCGCGACGTCGCGCGGCTGCTCACGGTGGCCTGGTGGGACTGGCCGACGGAGCACATCACCGCGCACGTACGGACGATCATGTCCGGCGGCGTCGACGACCGGGAAGCCGCGGCGCCCGGTCCCGCGATCGCGGGATAATCGGCGCGGGGCCGCCGGCTCCGAACGATCCTGCTGAAGAGGTGCGCGTGGACGACGAGAAGGTGGACGTACCGGACGCCGAGGCGATGCGGCGGTTCGGTGCCGGGCTGGCGGAGCGGCTGCGCGCGGGGGACCTCCTCGTGCTGTCCGGTCCGCTCGGGGCGGGGAAGACGACGCTCGTCCAGGGCATCGCGGCCGGGCTCGGCGTGCGCGGGCCGATCACGTCGCCGACGTTCGTCATCGCGCGCGTCCACCCGTCGCTGACCGGCGGCCCCGAGCTGGTGCACGCCGACGCGTACCGGCTCGGCGGCGTCGGCGAGATCGACGACCTCGACCTCGACGCCGAGCTCGCCGCGGCGGTCACCGTCGTCGAGTGGGGCGAGGGGCTGGTCGAGGGGCTGACCGACGACCGCCTCGAAGTGCACATCGAGCGCGCCGCCGACGACACCCGTACGGTCAGGCTCCACCCGGTCGGCGCCCGCTGGGCCGCCTGACCAGCTCCGATTGCCCGGACGGCGCTCAGCTCGCGATCGTGACAGGGGTGCCGAGGGGGAGCAGCCCGGCCAGCTTCGTGACGGTGGCGTCGGACATCCGTACGCACCCGTTGCTCACCGCGTGGCCGAGCGCCTTCGGCTCGTCGGTGCCGTGCATGCCGATCTGGCCGGGGCCGCCGCCGAAGTGGAACAGCGTGGCGCTGTGCGCGCTCAGGCCGAAGGCGTACGGGCCGTACGCGCCCTTGGGGTCCGGCGGGCGCAGCAGCACGGTCACGAAGAACCGGCCGGTGGGCGTCGGCGTCTTCGACGTGCCGACCGCGGCGGGGCGGTCCACGACCGTGCGTCCGCCCTTGTGCACCACGACCCGGTGGCGGCGCAGCGAGACGTCCACCCGGTAGTCGGTCTTCGACAAGCCGACGTCGGACTCCTTGATCCAGCCCTGCGCGCCGTTCGGCCTGGTCGGAAGCAGGACGTGCAGCCAGCCGGACGTCCGCCGCTCCACCAGGAACACCAGCGGCGCCCCCTGGCGGTTCGGGTTGGCCATCCGCGTCCACGGCTTGCCGTCGCCGAGGTGGCCGAAGACGTCGACGCTGCGCTTGACCGCCGTCGCGATCGTGGCGGGTGCGTCGGCGGCGGCACGCGTCTGCGCCGCCGCCGGATCGCCCGCGCCCCCGGTGCCGTGCACGGCCACGATGAACGCCGCGATCCCGGCGACGATGGCCACGACGACCACCACCCGCCAGGCCAGGTCGATCCGCCGCAGCGGAGGGTCCTGGCCGCGTACGTCCTCAGTGGCGGGCACGGATCACCCGGTGAAGTCGGGCCGCCCCGGGATCGGCACCGCCGGCCCGGCCGTGGACGGGACGTGCGTCGTGATCGTCGGACGCGGGTGCGGCTTCTGGCCGTGCGGATGCGACGGCGTCGGCTGCGGATGCGTGGGCGGCGCCGTCGTGGGCGGCGCGGGCCGCGGGAGCAGCGAGGTCAGGCAGTCGGGCAGCTCGCCGAGCGTCTGCGTGATGTCGCCGAGCAGCTCGTTCAGCGTGTCGCGGGGCAGCTTCTGCAGGTCCTGGATCACCGCGTCGGACAGGCACTTCGGCAGGCACGTCGGGATCGCGGCGGGAAGCTGCTTCTTGAGGTCCGCCGGCAGCGGTACGCAGATCGGCGCGGAGCCGGGGTCGGCCTTCTCGCTGTCCTGGCGCGGCGTCGACGTGTGGTGCGACGTGCCGCTCGACGGGTCGACCGGCGTCTGGCCCGGCAGGCAGGTCGGCAGATCGACGGGGAGGTGCAGGTCGTTGACGGGGGTACGCGGCAGGCACAGGCCCCGATCGCCGGACGGGCGCGCCGAGGGCGCGCGGTCGGCGTGCGGCTTGTCGGCGTTCGCCGCGCCCGACAGCCCCATCAGGCCGAGCCCGACGAGGCTCACGACGGCGACCCGCGCGACGTGGCTGCGACGCAGGAGCATGGCGTCTCCTAGAGATCGTGGCGGGGCGAGTCCCGCCCGCAGCGTCTAACGATGCGTCGACCTCCGGGTTACGCATGGTCCACGGTCCGCCGGTGGCCACATTGCGCCGAACGGGGTGAAACCGTACGGATGGTCCCCGCGTCCCAAGTAACGTCCCGCAGGAGCCGGAGGAGAAGGGATCGGGGCCGTGCACGAAGGAACGCAGGGAATGGCGCCGGGCACGACCCGCGCACACGGCGGACGACGCGCCCGTGACCTGGCCCGAACGCTGGTCTCCGGGCTGGCGATCCTGGTCGGCCTGGTGATCGTCGGCGGCGGCATCGCGCTGTTCCTGTCCGCGCTCATCAGGTGACGATCCCCACCGGTTGCCCGGGTTTCCCGGCGGGTAGGGGCCAGACCTGGCCTGGTTTTCCCGCCCCGTGGAGGCATGGATGAGCGTTGCGCGGATGGGCCCCGACGACCGTGCCGCGGCCCTCGACCAGATGACCGCCAACGAACTCGACCTCGTCGTCATCGGCGGCGGCGTCGTCGGAGCCGGCACCGCGCTCGACGCGGCCACCCGCGGCCTGTCGGTCGCGCTCGTCGAGGCACGCGACTTCGCCGCCGGCACATCGAGCCGGTCGAGCAAACTGATCCACGGCGGCCTGCGCTACCTCGAACAGCTCAACTTCGACCTGGTCCGCGAGGCGCTGGAGGAACGCGGCCTGCTGCTCCAGCGCATCGCGCCGCACCTCGTGCGCCCCGTGCCGTTCGTCTACCCGCTCACCCACCACGTCTGGGAGCGGTTCTACGCCGGCAGCGGCATCGCGCTGTACGACATGCTCGGATTCGCGCGCGGCCGCACCCGCGGCCTGCCCGCCCACCGCCACCTGTCGCGGCGGCAGACGCTGCGGCTGGTCCCCGCGCTGAAGCGGTCGTCCATGGTGGGCTCCATCCAGTACTGGGACGCCCAGGTCGACGACGCGCGCTACGTCCTGACCCTCCTGCGCACCGCCGCGACGTACGGCGCGCACGTCGTGTCGCGCACCCAGGCGGTCGGGTTTCTGCGCGAGGGCGAGCGCGTCACCGGCGTCCGTGTCCACGACCTGGAGACCGGCCGCGAGCACGAGGTCCGCGCGCGCCAGGTGGTCAACGCCACCGGCGTGTGGACCGACGACATCCAGGCGCTGGCCGGCGGCCGCGGCCAGATCCACGTCCGCGCGTCCAAGGGCATCCACCTGCTGGTGCCGCGCGACCGCGTGCAGGCCGGCGCCGGGCTGATCCTCCGTACGGAGACCAGCGTGCTGTTCGTGATCCCGTGGGGCCGGCACTGGATCATCGGCACCACCGACACCGACTGGGACCTCGACAAGGCGCACCCCGCCGCCAGCAGCACCGACATCGACTACCTGCTGAACCACGTCAACCAGGTGCTGTCCGTCCCGCTGACCCGCGACGACGTCGAGGGCGTGTACGCCGGGCTGCGCCCGCTGCTGTCGGGGGAGTCCGAGGAGACGTCGCAGCTCTCCCGCGAGCACACCGTGGCCCACCCGGTGCCCGGCCTGGTCATGGTCGCGGGCGGGAAGTACACCACGTACCGCGTCATGGCCAAGGACGCCGTCGACGCCGTGGCGCACGGCCTCGCGGGCAAGGTGCCGCCGTCGTGCACCCACCAGGTGCCGCTCGCCGGGGCCGACGGCTTCCGCGCCCTGTGGAACGGGCGCTACCGCCTGGCGTCGGCGTCGGGCCTGCACGTCGCGCGCATCGAGCACCTGCTGACCCGCTACGGCTCGCTGATCGAAGAGGTCCTCGACCTGATCGCCGACGACCCGTCGCTGGCGCGGCCGCTGAACGGGGCGGACGACTACCTGCGCGCCGAGGTCGTCTACGCGGTGCTCGCCGAGGGCGCACGCCACCTCAACGACGTGCTCAGCCGCCGTACGCGCATCTCCATCGAGACCTGGGACCGCGGCCTGAGCGTGGCCAAGGAGGCCGCCGACCTCATGGCCGAGCCGCTGGGCTGGAACGACGAGCAGCTCAAGCAGGAGATCGTCTACTACCAGAAGCGCGTCGAGGCCGAGCGCACGTCCCAGGAGCAGGCCGACGACAGCTCCGCCGACGCCGCACGCCTGGGCGCGCCCGACATCGTGCCGACCGAGACGGTCGCGTACTAGGCCCGGCTACCGACGGGTAGCGGGCCGGGCGCGTTCGGTTTAGCCTTCGCCTCATGGCAGGCGAAACGACGACCGCGGCCGGTCCGGCCCGCGTTCTCCAGGACGCGCTCGTCCGGCGGCTGACCCAGCCCGTGGTCTCCGGCGGCAGCACCACCACGACGTACGCGCCGTTCACCGGGGCGCATCTCGCGGAACTGCCCACGTCCACGGCGGCCGACGTCGCCGAGGCGTACGACCGGGCACGCGCGGCGCGCGGCACCTGGGCCGCGCGCGACCCCCGCGCCCGCGCCGTGCCCTTCCTGCGCTTCCACGACCTGGTCCTGGACCGCCAGCGCGAGGTGCTCGACATCGTCCAGTGGGAGACGGGGAAGGCGCGCAAGCACGCGTTCGAGGAGGTCATCGACGCCGCCGCCGGCACCCTCTACCACGCGCGCACGGCTCACGGCCTGCTGCGCCCGCACCGCCGCGGCGGCGCGCTCCCGGTGGCCACCCGTACGGTCGAGGTGCGCCAGCCGAAGGGCACCGTCGCGGTGGTCACGCCGTGGAACTACCCGCTGTCGCTGACCATGGCGGACGTGGTGCCGGCGCTGCTGGCCGGCAACGCCGTCGTCCACAAGCCGGACACCCAGACCGCGATGACCGCCCTGTGGGCGCGCGACCTGCTGGTCGAGGCCGGGATGCCGGCCGAGGTGTGGCAGGTCGTGCTCGGCGAGCCGGCGGAGATCGGCGACGCCCTGGTCGACGGCGCCGACTACGTCGCGTTCACCGGCTCGACGCGCGGCGGCCGGGCCGTCGCCTAGCGCGCCGCGGCCCGGCTGATCGGCTGCTCGCTGGAGCTCGGCGGCAAGAACCCGATGCTGGTGCTCGCCGACGCCGACCTGAACCGCGCCGCCGAGGGCGCCGTACGCGCCTGCTTCTCCAACGCCGGGCAGCTCTGCATCTCGATGGAGCGGCTGTACGTCCACGCGTCCGTGTACGACGCGTTCACCGACCGCCTGCTGCGCCGTGTCCGCGACATGCGGCTCGGCGCCGGCCTGGACTTCACCGCCGACATGGGCTCGCTGACCCACCGGCGCCAGCTCGACACGACGGCCCGCCACGTCGACGGGGCGCGCGACGCCGGCGCGCGGGTGCTCACCGGCGGCCGCCCCCGTCCGGACGTCGGCCCGCTGTTCTACGAGCCGACCGTGCTCGCGGACGTCACGCCCGAGATGGAGGTCTGCGCGAACGAGACGTTCGGCCCGGTCGTTTCGCTCTACCCGTTCGACCACGAGGACGACGCGGTCGAGGCGGCCAACGCCACCGGCTACGGCCTGAACGCCAGCGTGTGGACGCGCGACGTGCCCCGCGGCCGAACGCTCGCGGCCCAGGTACGCGCCGGCACCGTCAACATCAACGAGGGCTACGCCGCCGCCTTCGGTTCGTACGCCGCGCCGATGGGCGGCATGAAGGACTCCGGCCTCGGCCGCCGCCACGGCCCCGAGGGCCTGCTGCGCTTCACCGAACCCCAGACCATCGCCAGCCAGCACCTCATCGGCTTCGACCCCCCGCCGGGCATGCCGACGGAGGCCTGGACCGCGATGATGACCCGCTCCCTGAAACTCCTGAAGCGCCTGGGGATCCGCTGACCGACGTCAGTCGCTGCCGACGACGACCTGGACGCGCTGGAACTCCTTGAGGTCGGAGTAGCCGGTGCTGGCCATGGTGCGGCGAAGGGCGCCCATGAGGTTCATGGAGCCGTCGGGGACCGTGGAGGGGCCGTGGACGATCTGGTCGAGGGTGCCGATCGTGCCGACGCGGACGCGGGCGCCGCGGGGGAGCTCGTGGTGGTGGGCCTCGCTGCCCCAGTGGTAGCCGTGGCCGGGGGCCTCGGCGGCGCGGGCCAGCGGGGAGCCGACCATCACGGCGTCGGCGCCGCAGGCCAGGGCCTTGGCTACGTCGCCGCTACTGGTCATGCCGCCGTCGGCGATGACGTGGACGTAGCGGCCGCCGGACTCGTCGAGGTAGTCGCGGCGGGCGGCGGCCACGTCGGCGATGGCGGTGGCCATCGGGACGGTGACGCCGAGGACCGTACGCGTGGTGTGGCCGGAGCCGCCGCCGAAGCCGACGAGGACGCCGGCCGCGCCGGTGCGCATGAGGTGCAGCGCGGCCTGGTGGGTGGCGCAGCCGCCGACGATCACCGGGACGTCGAGCTCGTAGATGAACTGCTTGAGGTTCAGCGGCTCGGCCTGGCCGGAGACGTGCTCGGCGGAGACGGTGGTGCCGCGGATGATGAACAGGTCGACGCCTGCGTCCACGACGGTCTTGGAGAACTGGGCCGTACGCTGCGGGGACAGCCGCGCCGCCGTGGTGATCCCGGCGGCGCGCATCTCGGCGATGCGCCGGCCGATGAGGTCGGCCTGGATGGGCGCGGAGTAGATCTCCTGGAGCCGCCGGGTGGCCGCGAGGTCGTCGAGGTCGGCGATCTCCGCGATCAGCGACTCGGGGTCCTCGTACCTCGTCCACAGGCCCTCGAGGTCGAGCGGCGCGAGCCCGCCGAGGCGGCCGATCTCGATGGCGGTCTTCGGTGAGACCACGCTGTCCATCGGGCTGGCCACCAGGGGCAGGTCGAAGCGGTACGCGTCGATCTGCCAGGAGATCGACACCTCCTCGGGGTCGCGCGTACGGCGGGACGGCACGATGCCGATCTCGTCCAGGGAGTACGCGCGGCGGCCGGACTTGCCCCGGCCGATCTCCACCTGAGTCAATTCTCAGCCTTTCGTGCCGACGCCGTACGTGAGAGGGCTCGCGTCAGCGGACGTGGTAGTTGGGCGCCTCGACGGTCATCTGCACGTCGTGCGGATGGCTCTCGCGCAGGCCGGCGGCGGTGATGCGCACCAGCGACGCGCGCTCCTGCGTCTCGGCGATCGTGGCGGCCCCACAGTAGAACATGGCCTGCCGCAGGCCGCCGACGAGCTGGTACGCGACCGTGCTCACCGGGCCGCGGTAGGGGACCTGGCCCTCGATGCCCTCGGGGACGAGCTGGTCGTCGCCGCGCGCGTCGTCCTGGAAGTAGCGGTCCTTGGAGAAGGAGCCGCCGCGCTCGCGGTTGCGCATGGCGCCGAGCGACCCCATGCCGCGGTAGGCCTTGTACTGCTTCCCGTTGATGAAGATCAGCTCGCCGGGGGTCTCGTCGCACCCGGCGAGCAGGCTGCCCAGCATCACGGAGTCGGCGCCGGCGGCGATGGCCTTCGCGATGTCACCGGAGAACTGGAGGCCGCCGTCGCCGATGAGCGGCACGCCCGCGGGACGGCACGCCTTGGACGCCTCGTAGATGGCGGTGACCTGCGGCGCGCCCACGCCCGCCACGATGCGGGTCGTACAGATCGAGCCGGGGCCCACGCCGACCTTGACGCCGTCGGCGCCCGCGTCGATCAGCGCCTGCGCGCCCGCGCGGGTGGCCACGTTGCCGGCGATGACGTCGGCTCGGGTGTTGGCCTTGATCTTCGCGACCATGTCGAGCACGGCGCGGGAGTGGCCGTGCGCGGTGTCGACGACGAGGAAGTCGACGCTCGCGTCGGTCAGGGCCTTGGCGCGGCGCTCCGCGTCGTCGCCGACGCCGATGGCGGCGCCGACGACCAGGCGGCCGTCGGAGTCCTTCGTGGCGTCGGGGTACTGCTCGCTCTTCGCGAAGTCCTTGACCGTGATGAGGCCGCGGAGGTGGCCCTGGGGATCGATCAGCGGCAGCTTCTCGATCTTGTTGGCCGACAGCAGCCGCAGCGCCTCGTCGCGGTCGACGCCCTCGGGGGCGGTGACCAGCGGCATCTTGGTCATCACCGCGCGGACGGGGCGCGTGGAGTCGGACTCGAAGCGGATGTCGCGGTTGGTGACGATGCCGAGCAGGACGCCCGAGGGGTCGGTGACGGGCAGGCCGGAGATGCGGTAGCGGGCGCACATCGTCTCGACATCGGCGAGGGTGGCGTCGGGCCCGCAGGTCACCGGGTTGGTGATCATGCCGGCCTCGGACCGCTTCACCGTGTCGGCCTGGGCGGCCTGATCGTCGACGGGGAGGTTGCGGTGGAGCACGCCCGCGCCGCCCTGCCGGGCCAGCGCGATGGCCATGCGCGCCTCGGTCACGGTATCCATCGCCGAGGAGACCAGCGGGAGGCGCAGCGACAGCGAACGCGACAGGCGCGTCGTGGTGTCGAGCTCGCCGGGCTGCACCTCGGAATAGGCGGGCAGCAGGAGCACGTCGTCGAAGGTCAGGCCGACGGGCGCGAACTTCTCGGGGCCGGGGTCGCGTTCGGCTGGGTCACGCAGGGTCATGATGCCTTCCGTCCGGGTCACGGCGATGTCTCAATCCTAGACGGCACAGCCACCCGGCCGGCCGGGTGCATTCCGAATGTGGAAAACGGCTCAACCACGGCGTCCGCGGCCGCCGTTGCCACTAGCGTGGGACGGTGCGTGACGACGTACCACCCGACCCGTTCTCCGGCGACCCGGACGACCCCGCCTCCGCGTTCGGCGACGACCGCGCCGCGGCCTCACTGAGCCAGGCCGAGCGGCAGGACGTCCTCGCCGACCTGGCCGACCTCGGGGTGTTCCGTGCCCTGCTCGAACCCACCGGCATCCGCGGCCTGGCGATCACCTGCGACGAATGTGACGACACCCACTACATCGCGTGGGAGCTGCTGTCCAGCGGCCTGGCCGAGCTCGCCGCCAGCGGTGTGCCGCACGTCCACGAGCCCGCCTTCGACCCCGCGCCGACCGACTACGTGAGCTGGGACTACGCGCGCGGCTACGTCGACGGCGTGATCGACACCGAGGGCCGCGAAGAGGCCTGACCGTGCCGGCTAGGAGCCGTCGTCGGCGGGGCGTGTGGTGGGGGTGCCGATGACGCTGCCGAGGCCGCGCCCGATGCGCAGCTTGTCCTTCGACGGCTTGGGCAGCGGCGGCCACCAGCGGTTCGTGCCGGTGGGCGTCGGCGTCGGCGTGGGGGTCGCGGCGGGCGTACGGCCGCCCGTGGGCGCCGTGGTCGGCTTCGCGCCCATGGTGCGCGACGAACCCGGATCCTCCGCCGACTTCAGCCTGCTCGTCGGCCGGTCGATGGGCGCGCCGGCGTCGCCGGCGGGCGCGTAGTTCGTGGGCCGCGGGTCGCCGGTGGTCCGCGCCGGGTCCGCGCGGGGGTTCGTGGCGCGCCGCGACGGCCCGGTCGTCCGGTGGTCGCCGCCGGCGTGTTCGGTGCCGGCGACCGCGGTGGGCCGCGCGGGGGAGCCGAACAGGCCGCTGATCGGCGTGAACACGTTGGCGCCCGCCGCGGCGACGCCGGTCGTGCCGATGGCGGCGGCCAGGCCGACCATGGCCGCGACCCACTTGCGGCCTCCCAGGCGGCGCCGCGCGGGCGCGCCGGCGGCTGCCGTACGCGCGTCGTCGTCATCGACGTCGGCGGCAAGCGCGGCCAGCAGCCGCAGCGGCTCCGGGCCGTCCGCCTCGGCACGCGCGGGTTCCGCGGGCTCGCGGCGCTCGGCGAGGTCGCTCAGGAGCTTCTCGCTGCGCAGGATGGCGGCGAGGTCGACGGGTGCGTCCTCGTCGTCGCCGTCCGCCCTGGTCATGCCGGCATCTCCGCGCGGGCGAGGCTGCGCAGCCGGGTCAGCGCGCGGTGCTGCGCGACGCGGACGGCGCCGGGCGTCATGCCGAGGACGTGGCCGGTCTCCTCGGCGGTCAGCCCGGTGATGACCCGCAGGATCAGCAGCTCGCGCTGGATGTCGGGCAGGCGGGACAGCAGCGCGCGGGCCCGCTGCGCCTCGTGGTGGCGTACGACGGTCTCCTCCGGGCCGGGGCCGTCGTCCGGGCCGTCGGGGAGGTCCTCGGTGGGCACGGCGGCGCGCAGCGCGCTGCGCATGGCGTCGGCGACCTTGTGCGAGGCGATGCCGTAGACGAACGACGCGAACGGCCTGCCCTCCTTGCGGTAGCGGGGCAGCGCGGACAGGACGGCGATGCACACTTCCTGCGCGACGTCGTCCGCGATGTGGTACTGCCCGGAGACCCGGCCGAGGCGGGTGCGGCAGTAGCGCACGATCATCGGCCTGACCTGCTCGATCAGGGTCGCGACGGCACGACGGTCGCCGTCGACGGCCAGATCGGTCAATTCGCCGAGATCGGTCTCGTCCCCGTGTATCGGTACGGCCACCGACAACCCCCCGGCGGCGGAACCGGCAATCTGCCCCTCCGTCATCCAATGCATCATGCCGGTCGGTACGACCTGCCTCGGCCCGTGTTTCACAACGGAATGGTCACGGTACGCAGTGCGCGCGATTTGGCACCCTTCGTGGTGCGGCCAGGCAGGTGCCGTACGTGCGTCGGCCCCGCACCGGAAACCGGGGCGGGGCCGATGCCGTGCGGACGGATCAGTGGCCGTGGCCGTGACCGTGGCCCGCGCCCTCGGCGGCCTCGTCCTCCTCGGGCTTGTCGACCACCAGAGCCTCGGTGGTCAGCAGCATGCCCGCGATGGAGGCGGCGTTGGTGACCGCGGAACGGGTCACCTTCACCGGGTCGAGCACGCCCTGCGCGACCAGGTCGCCGTACTCGCCGGTGGCGGCGTTGTAGCCCTCGCCCGGCTTCATGTCGGCGATCTTGGAGACGACGACGTAGCCCTCGCGGCCGGCGTTCTCGGCGATCCAGCGGGCCGGCTCGACCAGCGCCTTGCGGACGATCGACACGCCGATCGCCTCGTCGCCGGTCTTGCCGAGGTCGCCCAGCTCGCCGGAGACGTGCACCAGCGCGCTGCCGCCGCCGGAGACGATGCCCTCCTCGATGGCGGCGCGCGTCGCGGAGATCGCGTCCTCCAGGCGGTGCTTCTTCTCCTTCAGCTCCACCTCGGTGGCCGCGCCGACCCGGAGCACGCAGACGCCGCCCGCGAGCTTCGCGAGCCGCTCCTGCAGCTTCTCCCGGTCCCAGTCGGAGTCGGTCGCCTCGATCTCGTTCTTGATCTGCGAGACGCGGCTCTCGATGGCCGACGTGTCGCCGGCGCCGTCCACGATCGTGGTGGTGTCCTTGGTGACCTGCACCCGGCGGGCGGTGCCCAGGGTGTCGAGGTCGACCATGTCCAGCTTCAGGCCGACGTCCTCGCTGATGACCTGGCCGCCGGTGAGGATGGCCATGTCCTGCATCATCGCCTTGCGGCGGTCGCCGAAGCCGGGCGCCTTGACGGCGACGACGTCGAGCAGGCCGCGGATCTTGTTGACGACGATGGCGGACAGCGCCTCGCCCTCGATGTCCTCCGCGACGACCAGCAGCGGCTTCTTGGCCTGCGCCACCTTCTCCAGCACCGGCAGGAAGTCGTTGATGGAGGAGATCTTGCCCTCGTGCAGCAGCACGTAGGCGTCCTCGAGGACGGCCTCCATGCGCTCGGGGTCGGTGACGAAGTAGTGCGAGATGTAGCCCTTGTCGAACTGCATCCCCTCGGTGAACTCGAGCTCCAGGCCGAAGGTGTTGCTCTCCTCGACGGTGATCACACCGTCCTTGCCCACCTTCGAGAACGCCTCGGCGATCAGCTCGCCGATCTTGGCGTCCTGCGCGGAGATCGTGGCCACGTGGGCGATCTCGGTCTGCTCCTCGACATCACGCGCGCCGTCGAGCAGCTTCTCGGAGATGGCGTTCGCCGCGAAGTCGATGCCGCGCTTCAGCGACATCGGGTTCGCGCCCGCGGCGACCGTGCGCAGGCCCTCGCGGACCATCGCCTGCGCCAGGACGGTCGCCGTGGTGGTGCCGTCACCGGCCACGTCGTTCGTCTTGGTGGCGACTTCCTTGGCGAGCTGCGCGCCCATGTTCTCGTACGGGTCGTCGAGCTCCACCTCACGGGCGACGGTCACGCCGTCGTTCGTGATCGTGGGCGCGCCCCACTTCTTGTCGATGACGACATTGCGGCCGCGCGGGCCGAGCGTCACCTTCACGGCGTTCGCGAGCCGGTCGACACCGCGCTCCAACGCGCGCCGCGCGTCCTCGTCGAACTCAAGGATCTTCGGCATGAATTCCCTCCGACGTCAGCGCCCCGGCCAGCCCGCGTGGACGGAACACCCATGCGGCGCCGCCCGGGGCGGTGACGATCACGTCTCGCGCGATTACTTGTCGATGATCGCCAGCACGTCGCGGGCGGACAGGACGAGGTACTCCTCGCCGCTGTACTTCACCTCGGTGCCGCCGTACTTGCTGTAAAGAACGACGTCGCCGACCTTGACGTCGAGCGGGATGCGCTTGTCGCCGTCCTCGTCCCAGCGGCCCGGGCCTACCGCGAGGACCTTGCCCTCCTGGGGCTTCTCCTTCGCGGTGTCCGGAATGACGAGACCGGACGCGGTGGTCTGCTCGGCCTCAAGCGGCTGGACCACGATTCGGTCCTCAAGCGGCTTGATGACAACCTTGCTCTCGGTGGCGGTGGTCATGCCCTGACCTCCCCCTTCGGTTACGATCTGCGGCTGCGTTACGATCCTCGGCTGCGATCTGGCGGCCTGTCGTCGCGGGTGCCAGGCCGGTCTCGTCGCGCCAAAAGCCCCATCGAGCGAGTGCTCTCCGGAAGCCTTTAGCACTCTATCTGAGGGAGTGCCAAAATCGAAACGTAGTCGCGGTGCGTACGGGCGTCAATCCGATTGGGGGACCGTTGGCCGAGGACGACGCGGTCGCACAGCTCGCGGAGCTGCTGGCCGGAGACGGCCAGCGGCTGCTCGCCGACACGCGGCCGGACGAGGATCCGCTGGCGGCCTCGGACCGGTTGCGGCGTACACATCCGGCGCGCCTCGTGCCCGCCGCGCTCACACAGGCGCGGCTGCGGGCGCGGGCGGTGGAGAAGTTCGGCGCGGACGCCGCGGCGATGTACTTCACGCCGGACGGCCTGGAGCAGGCCACCCGCGCGGAGGTGGCCGCCCACCGCGCCGCGCGCTTCGCCCGCCTGGGCACCGGCACCCCGGTAGCCGACCTGTGCTGCGGCATCGGCGCCGACCTCATCGCGCTGGCCCGCGCGGGGATGCGGGTCACGGGGGTCGAACGCGACCCGCTCACGGCGGCGGTGGCGCGGGCGAACGTACGGGCTCTGGGCCTGTCCGCCGAGATCCGCGAGGGGAACGCGGAGGACGTCGATCCCGCGTGGCTGGCCGGGGAGGGGTTCGCGGTGTTCTGTGATCCGGCTCGGCGGCCGTCTGGGGGGCCGCGGGGGGCGGGTGGGCGCGGGCGGCGGATCTTCGACCCCGAGGCGTACGCGCCGCCGCTGTCGCGGGCGCTGGAGTTCGCGCGGCGGGGGCGCGGAGGGTGCGTGAAGGTCGCGCCCGGCATTCCGCACGAGCTGGTGCCGGAGGGCGCCGAGGCCGAGTGGGTCTCGTGGCGCGGCGACGTGAAGGAGGCCGCGCTCTGGCTGGGCGACCTGGCCGAGCCGGGTGCCGCGGGCGGGGGGCGGGTGCGGAGGCGGGCCACGCTCCTGCCGTCCGGGGCGACGCTGGTGGACGAGCCGGGGCTGGGGGCGCCGCCGGTGACGGAAGTGGGGCGGTACTTGTACGAGCCTGACGGGGCCGTGATTCGGGCGCACCTGGTGGGGGAGGTGGCGGCCGCGCTCGGCGGGGCGCTGATCGACCCGGCGATCGCGTACGTCACCGCCGGAACGCTGACCGCCACGCCGTTCGCCCGTGCGTACGAGATCGACGACGTGCTGCCGTTCTCGGTGAAGCGGCTGCGCGCCGCGCTGCGCGAACGCCGCGCCGGCACGCTGACGATCAAGAAGCGCGGCTCGGCCGTGGACGTCGAGCGGCTGCGCAGGGACCTGCGGCCGTCCGGTGACGCGAGCGCGACCGTGATCCTCACGCGCGTCGGCGAGAAGCCGTACGCGTACCTCGCCCATCCGGTGGCCGCGCCGCCCGCCTGTGGATAAGTGGCGCTGCCGGGGTCCGGAGCGCAATAGCCTGGGGACGTGCTGATCCTGGCGTTCGATACGGCGACCCCCGCGGTCACCGTCGCCCTGGTGGAGGCCGGCGATGGCGAGTGCGCCGTGCGGGCGGAGTCCACGCAGGTCGACCCGCGGCGGCACGGGGAGCTGCTCGCCCCGGCCATCACCGACGTCCTCGGCCGCGCCGGCGCGGCCCCCGGCGACCTGACCGACATCGCGGTCGGGCTCGGCCCCGGCCCCTATACCGGGCTGCGCGTCGGCGTGGTGACCGCGCTCGCCCTGGGCGACGCGCTCGACCGCCCCGTCCGCGGCGTCGGCACGCTCGACATCCTCGCGCTCGCCGCGCGCCGCGCCGGCGTCGAGGGCCCGTTCGTCGCGGCCACCGACGCCCGCCGCAAGGAGGTCTACTGGGCGGCGTACGACGCCTCAGGCGGCCGTACGACCGGCCCGTCCGTCGACCGCCCGTCCGACGTCCCCGGCGCGGGCACCGTGCCCGCCGTGGGCGCGGGCGCCGCGCTGTACGCCGACGTGTTCGGCGACGTACGGACCCCCGAATACCCCGACGCCGCGGCGCTGGGCGAGCTCGTGGCGCGGCGCGTCGCCGAGGGCGGCGAGCTGCTGCCGCCGGAGCCGCTCTACCTCCGGCGGCCCGACGCCCGCGCGCCCGGTGCGCCGAAGAAGGTGTCCGTGGGCGGCGCGAAATGACCGGCCCATCGGTGCGCACGACCCTGCGCCCCATGACGGCCGCCGACGTGCCCGCCGTCATGGAGATCGAGCGCGCGCTGTTCCCCGATGACGCCTGGAGCGAGCACATGGTGCGCGAGGAGCTCACCGGCGTCCCGGAGACCCGCTACTACCTCGTGGCCGCCGAGCCGGGCGAGGAGGCCGTCGGCTACGC
Source organism: Streptosporangiaceae bacterium (assembly GCA_036502625.1). Classification (GTDB taxonomy): domain Bacteria; phylum Actinomycetota; class Actinomycetes; order Streptosporangiales; family Streptosporangiaceae; genus DASXYG01. The sequence goes on from DASXYG010000002.1 coordinate 58,846, forward strand.
CGGGCTCGCCGTCATCGGCGACCAGGGCGACGTCATGACGATCGCGGTCCGCGCCACCCAGCAGGGCCACGGCGTGGGCCGGGCGCTGCTCGCCGAGCTGATCGCCGAGTCGGCCAGGCGCGGCGCCGCCGAGCTGTTCCTCGAGGTCCGCCACGACAACGCGCGTGCCAAACGGCTCTACCACGGCATGGGCTTCGTCGAGATCGGCGTCCGCCGCGGCTACTACAACGGGGCGGACGCGATCACCATGCGCCGCGTGCTGACCGGCGCCGACACCAGCGCCGTACGAGGGGATGACAGGTGAGCGACAAGCCGCTGGTGCTCGGCATCGAGACGTCCTGCGACGAAACGGGCATCGGCATCGTCCACGGCACGACCCTGCTCGCCGACGCGATCGCCTCCAGCGTCGAGGAGCACGCCAGGTTCGGCGGCGTCGTGCCCGAGGTGGCCAGCCGCGCCCACCTGGAGGCGATGGTCCCCACCGTGGAACGCGCGCTCACCACGGCGGGCGTGAAGGCCGCCGACGTCGACGCGATCGCCGTGACGGCGGGCCCCGGGCTGGCCGGCGCGCTGCTGGTGGGCGTCGCCGCCGCGAAGGCGTACGCCCTCGCCCTCGGCAAGCCGCTCTACGGCGTGAACCACCTGGCCGCGCACGTAGCCGTCGACCAGCTCGAACACGGCCCGCTGCCGGAGCCGTGCGTGGCCATGCTCGTCTCGGGCGGCCACTCGTCGCTGCTCTTCGTGCCCGACGTCACGGCCGAGGTCCAGCAGCTCGGCCAGACGGTCGACGACGCGGCCGGCGAGGCGTACGACAAGGTCGCGCGGCTGCGCGGGCTCCCGTTCCCCGGCGGCCCGCCGATCGACAAGGCGGCCCGCGAGGGCGACCCGGCGGCGATCCGCTTCCCCCGCGGCAAGTACGACGACGGAACGTACGACTTCTCCTTCGCCGGGCTGAAGACGGCCGTCGCGCGGTGGGTCGAGGAGCGGCAGCGCGACGGCGCCACGATCCCGGTGAACGACGTGGCCGCGGCGTTCCAGGAGTCGGTGGCCGACGTCCTCACGAAGAAGGCCATCGCGGCGTGCAGGGCGCGCGGCGCCGACCACCTGCTGATCGGCGGCGGCGTGGCGGCCAACTCGCGGCTGCGCGCGCTGGCCGCCGAGCGGTGCGAGGCGGCCGGAATCCGGCTCCGTGTGCCGCGCCCCGGCCTGTGCACCGACAACGGCGCCATGGTCGCGGCGCTCGGCGCCGAGCTGGTCGCCCGCGACCGCCCGCTGTCCGACCTCGGCCTGCCCGCCGACTCCTCGCTGCCGATCACCGAGATCACCCTCTAGCGGCTCAGCGGCGCTGGCCGGTGGGGCGCACCACGATCTCGTTGACGTTCACCGACTCCGGCTGCGCGACCGCGTACATCACGGCGCGCGCGACGTCGTCGGCGGTGAGCTTGGGTTCCGTACGCCGCTTGTCGACCATGTCGGTGTCGACAAGCCCGGGCTGGACGACCGTGGTCCGCACGCCCGTGTCGACCACCTCGGTACGGATCGCCCCGGCCAGGCCGGTGACCGCCCACTTGGTGGCCGCGTACAGGTTGCCGGAGCGGGTGTGCCGCCCGGCCACCGAGCCGGTGAGCATCAGGTGGCCGCGCGTCTCGGCGAGCGCGGGCAGCACGGCGCGTGCGGTCAGCGCCGGGCCGTAGACGTTGGTCAGCACCATGTCCTTCCAGGTGTCGGGGTCGTCGCCGCGGGTGCCGAGGAACGATGTCTCGACGCTCATGCCGGCGTTCGCCAGCACGACGTCGAGGCGGCCGTACGCCTCGGTGATGCGGGCGACAAGGTCGCGGGTCTGCGCCCAGTCGGTGATGTCGCAGGTGGCGGTGGTGACACGGGCGGGGTCGCCCAGGGACTTCGCGACGGCGGCGAGGGCGTCGGCGTTGCGGCCGACGAGGGCCAGGCGGTAGCCGGCCGCGGCGGCGAGCCGCGCGGTGGCCGCGCCGATGCCGCGCGACGCGCCGGTGATCATGAAGACGTCATCGGTCATGCCGCCCCACGTTACGGGAGGGGCCGCGGACGTCGACGTCCGTTTTCCGCCAGCGGACGGGCGCCGCGGCTGGTGTGCTTGACCCATGACCAACGACCAGACCGCGGCCGCGCGCCGCTTCCATGAGCTGCACGTCGCCGGCCGTCCGCTGGTGCTCACGAACGCGTGGGACGTCGCGAGCGCGCGCCTCGCCGAGGACGCCGGCGCGGCCGCGATCGCCACGACGAGCGCGGGCGTCGCGTGGAGCCTCGGCGTGCCGGACGGCGACCTGCTCGACCGGGCGCACGCCGCCGGGGCCGTCGCGCGCATCGCCGCGGCGACCGGCCTGCCGGTGACCGCCGACATCGAGGGCGGGCTCGGCGACGTCGCCGCCACCGTGCGCGCCGTCCTCGCCGCCGGGGCGGTGGGCGTCAACCTGGAGGACACCGGCGGCGGCCGGCTGCTGGACGTCGGGGAGCAGCTCCCCCGGCTCGCGGCGGCGCGCGGCGCGGCCGGGGACGCGGGCGTGCCGCTGTACGTCAACGCCCGCATCGACACGTACCTCACCGGCCTGACCGGCACAGACGCGCTGGCGGCGACGCTGGAGCGCGCGCGTGCGTACCTGGACGCGGGCGCCGACGGCATCTTCGTGCCCGGCGTGGCCGCACCCGAGGTGATCAAGGAGCTGGCCGCGGCGGTCCCGGCGCCGCTGAACATCATGGCGGGCCCGGGTTCGCCCAGCGTCCCCGATCTGGCGGCCCTCGGTGTGGCCCGCGTCAGCCTGGGCTCCGGCATCGCGGAGGCCGCGTACGCGGTGATGGCCGCGGCCGCCCGCGAGGCCCTGACGACCGGCACGTACGACACCCTCGCCAACGGCCTGCCCTACGGCCGCCTCAACACCCTGCTCAGCAACGGCTGACCCCACGGGCCGGGGCGGTTGTGCGTACGGCGAAGGGGGCGTGCCGCGGACGGCGCGCCCCCTTCGTTCGTGCGGTGGGTCAGTCGCCCTTGGCGGCCTTGCCGCCGGACTTGCCCTCGCGGGCGGGGCGGAGCAGGGCCTCGGCCAGGGCGAGGACGGTCTCCTCGAGGGAGGCGAGGCGCTTGGAGATGTCGCCGTGGGAGGAGTCGACGATCTTGGAGATGGTCTCCTCGACCTCCTCGCGGTCCGGCCGGGCGCGTACGGCGTCGGTGATCGGGCGCACGTTCTCGCCGATGGACTTGTCCAGGGCGTCGAGCCGGTCGCTGTGGTCGATGTGCGGCCGCTCGGCGATCTCGCCGAGGCGGGTGCGCAGCTCGGCGATGTCGAGCGTGGCGGGGAGCTGGCCGACGCGCTGGTTCACGGCCTCCAGCCGGTCGTCGACCGTGTCGACCTTGCCGTCGATGGTGTCGAAGTGGCCGTCGATTTTGTCGAACCGGCCTCCGGCGCCCTCGAAGTGGCCGTCGACCCGCTCGAAGTGCCCGTCCACCTTCTCGAAGTGGCCGTCGACCTTGTCGAACCGGCCGCCGACCCCCTCGAACTGGCCGTCGATCTTCTCGAAGCGGCCCTCGATGCCGTCGAACCTGCCGTTCACGCCGTCGAAGTGGCCCTCGACACCGTCGAGGCGGCCCTGCACGCCTTCGAGCCGCCCGTCGACGCCGTCCACCCGGCCGTCGATGCCCTCGAGGCGGCCGTCGAGCCCTTCGAGCCGCCCATCGAGCGACTCGAGCCGGCCCGTCATCGTCTCGACGCGGACGCCAACGGAGTCCATGCCGGTGCGCACGGTGCCGCCGAACGCCTCGAGCCGCTGCTCGACCGTCTCCTTCACGCCGTCGAGGTGCTGCGGGATGCTGCCGTTCATGGCGTCCGACACCGTGGAGCGCACGTTGTCGGTGACCTCGCCGAGCTGCTGTTCCGTACGCGCGCTGAGGTCGGCGAGGCCGCCGGTCATCAGCTCGCCGATGGTGTTGACCTGCGCCTCGAGGCGGTCGGAGCGCTGGTTCAGCTCGCCGAGCGCCTTGTCGAGCCGGGAGAAGCGCAGCGCCGCGCCCTCCATGCTGACCTGGAGGTTCTCCATGCGTTCGGTCAGCGTCTCGACCTGCTGGAGGGACCGCTGGGCGGAGTCGGTGAGCGTCTGGATGCGGTTGAGGGCGTCGTCGAGGTTCTCGGCGACCGCGCCGACCTCGGTGCGTACGCCGGGCAGTTCGTCGAGGGGGGTGACCCGTTCGCCGACCTTCTCGATGTGCTCGGCCAGGGTCTCCGCCCAGCCGGGCGCCTTGTCGGTCAGCGCGTTCAGCCGCCCCTGGACGCCTTCGAGCTGGCCGGCCAGGCCGCCGAGCTCGCGCTCGCGCAGCTCACGTGTCAGCCATTCGAGCCCTTCGAGCCGCTGCCGGATCTCGTCGACCGCCGCGTCCTGCGACCGCTGCTCGTAGACGTGGTCCTGGGACGCGCGGGCGAGCAGGTCTCGCATTCGGTCCGACACCCCTGTCTGGCCCCAAGAGTGGTTCGACTGATCCACCAAATGCTCCTTCGTTCGGTGTCGACGTGTGCCGGGGTCGCCACGTCTTCATCCTCGGGTCCCGCGATTTCGGCCCGCCGGAGCCGCTGGGGATTGCGGGCAACTCTAGTAGCTCACCGTGTTCGCAAGGATACGGTTGGATAATCGTGCGGGCTTCCGCCGTTTGTGCTGCTTATCCGTCAGTCGCCGGGGGAGTCGGAACCGAAGAGCTGCGCGACGACGCCGTCGCGGTGGCGGCCGTGGTACGTGGTGTCGGGGTCGGCGTTCTGCGGGAGGTTCGCGAGGTAGGCGCTCTCCGCGTCGATCAGCCGCTCCAGCTCGCCGCGGTCGAGGAACACGCCTTCGCAGGTGGCGCAGCGCTCGATGACGACCCCGTTCTTCCGCAGGGTCTCCCATTTGCCCGAGCACTTCGGGCACGTGAGCGGCGCCTCGGACATGATGACTCCCTCGTCAGCCGATGATCTTGGAGCGCCATTCTCGCACCGGGGACCGTCCGTGTGTGACCGGATACCCCTATGTGTACGGGAATGTGGCGCTCCGGTGGCAGGCGCGCCCCGATTCGCGGATCGTCCCCACGTGACCTCGGCGCCCGACGCTCGTTGAACAGGCGTACTGGCGAGTAACACGTAGGGGGTGCGCGGCGATGGGCGACCACTACGACGCCGTGATCGTCGGGTCCGGGTTCGGCGGGAGCGTGGCGGCGCTCCGGCTGACCGAGAAGGGCTACAAGGTCGCGGTCGTCGAGGCCGGCCGCCGGTTCGACGACGCCACTCTGCCGAAGACGTCATGGCACATGCGCGACTTCCTGTGGGCGCCGCGCCTCGGCTGCCGCGGCATCCAGCGCATCCACCTGCTGCGCGGCGCCCGCGGCGACCGTACGGGGCGGGTGCTCGTGCTCGCCGGCGCGGGCGTCGGCGGCGGGTCGCTGGTCTACGCGAACACGCTGTACGTACCGCCGCCCTCATTCTTCGACGACCCACAGTGGCGCGGCATCACCGACTGGCAGGACGAGCTGCGCCCGCACTACGACCAGGCGCGGCGGATGCTCGGCGTGACCGAGAACCCGGTCGTGACCCCGGCCGACGAGGCGGCGCGGCGCGTGGCGGAGCGGATGGGCGTGGGCGACAGCTTCCACCTGACCCCCGTCGGCGTGTACTTCGGCGACGGGTCCACCGCGCCGGGCGAGGAGACCGCCGACCCGTACTTCGGCGGCGCCGGCCCCCGCCGCCGCGCCTGCATCGCCTGCGGCGCCTGCATGACCGGATGCCGGCACGGCGCGAAGAACACGCTCCCCACGAACTACCTCTACCTGGCCGAACAGGCGGGCGCGCGGATCATCCCTGACCGTACGGTGACCGCCGTGCGCCCGCGGGACGAGGGCGGCTACACGGTGGCCACCGTACGGACCGGGGCATGGCGCGCCGGCCGTACGCGGCGGACGCTCACCGCCGACCACGTCGTGTTCGCCGCCGGCACCTGGGGCACCCAGCGGCTGCTCAGCGAGATGAAGGCGACCGGCGCGCTGCCCGGCCTGTCCGACCGGCTCGGCGCGCTGACCCGGACGAACTCCGAGGCGATCCTCGGCGCGGAGCGGATGCGCGGCTCCGGCGAGGACCACAGCAGGGGCCTGGCCATCACGTCGTCCATCCACCCGGACGCGCACACCCACGTCGAGCCCACGCGGTACGGGCGGGGCAGCAACGCGATGGGGCTGCTGCGCACGTTCCTCATCGACGGCGCCGCGGACGGCAAGGGGCGGGCGCCGCGCTGGCTGAAGTTCCTCGGCTTCGCCGCGACCCACCCGGGCACCACCGCACGCGCGCTCAACCTGCGGCACTGGTCGGAGCGCACGGTGATCGCGCTGGTCATGCAGAACCGCGACAACTCGCTGACCGTACGCGGCCGGCGCGGGCGGTTCGGCCGCGGCTGGCGGCTGACCGGCGCGGCCGGCCACGGCGAGCCCAATCCGGCGTGGATCCCCGAGGGCCACCGCGCCACCCGGCTGCTCGCCGACGAGCTCGGCGCGGTCGCCGGCGGCACCTGGCTCGACCTGTTCGACATCCCCACGACGGCGCACTTCCTCGGCGGCTGCGTCATCGGCGCGTCGCCGGACACCGGCGTGGTCGACCCGTACCACCGGGTGCACGGGCACCCGGGCCTGCACGTCGTGGACGGGTCGGCGGTGTCGGCGAACCTGGGCGTGAACCCGTCGCTGACGATCACCGCGCAGGCCGAGCGCGCCATGGCGTCCTGGCCGAACGCCGGCGAGGCCGATCCGCGCCCGGCGCCCGGTGAGCCGTACCGCCGGGTCGCGGCGGTGGCGCCGCGCCGGCCGGCGGTCCCGGCGCACGCGCCGGCCGCGCTGCGGTCGCGTTAGGGGCGCTCAGGTCAGCGGCGCCTCGTACGGCTCGCCGGTCTCCAGCAGCGTCTTGAGGTTGGAGAGCAGGGCGGGCCAGCCCTGGCTGACGTCGGCGAGGACGCGGCTGCCCGGCTCGAAGCCGTCGTGCACCACGGTGAGCTTCACCGCGTCGCCGGCCTCCTCGATCTCGAAGGTGACCTTGGAGCGTGGCTCGGCGGCGAGCGCGTCGATGTCGTGGGGCATGCCGCGCTCCGCGAGCGCCGCGCCCCACTCGGGCGTGAACGTGTGCCAGGTGTAGGACAGCCGCCGGTACGGCTCGGCGGCCAGGACGACCTGGTCGGGATGGGTGATCCGTACGCCGAACTCCGTCCAGGCGAGCGGCGAGCCCTTCTCCCAGTCCGACTCGAACTCCAGGCCCCAGTAGCGGCGGGTGAACGCGGGCTCGGTGAGCGCCTGCCAGAGCTTCTCCGGCGTGGTGCGGATGTAGGTGACGTAGACGAACTCGGGCTTCGACATCGGGTGTCCCTCCAGTGCGTTCTTCAGGTCGCCGAGCGCCTGGACGCGCTCGCGGCGGTAGCGGCTGATCCAGCGGTCCGCGATTTCGGCGACGGGAGCGGCGTTGAGGTAGTGCAGCCGCTCGCGGCCGCGGCGCACCACCGTCACGAGGCCGGCGGACTCCAGCACCGCGAGGTGCTTGGTCACCGCCTGGCGGGTCATCTCCAGGTCGGCGCACAGCTCGCGGAGGCTCTGCCCGTCGCGGGTGTTCAGGCTGTCGAGCAGGCGGCGCCGGGTGGCGTCGGCCAGTGCCTTGAATACGTCGTCCATCGCTCCGCCAGGTTAGGCAACCTGATGGTTGCATGTCAAGATTCCGGTCAGGCCGCGGGTCTTTCGGTGAGGCGTACGGCCGCTTTCGGATTTCGCCCTGAATTTTCTCGATCGGGCTCGCCCCGCACGTGCATCGGACGTAATCTGCCATTCGACGTCCGACTCTGGGGGGAGCGGAACGGGGTTCGGGCGCGGGCACATCGGGTGGGGAGCCGCGATGCCGTCGATCAACAAAAGAAACGCAGGTCCGGGGCGGGATCGGAAACGGGGAATGCACGCGGAATTCCCCGTCGCACCCGCTCCGGCGAACAAGATCATCAACGGTGGCCTGAAATGTTCGGAGAAGCGGGTATTCATGCCTCGGGAACTGCGGGGGACCAACCCCCGCAGGGCGGGAGATCCGGCCGGTGACGACTGTGTCGCACCGATCGATTGACGGCGCGTCGCCGCTCATCGCCGCGTTCGCCGACGCCGCTCTGCTGAGCGGCGATGCGATCCTGCTCGTCGACCTCGACGGCGGGGTGCTGACCTGCAACCAGGCCGCGCGCGAGGTCATCGCCGCGCTGCGCACCGGCGCGAACATGTTCGACCTCGTCGCCGACGCGAAGCACACCCTGCGTGAGCAGTTGCAGTACTGGGCGCGTTCGGACGAGGTGCGCCCCGGCCTGCTCACGTTCCGTGAGGGCAGCTCGGGGGAGATCCGCTGCCGGTGCCGCGGCGCGCGGCTGGGCCAGACGCCCGGCATCGTCCGCATCAGCATCGTCCCGATCGGCGAGCGCGAGCGGTCGAGGACCACGAACGAGCGGCTGGCCAGGCTCGGCCGCGAGCGCGGCTTCCTGCACCGCATCGCCGAGAGCGAGCGCACCCTCGAGGCCGAGCGGCTGGCGCTGCGGCAGCTCCGCGAGATCCACGTCCTGACCACCGAGCTGGCCGACGCCGCCTCGGTCTCCGAGGCGCTCGACATCATCGCGAAGCGGGTCCCCGGCCTGGTCGGCGCGTTCAACGCGGTCGTCGCGCTGCCGATGCCGCGCCCGCTGACGGCCCCGTCCCTGCCGCTGCACGAGTCCGGCCGCGACGCCCTCGCCGACCTCAACGAGGCCGAGGGCGAGTGGTTCGACGCCGTCGACGAGCCCGTGCGCGTGTCCGAGCCGCGCCGCCCGCTCGCCTCGTTCGTGCCCGAGGTCGCCGGAATCGAGCACGACGCCGTCTGCGTGCCGCTGGCCGCCCACGGCGTGCAGTCGGGGCGGCTGCTGCTGGCCGTCGAGCCCGGCCGCGGCCCGTCCGCCGACGACCCGAAGGTCCTCGCGGTGGCCCGCGCCATCGGCTCCGCGATCGCCCGCACCACCCTGCTCGAACACGCGCAGCGCACGTCCGAACTGCTGCAGCGGCGGCTGCTGCCGAGCCTGCCCGAGCTGCCCGGCGTCACCGTCGCGTCGCGCTACGTCCCCGGCACCGACCAAACGGTCGTCGGCGGCGACTGGTACGACGTGTTCGCGCTGCGCGGCGGCGCCGTCGGCATCGCCATCGGCGACGTCGCCGGCCACGGCCTCGCGCAGGCGACCGTGATGGCCGAGCTGCGCAGCGCCCTGCGCGCCATCGCGCTCGACACCGGCACCCGTCCGGGCGACACCATGGCGCAGATGCAGCGGTTCGTCCTCGAATACCTCCCGGACGACCTCGTCACGATGTGCTACCTCGTGCTCGACCGCGACGGCACGCGGCTGCGCTACGTCAACGCCGGCCATCTCCCGCCGCTGCTGATGCCCGAGGGCCGGCCGCCGCGGCTGCTGGAGTCGGCGCTCGCGCCGCCGCTCGGCTCGCCGGGCGTCCACGCGTACCCGCACGCCGCGGTGTCCGTCAGCGACCACGACACCCTGGCGCTCTACACCGACGGCCTGGTCGAGCGGCGCGGCGAGTCGCTGACCGACGGCCTGGGCCGGCTGCTCGCCCGCGCGGGCGAGCTCGGCGACGCCGGGCCGGAGGACCTCTGCGAGGCGTTCACCGAGATCAGGTCGACGGACGGCCCGCGCGACGACCTCGCGCTGCTCGCCGTGCGCATCCAGGAGCCGGACGGCACCCGCCAGCATCTAAACTGGCGTTCGTCCTGATCAACCTGCGGGAAGGCACGCGTTGACCGGCTCGTCCTCCTTCGCCCCCGTCCTCGTCGTCGATTTCGGCGCCCAGTACGCGCAGTTGATCGCGCGCCGCGTCCGCGAGTGCCACGTCTACTCCGAGATCGTGCCGTCCACGATGCCGGTGGCCGACATGCTCGCGAAGAACCCGGCGGCGATCATCCTGTCCGGCGGCCCCGCGTCGGTCTACGCGCCCGACGCGCCGCTGCCGCCCGCCGGCCTGTTCGACACCGACGTCCCCACCCTGGGCATCTGCTACGGCCACCAGTGCATGGCGCAGGCGCTCGGCGGCATCGTCACCCGCTCCGACATCGCCGAATACGGCGGCACCGAGCTCGAGCTCGTCGGCGAGGGGCGGCTGTTCACCGGCCAGCCGCGCGTCCAGCCGGTGTGGATGTCCCACCAGAACAGCGTCACCACCCCGCCCGACGGCTTCACGGTGACCGCGCGTACGACCGTCACCCCGGTCGCCGCCATGGAGAACCCCGAGCGGCGCCACTACGGCGTGCAGTTCCACCCCGAGGTGCTGCACACCGAGCACGGCATGGAGACCCTCCGCCACTTCCTGTTCGACGTCGCGGGCTGCCGCCCCACGTGGACGATGGTCAACATCGTCGACGAACAGGTCGAGGCGATCCGCGGCCAGGTCGGCGACGGCCGGGCCATCTGCGCGCTGTCCGGCGGCGTCGACTCCGCGGTCGCCGCCGCGCTCGTCCAGCGCGCCATCGGCGACCGCCTCACCTGCGTCTTCGTCGACCACGGGCTGCTGCGCAAGGGCGAGGCCGAGCAGGTCGAGAAGGACTTCGTGGCGGCCACCGGCGTCGAGCTGAAGGTCATCGACGCCTCCGGACGGTTCCTCACCGAGCTGTCCGGCGTCGTCGACCCGGAGGAGAAGCGGAAGATCATCGGCCGCGAGTTCATCCGGGTCTTCGAGGAGGCCGCGAGCGAGATCGTGGCCGCCGCCGGCTCCGCCGGGAAGGTCGAATACCTGGTGCAGGGCACGCTCTACCCCGACGTCGTCGAGTCCGGCGGCGGCACCGGCACGGCCAACATCAAGTCCCACCACAACGTCGGCGGCCTGCCCGACGACCTGGAGTTCCGGCTCGTCGAGCCGCTGCGCTGGCTGTTCAAGGACGAGGTGCGGCGTGTCGGCGAGGAGCTCGGCCTGCCGTCCCACCTCGTCTGGCGCCAGCCGTTCCCCGGCCCCGGCCTGGGCATCCGCATCATCGGCGAGGTCAACCGCGCGCGGCTGGCGATCCTGCGCGAGGCCGACGCGATCGCCCGCGAGGAGCTGAGCCTCGCCGGCCTGGACCGCGAGATCTGGCAGTGCCCCGTCGTGCTGCTGGCCGACGTCCGCTCGGTCGGTGTCCAGGGCGACGGCCGCACGTACGGCCACCCCGTCGTGCTACGCCCCGTGAGCAGCGAGGACGCCATGACCGCCGACTGGTCCCGGCTGCCGTACGACCTGCTCGCGAAGATCTCCACGCGCATTACCAACGAGGTGCACGAGGTCAACCGGGTCACGCTGGACGTCACCAGCAAGCCGCCCGGCACGATCGAGTGGGAATGACAGCCCGTCCCCCTCGCGCGCAAACCTTTGGCGAACGTTGAGCGTCAAGAAGACACGTATGCTTGCTCACGCCGGTGGGTAACCATCGGCCGAGTGAACTCTTGCGCTTGATCACCTTTCCCCCGCCGGTGCGGCAGCGCTCGGGGAAAGGAAACGCGTGGCAAAGCTCAGTGTCGTCGTGCCGGTCTACAACATCCAGGGCTACGTCGAGGAGTGCCTGGACTCCCTCGCACGCCAGAACGTCGCGGACATCGAGGTCATCGTCGTCGATGACGGATCCGACGACCAGACCGCGTCCCGCGCCGAGCGGTTCGCGGCCGGCGACCCCAGATTCACCGTCATCCGCCAGGCCAACCTCGGCCCCGGCGCCGCCCGCAACGCCGGCATCGCCCGCGCCACCGGCGACTACCTCGCGTTCGCCGACGGCGACGACGTCATACCGCGGCCGGCGTTCGAGCTGCTAATCGGCTCCATCGAGAAGACCGGGTCGGACTTCGCGATCGGCAACGCGCGGCGGCTCACCTCCGCCGGCACCCACCAGTCCGGCCTGCACCGCCGCTACACCATGCGGTCCCGTACGAAGACCCACATCAGCCGCGACCCCGAGCTGCTGCACGACCGCGTCGTCTGGGGCCGGGTCTTCCGCGCGGAGTTCTGGCGGCGCCACGCCGACCGGCTCACGTTCCCCGAGGGCGTCCTGCACGAGGACATCGAGCCCGCGATCGTCGCGCACTACCTCGCCGAAAGCGTCGACGTCCTCGGCGAGACCGTCTACCTCTGGCGCATCCGCGACGCGGGCGTGGCGGAGTCGACCACCCAGCGGCGTACGGACGTCAGCGTGCTGCGCGACCGGTTCGCCGCCGTGCGCGCGGTCAACGAGTTCCTGGCCGCGCACGCCTCTCGCGCCGACCGGCGGGCCTGGGACGAGATCGCGCTCGGCCACGACCTGAAGATCTTCCTCGACCAGGTGGACGTCGGCGACCGGGAGTTCCAGGAGCGGTTCCTCGACCACGCGTCCGGCTTCCTGAGCGAGGCCGACCCGGGCGCCGCGGACGTGCTGCCCGCGCTCCAGCGGCTCCAGTGGCACCTCGCCGGGCGCCGGATGCTCGACGAACTGCTCGAAGTGCGCGCGTTCGCCCGCGCCGGCGACGCGTCCAAGGTCGTCAGGTCCGGCGCCCACTGGTACGGCGACTACCCCTTCCGCGGCCTGCTCGACATCCCCGACGACGTCTACCGCGTCGACGACGAGATCCGGCTGCGCACCCACATCAACGACTTCACCTGGTACGACGGCAAGCTGCGCGTGGCCGCGTCGGCCGGGCTTCGCTGGCTGGAGCCCAGCGGCCCGCGCACGCCCCGCATGATCGCGCTGGTCCGCAAGGACCGCCGCCGGGTGGTCCCGCTGCCGGTGCGTCCACGGGTGCGCCCGGCCGGCGGCGAGCCGTACCGCAGGGGCGACGACACCACCGACGCCGACCCCGCGGGGTTCAGCTTCGCCATCGACCCGCGCCGCCTGCGCGTCCGCGGCGAGTGGGTGGACGGCACGTGGCACGTCGGCGTCGGCGTGCTCAGCCACGGGCTGTTCCGCAAGGGGCTGCTGGCCAACCCCGACTCCGGCCCGGCGCAGACCCCGCCGTACCGCTACGTCGCCGAGGGCGTGCGGGTGATCCCGAAGATCAGCGCGGCCGGGGCGCTCAGCGTCAGCGTGGAGAACGTGCGCGCCGCCGTTTCGGCGTGCGAAGTGGCCGGCGGCGAGCTGCGGCTGAGCGGGTGGCTGCGCGGCGCGGCGTCCACCGCCGAGCTTGTCCTGTGGCGGCCGGGCAACCCCGACCAGCTCACGTACCCGGTGACGCTGACCCGCGACGGCGAGCGCACCCGCTTCGCCGCGTCCGTGCGCCTGGCCGACGTGCACCACGCCGACGACCGCACCCGCGCGCTGCCCGGCCAGGCGCACGAACGCGACGAGGGCGACTGGTTCGGCGGGCTGAGCCTCGGCGGCGACGACCGTGTGCGCCTGGTCATGGACGAGGACGCGAACGAGTCGGGCGCGGTCTTCGGCGACCGGGAGATCCGCGCCATCCACAGCAGGTACGGCTACCTCACCGTCACCAACCGCGCCGTCGCGCCGCTGGTCACCGACGCCCGGTGGACGTCCGACGGCACACTGACGATCACCGGCGACTACCACGTGCCCGACGACACCGAGGCGTCGCTGCTGATCAGCCCGATGCGCGAGGCGCACGACGAATCGGTGCCGCTGACCGTGCGCGGCGGCCGGTTCACCGCGGTGGTGCCGGCGGCGGCGATGCCCGCGTTCGGCGGGGTGCGCCCGCTGCCGTCCGGGCGGTGGCGGCTGCTCGCCCGGCGTGCCGGCGACGACCAGGACCGCCCGGTGCGCGTCGACCACGCGAACCTCGGCATGCGCTCGGCCGTCATCGCCGGCGACCGCGGCTACACCCTGACCCACTACCGCTACGACCTGGCCACGCTGCGCGTCACGTCGTGGCTGCGGCCGGACGAACGCGGCTCGTGGTGGCAGGACCAGCTCCGCACCCGCGCGTACCCGGCCGCGCGCACCCGCCCGATCCGCGAGGCGGTGCTGTTCGAGAGCTTCAACGGCCGCCAGTTCTCCGACAACCCGCGCGCGGTCCACGACGAGATCGTCCGGCGCGGGCTGGACCTCGAGACGCTGTGGGTGGTCGACGACGCGCAGGCCGAGCTGCCGCCGTCGGCGAAGCCGGTGCGCCGGTGGAGCGCCGACTGGTACGAGGCGATCGCGCGCAGCCGCTACCTGGTCAGCAACATGTTCCAGCCGCCGTGGTACGAACGCCGCCCCGGCCAGGTGGTCGTGGAGACCTGGCACGGCACGCCGCTGAAGAAGCTGGGCTTCGACGTGGACGTACCGCTGCGGTCGCTGGCCGTGCTCGGCGGCCTGGAGCGTACGGAGACGGCCGCGGCCATGTGGGACCTCCTCGTGTCGCCGAACGCGTTCACGTCGTCGATCATGCGCAGCGCGTTCCGCTACACCGGGGAGATCATCGAGTCCGGCTACCCGCGCAACGACCTGCTGCACCAGCCCGGCCGCGACGAGGCGGCCGAGCGGGTGCGCCGGCGGCTCGGCCTGCCCGAGGGCAAGCGCGTGGTGCTGTACGCCCCCACGTGGCGGGAGGACCGCGCGGTCAGCGGCGGCCGCTACAGCCTCGACCTCCGGCTCGACCTCGACGCCATGCGCGCCGAGCTGGGCGGCGACCAGGTGCTGCTGGTGCGCACCCACCAGTACGTCTCCGGCCGCATCTCCGACGCGGGCGGCTACGTCGTCGACGTCTCCGGCTATCCGGACATGGCGGAGCTGTACCTCGTCGCCGACGTCTTCATCACCGACTACTCGTCCTCGATGTTCGACTTCGCCGGCACCGGCAAGCCCATCCTGTTCTTCACGTACGACCTGGAGGAGTACCGCGACCGGCTGCGCGGCCTCTACTTCGACCTGTCCGCCGAGGCGCCCGGCCCGCTGCTGCGCACGTCCGACGAGGTGATCGACGCGTTGGCGCGGATCGAGGACATCCGCGAGAAGTACCGCGAGCCGTACGACGCCTTCCGGTCGCGCTTCTGCGCGCTGGACGACGGCGGCGCCGCGGCGCGGGTCGTCGACCGCATGCTGGAGCTGGGCGCCGCGGCGCGCGGCTGACCGCCGCGCCGCTCACTGGAGGGGGATCTCGTGGCCGGGGCCGCGCTCGTCGTCCGGGCGCGGGCCGAACCAGCGGCGCTCGTCCTCGCGGATGCGCAGGTCGTTGATACTGGCCTCGCGGCGGCTCATCAGCCCGGACACGGTGAACTCCCACAGCTCGTTGCCGTAGCTGCGCCACCACTGGCCGTCGCGGTCGTGGCATTCGTACTGGAAGCGGACGGCGATGCGGTTGCCGCGGAAGCCCCACAGGCTCTTGCGCAGGGCGTAGTCGAGCTCGCGCGCCCACTTCGCGGTGAGCAACTCGACGATCGCGGCGCGTCCGGTGACGAAGGCGTCGCGGTTGCGCCACACCGAGTCGGGCGTGTACGCGAGGCTGACCTTCTCGGGGTCGTGGGTGTTCCAGGCGTCCTCGGCGGCCTGCACCTTCTGGGCGGCCGTCTCCTCGTCGAAGGGCGGGAACGGTGGCCGTGACTCGGGCATCGCGGTTCCTTTCAGATGGTCAGAGCGCGGCGGTGTCGGCGGCGCATATTGTTCCCCGGATAGTCCGGCCACGTCACCGTCGTGCCCGCCGGATCGCCGACGGCGAACCCCGGCGGCAACCGCGCCCGCGCGGCGCGCCACTACGCGCGGCGCGCGGCCGGGGCGCCGGGCCGTACGGTCACGTGACCCGGGCGGGCTCCGCGGAGAACGCTTCGTACGCACCGGACGCCACGACGTCGCACAACCGGTCGACGGCGTCCCAGACGTCGGTGAACGCGGTGGTGATCGGCGCCGGGCCGAGGCGCAGGCGGTCGGGGGTGCGGTAGTCGGGGATCACCTTGGCGTGCTCGATGAGCGCCTGGGAGATGCGCCAGGCGTCGGGGTGGCGCAGCGAGACGTGCGAGCCGCGTACGGCCGGGTCGCGCGGCGTGGCCACGGTGAAGCCCAGCGGCGCGAGGCGTTCGTCGGCCAGCTCGATGAGGTACGCGGTGAGCAGCGCGCCCTTCGCGCGCAGCGCGTCGATGCCCGCCTCGGCCAGCAGCTTCACGCCCTCCTCGATGGCGACCATCGAGACGATCGGCGGCGTGCCGGTGAGGAACCGCGCGATGCCGGGCGCGGGCGCGTAGTCGGGGCCCATCGCGAACTGGTCGGTCTGGGAGAACCAGCCCTGGATCGGCTGGCGCAGCGACTCCTGGAGGTCGCGGCGCACGTACAGCAGGGCGGGGGCGCCGGGGCCGCCGTTGACGTACTTGTACGTGCAGCCCACCGCGAGGTCGGTGGCCGAGGAGTCGAGCTCGACGGGCACGGCGCCGACGGAATGGCAGAGGTCCCACAGCACGAGCGCGCCCGAGTCGTGCACGATCCGGTTGATCGCGGCCATGTCGTACAGCCGGCCGGAGCGGTACGCGACGTGGGAGAGGCTGACCAGCGCGGTGTCCGGGCCGACGGCGGCGCGCAGCGTCTCCGCGTCGAGCCCGTCGTCGAGGTCGGCGTGCAGCATGCGCAGCCGCATGCCGTGGCGCTCGGCCAGCCCTTCGAGGACGTAGCGGTCGGTGGGGAAGTTGTCGTCGTCGGTGACGATGACGTCGCGGCCGGGCCGGGCGCCGATCGCCGCGGCGGCCAGTTTGTACAGGTTGACCGTTGTGGAGTCGGAGATCGCGACCTGGCCGGGCGCGGCGCCCACGAGGTGGCGCCCGATGGCGTCGCCGAGCCGCTGGCCGTAGTCGATCCAGTGGGACCAGGAGCGGATGAGGTCGCGGCCCCACTCCTCGCGGACGACGGCGGCGATGCGGTCGGCCGCGGCGTGCGGCAGGCGGCCGAGGGAGTTGCCGTCGAGGTAGATCAGCCCCGGGTCGTCGTTGACGAACCGGTCGCGCAGCGGGGCGAGGGCGTCCTGTGCGTCGAGCTCGGCCGCGCCCGCCCGGCCCGTCGTGAAGTGCGTCACCGGTCAAGTATGGCGAACGGCCCCGCCGGCACGAAGCCGGGAGGCCGTTGCCACACCGTGGTCGTACGGGGCTACTTGCGGTTCCGCCGCCGGCGGCGGAGCACGCGGAACAGCAGGCCGAGCACCAGCACGCCGACGGCCACCGGGACGAGCCGCTTCAGCATCGGCATTCCGGCGACGTCGAGCAGGTCGATCGCGTCGTCGTCCGGCGCGACCACCGGGCGCATGGGCGTCGGCCGGGGCGCGCTGGCGCCGGACGGCTGCTCGGCGCCGCCCTCGCGCGGCGGCGGCACCGACTCGGTGGTCGTGGCGGAAGCGGAACCGCCGGCGGGCACCGCGGCCTGGCCATTGCCGGAGTCGGCGGCCGGGTCGTCGCCGCCGGAGAGCTGCGCCTCGAGCCGCTCGGCGAACTTGTCGATCAGCTTGCCGCCGACGTCGGACATCACGCCGCGGCCGAACTGCGCCGGCTTGCCCGTGACGTTGAAGTTGGTCCGCACCGTCACGCGCGTGTTGTCGCCCTCGGCGTGCAACTGGGCGTCGACCGTGGCGGCGGCGGTTCCGGTGCCGCGCGCCTCCTTGCCGCTGGCCTCCATCGTGACCGCGTGCTCGTCGGCGTCCTTCTTGGTGATCCGCGCGTCACCCTTGTACGTCACGGTGATCGGGCCGACCTTCACCTTCAACCGGCCGGTGAACGCGTCGCCGTCCACGGAGTCGAGCGAGGCGCCCGGCATGCAGGGCGCCACACGCTCGACGTCCAGCAGGACCGGCCAGGCCCGATCGACCGGCACCGGAATGGTGAACTCGTGTTCCAGCTCCATTACCTACGCTCGCCTCCACTCGTTCCGTCATGTCCCGGCGGCCTGGTCCGGCTGGTCGCGGCCCGGATCGTGCTTCCGGTGATCACGTGCGTCGGAGCCATTGTGCCGGGACGTGACGGTCAGCGTTCCTCGCGGGTACGGCTATAGGCCCACCGCCGCCGCCAGCGCACGTTCGGTGAGCTCGCGCGCCAGGTGCCGCCGGTAGTCGGCCTGGCCGTGCAGATCGCTCGGCGGCTGCGTGCCGTCGTCGGCATGCGCCGCCGCCGCCCGCAGGGCCTCCCGGGTTGCCGGTGCCCCTTGAATCGACGACTCTACCTCCCGTGCCCGGACCGGGGTCGGGCCCATGTTCGTCAAGCCGACCCTGGCCTCCTCGATCGTGCCGCCGGTGACCTTCACGGCCGCCGCGACGGCGACGATCGCCCAGGCCTGGGCGGTGCGCGAGAACTTCGCGTAGTGCGTACCCCACCCGGGCAGCTTGGGCACGCGGACCGCGACGACGAGTTCGTCGGGCCCGCGTGTCGTACTGAGGTAGTCGACGAAGAAGTCCGGCGCGGCCTCCACGCGGGTGCCGCCCGGGCCCTGGAGGATCAGCTCCGCGCCGAGCGCCACCGCGACCGCCGGGAGGTCGCCGGCCGGGTCGGCGTGGGCGAGCGCGCCGCCGAGCGTGCCCCGGTGGCGGATCGCGGGGTCGCCGACCGTGGCCGCCGCCTGCGCGAGCAGCGGGCACTCCGCCCGCACCAGCGGGTCGGTGACGATCTGCGCGTAGGTCGTCATGGCGCCGATGCGCAGGTGGTCGCCGTCGTCGCGGACACCGGTGAGGTCCGGCACACGGCCGAGGTCGATCAGCGACTCGGGGTAGGCGAGCCGGAGCCGCAGCAGCGGCATCAGGCTCTGCCCGCCGGCGAGCGCCATGCCGTCGCCGTCGCTCGCGCGCAGCGCCTCGACCGCGGCGTCGAGTGAGTCGGGCGCGGTGTAGGTGAACTCCGCGGGGATCATGACGACGCTCCTTCGTCGGTGTTGACCGAGCCGAGGCCGCCGGCGGCGCCGGGCGGGAGGTCCTCGGGCGGACGGGCGCGGCCTTCGGCGTCGTGCACGGCGCGCCAGACGCGCTCGGGTGTGCACGGCATGTGGATGTCGTCGACGCCGAGGTGGCGCACCGCGTCGATCACCGCGTTGACCACGGCGGGCGTGGACGCGATCGTGCCGGCCTCGCCGACGCCCTTGACGCCGAGCGGGTTGGTGGTCGCCGGGGTCTCGGTGCGGTCGGTGGTGAACTCCGGGAGATCCATCGCGGACGGCAGCAGGTAGTCGGCCATCGTCGTGGTGGTGAGGTTGCCGTCGGTGTCGTACACGGCCTCCTCGTAGAGCGCCTGGGCGATGCCCTGCGCCAGGCCGCCGTGCACCTGGCCCTCGACGATCAGCGGGTTCACCACCTTGCCGATGTCGTCCACGCAGACGTACGAACGGATCTTCACCTCGCCCGTACGGGTGTCGACCTCGGTGGCG
Source organism: Streptosporangiaceae bacterium (assembly GCA_036502625.1). GTDB lineage: Bacteria > Actinomycetota > Actinomycetes > Streptosporangiales > Streptosporangiaceae > DASXYG01. The sequence continues at coordinate 78,177 of DASXYG010000002.1, forward strand.
CAGAGGTGGGTGCCGTGCGGGAAGGAGAAGTTCTCCGGGTCGAACGTGGCGTCGCTGTCGAGCGAGGGCTCCATGCCGTCGGGCAGGTCGTGCGCGGCGAACGTGGCGAGCGCGACCTCCTGGATGGTGGTGGACGCCTCGGGGGTGCCGCGGACGCGGAAGGCGCCGCCGCTGAACTCGAGGTCGGCCTCCGGCGCCTCCATGAGGTGGGCGGCGACCCGCTTGGCCTTCTCGACGACCTTGTCGCAGGCGTTGAACACGGCGATGCCGCCGACCGTCAGCGAACGGGAGCCGTAGGTGTCCATCCCCTTGGGGGAGGACTGGGTGTCGCCGTGGATCACCGAGATGTCGTCGAACGGGATGCCGAGGCGGTCGGCGACGATCTGGCTCCAGGCCGTCTCGTGGCCCTGGCCGTGCGCGGACGAGCCCGTGACGACCTCGACCTTGCCGGTGGGCAGCATGCGGATCTGGGCGTTCTCCCAGCCGCCCGCGCCGTACGCCAGGGAGCCGAGCACGCGGGACGGCGCCAGGCCGCACATCTCCGTGAACGTCGAGATGCCGAGGCCGAGCTGGACCGGGTCGCCCTCCGAGCGGCGCCGCTCCTGCTCCTTGCGCAGCGCGTCGTAGCCGAACAGGGCCATCGCCTTGTCGGTGGCGGCCTCGTAGTCGCCGGAGTCGTACGTCAGGCCGGAGACCGTGTCGTACGGGAACTCGTCGTGGGCGATCCAGTTGCGGCGGCGCAGCTCCATGGGGTCCATGGCGAGCTCGGCGGCGAGCTCGTCCATCATGCGCTCGACGCCGAACGTGGCCTCGGGGCGGCCCGCGCCGCGGTAGGCGTCGGTGGGCATCTTGGTGGTGAGGACGCCGGTGCAGTCGAAGGTGTAGGCGTCCATCTTGTAGATGGCGTTGAACATGAAGGCGCCGAGCAGCGGCACGCCGGGCGTGACGAGCATGAGGTAGGCGCCCATGTCGGCCAGGAGGCGGACGTGGAAGCCGCGCAGCCGGCCGTCGCGGTCGGCGGCCAGGCGGAGGTGCTGGATCTGGTCGCGGCCGTGGTGGGTCGTCATGAACCCCTCGCTGCGCGACTCGGTCCACTTCACCGGGCGGCCGAGCCGCTTCGCGATCAGCAGCGCCAGCACCTCTTCGGCGGTGACCTGGAGCTTCGAGCCGAAGCCGCCGCCGACGTCGGGCGCGATGACGCGGAGCTTGTGCTCCGGGATGCCGGTGACCATGGCGAGCATGACCCGCAGGACGTGCGGGATCTGGGTCGCCGACCACAGGGTGTACTCATCGCCGACCGGGGCGCACACCACGGCGCGCGGCTCCATCGCCGCCGGGATCAGCCGCTGCTGGACGAACGTGCGGTCGATGACGACGTCGGCGCCGGCGAACGCGGCGTCCATGTCGCCGTTCTCCATGACGAAGTGGAACGACGTGTTCGTGCCCTTGTCGGCGTGGACGAGGGCGGCGCCCTCGGCGACCGCCTCCTCCATGTTCAGCACGGGGGGCAGGGGTTCGTAGTCGACCTCGATCGCGTCGAGCGCGTCGGCCGCGGAGTAGCGGTCGCGGGCGACGACGCAGGCCACGGCCTCGCCTACGTAGCACACCTCGTCGACGGCCATCGGCGGGTGGTCGGGGATCACGATGTCCTCGGTGACGGGCCAGGCGCAGGGCAGGCTGCCCTGCTCGGCGGCGAAGTCGGCGCCGCTGAACGCGGCGATCACGCCGGGGCGCTCCTTGGCGGCGCTGACGTCGACCGAGGTGATGCGGGCGTGGGCCTGCGGGCTGCGCAGGAACGCGACGTGCATCAGGCCGGGGAGCTGGATGTTGTCGGTCCAGTTCGTACGGCCGGTGATCAGGCGGGCGTCCTCCTTGCGGCGGCGCGCCTGGCCGATCTCGTGGGTTGTCTCCGGTTCGAGCGCGGTCATGCCGCACCTCCCGATGCCTGGGCGGGGACCTCGGCGCTCGCCGGCGCCATTTCGTCGGCCGCCTGGCGGACGGCGCGGACGATGTTCTGGTAGCCGGTGCAGCGGCAGAGGTTGCCCTCGAGGCCCTCGCGGATCTCGCCCTCGCTCGGCCGCGGGTTGTCCCGCAGGAGGTCGACCGAGGCCATGATCATGCCGGGCGTGCAGTAGCCGCACTGGAGGGCGTGCTGGTCGTGGAAGGCGCGCTGCACGGGATGCAGCTCGCCGTTCTCGGCCAGGCCTTCGATGGTGGTGATCTCGCTGCCGTCGGCCTGGACGGCGAGGACGGAACAGCTCTTGACGCTGACGCCGTCGAGCAGGACCGTGCACGCGCCACAGTTGGTCGTGTCGCAACCGATCGGCGTGCCAACCTTGCCTAGGCGGTCTCGCAGGTAGTGGACCAGTAGGAGTCGAGGTTCGACGTCGTCGTCGCAGCGGACACCGTCGACGGTCACGGAAACGCGTGCCATGGGTGCCTCCCGGTGATGGAGTGACACTGTCACGCTAGGTCGTGTGTCCGAGGTCACGCCAGACCCTGGATCCGTGTTGTGGAAAACGTGTTCCGGCTACCGGCGGTGGCCGCGCGCCACGATCCCGACAAGTCCGGCGATCCCCAGCCCGACGAGCAGCGCGGGAAGCAGCCATATCCACGGCAGATGCCAGCCCCGTACGTTCGCGACCAGATAGAGCCCGCCGAAGACGCAGAACAGCAGCCCCGCGACCAGCGTCCCCGGTTCGGTCTTATGCCGCACGGCGCACCTCCATGTAGCCGGTCGTGCCTCGCAGATGAACATCGATCTCGGGTGCGCTCTTCGCCTTCGGCCCCAGGGTGACGTCGATGCGGCGCCCGCTGCGCTGGTCGGTGTCGTCCCCCGCGTGGACACCGCCGACCGCGACGGCCCCGGTCACGTGCACCCGCGCGCCGCGCGGCACGACCACCACGACGTAGCCGGTGTTCATGTCCGCGGTGACGGACGCCGCCGTGCCCGGCTTGAACGGCACCCGCGTGAGGTCGTACTTCCCGGCGCCGAAGCCGAGATGCACCGGCCGGGACGCCTGCGCGACGGTCGTCGGCCGCCAGACCGTGTGGATCTCCTTCACCGACCCGGTGCCGATCATCGGCAGCGCGACCAGCACGCCCGCCAGGACGACACCCCAGAACACCAGCGACCGCGTACGGCCGAACCAGGCGCCGACCACGAGGCCGACGCCGATCACGATCATCGCGACCGCGGCGCCGTAACCCCAGGTCACGGTCGCGTACCAGCCGTACGTCGGCGCGGTGACCGCCATCGCCCACACGCACGCGCCGCACGCGGCCAGGAAGAACAGGGACGCGGGCCAGCCGCTGCCGCCGCGGCGCGCACGCTGCGGCGCGACCGGCGGCTCGTACGGGCCGAACCCGGTGGCCGGGTCGTCCGGTCCCGCGGGCTGCGCCGTGTGCGGGCCGCGTCCGTACGCGCCCAGGTCGATCAGCCCGTCGGGGCGCACCGGCGGGGGTCCGGGCCGCGGCGGCGCGTCCGTGCCGGCCATGCTCGCCGCGGGCGCGGCCTCGTCCGGTGACGCGGGACGGCCGCGCACCTGGTCGGGCAGGCTCCGCAGCACGCCGCCGAGGTCGACGCCGCGCTTCTGCGCGGTCAGCACGCCCAGCGCCAGGACGACCAGCGTGACCAGCGTCGCGCCGCCCGGCCCGCCGATCAGGCTCAGCAGGAAACCGGCGGCCACGATGGCGCTGAGCAGGGAGAGGACGTTCGACGCGGTGTACCGCCGCCCGGACCAGCCCTCGATCAGCGACGCGGGCTGGTCCTCGGCGGGCATCAGCAGCCAGCCCGCGGCGTACACCAGCACGCCCACGCCGCCGCCCACCGTGAGCACCACGACGGCCACGCGGAACACGATCGGGTCGATGCCGGTGGCCCGCCCGAGGCCCGCGCACACGCCGCCGATCAGGCGCGCGTCGCCGCCGCCGCGCTGGACGGGCCGGAACGCACGCGCCGTGCCCGCCGTACCCGTGCCCGTGCCGCCGCCCGTGCCGCCGGTGCCGCCGGCCGTGTCGGTGTCGCCAGGGCCCGCGGTCATGGGTGCCTCCGCTTGGTCATGTCCCCATGGTGGCCGGTCACGGCCACGCGGTGCATCCGGGAACCCCCTGATCCGACCCTGAACGCGGACCAGGGGCAGCCGGGGGTGCGTCCCTGATGCGCGTGCGCCGCACCCGCGCGAGGATCGGCGATGATGAACGTTGGACAGGCACGCTACGGAGCGCTCGGCGCGACGACGACCAGGGAAGCGGGCACGGTGAGCGAGACGACGCCCGGCGGGGCCCCGCGCATCCGGCGCGCCCCCGACGGCCGCATCGTGGCGGGCGTCTGCGTCGGCCTCGCGCGCCACCTCGGCCTCGACACCCTGGTCGTACGGCTCGCGTTCGTGCTGCTCGTGCTCGCGGGCGGGCTCGGCGTGGCCCTCTACGTCGCGCTGTGGATCCTGCTGCCGCACGACCGCGAGGCCGCGAAGGCCGGGCGCGACTACACCCAGCTCGCCACGTACGCCGCGCTCACCGTGGGCATCGTCTTCCTCGGGCTGCTCGTCGGCGGCCTGTCGAGCATCGCGCTGTGGCCGGTCGTCGCGGGCGCCGCGGGCGGCGCCATCCTGTGGCAGCAGGCCGGGCCCGACCAGCGCGAGCAGTGGGCGCGGACGACCACCAAGCAGATCCGCCGCACGTGGCTGCGCAGCATCGTCGGGGTCGTGCTCGTGGCCGGCGGCATCCTCGGGTTCCTGCTCGGCAGCGGGCAGCTCGCGCAGGCGGGCCGCAGCCTGGCCGCCACCGGCGTCATCCTGATCGGCCTCGGCCTGGTCGCGGCGCCGTGGATCATGCGGCTGGTCAGCGAACTGTACAAGGAGCGCGGCGAGCGCATCAGGTCGCAGGAGCGCGCCGAAGTTGCCGCGCACGTCCACGACTCCGTGCTGCACACCCTGACGCTGATCCAGCGCAACGCCGACGACCCGCGCGAGGTGCAGCGGCTGGCCCGCGCGCAGGAACGCGAGCTGCGCACCTGGCTCTACCAGCCGAAGGCCGACGCGGACGCCACGCTGGCCGCCGCCGTCGAGAAGACCGCCGCGCAGGTCGAGGAGGCCCACGGGCTGCCCATCGAGGCGGTGAGCGTGGGCGACTGCCCGCTCGACGACCGGCTCGGCGCGGCGCTCCAGGCCGCGCGCGAGGCCATGGTCAACGCGGCGAAGTACTCCGGCGCCCCGTCGGTGTCGGTGTTCGCCGAGGTGGAGCCGGAGCAGGTGACGATCTTCGTACGCGACCGCGGCAACGGGTTCGACATGTCGGTGATCCCCGACGACCGCATGGGCGTCCGCCAGTCGATCGTCGGCCGCATGGAGCGCAACGGCGGGTCGGCGCGCATCCGCACCGCGCCGGGGGAGGGCACCGAGGTGGAGCTGGTGGTGAAGCGTGACGAGTGACGCGACAGGTGACGGACTGGCGTACGCCGGGGGGTACGGTCGAGGCGACGGCCTCCCCGAGATTGCGGACACGGCAGAGACGGAGCCTGCGATGACAGCCGAGACGCCCGAGCGGGCGACCGTGCGCGTGGTGATCGTGGACGACCACCGGTTGTTCCGCAGCGGCGTGCGCGCCGAGCTCGGCGACACCGTCGAGGTGATCGGCGAGGCGTGGGACGTCGACAGCGCCGTCGAGGTGATCACCGAGACGGAGCCGCGCGTCGTGCTGCTCGACGTGCACCTGCCGGGGGGCGGCGGCGTCGAGGTGCTGCGCCGCGTGCTGCCCGGCCATTCCGAGATCCGCTTCCTCGCGCTCTCGGTGTCCGACGCCGCTGAGGACGTCATCGGCGTCGTCCGCGGCGGCGCGCGCGGCTACGTCACGAAGACGATCACCGGCACCGAGCTGACCAGCGCCATCGGCCGGGTGGCCGAGGGCGACGCGGTGTTCTCGCCGCGCCTGGCCGGGTTCGTCCTCGACGCGTTCGCGGCCACCGACGCGCCCGCGATCGACCCCGAGCTCGACCGCCTCACCCAGCGGGAACGCGAGGTCCTGCGGCTGATCGCCCGCGGCTACGCGTACAAGGAGATCGCCAAGGAGCTGTTCATCTCGGTGAAGACCGTCGAGACGCACGTCTCGTCGGTGCTGCGGAAGCTCCAGTTGTCCAACCGCCACGAGCTCTCCCACTGGGCCACCAGCCGCAAGCTGGTTTGAGACCGCCCCGCCGCGTACGGCCGTATGCTCCCGTCATGCGGCTGTCAGCGGGAGGGCCCGAGCCGCCCGGCGTGCGCCTGGGGGAAGGCGATGTGCCCGCGGCGTCGGTGGGGAAGGCGGCGGTCGTCGGGCTGCTGGCGCTGCTGTGCGCGGGCGGGTTCATCAGCGCCGCGGCCGGCCTGTTCACCGATCCCGGACGACAGGCGCTCGCGCTCCCGGTCCTCGCCGCCGTCTGCTACGGGCTCGCCTGGCTGGCGCTGCGCGAGGTCCGCCACGCCGCCTGGCTCGACGGCACGGTCCTGTGGGTACGCGGCCCGTTCCGTATGCGCGGCTGCGACCTGGCCACCGCGCGCGTCCTGCGCATCCGCCACACGTCCGTCTGGAGCCGCCACGCCGGGCCGGTGCCCACGCTGGTCGCGTCCGGCGACGACGACGGCCGCCGCGTCCGCTACCCCCTGGTCGCCTCGGACGGCCGCGCGCTGCCGCTCGACCTGCGCGCACAGCTCGCCGACGCGATCGACGCGGGCGTCTCGTCGGAGGAGTCGCGCGCGGTGACCCGGGAGCTGCGCAAACCCGGGTTCCTCGACATCGGCACGGTCGCCTGAGGCGTCAGCGGCCGCCCGCGACGCGGATGTTGGCGCCCGTGGCGTACGACGCGTCGGGGGAGAGCAGCCACGCGACCGCCGCGGCGATCTCGTACGGCTCGCCCGCGCGGCGCATCGGCACCACCTTGGCGATCCGCTCGGGGCGGCCCGGGTCGGCGTGGATGTCGGTCCACACGACGCCGGGGGAGACCGCGTTGACGCGGATGCCGTCCTCCGCCAGCTCCTTCGACAGGCCGATGGTGATCGTGTCGACCGCGGCCTTGGACGCCGCGTAGTGGACGTACTCGCCGGGGCTGCCCAGGGTGGCCGCGCCGGAGGACAGGTTCACGATCGCGCCGCCGTGCCCGGCCATGTCGCGCGCGGCGCGGCGCGCGGCCAGCAGGACGCCGAGGACGTTGACGTCGAGCATGCGGCGGATGCCCGGCGCGTCGGCGTCGACCAGCTTCCCGACGGGCCCGGTGACGCCCGCGTTGTTCACCAGCCCGGTCACGCGGCCGAGGCTCCGCGCCGCGTCGAAGAGGGCGTCGACGTCATCCTCTGACGCGGTGTCGGCGCGTACGGTGACGCACCGCGCGCCCGCCGCGCGCACCGTCTCGGCCACGCCCTCGGCGGCGTCCGCGGCCGCGTGGTAGCCGATCACGAGGTCGTGGCCGTCGGTGGCGAGCCGCTCGCAGGTGGCCGCGCCGATGCCGCGGCTTCCGCCGGTCACGACGGTGATGGGTCGCTCCATACGGCAACCATCTCAGCCGCCGCCGGTGGTGCACGACGCGGGACCGCGAATGGTCTCCCGTGCGTACGACACCGCGTCGTAGCGTGGCCGCATGACCTCAGCGGATACGGCGGACACGCCCGTACGGGCGCCGCAGCGCAGGCTCGACCTGCCGAAGCTCAGCCCGGCGTTCTACAAGGCGATGAACGCGCTCGACCAGGCGGCGTCCGCGGGCCTCGACCCGCTCCTGCTCGAACTGATCAAGATCCGTGCGTCGCAGCTCAACGGCTGCGCGTTCTGCCTGGACATGCACACACAGGACGCGCTCGCGAAGGGCGAGCAGGCGCACCGGCTGAACACGCTCGCCGCGTGGCGCGAGACGCCGTACTTCACCGAGCGTGAACGCGCCGCGCTCGCGCTGACCGAGTCGGTCACGCTGCTCGCGGACACCCATGTGCCGGACGAGGTGTACGACGAGGCGGCGCTGCGGTTCAGCGACGAGGAGCTCGCGCAGGTCATCGCGATGGCGGTGGCGATCAACGCGTGGAACCGCATCGGCGTGACGACCCGGCTCTCGCCGCCCGCGCGCTAGCCGTACGGACCGCTACGCGCTGTCGATCACCTGGAACGCCTCGGCGAGGCGGCCCTCGGGCAGCCCGCCGGCGCGCGCGGTGGCGCCCATCCAGCCGCGCAGCATGCCCTCGAGGTCGCCGATGTTGACCACCTGGCTGACGTGCGCCCGGAGGGCGGCGAGCTTCTTGTCGAACATCTCCGTGACGTCGGGGAAGTGGTTCGGGCTCGGGCCGCCGTTCATCCAGATCTCGCGGACGGTCCACGCCTCGAGGCCCTCGGCGGCCAGCTCGGGGTGGGCGAACGGGTTGCGGGCGTCGGGATAGACGGCGTCGAGCGCGGCGGAGCCGACAGCGCGGTGGTCCGGGTGGCTGGGCGCCATGCGCTCGTAGTTGCGCTCCGGGGTGGGCAGCAGGATGCGGTCGGGCCTGACCTGGCGGATCACCCGCGCGATGTCGCGCCGCAGCTCGAGTGTGGGCTCGACGCGGCCGTCGGAGTAGCCGAGGAACCGGACGTCGGACACGCCGAGCTGCTTGGCGGCGGCCGTCTGCTCGGCCTGGCGGATGGCGGGGATCTCCGCGCGCGGCACCGCGGGGTCGAACCCGCCCGCGTCGCCGGAGGTGACCAGGAGGTACGAGACGTCGAACCCCTTGTCGGCGAACGACGCGATCGTGCCCGCCGAGCCGAAGTCGATGTCGTCGGGGTGGGCGGCGACCACCAGGACACGGGAGATCTCGTTGTCGGAAAGCACCCGCTCATCGTAGGTCGGCCGTACGACATCCCCGCGACCCGGCACCGTACGCCGGGGGTTCGTGCCCCGGTAATCCGGTGTTGTGGCGCGTACGTCTCGCTATTGGACGTTGGCGGTGGTGCTATGAGGACCACGGTGTAGCTCGTTCAGGAGGCAGGCGGATGAAGAAGATCATCAACGCTCCCGAAGACGTCGTGGCCGACACGCTCCGCGGCCTCGCCGCCGCACATCCCGAGCTGCGGGTGGACGCCAAGAACGGGTTCGTGGCCCGCGGCGAGGCCATCCGCCTCGGCAAGATCGGGCTGGTCTCCGGCGGCGGTTCGGGCCACGAGCCGCTGCACGCCGGGTTCGTCGGCTACGGCATGCTCGACGCCGCCTGCCCCGGCGACGTCTTCACCTCGCCCGTGCCGGACCAGATCCTCGCCGCCACCAAGGCGGCCGACGGCGGCCACGGGGTGCTGCACATCGTCAAGAACTACACCGGTGACGTGCTCAACTTCCGCATGGCCGCCGACCTCGCCGACGACGAGGACATCGCGGTGGCCACGGTCGTCGTCGACGACGACGTCGCGGTGGAGGACAGCACGCACACCGCGGGACGGCGCGGCACCGGCGCCACCGTGTTCGTCGAGAAGATCGCCGGCGCGCTCGCCGAGGAGGGCGCGGGCCTGGACGCCTGCGCGGCGATCGCCGCCGAGGTCAACGAGCGGTCCGCGTCGTTCGGCATCGCGCTGCGCGCGGGCACCGTGCCCACCGCGGGGCGCCCCGGGTTCGAGCTCGCCGAGGACGAGATCGAGATCGGCGTCGGCATCCACGGCGAACCGGGCCGCAGGCGCGGCGCGATGGCCACCGCGCGCGAGCTCACCGCCACGGCCATGGAATCGCTGCACGACGCGAAGCCGCTGGACGGACGGCTCCTCGTGCTGGTCAACGGCATGGGCGGCACACCGTTGTCCGAGCTTTACATCGCGTACGCCGAAGTCGCCGACTGGTGCGCTCGCCATAACGTTACGATCAGCCGTAACCTCGTCGGCAACTACGTGACGAGCCTGGACATGGCCGGATTCTCGATCACCGTGTGTCGGCTGACGGAGGACCTCATGAGGTTGTGGGACGCGCCCGTGCGCACCCCGGCGCTGCGCTGGGGCCGCTGATGGCCGAGTCGCCAGGGGCGTTCGACGCGGCGCGTGCCGCCGCCTGGATCACCGCCTCCGCCCGGCTGATCGGCGGCGCGGCCGACCGCCTGACCGAGCTCGACACCGCCATCGGCGACGGCGACCACGGCCGCAACCTCACGCGCGGGTTCGCCGCCGCGGCCGAGAAGGCCGACGGCGCCGACACGCCGCGCGGGGTGCTGACCGGCGCGGGAAGCGCGCTGGTCTCCGCGACGGGCGGTGCGTCCGGCCCGCTGTTCGGAACGTTCCTGCGGCGTACGGCCAAGGCCCTGCCCGACGCGCCCGTCGTCGGCCCGGACGACCTGGCGGACGCGCTCGCCGCGGGTGTCGCGGCCGTACGCGAGCTCGGCGGCGCCGCCGACGGCGACAAGACGATGGTCGACGCGCTCGACCCGGCCGTCACGGCGCTGCGCGGCGCCCTCGCCGAGGGCGCGAGCCTGCCCGCGGCGGTGGAACGGGCCGCCGAGGCGGCGCGAGCGGGAGCGGAGGCTACGATTCCGCTGGTCGCCCACAAGGGGCGGGCCAGCTATCTGGGGGAGCGCAGCGCGGGCCACGAGGACCCCGGTGCGGCATCGACGGCGCTGCTGTGGAGCGCGCTCGCGGAGGCCACGGGGGCTGATGATGGCTGAATCGCTGGTCGGGCTGGTGCTCGTCTCGCACAGCAGGGTGCTCGCCGAGGGCACGGCCGACCTCGCCAGGGAGATCGGCGTGGGCCGCATCGCGGTCGTGCCCGCGGGCGGCGACGTCGACGGCGGGCTCGGCACGTCGTTCGAGTTCGTCGAGCGGGCCGTGGAGGCCGCCGACCGGGGCGCCGGCGCCGTACTGATCGCCGACATCGGCAGCTCCGTGCTGACCGCGCGTACGTACATCGCGGAGACCGAGCGCTCGGTGCGCTTCGCCGACGCGCCGTTCGTCGAGGGCGCGGTGGCTGCCGCGGCGGCGGCGGCCACCGGCGCCGGGCTTGACGCGGTCGCCGACGCCGCACGCGAGGCGTACAGCCATCGCAAGACCTGACGTACCGGCGCCATGTCGTTAGTCTAGCGAAAGATCTCTGGCGTAAACTCGTTAGCCACGCGAAACATCTCACCCCCTGGAGGGTGCGTGGCGATCGACCAGAGCACGGCGACCGGTCCCCGGGCCGGCGCCTCGGACCGGTACAAATGGATCGCTCTCAGCAATACGACGGTGGGCGTGCTCCTCGCCACCATCGACTCGTCGATCATGCTGATCGCGATGCCGGACATCTTCCGCGGCATCCACCTGGACCCGCTGGTCCCGGAGAACAGCTTCTACCTGCTGTGGATGATCCTCGGCTACCTCGTGACCAGCAGCGTCCTGGTCGTCAGCCTCGGCCGGCTCGGCGACCTCTTCGGGCGTGTACGGATGTACAACCTCGGCTTCGTGGTCTACACGTTCGCGTCCCTGATGCTCACCGTCGACTGGATGGTCGGCCGTCCCGGCGCCGTCTGGCTGCTGGTCTGGCGCGTCGTGCAGGGCGTCGGCGGTGCGTTCCTCGTCGGCAACTCGGCGGCCATCCTCACCGACGCGTTCCCGTCCCACCAGCGCGGGCTCGCGCTGGGCATCAACAACGTCGCCGGCATCAGCGGCACGTTCATCGGCCTGATCCTCGGCGGGCTGCTCGCGCCGATCAACTGGCGGCTGGTCTTCCTGATCTCCGTGCCGCTCGGCCTGTTCGGCACCGTGTGGGCCTACCTCAAGCTGCGCGACCAGGGCCAGCGCCGCCGTGAGCCGATCGACTGGCTGGGCAACGTCACGTTCGCCGTCGGGCTAATCCTGGTGATGATCGGCATCACGAGCGGCATCCGGCCGTACGGGAACAGCGCCATGGGGTGGGGCAGCCCGCTCGTGATCATCTCGCTGGCCGTCGGCATCGTGCTGCTCGCCGCGTTCGTGGTGATCGAGTCGCGGGTGACCCATCCGATGTTCCGGATACCGCTGTTCCGAATACGCGCGTTCACGTTCGGCACGCTGTCGACGTTCCTGTCGGCCGTCGGGCGCGGCGGGCTGATGTTCATGCTGATCATCTGGCTGCAGGGCATCTGGCTGCCGCTGCACGGCTACAGCTTCGAGTCGACGCCGCTGTGGGCCGGCATCTACATGCTGCCGCTGACGGTGGGGTTCCTCACCGCGGGACCGGTGTCCGGCTACCTCTCCGACCGCTTCGGGCCGCGGTGGTTCGCGACCGGCGGCATGGTGGGCGCCGCGGTGAGCTTCGTCCTGCTCGAACTGCTGCCGATCGACTTCCCGTACCCGCTGTTCGCGCTGATCCTCTTCCTCAACGGGCTGTCGATGGGCTGCTTCGCGTCGCCCAACCGCGCCGCCGTGATGAACAGCCTCCCCGCGCAGCACCGCGGCGCGGGCGGCGGCATGAACTCCACGTTCCAGAACTCCGCGCAGGTGTTCTCCGTGGGCACGTTCTTCTCGCTGATGATCGCCGGGCTGGCCGCGGTCCTGCCGCACACCATGCTGTCCGGGCTGACCGCGCACGGCGTGCCGACGGATGTGGCGCAGTCCGTGGCGAACCTCCCGCCGGTGTCGATCCTGTTCGCCGCGTTCCTCGGCTACAACCCGGTCCAGCACCTCGTCGGGCAGCACGTCCTGCACAACCTGCCGCACGGCCAGGCCGCCATCCTGACCGGGCGCGAGTTCTTCCCGAACCTCATCTCGGGCCCGTTCGACTCGGGCCTGCACATCGCGTTCGCGTTCGCGATCGGCGCGTGCCTGGTAGCCGCCGTCGCCTCGTGGTCGCGCGGCAGCAAGTACGTCGCGGAAGATCGTTAGCAGAACAAAGGTTGGCGCGTTCCATTTGTCCTACTCGGCCGGTATATGTGAAGGGTTGCCCGTACGGCCTAGGTGAGGGGACCCGAACGCGTGGTGAAGCCGTTGGAACGGACCGATGCCCCCGTTCCCGATGTCGAAGCAGCCCAGCGGCACACCCTGCGCACCCTGGTCGTGGCGCAGATCATCGGCGGCGTCGGCATCGGGTCGGCGCTGTCGGTGGGCGCCGTGCTCGCCTTGGAGCTGTCCGGGTCGCAGTCGTGGGCGGGCATGGCCACCACCATGACCACGCTCGGCGCGGCCGTCTGCGCGCTGCCGCTCGCGCGCATGGCCGCGCGCCGCGGGCGCCGGGTCTCCCTCGGCTTCGGGTGGGCGCTCGCGTCGGTGGGCGGGCTCGTGGTGATCGCCGCGGCCGCGGCGCGGATGTTCCCGCTGATGCTCTTCGGCATGGCGCTGTTCGGCTCCGGGTCGGCCACCAACCTCCAGTCGCGCTTCACCGCCACCGACCTCGCCCGGCCCGACAAGCGCGCGCGTGACCTCTCGATGGTCGTCTGGGCCACCACGATCGGCTCCGTGCTCGGCCCGAACCTCAACGAGCCCGGCGCCGTGGTGGCCCACGTGCTTGGCATCCCCGTGCTGGCCGGCCCGTTCGCCATCTCCACGGCCGCGTTCGTGCTGTCCGGCCTGTTCATGTGGTGGCGGCTGCGGCCCGACCCGCTGCTCACGGCCCAGCGCGTACGGAACGCGGCGGGCGCGGGAACCACCGGCCCGCCGCCGCTGCGCGCCGCGTTCGACGCCATCCGCCGCTCGCGTGGGGCCACGCTCGCCCTGGTCACGGTCGCGCTGAGCCACGCGATCATGGTCTCGGTGATGGCCATGACCCCGGTCCACATGAAGGGCCACGGCGCCACGCTGACGATCGTCGGGCTGACCATCAGCGTCCACATCGCCGGCATGTACGCCCTGTCGCCCCTGGTCGGCTGGCTGTCCGACCGCCTCGGCCGCATCACGATCATCCTCGTCGGCCAGGGCATCATGGTGGTCGCCGTGATCACCGCGGGCACCGCCGCGATGTCCGACACCCAGGTCGCCGTCGGCATGATCCTCATCGGCCTCGGCTGGTCCTGCGGCACCGTCTCGGGCGCCACCCTCCTGGCGGAGTCCGTCGACCCCGCCGACCGCCCCGGCGCCCAGGGCTTCTCCGACCTCCTGATGAACCTCATGGGCGCGGTGGGCGGCGGCCTGTCCGGCGTGATCCTCGGCGTCATCGGCTTCCCGGGCCTGAACGCGGTAGCGGGTCTCCTGGTCATCCCGGTCATCGCCCTGTCCGTACGCCGCCTGACCACCCGCACGGCCTGATCCTGCCACCGCCCACCGCTCCCGCCGTGCACACGTGACGATGGCGGAACCGGTAGTCGACACCGCTCGCCGGCGTCGTGGCCGTCAGCGTGGCCCGGCGCTTCGCCCGTACGACCGCGGAGTTCCGCGCCGCCACGGCGTACTGGGCGGCCATGGCGCGTGATGTGCGGACCGGTGACCGTACGGACTTCGACGTCGACCTGGGCCGTTACGACATGGCGACGGGGGCGTTCCAGGCCGGCGCGATCAGCCTCGGCATGGGCTCGTGCGGGGTTCACGGGTTCGTCGGGACGTGGGCCTGACCGGGGGCTGGTTACCGTGGTTCGTATGAGCATGGCGGTGGATCATCTGGTGCTGGCGGCGCCGGAGCTCGGTGCCGGGGTGGAGCTGGTGGCGCGGGCGACCGGGGTGCGGCCCGTCGCGGGCGGGGCGCATCCGGGGCTGGGGACGCGGAACGCGCTGATGGGGCTGGGCGAGGGGACGTACCTCGAGGTCATCGGGCCGGACCCGGAGCAGCCCGAGCCGGATGGCGCGCGGCCGTTCCTGGTGGACGCGTTGGACGCACCGCGGCTCGTCACGTACGCCTGCCGGCCCGATGACCTGGACGCCTCCGTGGCCGCCGCGCGTGCGGCGGGGGTGAACCTCGGGGAGCCGCGGTGGATGAGCCGCGCCCGGCCCGACGGGGTGGAGCTGCGGTGGCGGCTGACGCCGCCGGACATGCTGATGTTCGACGGGCTCGTGCCGTTCCTCATCGACTGGGGCGGCACCGCGTCCCCGGCCGCGAGCGCGCCCGGCGGATGCCGCCTGACGGGGCTGCGCGCCTGGCACCCGAGGCCGGAGGCCGTACGGGCCGCGCTGGCCACCCTCGGCGTCGCGCTGGAGGTCCAGCAGGCGGACACCCCCGCCCTGGCCGCGACGCTCGACACCCCGAACGGCCCCGTCGAGCTGCGGTGAACGCCGTGCTCGGCGTCGTAGAGCTGTGCTGACCGCCGCACTCGGCCCCGTCGAGCTGCGCTGACGTCCCCGTACGGCCTCCGTGGGGACCGCCGCACTCGCCCCGTCGAGCTGCGCTGACGTCCCCGTGCGGCCGCCGTGGGCCGTACGGGAAGCCGTGGCGGGGTGGCGTACGGCTGCGATCTGTCGGTGGTGGCCCATAGGCTGGAAGGGTGTCCGATTCCCTCCTCGACGGCCTGAACCCGCAGCAGCGGGCCGCGGTGACGCACGACTCCGGTCCGCTGCTCATCGTGGCCGGCGCCGGGTCCGGCAAGACGCGCGTCCTGACCCACCGCATCGCCTACCTGCTCGACGAGCGCGAGGTCTCGCCCGGGCAGATCCTGGCGATCACGTTCACGAACAAGGCCGCCGGGGAGATGAAGGAACGCGTCGGGGCGCTGGTGGGCCCCCGTGCGCGCGCCATGTGGGTCATGACGTTCCACTCCGCCTGCGTGCGCATCATGCGCCGCGAGGCGAAGCGGCTCGGATACCCGACGAGCTTCTCCATCTACGACCAGGCCGACGCGCAGCGGCTGATGGCGCTGGTCTGCCGCGAGCTCGACCTCGACCCCAAGCGCTACCCGCCGAAGTCGTTCGCGGCGCAGGTCAGCAACATGAAGAACGAGCTGATCGACTACGAGACCGCCAAGGCGCGCGCGAACACCCACATGGAGCGCACCCTCGCCGAGGCGTACGAGATGTACCAGGCGCGGCTCCACCAGGCCGGCGCGGTCGACTTCGACGACCTGATCATGCTCACGGTCACGCTGTTCCAGGTCTTCCCCGACGTCGCGGAACACTACAGGCGCCGCTTCCGCCACGTCCTCGTCGACGAGTACCAGGACACCAACCACGCGCAGTACATCCTGATCAGGGAGCTGGTCGGCCGTCAGGAGGCGCGCACTGCCGACGGCGACCTCGTCCGCGAGGGCTCCGAGGTGCCGCCGGCCGACCTCTGCGTCGTCGGCGACGCCGACCAGTCGATCTACGCCTTCCGCGGCGCCACGATCCGCAACATCCTGGAGTTCGAGCGCGACTACCCCGACGCCCGGGTGATCCTGCTGGAGCAGAACTACCGCTCCACGCAGAACATCCTGTCCGCGGCGAACGCCCTGATCTCGCGCAACAGCGACCGCAAGCCCAAGAACCTCTGGACCGACGCCGGCAGCGGCCCCCTGATCAGCGGCTACATAGCCGACACGGAGCACGACGAGGCCCAGTTCGTCGCCGAGGAGGTCGACCGGCTGACCGACGAGGGCGCCTGCAAGCCCAGCGACGTCGCGGTCTTCTACCGTACGAACGCGCAGTCCCGCGTGTTCGAGGAGATCTTCATCCGCGTCGGCCTGCCGTACAAGGTGATCGGCGGCGTGCGGTTCTACGAGCGCCGCGAGGTCCGCGACCTCCTGGCGTACCTCCGCGTGCTGTCCAACCCGGCCGACACGGTGTCGATGCGGCGCATCCTGAACGTACCGAAGCGCGGCATCGGCGACCGCGCGGAGGCGTGCGTCGAGGCGCTGGCCTCGCGCGAGCGCATCACCTTCGCCGAGGCCCTGCGCCGCGCCGACGACGCCCCCGGCATCGCCACCCGCTCGCTGAACTCCATCCGCGAGTTCGTCGCGGTCATGGACGAGCTCGGCGGCCTGGCCGACTCCGGAATGCCGCCGGCCGACCTCGCCGAGGCCATCCTGGAGCGTACGGGCTACCTCGCGGAGCTGACCGAGTCGCGCGACCCGCAGGACGAAAGCCGCGTCGACAACCTGCACGAAATGGTCGCGGTCGCCCGAGAATACGAAGAGCGCGCCGCCGAGCGCGAGACCGATCCCACGCTCGTGGAGTTCCTGGAGCAGATCTCCCTGGTCGCCGACGCCGACCAGCTCCCCGCCGACGGCGAGGGCGACGGCGTGGTCACGCTCATGACGCTGCACACGGCGAAGGGCCTGGAGTTCCCCGTCGTGTTCCTGACCGGCATGGAAGACGGCGTGTTCCCGCACATGCGGTCGCTGGGCGACCCCAAGGCCCTGGAGGAGGAGCGCCGCCTGGCGTACGTCGGGATCACCCGCGCCCGCGAGCGCCTCTACCTCAGCCGCGCCACGATGCGCAGCGCCTGGGGCGCCCCGGCGTACAACCCGCCGTCCCGCTTCCTCGACGAACTGCCCACCGACCTCACGGAGTGGAAGAAGGCCGAGCACGCCGACGCCCCCGCGTGGTCGCGCCCCGGGCCGCGCCGGGGCCCGGCCAAGCCGTCGAAGCCCATCCCCAGCCTCTCCGGGGGCGACAAGGTGACCCACGACGCGTACGGCCTCGGCACGGTCGTGACGGTCGACGGCGCGGGCGAGAAGTCCATCGCCTCGGTCGACTTCGGCGGCGAGACCGGCGTGAAGCGGCTCATCCTCGCGCACGCCCCCATCGAGAAGCTGTAGCGGCGAAATGAGAGGCGCCCGCCGGTCCGGCGGACGCCCCCCATCGGGCCGATCAGGTCATCCGGTCAACTGATCATGGCCACGTAGTTGGCGACGTCGTCGAAGCTCCTCAGTGTCTGGCCGATGTCGGTGAGCCCGAGCGGCTGGGTGTTCGGGTTGCTGGTGACGTTGTGCGCGTACGTGGAGATCCGGTCCCAGTCGTTGTACAGCGCGTACTCCGTGTCGTTGATCTGATGGGCGTTGTCGGCGTTGTCGTCGCCGAGCGCGTCCATCGAGACGTGCGAGACCGCGCCGTAGTGGGCGGCCTCGGTGATGACGGTGCCGATGGTCAGCGCGGCGCCCGACACCTCGCGTGTGCCGCGGGGCGCGTACAGGTTGAACAGCGCGTTGACGATCCTGCTGGAGCTGATCGAGCGCTGCGGTGCCTCGGCGGTGTCCGGCTGCGCGCCGCCGGCCGAGCCGACGAACGCCGCCTGCAGCGAGTGGTAGTCCCCGGCGAGGTTCAGCGTCGTGGCGTCGCGGTGCAGGCGGCTCCCCAGGTCCCAGTCGTTGAACTGGAAGAGCTCGGTGCCGTTGGCCCATCCGCGCAGGCGGGTGTCGTGGGCGGTGAAGTACAGCGTGACGGGATAGGTCTGCCCCGACGGGCCCGGCAGGTCGACCTGGAGGCTCTCGATGCGGTTCGGGTCGCTCGCGGTCTGGTTGACGTTGCCGCGGAACCCGTGGTTGCCGGCCGCCGTACGCAGCGTGTTGATCATCGTGTCGTAGTTGTGCGCCGCCTCGGTGCCGTTCTGCGGCGACAGGCTCCACGTCACGTCGGTCCGCCCGTCATTGGGCGGAGGCGGCCCCTCGCCGAGGGGCTGGCCGTCGTACGCCGACGGTCCTGGCGGGCCCGCCATCCAGATCTGGCTCAGGTCGGTACCGCCGCCGCACAACTGGCCGCTGACCCAGCCGCTGTCCGAGACGTCCAGGCACTGGTTGGAGTCCGCGTTGACGAGCGACATGTAGCCGGAGTGGACCGTCGAGTTGACCAGCCGCCACTGCTGGGAGAAGCCGCTCGCCGCGCAGTCGGAGACGAACACCTGGCCGCTGAGGTTCGGCGCCGGGTGGATGGCGATCTGGAAGGGCTCCTGGTAGAGGCACTGGCCGCTGGCCTCGTTGACGACGTTGTAGTTGCCGTTGCCGGTGCGCCGCAGGGACCACCGCTGGACCTTCTTGCCGATGCCGGCGAACCCGAAGGCGCGGGTCTTGTTGATCCGCGGTGCGTTCGTGGTGCCGAGGCCCATGCCCGACCGCGCGCTGACCAGGACCTTGCTGAGGCCCTTGGCGCCGGGCGGCAGGGGCCCGACGGCCACCGGGAAGTGGTCGGAGGACAGGCCGCCGAGCGGCAGGCTGCCGCCCCAGTCGTCGGGAAGCGGCCGGCTGGCCACCGCGTAGTCCAGCTCGTGGCCCGACTGGTGGGTGGCCACGCCGGAGGAGTAGATGCGGCTGCGCCCCGGGAGCACCGGGTAGCTGTTGTTGAAGTTGGGGTCGCCCTGGGCGCTGCCCGAGGGGTTCCACCGATGCGGCTCGCGGTTGAAGTCGCCGAGCGCGACCCAGTCGTACTGGCCGGCCTGGCCGTTCATCGCGTTCAGCAGCCGGCTGTCGTCGTTGCCGCTGCCGGACGCCCCGTGCAGCGTGTAGAAGATCGTCTGGCCGATGCGGATGCCGAACGCCGCGCGGGTTCCGGGGAACCCGGGCCGGACGATGAACACCTCGTCGGCCTCGTGCGGCGTGACGATCGCGAGGTTGACCCGGCCCCCGTCGGGTGCGCTCGGATTCCGGTCGGTCTGCATGTAGTAGACCTGGCGGACCACCGGGTTGGCGTCCGTGCCGATGTTCCAGCGGTAGACCTGCACGCTGCCGTACTGGTCCTGCGCGACCGTCTGGCCGTCGGCCATGTTCGGCCGGGAACCGGCCTCCTGGAGCGCGACGACGTCGTGGTCCGCGGTCAGGCGCTCGACGTCAGAGGTCCATTTGCTGCCCTGGTTGCTGCCCTGCATGTTGTAGGTGGCCGGCCTGTGGTCCTCGATGGAGCCGGCCTGGGCCGGCGCCGTAGCCACCGCTATTAAGCCCGAGGCCAGGAGCGATATGGCCGCGGCCGCAGCCACGACGCGCCCCCGGCGCCGTCCTATTTTCCTGGCGATTTCCATGGCGCGGAGGCTAGCGCAGCCGATCGGATATTAATCCGTAATGCGTAATAAACGGTGACTCATCACCCGGCGTTCAGCGGGCCTTAAGACGCGCCTTGGGAACGAACGCGTGCTCCTTGCCCGGGAAGGTGACCGTGACGCCGTGGGCGTCGCCGGTGACGGTGACCTTGGCGAGGTCGTCGTGGCGCGGGCCGAAGCCGCGTGGCACCGGGACGTCATCTCCGGAGCGGCCCGAGGGGTCGGCGCCCGCCCGCATCTCGTAGCGGTCGTGGCCGCCGAGCAGGCCGTCGTGGAGCCCGCCCGCCCAGGTGTACGCGCGCCACACGGTGACCACCGGGCCCTTCGCGCCGTACGGGTGCCACTGCCGGGTGCGTACGGTATGCGTCCAGGTCAGCGCGGTGGCGGCGATCGCGCAGATCAGCACACCGACGGCCACAAAGCCGAGCGCGCCCAGGCAGCCCCGGCGGGGCCGCGGGCGGGCCAGGGAGATCGGCGCCTCGCGTACGGACATCGCGGACGATCCTCGCGTCCGCGGATCGCGGCCGGATCACGATCTTGGGCGATGTGGCGCGCCCCACATGACGGCGGACCCCGGAGGACTCGCTAACCTGCGAACGAGAACGTCGTCATTTTGGCGGGAGGCGCCATGCCGGGCAGTGTCACGAACTCTCCGATCCGGGTCATCGTCGCGAAGCCGGGCCTGGACGGGCACGACCGTGGCGCGAAGGTGGTCGCCCGCGCCCTGCGCGACGCCGGCCTCGAGGTGATCTACACCGGGCTGCACCAGACGCCGGAGCAGATCGTCGAGGCCGCCATCCAGGAGGACGCCGACGCGATCGGCCTGTCCGTGCTCTCCGGCGCGCACATGACGCTGTTCGCGAAGGTCATCGAGCTGCTGAAGGAGCGCGACGCGGCGGACATCGTGGTGTTCGGCGGCGGCATCATCCCCGACGGCGACATCCCCGAGCTCACCCGCCTCGGCGTGGCGAAGGTCTTCACCCCGGGCGCGACGACCACCGAGATCGTCGAATGGGTCAACAAGGAGCTGCGCGCCGCGGCCTGACGCACGGGGACCGGTCCCGTACGGCCGGTCCACCCTGGGAGCCCCGATCCGCTCTCCGGCGAGGTGACCCGTGTCCGACCGGCAGCTACCGCCGCCCGCGCAGGTGACGGCCGCGGTGGCGCTGTGGATCTGCACCGGTGTGCTCACGCTTGCGGTCTGCGTCCTGCTCCTCCTGAACGCCCCCGGCGCTACGGACGGCGGCATGGCGCGCGGCACCGTACCGGGCATGGCGGCCATCGTCTGCCTGTGCGTCGCCAACCGCCTGCGGTACGCCAGCCGGAGCACGCGGGGCTGGCTGACCGGCCTCGGCGTCGTCATGCTCGCCGGCGTGGTGCCGATCCCGTTCGTGGTCGCGGCCGTCGTGCTCCAGTACCTCCCGGCCAGCAACGCGTGGTTCCGCGCGGCCGGCTGAGCGGGTGCGCACGGCCTCAGTTCGTGGACTGCGGGCCGCCGCGGGGGACCGGGGGGATCGGCAGGCTCTCCCGCTGCGCCGTCAGGGCCAGCAGCATCGTGGCGGACGTCCAGCCGAGCGGCGCGACCGACGCCGGGCGGTCGTGGTCGTCCACGCGCTCGGGGAACGAGCCGAACGCGGTGCGGTGCGCCAGCACCCATCGCATCCACGGCGCCGCCGCCGAGCGGTCGCCGGACGCGGTCTCCGCCAGGCCGAACATCGCGGTCTCCGGTGTCCACGACTCCGCCCGGCTGCCCGGCCAGTTCGCGCCGGGCAGGACACCGCCGTTCGGCATGCGCAGCCGGCCGCCCGTCGCCTCGACGGCCCGCGCGACCCGCGGCGAGGCGGGCGCGAACGGCGGTGCGAGGAATGTCACCGCGCTGTCCGGCGTCGATCCCGGCGCCGGCTGGCGCGGATAGCCGTACGGCGCGTAGTCGGCCTCGATGGCGTGGTCGAGGCGTACGGCCGCCTGCCCCCATTCGCCGGCCTCGGCGCCGCTCCCGGCGCGGTGCGCCAGGTCGGCGGCCGCGCGCAGGCCCGCGCGCAGCGGCGCGACCACCCCGAGCGTCGGCAGGCCGGGGTGCGTCTCGGTCTCCGGAGCGCGCTCCCAGTAGTCGGACGACGCGGGCGGCAGGCCGTCCGGCCCGACAAGGGAGGCCGCGCGGTCGGCGGCGCGGGCCACCATCGGCCACAGGCTCCGCAGCGTCGCGGGGTCGTGCCGCGGATCGGTGACCGTGTAGTACCAGGCGCCCCACAGGATCCA
The DNA here is from genome assembly GCA_036502625.1 of Streptosporangiaceae bacterium. Taxonomy (GTDB): domain Bacteria; phylum Actinomycetota; class Actinomycetes; order Streptosporangiales; family Streptosporangiaceae; genus DASXYG01. The sequence goes on from DASXYG010000002.1 coordinate 100,207, forward strand.
GCCGATCGCGTCGAGCTGGAGCGTGCGGCCGTCGGTGACCGGCGAGCCGTCCGGCTGGTAGCGCGCCGCCCACAGGCCGTCGGACGCCTGCACGGAGGCCAGGAACGACAGGATGCGGCGCGCCTCCACGCGGTGGCCCGTAGCGGAGAACGCGGCCACCGCGAACGCGCCGTCACGGGGCCAGACGTAGTTCCAGTTCGGCGCCCACGACGCGACGCACGCGCCGTTCGGCGAGGTCAGCAGCCGCAGGTCCAGCAGGGCGCGGGTGGCCGCCGACCGTTCGTACGGTGTGCGGCCCGGCACGCGCCCGGACGCCAGCCAGGCGCGGTCCGCCGACACGGCCGCGGTCACCCGGGGATCGTTCCTCGGCAGCGTCACGGGCTCGGTGCCGCCGGGCGGTATCAGCCGCGCCCGGCCGCCGGGCAGGGCGAGGACGGACGTGCCGGCGAGGTACGCGGAGTGCGCGGCGAGGTCGCGGTCGATGGGGGTGTGCGCGCCGGGGAGCGTCGCCGAGCCGATCAGCCCGGCGCTGGTGAACGGCGACGGGCCCGGATGCGGCGGCGACGCGGCGAGGGTGGTCGCCAGGAGCGCGACCATCACGCAAATGGCGGTCCACCCGGCCCGCCGCCTCCTCGCTGACATCGCGCTCCGTCCGACAGCGGGCTCCGGAGACACCGTCATCTCGTCGGCCCGCTCAGTGATCAGTCCCTCGGAGAGACTAGGCTCTCGGTTCAGCGAATTCTCCGTCCGGGATGTGTCCCTCCGCGTCCGCAGTGTTCCGACGCGCGCGGGGCGGGAGGAGACGCCCCGGGTGAATCAGGAAAGTCGAGTGACAAGGGACGGACCCTCGTGGACCTGTTCGAACATCAGGCGAAGGAACTCTTCGCGGAATACGGCGTCGCCGTGCCGAAGGGGCGGGTAGCCGACACGCCGGAAGCGGCGCGCACGATCGCGGAGGAGTTCGCCGCGGCTGGCACCCCCAAGGTCGTGGTCAAGGCCCAGGTGAAGGCCGGCGGCCGGGGCAAGGCCGGCGGCGTGAAGGTGGCCGACGGACCGGCCGACGCCGAGGAGAAGGCGCGCCAGATCCTCGGAATGGATATCAAGGGCCACACGGTGCACAAGGTGCTCGTGGAGGAAGCGTCGGACATCGCCGAGGAGTACTACTTCTCGTTCCTGCTCGACCGCGCGAACCGTACGTTCCTGTCGATCTGCTCCTCGCAGGGCGGCATGGAGATCGAAGAGGTCGCGGCCACGAACCCGCAGGCGGTGGCGCAGGTCCCGGTGTCGGCGATCGACGGCGTCGACCGTGCGACCGCCACCGAGATCGTCAAGGCGGGCGGCTACCCCGAGGCGGCCGTCGCGGGCGCGGCGGAGATCGTCGAGCGGCTGTGGGCCGTCTTCGTCGACGAGGACGCCACGCTGGTCGAGGTCAACCCGATGATCCTCACCTCCGACGGCCAGGTGAAGGCGCTCGACGGCAAGGTCACGCTGGACGACAACGCCGACTTCCGCCAGGACCACGGCAAGTTCGCGGACACCTCGTCCACGGACCCGCTGGAGGCGCGCGCCAAGGCCAAGCACCTCAACTACGTCAAGCTCGACGGCGAGGTCGGCATCATCGGCAACGGCGCGGGGCTGGTCATGTCCACGCTCGACGTCGTGGCGTACGCCGGTGAGCGGCACAGCAACGTCAAGCCCGCCAACTTCCTCGACATCGGGGGCGGCGCCTCCGCCGAGGTCATGGCCAACGGGCTGGAGATCATCCTGTCCGACCCGGCCGTGCGCTCGGTCTTCGTCAACGTGTTCGGCGGCATCACCGCCTGCGACGCGGTCGCGAACGGCATCGTGCAGGCGCTGGACCTCCTGAAGTCCAAGGGCGAGACCGTCGACAAGCCGCTCGTCGTCCGCCTCGACGGCAACAACGCCGAAGAGGGCCGCCGCATCCTGACGGAGGCGAACCACCCGCTCGTCCAGCAGGTGGGCACGATGGACGGCGCGGCCGACAAGGCCGCCGAGCTCGCCGGCGCGGGGAAGTAGGAGAGGACCCATGTCGATCTTTCTCAACAAGGACAGCAAGGTCCTCGTCCAGGGCATGACCGGGTCGGAGGGCATGAAGCACACGAGCCGCATGCTCAAGTCCGGCTCGCAGGTCGTCGGCGGCGTGAACCCGCGCAAGGCCGGCCAGACGCTGGACTTCGACGGCACCTCCGTGCCCGTCTTCGGCTCGGTCGCCGAGGGCATGGCCGCGACGGGCGCCGACGTCACCGTGATCTTCGTACCGCCGAAGTTCACCAAGGACGCCGTGATCGAGGCCGTCGACGCCGGAATCGGCCTCTGCGTGATCATCACCGAGGGCATCCCGGTGCACGACTCCACCGTGTTCTGGGCGCACAACCTGGCCAAGGGCGGCAAGACACGCATCATCGGCCCGAACTGCCCCGGCGTGATCACGCCCGGGGAGTCGAACGCCGGCATCATCCCGTCCGACATCACGACGTCCGGCCGCATCGGCCTGGTGTCGAAGTCCGGCACGCTGACGTACCAGATGATGTACGAACTGCGCGACATCGGGTTCTCCACCTGTGTGGGCATCGGCGGCGACCCGGTCATCGGCACGACCCACATCGACTGCCTGAAGGCGTTCCAGGACGACCCGGGCACCGACGCGATCGTCATGATCGGCGAGATCGGCGGCGACGCCGAGGAGCGCGCCGCGGCGTACATCTCCGACAACGTGACGAAGCCGGTCGTCGGCTACGTAGCGGGCTTCACCGCCCCCGAGGGCAAGACGATGGGCCACGCCGGCGCCATCGTCAGCGGCTCCTCCGGCACCGCCCAGGCCAAGAAGGAGGCCCTGGAGAAGGTCGGCGTCCGCGTGGGCAAGACCCCCAGCGAGACCGCGGACCTCATGCGCGAACTCATGCGCAACCGCTGATTTACCCGGGGAAACCCCGGAACTGAGGGGCGCGTACGGCCAGGCCGTACGCGCCCCCTCATGCGTCCGGGCCTGGCTGCGGGAGGGCAGGGGGATGGGCTGGGCCGTACGCACCCCCTCGCGTGTCCGGGCGCGGCTGCCGGAGAGCGGGGGATGGGCTGGGTTCGGCCAAAGCCGGGCCAATCCGGCGTGGTGGCGTGCCGGGGGGCCGGGGGGCTGGGAGGATCTGACGTCGTGGCCCTGACGGTCTCCGACGAGCGCGCCGCGACCGGCGTACCCAACCCCGCACGGCAGTTGATCGCCGCCGGTGCGGTGGCCGCGCTGTCGGCGGCGGCGCTGGGCATGGCCACGCTCACCACCGTCACACTTCTCGGCTGGATCGCCGCGCCGCACGTCGTCAGCCTCGGCGCGGGCCTGCCCGGCGTGTTCCGTACGGCCGTGCAGGTCTGGCTCGTCGCGCACCACGCCGGGTTCGCGCTCCCCACCGGGCGCGTGGGCATGCTCCCGCTCGGCCTGGTCGTCCTGCCGGGCGCGCTGCTGTGCCGGGCGGGCGCCGCCGTGGCGCGGGCCATCGACGGCCACCGGCTGCGCCACGCCGCGCTGGCCGCGCTCGGCCTCGCCGTGCCGTACACCGTCATCGCGACGCTGGCCGCCCTGCTGGCCCGTACGCCCCTCGTGCAGCCGTCGATCCTCCAGGCGATGATCACCAGCTTCCTGGTGGCGTTCATCGCCGGCGGCATCGGCGCGGCCCGCGTCGTGGCGCCGAGCCGCGGGTTCAAGGGGTTCCTCGGGCTGCTGCCCGACCGGCCGCGATCCCTGGTGATCGGCTCGTTCGGCGCCGCGTCCGTCCTGGTCGTCGCCGGCGCGGTGCTCAGCGGCGCCTCCCTGGCCGTGCACGCCCCGGCCGCCGCGCGGCTCACCTCCGACCTCGCCCCCGGGCTCGTCGGGGGCATCCTGCTCGTCCTGCTCCAGATCGCGTACCTCCCGAACGCCGTCCTGTGGGGCCTGGCGTACGCCGTGGGCCCGGGGTTCGCGATCGGCTCCGGCACGATCGTGGCCCCGACCGGCGTGATCATCGGATCGATGCCCACGTTCCCGCTGCTCGCGGCGGTACCCGAGCCGGGTCCCGCGCCCGCGATCTCGCTGGTCATGCTCGCCGCGCCGTTCGTCGGCGGCGTGTTCGCCGGCATCCTGCTCGTGCGCGCCGCGCCCACACCGGTGCTGGAGGCGGCGCCCCTGTGGGGGTTCGCGTGCGGCCTGATCACCGGCCTGATCAGCGGCGGCCTCGCGGCGTTCTCCGGCGGACCGCTCGGCGGCCACCGGATGGCCCTGGTCGGCCCGTCCGCCTGGCAGGTGGGCCTGGTCAGCGCGCTGGAGGTGGGGGTCGCGGCCGCGGTGACCGCGTGGCTGTGCAACTGGCTGCTCGTACGCTCACGCGAGCGCGCCGCCGAACCGCCCGCCGCCGAGGCGGACCGCGCGGACATCGTCGACGAGTCCGTCGACCCCAGCGGCCACCGCATCTACGTCGACCCGTTCGCCGATGACCCCGACTGAGCCGCACGACGCGACGCTGGACGTCCTCGGATGCAGCGGCGGCTGGTCCGACGCCGGCCGCGCCTGCTCCGGCTACCTGCTCACCGCGAACGGCGGCCGCGTCTGGATCGACGCCGGCACCGGCACGTTCGAGCGCCTGCTCCGCCGCGGCCCGCTCGCCGACGTCGACGCCGTCTGGCTCACCCACCTGCACCCCGACCACTGCGCCGACCTCCTGATGGCGTTCCAGGCCATGGCGTACGGCGACGTAGGCACGGACCGCCTGCCGGTCTACGGCCCGCCGGGCTGGGCCGCGGTGTTCGACGCGTTCCTCGGCGAGGAGGTCGCCGAGGTCTTCGAGATCCACGATCTCGAAGACGGCGCGGTGCACGACCTGGGCGGCACCCCGTACACCGCGGTGGCCACCCACCACGGCATGCCGAGCTTCGGGCTGCGCGCCGACCTCGGCGGCCGCACGTTCGCCTACACCTCCGACACCGGCCCCGGCCCCGGCACCGTACGGATCGCCGACGGCGCCGACACCCTGCTGGCCGAGGCCTTCCTGTCGCTGCCCGGAGCGCGCGCCTTCACCTCGGTGTCCACGCCGAAGCAGGCCGGGGCGTACGCGCACGAGGGGGGCGTACGCCAGCTCGTGCTCACCCACCTGCACCCGGACGCCGACCCGTCGGCCGCGGTGCGCCGGGCCTCCACGGCCTTCGCCGGGCCGATCAGCGTGGCCACCGAGGGCGCCGTCATCAGCCTGTGAAAGTGATCCACGGGGACCGTAGCGGTGAGGAGACCGGCTGGATGCGGGCACCTGAGGTCCGGCGCGCGCTGGCCGCGGCCACGTCGATCGTCGCGGCGCTCGGCCTGCCCGTCGACGACGCGGTCGTTCTCCACAACTCGAACAAGCTCACGCTGCGCCTGCTGCCGTGTGACGTCGTCGCCCGCGTCGCGCCGGAAGCGCAGCAGGTCGCGCGGTTCGAGATCGGGCTCGCCCGGCGGCTGGCCGAAACGCGGAGCCCGGTGGCCGCCCTCGACCCCCGAGTGGACCCGCGGGTCCACGAGCGTGACGGCTTCGTCGTCACACTGTGGACCTACTACGGACCCGCCATGGCCGGGGAGGTTGCGCCGGGCGACTACGCGGACGCGCTGGAGCGGCTGCACGCCGGCATGCGCGAGCTCGACGTCCGGACGCCGCACTTCACCGATCGGGTGGACGAGGCGCAGCGCCTCGTGGAGAGCGCCGACCTCACCCCGGAGCTCGCCGACGCGGATCGGGAACTGCTCGTCACCTCGCTGCGGAGCCGCAGACGGGCCATCGCCGGCCACGGCGCCGCCGAGCAGCCCCTGCACGGCGAGCCGCATCCGGGCAACGTGCTCGGCACGCCGTACGGACCGGTGTTCATCGACTTCGAGACCTGCTGCCGCGGACCCGTCGAGTTCGACCTCGCCCATGTCCCCGAAGACGTGCCCGAGCGCTATGCCGGCGCCGACGAAGCCCTGCTGAGCGAGTGCCGGGGCCTCGTCCTCGCCATGGTCGCCGCGTGGCGCTGGGATCCGGGCGACCAGTTCCCGGAGAAGCGGCGAGCGGCCCGCCTGCTCCTCGGCGCCCTGCGAATGGGTCCGCCGTGGCCGCCGCTCGACCTCGTGATGCGCCGGCCGGACGGCCCGTGAGACCGCCCTACGGCCGGTGCGCGGCGCGCGAGATCCGTACGGCGGCCGCGGCGATCGCGAGGGCGATCGTGGCGACGGCCGACCACAGGAGGGTCACGTGCGCGCCGACGGTCGTCACGAACGGCCCGGCGATCAAGGTGCCGAGCGGCGGCGCGAGGTTCACCACGGCGGACCACGCTGCGGATGTGCGCGCCAGCAGGTGCGGCGGCGATTCCCGCTGGAGCAGCGTGCGCGCGAGCGGCCCGTACGGCGCGTAGATCAGCCCGCCGGCGCAGAAGGCCGCGAGGGCGATGGGCAGCGACGCGCCGAGCCCGAGCGGCAGCAGCGTCACGCCCCACCCGGCCACGATCGTGATGGCCGCGGGCCAGAGCGGCAGCCGCCGCAGCGCCCCGGTCAACAGCGCGCCGACCAGCCCGCCTGCGGCCAGCAGCGTCCAGAAGACGCCGAGCAACTGGGCCGAGCCCGTGTCGGCCACATAGACGGGCAGCGCCACCTCGACCGGGCCGTAGAGCAGGTAGAAGACGAAGGAGAGCGTGATCAGCGCGAGGATCCGCGGGTTGCCCGCCAGCGCCCGCAGCAGGCCCGCGCCGCGCGCCGGTCGCGGGTCGTCGTCCTGGGGCGGCTCGGGCGGCCAGCGGCGGCGCGTCCAGGTCAGCGTGGCGCCGAGCAGCAGCCAGGTCAGCGCGTCGATCCCGAGGACGGCAGGCGCCCCGATCGCCGCGATCAGCACGCCGCCGAGCGCCGGCCCGGCGAGCAGCGCCAGCCAGTCGAGGGTGCCGAGTAGGGAGTTCGCGCTGCGCAGCCGGTCGCCGGGCGCCAGCTCGGCGACCATCGTGGCCTTGCCCGCCCCCGACCACGCGTAGAGCACCGACGAGCACGCCAGCAGCGTGACGTAGACCGCCGGGGTGAGCGCGCCCATCGCGGCGGCGGCGGGCACCGCGGCGAGGCATCCGCCGCGCGCCACCGCGTTGGCGATCAGCAGCCACCGCCCGTCGCGGTGGCCGAGCCACCGGGCGAGCGGCGCGGCGAGCACCACCCCGGGAAGGGTGAACGCGGCCACGGCGAGCCCGGCCAGCGCGCCGCCACCGCCGTGCGGCGCCAGCCTGATGGCCAGCCACGGCACGGCCACCCCGGTCATCCCGTCGCCGACGGCGGACAGCCCCAGGCCGGGCAGCGCCGCCCGGATCGCCGGCCGCGCGAGCACCGGGCGGTACGAGTCCAGCATCCCGGTATCGTCGCCGCCGGGCGCCCGCCCGCGCATCTTGATTCCTGCCCGGCCCGCGGCCGAGCCGGGCCGGTCAGCCCGCGAAGCCGCCGGGGTCGAGGCTGGGCAGCGAGCCGGGCGGCAGGCCGGCGCGTTTGCGGAGGTCCTCGGTGAACGTCTTGTTGCAGGCGCTCTGCGCGGTGATGGTGTTCGCGCCCTCGGTGCAGGTACGGAACGCGCTGAACTCCGGCCACACGGCCGCCAGCGAGGCGAAGAGCAGCACGCTGAAGGCCAGCCCGATGATGCCGAACGTGATGCCGCCCACCGAGCCGGGCGCGCGCCGGTCGTTCGCCCGCGCCCGCCGCCGCGCCCGCACACCCAGCACCACCGCGGCCACCCCCGCGATGGGCGCGAGCACCACCAGCGGCGGCGCGCTCATCATCAGGTTCATGATCTCAATGGCGAGCACGACGGCCATCAATCCAAGGAACAGGGCGTACATCCCGCCGCGCTCGGCGGGCCGCGTTCCGGCCGGGGACTTGCCGGGCGCCGGTCCGTCGCCGCCGTCAGGTGGATTGGGCTGCGACACGGGCTCTCCATTCGGCACGGGTCGGCTGGGCACGTCACCGGCCTGCCGACTATCGTGAGGACCAACGGTTGCACCCTACCGACGCGTTTCGGTGCGTCCGCCGTCCTTGACCCAGCGCTCCCGAGGAGCACCACGCCCATGCCAAGGCGCCCGTCCGGAGACGGCTCGTGACGCGACGGCTCGTCGTCCTCGTCTCGGGTACCGGTTCCAACCTCCAGGCGCTCCTCGACGCCGCCCGCGCCGGCGGCTACGGCGCCGAGGTGGTCGCGGTCGGCGCCGACCGCCACGGCACCGGCGGCCTCGACCGCGCGAAGGCCGCGGGCCTGCCGGTCTTCGTGGAGCAGGTCCGCGCCCACCCCGACCGCGACGCCTGGGACACCGCGCTGACCGGCGCCGTCGCCGCGTACGAACCCGATCTCGTCGTGTCGGCGGGGTTCATGAAGCTGCTCGGCCCCCGCTTCCTCGACCGGTTCACCGTCGTCAACACCCATCCGGCGCTGCTGCCGGCATTCCCCGGCGCGCACGCGGTGCGCGACGCCCTGGCGTACGGCGTGCGGGTCACCGGATGCACCGTCCACCTGGTCGACTCGGGGGTGGACACCGGGCCGATCATCGCCCAGCGTGCCGTAGAGGTCGCCGAAAGTGACGACGAGGCCGTGTTGCACGAGAGAATCAAGACCGTCGAGCGCACACTGCTCGTCGACGTCGTGGGCCGCATGGCGCGCGACGGCTGGACCCACAACGGCAGGAAGGTAAGGATCGGCCGGTGACCCAGATCTCCATTCGCCGCGCGTTGATCAGCGTGTACGACAAGTCCGGGATCGAGGACCTGGCCCGCGGCCTGCACCAGGCCGGGATCCAGATCGTCTCCACCGGCTCCACGGCCGCGCGCATCGCCGACGCGGGCGTGCCGGTGAGCAAGGTCGAGAAGCTGACCGGGTTCCCCGAGTGCCTCGACGGCCGGGTCAAGACCCTGCACCCGCGCATCCACGCGGGCCTGCTGGCCGACCGGCGCAACCCCGAGCACGTCCAGCAGCTCGACGAGCTCGACGTCGAACCGTTCGAGCTGCTGATCTCGAACCTCTACCCGTTCACGCAGACCGTCGCGTCCGGCGCGGAGCCCGACGACTGCGTCGAGCAGATCGACATCGGCGGCCCCGCCATGGTGCGCGCAGCGGCGAAGAACCACGCCAACGTCGCGGTCGTCGTCGACCCGGGCGCGTACTCCGACGTCCTGGCCGCGATCGCCTCCGGCGGGTTCACGCTGGAGCAGCGCAAGCGCCTCGCCGCCCGCGCGTACGCCCACACCGCCGAGTACGACGCGGCCGTGGCGTCCTGGTTCGCCGCCTCCTACGCCCCCGACGACAGCGCCGCGGAGACCGGCTGGCCGGACTTCATCGGGTTCGCGGAGCACCGCAAGACCCCGCTGCGCTACGGCGAGAACCCGCACCAGCCCGCCGCGCTGTACTCCTCGGCTTCCGGCGGCCTCGCCGACGCCGAGCAGGTGCACGGCAAGGAGATGTCGTACAACAACTACGTCGACACCGACGCCGCGCGCCGCGCCGCGTACGACTTCGGCGAGCCCTGCGTCGCGATCATCAAGCACGCGAACCCGTGCGGCATCGCGGTCGGCGGCGACATCGCGGAGGCGCACCGCAAGGCGCACGCCTGCGACCCCGTCTCGGCGTACGGCGGCGTCATCGCCACGAACCGCCCCGTCTCGGTGGCGATGGCCGAGCAGGTCGCGGAGATCTTCACCGAGGTCGTCGTGGCCCCGGGGTTCGACGACGGCGCGCTGGACGTCCTGACCCGCAAGAAGAACATCCGCCTGCTGCGCTGCGGTCCGCTGTCCGCTGAGCCGCGCGACGAATGGCGGCGCATCGACGGCGGCCTGCTCGTCCAGCGCGCCGACCTCGTCGACGCCCCCGGCGACGACCCCGCCGCGTGGGAGCTGAAGACCGGCGAGGCCGCCGACCCCGCCACCCTGGCCGACCTGGCGTTCGCCTGGCGGGCGATCCGCGCCGTGAAGTCCAACGCGATCCTGCTCGCCGCCGACGGCGCCACCGTGGGCGTCGGCATGGGCCAGGTCAACCGGGTCGACTCGGCCCGCCTCGCGGTCAACCGCGCCGGCGACCGCGCCGCCGGTTCGGTAGCCGCGAGCGACGCGTTCTTCCCCTTCGCCGACGGCCTTGAGGTGCTGACCGCCGGGGGCGTCCGCGCGGTCGTCGAACCGGGCGGCTCCATCCGCGACGAGGACGTCATCGAGGCGGCGGGCGCGGCGGGCATCACGCTCTACTTCACCGGCACCCGGCACTTCTACCACTGACCCGCCGCCGCCCACTCGGGCACGGGGCCTCGGATTCCGGGGCCCCGTATAGGCCCGGAGACTCAAGATCGGGTGTCGAGTCTCACATCTTGCTCAAATCCGTGGACGGCATTTGTGGCCCACCGGGCAAGGTGGGGCATGGCGCGGAGAAGGGTGAGGGCGAGCCCACCAGGCGGATACGCGGAACCGCCGCCCAGGGGCCCACGACCGGACAGACGATCGCGTGACGCGCGGGAGCGCGGTGGGTTAACGCTGGAATACCTCGCGATGGGCGTGCTGGCGGCGCTCATCGTCGCGCTGCTCGCGACGGCGAGTCTGGGCGGGACCTTCGCCGAGGGCGTCAAGATCGTGGTCTGCCGCATCGTCACCCTGGGCAAGGGCCCATGCGACACGATCGGCGGCGAGCAGAAGCCTGAGCAGCCCAACTACCTGCCCGTCTACTGCGATGCCCTGATCGACACCCGCGGCAGTGGCGTCTCGGGGAGCCTCGACCTCAAGGTCTTCAAGATCAACTACGCCACGAACTACTCGCTGATGTGGGAGAAGCTCGCGAACGGCGAGGTGTGGATCACCATCATGCCCAAGGACAAGAAGGGCACGGCGGAGGTCAAGGCCGGCGACTACGTGAGCCTCGGCGGGAACGCGCACGCGTCGATCGGCGATACGTACCAGTTCCAGAGCGACGACGAGGCCAACAAATGGGTGGACACGCTCCGCAATAACGTCAACGAGCACAACCCGGCGAGCTGGCGCTTCTGGAACCCGTTCGACGGCGGCGAGGTCAAGCTGAAGGAGCCGGTGATCCATGCGGAGACGACCGGCTACGGCGTGCAGGTCGGCGGGAACCTCGAGGTGGACATCCCGCTGGAGTTCGTGAACGTCAAGTTCGGCGAGGGCGTGACCGGAAAGCTCGACCGTGACGTGATCCACGAGAAATGGCATCTCTGGGACCCGAAGAAGAACCGCTACTGGGACAACGATTCGATTTCCTACAAGCTCAGCGGCGAGATCGATCCCAGTGTGAACGGGAGCGTCGAGGTCCCGGGCGCGGCGGAGGTGGGCGGCCATGGCGGCCAGAAATACAAATGGACGTCCACGATCCGGTACATGTACAACCCGGACGGAACGGTCGCGAACATCCGCTGGATCACGACGTACGAGAACGGCTGGCAAGGCGGCGTCGATTCCAAGGCCGGACTGGTCTCCGGAAAGGTGAACGGTTCGACGACAAGTGAGGTGACCCGCTTCACGCAGCTCAATTTCGACGACCCGAACGACGCCACGGACCCGCTCTCGAAGAACGACGCCGAAAGCCAGCAGAAGGTCGCCCGCGACTACATCGACCAGCACGGGAAGGTCCTTCCGATGCCGATCCTCAACGCGATCACCGGAAAGACCGAGGCGGTGACCGACGACCCCGGGCCCGACGCCGATCCGCTCGACAGAATGATGTACGAGAAAGGCAAGGACTGGGCGTGGGAAGGCGACAACACGGAAAGCCAGGGGAGCATCGGTATCGGGCCGATCAGCCGCGACACGAGCCACCTGAGAAAGGTGACCGACAAGGCGAAGTACCTGGGCCCGCCCGTCGACGGCCATCGTAAGTACCTCGACTTCCCGGCCTGCGAGGCGTCGAAGGCGCCGAAGGAGCACGACTGGCGACTGGACGGATACTGATCATGGATCTCGTTCGCTCATGGCTGGCCGGGATCGCCGGCTGGGTGGCCGCGATGTGGCTGACCGCGCTGCTCGGCCGCGCCGGCGGCGACCAGGGCGCGTTCGGCTCGCTGTTCGGCCGGGTGCTGTGGCTGTACCTGCCGCTGCTGGTGGCGTACGCGCTCATCGCCGGTGCCGCCGCCGGCGCGCACACCCGACCGCACCGGGAGAACCGGGTCCGCCACCTCGTGGCGGTGCTGCCGGTGCCCGTGCTGATGATCCTCCTTGCGACGGTCCTCGGCGCGGGCGGACCCGCCGCGTTGTCCGGTCTGGTGATGTCCGTCCTGTTCGCCTGCGTGGGCGGAGCGGCCGGATGGGTGGGCGCGGACCTGCTCTGGATGCGGTTCACGCGCGACCGGGAATCGTACTTCTGACCAACTCCTGACCAACATCATCCGTCCTCAATTCGGACGAGGGGGCCCAAGTTACTTGGGCCCCCTTTGATACGTAGGGCCCTGCCCTCCGAAAACTCCGCTGTGTAGCGTCCCGACTAAAGCTCAAGTAGCTCAAATCGGCGCGGGGGTGAGGAGGCGGTCGGCCATGCTGATCCGTCGGCGGGTGTATGGCGATCGTGGTTCGTCCTTCGCGCAGTGGCTTGCCCTCGGTGTGCTCGCCGCGGTCATCGTCGCGGGGCTGAGCCCGATCGTCGGAACGTCCGTGAGTGATGGCGTATCCCGGGTCATCTGCGAGATCGTCAACGGCGGCGACGCATCGAAATGCAAGGACCAGACCGGCGGAAACAAGATCGACACCAATCCGCAATGGTGCCTGAGCTCGATGGAGTCCAACGGGTACAACTACGGAATGAGCTTCCTGGTCTTCAAGATCGGTGCGGGCTTCAAGGAGATCAGGTACGACTCCCGCGAAGAGGACCTCGACGGGAAGGTCAAGCACTACATTTACGTCGCGTACGTCAATTCCGGCGATGCCGGCATCGATCTGGAGAAGGCCAAAGGCGGCAAGAAGATCGACGTAGGCGGCGGCCTCAGCCTCAATTACGGTGACATGTACCGGCTGACGCCGGATCAGTACAAGAAGTTCCACGATGGGCTGGATCTCTGGCAGATGTATCTCCAGGCGTTGCAGGCACCGGACCCGGGCGGCGGCATGGGCGGCGGCGGCTTCGGGGTCTGGGAGGCGTACAAGATCATGGCGCACCAGAAGGGGCTCGACTGGCCGCCGAAGATGGCGATCGACCCGACGATCACCTTCGCCGAGGGCACGGCGCAGGGCAAGGGCGAGGGCTCGATCCCCATCAACCTGGACAAGAAGCTCCAGTCGCCCGGCAAGTACCTCCTTCCGAACGGCGCCACGGTGGGCACCACCCAGGCGCACACGGTGACCGTCGAGCACTGGAACATCTACCAGGACCCGCAGGGCAACATCCTCCCGGCGACCGCGACGTACCACACGACCTCCGGCACCTACACGATCGGCGTCGACCGCACGGGCACGAAGAAGCCCACCGATACCAAGCGCGGCGGAAGCGTGAACGTCGGCGCCACCGCGACATACGACTACAGCAACACCACCCGCGTCACGCGTGACGACAAGTCCGGGAAGCTGCGCAACATCCGCTACGTCATCACCTACGGCGACAAGGGCAGCCTGAACCGCGGTGTCGAGGTCAACGGCAAGGACCGCGGCAAGGGCAACAAGTCCGCGGGCGGCGGCTACAGCGACACGCACAGCGATGGCAAGCTGCACACCGAGGTCATCCAGATCAACTTCGCCCTCGACGACCCCGCCAACCAGCAGATCGGCGAGAACTGGCTGAAGAACCACGGCCTGGAGATGCCGCCGGAGGTCGTGAACGAGGTGTTCCCGAAGACCGGCGCGGTGCCCGGCATCCCGGACGACAAGCCGACCGCCGCTCCGCCGCCGGCCAACGCCGACCCGTTCGACAAGCTCATCTACGACCGCGCGATGGGCTGGAAGACCGACGCCGAGACCAAGGACCAGGCGAACGAGTTCAACGCCACGCTCCCGTTCGGCAAGGGCGTCGGGTTCAACCTGGCGGTCACCTCGGCACAGGCCAAGACGATGAAGGCGCAGATCCTCGACGCGCCGGGCAGCGACGGGGAGCGGCACTGGATCGACTATCCCGACTGCACGGATGCGGGGAACCACTGATGGGGACCATGGAAGGTGCGCGGCGCCCCGGGCGCTCGCCGTCCGTACCCCGAACGGGAGGTCGAGTGACGTGGACCTGATCCGCCCCGCGGTCGTCGCGGTGGTCACCTGGTTCGTCGCCGGTTTCCTCGCCGGAATGCTGTACGGCTTCGCCACCATCTCGTCGCCGACCATGTCCACCCCGGCGCGGTTCATCTGGGCCATCGCCCTGCAACTGGCGGTCGGCCTGATCACCGCCGGGGCCGCGGCACTGGCACACGGCCGCCCGCGGCGCGCCGACATACGCCGCCACGCGATGGCCTCCGCCGGATTCGTCGCCGTGCTCGCGGTCGTGTCGGCCATCGGCAACCTCGTGTCCGCCACGTCGGTGCTGACGACCGTTGTGGCGCTCGTGCCGCAACTGGTCGGCGGCGTGCTGGGCTGGCTGCTGGTCAGCCGGGTGGTCCGGCGGTCGGAATGGCGCGAGACGGCCGCGCACGGCGCGTATTACTGACTGCTGAGCGGCCCGGCCCCGATGCGGCCGGGCATGGACGGAGAGGCGGGTCGGCGATGCTGGTCCGGCGGCGGGTCTTAGGCGATCGCGGATCGTCGTACTTCCAGTGGCTTGCGCTGGGCGTGCTCGCCGCGGTCATCGTCGCCGGGCTCACGCCGGTCGTCGGCGCGGCGATCAGCGACGGCGCCGTCCGGGTCATCTGCCGGATCGTCCACCAGGGCGCGACCGCGGACTGCACGGGAACCCAGGCCCCGAACCCCGGGAAGATCGACATCAACCCGCAGTGGTGCCTCAGCTCGATGCATTCGGACGGGTTCCAGAACACCCTGAGCTACTCGGTCTTCAGCATCGGCTCGGGCTACAAGGTCATCAGGTACGACTCCCGCGAAGAGGACTTCGACGGCAAGGTCAAGCACTACGTCTACCTGGCCTTCGTCGACTCCGGCGACGCCGGGATCGACCTCCAGAAGGCGAAGAACGGCAAGCAGATCGACGTCGGCGGCGGCGAGTACGTCAACTACGGCGACTTCTACCGCCTGACGCCCGACGAGTACAACAGGTTCAGCAAGAGCATCAAGCTCTGGCAGAACTACATGTACGCCGAGTCGCATCCGTGGGGGACCAGCGGCGGCGGCATCTCCGACCACACCGTCTACCAGGCCTACCAGCGGATGGCCAAGGACGAGGGGCTGGACTTCCCGCCGAAGATCCCCGGCCCGGCGATCACCTTCGGCGAGCACAGCGAGCAGGGCAGGGCCGAGGGCAAGATCCCGTTCAACGGGGACAAGAAGCTGAAGTTGCCGACGAAGTACGTCGTGCCCAACGGCGGCACGGTCGCCACCACCCAGGCGCACACCGTGACCACCGAGCACTGGTACATCTACAAGGACCCGAACGGCAACATCCTCCCGGCGACCGCGACGTACCACACGACCTCCGGCACGTACACGGTCGGCGTCGGCCGTTCGGCGGGGAAGTCGACGAAGACCGGCAGCGGCGCCAAGGCGAACGCCGACGCCGAGTACACCCTCGACTACAGCAACACCACGCGCGTCACGCGTGACGACAAGACCGGGAAGCTGCGCAGCATCCGCTACGTCATCACGTACGGCGACAAGGGCAGCCTGAACCGGGGCGTGGGGGTCAACGGCAAGGACCGCGGCAAGGGCAAGAAGTCCGGCGGCGCCGGCCTGAGCGACACGCACAGCGACGGCAACCTGCACACCGAGGTCATCCAGATCAACTTCGCCCTCGACGACGACGCGAATCAGCAGATCGGCGAGAACTGGCTGAAGAACCACGGCCTGGAGATGCCGCCCGAGGTCGTGAACGAGGTGTTCCCGAAGACCGGCCCGGTGCCCGGCATCCCGGACGACAAGCCCGACGCGGGACCGCCGCCGGCCAACGCCGACCCGTTCGACAAGCTCATCTACGACCGCGCGATGGGCTGGAAGACCGACGCCGAGACCAAGGACCAGGCGCTGCGGTTCAGCGCCACGCTCCCGTACGGCAAGGGCATCGGCTTCCAGTCGGAGCTGTCGTCGCAGGACGCGAAGACCACGAAGGCGCAGATCCTCGACGCGCCCGGCAGCGACGGGCGGCGCCACTGGATCGACTTCCCCGCCTGCACGGCCGCGGGGAACCACTGATGCGGCCGCGCGCCGGCGCCCTCACGGGTCACCGCCGCGGCCTCGAACGAGAGGCGGAGTGACGTGGACCTGATCCGGCCCGCGCTCGTCGCGGTGGTCACCTGGTTCCTCACGAGCATCCTCGCCGGGGTGGTGTACGGCCTGTCCACCATGGCCACGCCGGTCACGACGCTCGCGGCGCACATCCTGTGGGTCGCCGCCCTGCAACTGGCGGTCGGCCTGGCCGCGGCCGGCGCCGCCGCGCTCGCGCACGGCCGCCGATGGCGCGGCGACCCCCGCCGCCACGCGGTCGCCGCGTTCGGCCCCGTCGCCGTGCTCGCCGTCGTCCTGGGCGTCGTCGACATGCTGACGGGCACCGCCGTGCCGCCCGCGGCCGTGGCCCTCGTGGCGCAGCTCGCCGGCGGGGCGCTGGGGTGGCTGCTGGTCAGCCGGGTGCTCCGCCGTACGGAATGGCGCTCGGCGCCGACCCGCGGCGTGTACTTCTGACCGCGGCCGTCCCCTCAGCCCCGCGCCAGGAGATAGGGGCCGACCGCCAGGACGACGCCGCCGACCAGGAACAGCAGCGCCTCCAGGTATCCGCGGCCGTCGAGGGTGCCCAGCCGCGCGTGCTCCGGGTCGGCCGGGTCGTACAGCACGGTCACCGGGGCGTCGTCGGACGGCCAGTCGTTGACGCCGACGTCGGCCTCCACTTCGAGGGTGCGGCCGTCGTGGGTGGTGAACCGCAGCGTCGGGTACTTCGTGCTCCGCGTCGAGCGCCCGGGGTCGTACGCCTCCTCGCGCCAGCCGACGATCTCGCCGTCCGTACGGACCGCGCCGCCGAGGAAGTTCCGTGTGCGGACCAGCATGCGGGCGCCGTTCACCGCCAGCACGATGCCGACGATCGCGAAGATCACGAAGATGAACACGGCCGCGCCCTTCCCTTCGCCACGTCGGTCGTCACTCATCGATCGTGCCGTATCAGGTAGCCGAATACGCCCCTGGGCCCAGGAATCTTGGGTCCGGGGTGAGGACGTGGGGCCCTGCGATCCGGCCCATCCGATCAGTACGGTCCTCGTGCTCGTCCAGATCGTCGATGGAGGCGGAGGCCTGCTCATGCTCGTCCGGCATTGGGAGCGGCCCGGCGAGGGCGCCGGCGGTCCCGCCTCCGACCGCGGCAGCGCGCTATTCGAGTGGCTGGCCCTCGGCGTCGTGGCGGCGTTGATCGTCGGCGGCCTGGCACCGACGGTCGGGCCGACCGTCAGCGCCGGCGTCACCCGGGTGATCTGCCGGATCGTCCACGTGGGCGGTTCGTCGCACTGCGCGGGCGTACCGGCCGGCCGCGCTCCGAAGACCGCCGCGATTCCGCAGGCCAAAGCCGGTTCGCAGCCGTGCCTCATATCGGTGGACAACCCCAAAGCCGATCGCCGCCGCGACTACACCCTCCTGCTCTACAACATCGGGCAGGGCTACAAGGTCATCCGCTATGACACACGTGAGAAGGGCCCGGACGGGAAGACCGAGCACTTCGTCTACCTCGCGTTCGTCAACAAGAGCGATACGGCGATCGACCAGAAGAAGGCCGCCGACGGTACGAAGATCGACATCGGTGGCGGCTACAAGATCCAGTACGGCCACCTGTACCGCATGACGCCGGCGGACGCGAAGAAGCTCACCGCCCATCTCGGGGAGTACGAGGCGGAGCTGGCCACGGAGCATTCCACAGGGAATCCGGGCGTGGGATTCGGCGACTGGCTCAAGCACATGATCAAGGGCGAGAAGTGGCCGCCGAAGATCACCGACACGCCGGGAAGATACGGGAACGGCCCCGTGAGCGGCTACCCGTCCTGCGGCAAGACCGGAAAGCACTGACGCGACCGGCTCCGACCCGACTCGAAAGGGGCGACGATGGATCTGCTCAAGCCGTGGCTGGCCGCTTTCGGCACCTGGATCGCGGCGACCGTCATCGCGGCGCTCGCCACGGCCGGCTGGGTGACCGGCACGCAGCTCGAATCGTCGGTCGACGTGGTGCTCTGGGTGGTCGTACCGCAGATGCTGGTCGCCGGTGCCGCGGCCGCCGCGGCCTCGTACGCGCATCGGCGGCCCTTCCGCGACGCCGTGGGCCGCTCCGCGCTCGCCGGGCTCGGCGGGGTCGCGACCCTGGCCGTGCTCCAGGCCGCGGTCAACCTGATGACGTCCACCGTCCTGTGGGCGGTCGCCGTGGCGTTCGTCGCGCAGGCGTGCGGCGGTGTGCTCGGCTGGCTGTTCGTCAGCCGCGGCGCCCGCCACCGCGAACACGCCGAGCTGGTAGCCGCCGGCGGTTATACCGCCTGATCGGGGCCGGCCAACGGCCGGTCGTAGCTGATCGCATCGTGCCGTGTGCGGGCGGTGCAAGGGGGGCCCAGGTTTTCTGGGCCCCCCTTTGGAACTTAGGGCCCTGGCGTCCCAATTTCGTTCTCCGTAATGTCACGTGGAATTTCCTCAAGAACCTCAAATCGTCGGTGGGGGCGCACACGCATGCAGGGTCGGCTTCGGGAGAAGTGCGCCGAGGCCACCGGTGACCGCGGCTCCTTCTACGAATGGCTCGCGCTCGGGGTGCTCGCCGCGCTGATCGTCGTGGGCCTCGCCCCGTTGGTCGGGACGTCGATCGGCGACGGGGTCTCCCGGGTGATCTGCGAGATCGTGCACGGCGGTGACACGTCCCAGTGCGCGGCGCCCGGCGGCAAGCCCCCCGGGAAGATCGACATCAACCCGCAGTGGTGCCTCAGCTCGATGCACGTCGATGACGAGGGCGTCGGCTGGAAGGGCACGATCAAGAAGATCATCAACATCAGCATCGGCCGCGGCTACAAGATGATCCGCTACGACTCCCGCGAAGAGGACTTCGACGGGAAGGTCAAGCACTACGTCTACCTGGCCTTCGTCGACAAGGGCGACGCCTCGGTCGACATCGGCAAGGCCATCAAGGGCCAGAAGATCGACATCGGGGGCGGCGCCGAGGTGCAGTACGGCGCCATGTACCGGCTGACGCCCGACCAGGCCGACAAGCTCCAGCAGGACATCTCCGACTACCAGTACGCCAAGCTGGAGTCGGAGGTCGACGGCGTGCCCGGGGCGATGGCGGTCCAGTCGATCGGCCGCGACTGGCCGCCGAAGATCGTCTCCGACCCGGCGATCACGTACGGCGAGACCAGCGCCAGCGGCCGGGGCTCGTTCAAGCCCAACTGGTCGACCGGGAAGCTGCCCACGCCGGAGAAGTACATCGTGCCGAACGGCGGCGAGGTGAGCACCCAGCAGAACAAGACGCTCACCACCGAGCACTGGAACATCTACAAGGACGACAAGGGCAACATCCTGCCCGCGACCGCCGTCTACCACATGACCTCGGGTACGTACACGGTCGGCGTGAAGCGCGCGGGCGAGGGGAGCAACTCCGGCCGGACCGGCAAGGCCGAGGGCACCGCCAAGCGCACCTTCGACTTCTCCAACACCACCCGCGTCACCACCGACGACAAGACCGGCGACCTGAAGAACATCCGCTACGTCGTCACGTACGGCGACGAGGGCTCGATGGGCGCCGACTTCGGCCTGACCGGCAAGAAGAGCGGCTCCAACGACGGGCCGAGCATCGGCGCCGGCACCCAGCACGGCCAGGGCAAGCTGCACACCGAGGTCGTCCAGCTCAACTTCACCACCCCGCAGGAGCGGGCGATCGGCAAGCAGTGGCTGCAGACCCACGGCCTGGAGATGCCGCCCTCGGTCGCGAACCAGATCTTCTCCAAGACCGGCCGCATGCCCGGCATCCCCGACGACAAGCAGGTCGCCGAGCCGCCCGGCCCGAACGCCGACCCCTTCGACCAGCTCGTTTACAGTAAGGCGATGGGCTGGAAGACCGACGCCGACACGACGTCCCAGGCCTACAAGCTCAACCTGCAGCTCCCGTTCAGGATCGGCGAGATCGGGCCGTACGCGGACTTCTCGTCGAAGGACTCCAAGACGATGAAGGCGCAGATCCTCGACGCGCCCGGCGCCGACGGCAGCCGGCACTGGATCGACTACCCCGACTGCACGGCTGCCGGGAACCACTGACGAGGGAGGCGACCGTGGACCTGCTCAGGCCGTGGACGGCGGCCGTCGTGGCGTGGATCGTCATGAACATCCTCGCCGTACTCGCGATCTCGGCGTGGTCGAGCGGAACACAGCTCCAGACGTTCGGCACCCGGATCTTCTGGATCGCGGTGCCGCAGCTCCTGGTCGGCGCGGTGGCCGCCACGGCGGCCGCGTACCTGCACCGGAGGCCGGAGCGCGCCGACCCGCGCCGCCACGCCCTGGCGAGCCTCGGCGGCCCGGCGGTCATGATCGTGCTCCAGGCGGTGCTCAACCTGGTCGGCGACACGGTCCTGTCGTCCACGCTGATCGCCTTCGTCGCCGAGGGGTGCGGTGCGGTGCTCGGCTGGCTGTTCGTGAGCCGGGTGGCCCGCCGCGAGGAGCGCGCCGCCGACACCGGGTCCGGCTACTACTGAGCGCGCCCCGTCAGAAGAACACGTACGGCAGGACGGCCAGCCCGATCCCGCAGATCACGAAGACCACGCCCGTGAGGTAGCCGCGCCCGCCGTGGGTGGCGAGCCGGGCGCGCCGCGGGTCGGCCGGGTCGTACAGCACCGCCACCGCCGCGTCCGGATCGGGCCGGGACGACACCGGCATCTGCGCCTCCGTCTCGATCGCCCGCCCGTCCGGCACCTGGAACCGCAGGATCGGGTACAGCGCCGTGTCGCCGCCGTCGGAGGCGCTGAACGACTCCTCACGCCAGCCGACGATGGTGCCCTCGGTGAGCTGGGAGCCCTCGAGGAACCGGCGCGTCCTGACGAGCATGACCACGCCGGTGGCGGCGGCCACGACCCCCGCCAGCGACACCAGCACCACGATCCACATCCGCGTCTCCTACTCCTCGCCCGTGACGATCAGCACTGACAGGATGGTGCCGTACGCGATCAGGGGAGGGACAGTGGGCGCACGCATTCTCGACGGCAAGGCGACCGCGGCCGCGATCAAGGGCGAACTGACCGACCGGGTGGCCGACCTGCGCGCGCGTGGCATCGTGCCGGGGCTGGGCACGATCCTGGTCGGCGACGACCCGGGCAGCCACACGTACGTACGCGGCAAGCACCGCGACAGCGCGGAGATCGGCGTCACCAGCCTCCGCCGCGACCTGCCGGCCACCGCCACCCAGGCGGACATCGAGGCGGCGGTCGACGACCTGAACGCCGACCCCGCCTGCACCGGCTTCCTCGTACAGCTCCCGCTGCCGTCCGGCATCGACGCCGGGGCGATCCTGGAGCGCGTGCGGCCGGAGAAGGACGCCGACGGCCTGCACCCGATCAACCTGGGCCGCCTGGTGCTGATGGAGGAGGCGCCGCTTCCGTGCACGCCGCGCGGCATCGTCGAGCTGCTGCGCCGCTACGACGTGCCCATCGCGGGCGCGAACGTCACGGTGGTCGGCCGCGGCATCACCGTGGGCCGGTCGATGGGCCTGCTGCTCACCCGCCGTAGCGACAACGCGACGGTCACGCAGTGCCACACCGGCACCCGCGACCTGGCCGCGCACACGCGGCAGGCGGACATCATCGTGGCGGCCGCCGGCGTACCCGGCCTGATCACCGCCGACATGGTGCGCCCCGGCGCGGCCGTGCTGGACGTCGGGGTGACGCGTACGGACGCCGGGCTCGTCGGCGACGTCGACGCGGGGGTGCGCGAGGTCGCCGGGTGGATCTCGCCGAACCCCGGCGGCGTCGGCCCGATGACGCGGGCGATGCTCATGGTCAACGTCGTGGAGGCCGCCGAGCGCAAGCCGTGACGGGTGGCCATGTGTGGCCATGGCGCCGGGGATATCGGCCGGCTACTTGGGGGTGAGATCGGACTTCCCTAACCGCCGGCCGGAGCGTACGGAACCCGCCTTTCGGACCGGGTCAGCTCGCCTGGCGGTCGTGCTGGTGGTCGATCGGCGGCATCGGGCGGACCAGCCCGAGCGCCACGACCTCGTTGGCCAGCCGGGTGCGCCGGTTCGTGCCCTCCGGGATGCGGAACTTCTGGTAGAGCCGCAGGAGGTGCTGCTTGACGGCGGCCTCGGTGACGACCAGGTCCTCGGCGATCTCGCGTGCGGTGGCGGGAGAGACGAATGCCTCATCGGACAGCGCCGGGCGGCACAGCGAGTTGAGGACGTCGACTTCCCGCCTGGTCAGCTCGGGTGCGGTGGCCCTGCGCAGCTCGGTCTCCGGCGCGATGTCCTCCCGGGGGAGGCCGCCGACGCGGCAGCGCGACGCGCCGAAGCTCACGACGTCGCCGTCGATCAGCACGCGCCGGGCGATCGGCCGCCCGTTGACCCGGGTGCCGTTGCGGGACAACCCGAGGTCCACGACGTAGAGGTACGGCCCGCGGCGTACGAGCTCGGCGTGGAGCTGGGAGACGCTGGGATCGGAAAGCCGCAGATCAACGCCGGTTCCGCGGCCGACGGTGGTCGTGTCGGGACCCAGCGGAACGACGTCCCCTGACTCCTCGACACGGATGTACGGCCCGTCCACGGCAGTTCCTCTCTGGTGCGCCCGCCGTTACTCATACTCCAGGACGGAGTTACCCCCAGGGAGTCGCGTCACACCCACTTGCCCCGCCGTAGGAAAGCCGGAAGCCCTTGATACATCGGCGTTCCGTGATCGGGCTCGGCCATTGGAACGAGCCGGCGCCCCGGTCACCGGTAGGCTGCGGGCAGCGTCGCGGGTGACCGGCAGTCGCGGCGCGTAACGAGCGACGCAGGGGGGTCACGTGGTGCGGACGGCAGGCCAGGGCACGTCGGTGGGCGGCGCGGGCGACCCGCCGCCGACGCGCGGGCTGCCCGGCTGGGCCGACCAGCTCGCGTACACCATCGTGCTGCTCGGCATGGGCGGCGGCCTCGCCTGGGTGGCGCTGCACCACTTCAAACGCGGCGCCGCGCTCATCGCCGGCACGCTCATCCTCGGCGGCCTGCTCCGCGCGGTGCTGCCCGCCCGGGTCGCCGGGCTGCTCGCGTCGCGGTCCCGGGTGCTCGACACGGTCGTCATGTGCCTGCTCGGCATCGGCATCGGCGTCGTGGCGTACTTCGTGCCGCGCCCCTCGTGACGCACCCCATCGGCGCGACCTGGCCCGGGGGCTCGATAACCTCCAAGTAGCGAGCCTTTTCACAAAGCGGGCTGGTTGGCGCAAGAAGGGACAGCTACCGCATGCCCAAGATCAAAGTAGCGAATCCCGTCGTCGAGCTGGACGGCGACGAGATGACGCGGATCATCTGGCAGTTCATCAAGGACCAGTTGATCCTGCCGTATCTCGACATCGACCTGAAGTACTACGACCTCGGGATCGAGTATCGCGACGCGACGGACGACCAGGTGACGGTCGATTCCGCGAACGCGATCAAGCAGTACGGCGTGGGCGTCAAGTGCGCCACGATCACCCCGGACGAGGCGCGGGTCGAGGAGTTCGGCCTGAAGAAGATGTGGCGTTCGCCGAACGGCACGATCCGCAACATCCTCGGCGGCACGATCTTCCGCGAGCCGATCATCTGCTCGAACGTGCCGCGCCTGGTGCCCGGCTGGACGAAGCCGATCATCATCGGCCGCCACGCGCACGGCGACCAGTACAAGGCCACCGACTTCGTGGTGCCCGGCCCCGGCAAGGTGACGATCACCTACACCCCGGCCGACGGGTCGCAGCCCATGGAGATGCAGATCGCCGACTTCCCCGGCGGGGGCGTCGCGATGGGCATGTACAACTACGACGACTCGATCCGCGACTTCGCGCGCGCCTCGATGCGCTACGGCCTCGACCGCGGCTACCCGGTCTACCTCTCCACGAAGAACACGATCCTGAAGGCCTACGACGGCCGGTTCAAGGACCTGTTCGCGGAGGTCTTCGAGTCGGAGTTCAAGGCCGAGTTCGAGAAGGCCGGCATCACGTACGAGCACCGCCTGATCGACGACATGGTGGCCGCCGCGCTGAAGTGGGAGGGCGGCTTCGTCTGGGCGGCGAAGAACTACGACGGCGACGTGCAGTCCGACACCGTCGCGCAGGGCTTCGGCTCGCTCGGCCTGATGACGTCCGTGCTGATGACCCCGGACGGCAAGACCGTCGAGGCGGAGGCCGCGCACGGCACCGTGACGCGCCACTTCCGCCAGCACCAGCAGGGCAAGGAGACGTCGACCAACCCGATCGCGTCGATCTTCGCCTGGACCCGCGGTATCGCCCACCGCGGCAAGCTCGACGGCACCCCCGAGGTCACCGACTTCGCCCGCAAGGTGGAGGAGGTCTGCGTCGCGACCGTCGAGGGCGGCCAGATGACGAAGGACCTCGCGCTCCTCATCGGCGACGACACCCCCTGGCTGACCACCCAGCAGTTCCTCGCCGCGCTCGACGAGAACCTGCAGAAGAAGATGTCGGCGTAGCGCGCGCGACACGAACGGCGAGCGCCCTCCGGCGGTTCGGAGGGCGCTCGCCGTTGTCCGTACGGGTCAGCCGCGGGCCAGGCGGCGCAGCGCCAGGTCGGCGAGCAGGGTGGCGCTGTCGGTGAGGACGGAGTCGTCGAACTGCGCGTCCGGCGCGTGGTTGCTGCCCGCGGTCGCCGGATCGAGCTCCGGCGGGCAGGCGCAGAGGAAGACGAACGCGCCGGGCACCTCGTCGAGCACGAACGAGAAGTCCTCCGACGCCGGGATCGGCTTCGGCAGCCGGATGTAGCGCTCCGGGCCGGCGAGGTCGGTGATGGCCTCCTCGGTGGCCGCGTATTCGGCGGGGTCGTTGGTCGTCACCGGGTACAGCGCGCGGAACCTCGCGTCGACCTCCACGCCGTGCGCGGCCGCGATGCCCTCGACCACCCGGATCGTGCCGGCCTCGAGCTTGGCCTGCGCCTCGGGGGAGAAGCAGCGGACGGTCGCGTCGAAGTGCGCCTCGCCCGGGATGATGTTGCGGAGCGTGCCGGCGTGCAGGTTGCCGACCGTGATGATCGCCGGGTCGAAGACGTCGAACGTCCGGGTCACGAACGTCTGGAGCGCCGTCACCATCTCGCAGATCGCCGGGACGGGGTCGCGCGTGGTGTACGGCATGGAGCCGTGGCCGCCCTGGCCGATGACCCGGACGCTGAGGTCCGAGGCCGCCGACATCGTGGCGTCCGGCTTGCCCGCGAAGATGCCGCGCGGCGCGATCGAGGACATGACGTGCAGGCCGTACGCGGCGACGGCGCGCTCGCCCGAGGCGTCGAGCACGCCCTCGTCGATCATGATCTTGGCGCCGCCGTGGCCCTCCTCGCCGGGCTGGAACATGAACACCACGTTCCCGGCGAGCTCCTCGCGCCGCGCGGACAGCAGCCGCGCCGCGCCGGTCAGCCCGGCGACGTGCAGGTCGTGGCCGCAGGCGTGCATGTTGCCGTTGGTGGAGGCGTACGGAAGCCCGGTGGCCTCGGTGACGGGCAGGGCGTCCATGTCGCCGCGCAGCAGCACCGTCGGCCCGGGGCGGCCGCCGCGCAGCACGCCGGTGACCGACGAGAGCGCCGTGCCGGTGGTGACCTCCAGCGGCAGCCCGTCGAGCGCCGCCAGCACCTTCGCCTGCGTCCGCGGCAGGTCGAGGCCGACCTCGGGGTCGGCGTGCAGGTCGCGGCGCAGGGCCACCATGTCGTCGGCGATGGCCGCGGCGTCGTCGCGCAGGCTCATACGATCCCCCTCAATGCGTCGAAGGCTCGGCCTGTTGATCTTAAGCCCGCGCGGATCGGATGCCCGGAGCGGTCACCGGCGGTGCGCGCCGGCCGCGGCGGTGGCGGCGTAGAAGGCGGGCGGCTGCCAGCCCTTGGCGGCGAAGCGCGCCGTCACGGCGTCGCGTACGGCGGGCTCGGCGGCCTCGTCGACCAGGGCGATCGCGGCGCCGCCGAAGCCGCCGCCGGTCATCCGGGCGCCGCGCGCGCCGGCCCCGAAGGCCGCCTCGACGGCGGCGTCGAGCTCCGGGCTTGACACCTCGAAGTCGTCGCGCAGCGAGATGTGCGAGGCGTTGAGCATGGCGCCGACCTCGCGGATCGCGCCCGCGCGCAGCAGCCCGACCGTGGCGTTGACGCGGTGGTCCTCGGTGACGACGTGCGTGACGCGGCGGCGCAGGACGGGGTCGTCGATGCGGGACAGCGCCGCGTCGAGGTCCTCGACGTCGCGCAGCGCGGGCACCCCGAGGATGCGCGCGGCCTCCTCGCATTCGCGGCGCCGCTGCGCGTACTCGCTGTTCACGAGGGCGTGCTTGACCCGGGTGTCCATGATCAGGATGCGCATGCCGGCGGCCTCGAGATCGAACGGCACGTTGCTTGCGCCGCCGGTGCGCATGTCGAGGTAGAGGGCGTGGCCGGCGCGGGCGCGCAGCGAGGCGTTCTGGTCCATGCCGCCGGTGGGGGCGCCGACGAACGCGTTCTCCGCGCGCTGCGTGATCACGGCGAGCTCGCGGGCGTCGAGGCCGAGGGCGTAGAGGTCGTTCAGCGCGATCGCGACGGCGCACTCGAGCGCGGCCGACGACGACAGGCCCGCGCCGATGGGGAGGTCGGCGTCGATCAGGACGCGCGCGCCGCCCGCGTCGTGCCCGGCCTCGCGCAGCGCCCACACCACACCGGAGGCGTACGCGGCCCAGCCGGACGGCTCGCCGGGGCGCAGGTCGGCGACCGCCACCCGCGACGGCTCGCCGGGCCGCTGCCCCGACCGCACCTCGACGACGCCGTCGTCCGTGCGCGCCACCGCGGCGTCCACGCCCCAGGGCAGCGCGAACGGCAGCACCAGGCCCTCGTTGTAGTCCGTGTGCTCGCCGATGAGGTTGACCCGCCCGGGGCCGCGCCACACGCCGTCGGGCGCCTGATCGTACGCGCGGGTGAATTCGTCCCTCAGCTCACTCACGACCTCAGCCCTTCCCGTACGGACGATCCGCTATCCGGCGAGCGCGGCGCGGGTGAAGGTCCAGGCGTCCGACACGATCGTGCGGAGGTCGGGCTTCTCCGGCTTCCAGCCGAGCTCGTCGGCGATGCGCGCGCTCGACGCGACCAGCACGGCCGGGTCGCCCGGCCGGCGCGGCGCCACGTCGGCGGGCACCGGGTGGCCGGTGACCTCGCGGCACACCTCGATGACCTGGCGTACGGAGAAGCCGGCGCCGTTGCCGAGGTTGTAGACGCGGTGGGCGCCCGGCGTCAGCGCGTCGAGCGCGAGCAGGTGGGCGCGGGCGAGGTCCTCGACGTGGATGTAGTCGCGGAGGCAGGTGCCGTCGGGCGTCGGGTAGTCGTCGCCGTACATCTGCACCTTCTCCCGCCGGCCGAGCGCCACCTGGAGCACGATCGGGATGAGGTGGGTCTCCGGCGCGTGGCGCTCGCCGAGCCAGGTGGCGGGGTCGCCGTCGGCGCGCGCCCCGGCGACGTTGAAGTAGCGCAGGCTGGTGGCGGCGAAGCCGTGCATCCGGGCGTACTCCGCGAGCGCGGTGTCGACCGCGACCTTGGACATGCCGTACGGGTTGGTCGGCCGCGTCGGGGTGTCCTCGGTGATCGGGCTGGTCTCCGGCTCCCCGTACGTCGCGGCCGTGGAGGAGAACACGATGCGGCGCACACCGGTGGCGCGCATCGACTCCAGCAGCGACAGGCTGCCGCCGAGGTTGTGGTCGAAGTACAGGCCCGGCTTCTCGACGGACTCGCCCACCAGGGACTTCGCGGCGAAGTGCAGCACGCCGTCGATGCCGCCGGCGAGCACGCGCGTGGCGTCGGACCGCAGCGAGCCCCGGACGAACGTGATCTCGTCGGGCAGCGCCTCGATGGCCTCGATGTGCCCGGTGGACAGGTCGTCCAGCACGGTGACGTCGTGACCGGCGGCGACGAGCTGCGCGGCGACCACGCTGCCGATGTATCCCGCGCCACCCGTGACCAGCAGCTTCACCAACAACCTCCTCAGCCGATCGGGTTCCTCACCCTATCGGCGTCAGAGCGCGCTCCGGAGCCGTTCGGCCGCCGTCTCCGGAGGTATGTCGTTGATCCACACGCCCATGCCGGACTCGGAGCCGGCCAGGTACTTCAGCTTGTCGGCGCTGCGGCGCAGCGTGAACAGCTCCATGTGCAGGGCCAGCGCGTCGCGGCCCTCGTGCACCGGCGCCTGCTGCCAGGCGGCGATGTACGGCGTCCGCCCGGAACCCGTCGCTGTACCGGATTCCCGCGGGGCGGGGGTGAACAGGGCGTCGAAGCGGCGCAGGACGTCGAGGTACAGCGGGCCGAACGCGGCGCGCTCGTCGGAGGTCAGCGCGGGGATGTCCGGCACGCGCCGCGCGGGGTAGAGGTGCACCTCGTACGGCCAGCGCGCGGCGGCCGGGACGAACGCCACCCAGTGGTCGTTCGCGCCGATGATCCGGGTGCCCGCGCGGCGCTCAGTGGCCACGACGTCGTCGAAGAGGTTGCGGCCCGTGCGGTAGGCGTGCTCGTGCGCGGCGCCGAGCATCCGCTGGGTCCGCGTCGTGATGAACGGGTAGCCGTAGATCTGGCCGTGCGGGTGCAGGAGGGTGACGCCGATCTCCTCGCCGCGGTTCTCGAACGGGAACACCTGCGCGACCTCGGGCAGCGCGCCGAGGTCGCGGGTGCGGTCCGCCCAGACGTCCATGACGTCGTGCACCTTCTCGGGCGTCAGCGACGCGAACGAGGCGCCGTGGTCGGAGGTGAAGCACACCACCTCGCACCGGCCGCGCCCGGCGCGCCGGAGGTACAGGGGGTCGTCGACGTACGGCGGGGGCTCGGGCACGGCGAGCGCGAACGACGGGAAGCGGTTCTCGAACACCACGATGTCGTAGTCGGGCGCGGGGATCTCGGTCATCCGCCCGTCGCGCGACGGGCAGAGCGGGCACTGGTCGGCCGGCGGGTGGTACGTGCGCGACTGGCGCTGCGCGGCGATCGCGACCCACTCGCTGACGAGCGGGTCGAACCGGATCTCCGACGCGAACACCGACTCCCCGAGGTCGCGGCGGTCCGGGACGGCCGCGCGCGCGGCGTCGCCGGTGGCGTCGAAGTAGATGATCTCCCGGCCGTCGGCCAGGCGTGCCGGATGCCTCACCGGGCCGGAGCGCTGATCCACGACCGACACGTAAGCACGGGCGATCTTCGTTGTCGATGTGAATCGCCGCCGCTTCGCGCGACTGTTTCCGCCATCCGTCTCAGGGCAGATGCGGCATGCTCGACGCGGAGGCGCGCCGCCGGGCGTGCTCGCCGGATCGGGCAGGAAGCGGGAACAGTGGACGCGACCGAGGTCGTACGTGACGTCGCCATCGTCGCGGCCTTCGTGCTCATCGGCGGCTTCTTCGCCGCCGCGGAGATGGCACTGGTCACGCTGCGGGAGGGGCAGGCGCGCACCCTGGCCGCGCGCGGACGGCGCGGGCAGCGCGTGGTGCGGCTCACCCAGGACCCGAACAGGTTCTTATCAGCCGTCCAGATCGGCACAACGGTGGCCACGCTGTTCTCCGGCGCCTTCGGCGCGGCCACGCTGACCGGCGAGGTCGCGCCCGAGCTCACCCGCATGGGGCTCGCGCCCGGCGTCGCCGAACCGTTCTCGCTCGTCGTGATCACGCTGGTGATCTCGTACTTCTCGCTGGTGCTCGGCGAGCTCGCGCCCAAACGCGTGGCGCTGCAACGCGCCGAGGGGGTGTCACTGCTGGCCGCGCCGCTGCTCGACCGGATGGCCGCGCTGTCGCGCCCGGTGATCTGGCTGCTGTCGCGGTCCACGAACGTCGCCGTGCGGATCATGGGCGCCGACCCGCAGGCCGCGCGCGCCGCGATGTCCGTCGACGAGCTGCGCGCCCTGGTCAGCGGCTACACCGAGCTGAGCATCGACGAGCGGACGCTGATCGAGGAGGTGTTCGCCGCGCGCGGCCGCCCCGTACGCGAGGTGCTCGTGCCGCGCACCGAGGTGATGTTCCTGGACGCCGAGACCTCGGTCAGCATGGCCGCGGTGGCCGCGGCGGCCATGCCGTACTCGCGGTTCCCGGTGTGCCGCGACAGCCACGACGACGTCATCGGCTTCGTGCACGTACGCGACCTGCTGACGCCGCGGACGCTCGGCGAGGCGGCGGCCGAGGACGCCCGGCCCGTGGCGGAGGTCACGCGCTCGGTGAAGTTCCTGCCCGCGACGCTGCCGCTGCTGATCGCCATGTCGCAGATGCGCAGGGAGGGCAGCCATCTGGCGGTCGTCATGGACGAGTACGGCGGCACGGCGGGCATCGTCACGCTCGAGGACCTCGTCGAGGAGGTCATCGGCGACATCAGGGATGAATACGATGTAGAGGACGCGCAGGCGCGACGGCTGCGCGGCGGCGCCATCGAGGTGGACGGCCTGATCAACCTCGACGACTTCGCCCGCGAGACCGGAATCCGGCTGCCCCCCGGCCCGTACGAGACCGTGGCCGGATTCGTGCTCGCCGTGCTCGGCCGCATTCCCGGCCTGGGGGAGACCGTCGAGGTGTCCGGCTACCGGGTCAGCGTGACCGAGCTCGACGGGCTCCGGGTCGCCCGGCTGCGCGTCACACCGATCTCGGTACCGGACGCGGGCTGAGCGGTGTTCCACCATCGACCAACCGGCGCGGCGACCGCCCACGTGCTCGGCGTGGGCCGCGCCGCCGGACCTGACAGAATGCGGGCGTGAGCATGCCGAAACCTCGTGTCCTCTCCGGGATCCAGCCCACCGCCGACTCGTTCCACCTGGGCAACTACCTGGGGGCGCTCCGGCAGTGGGTCACGATGCAGGAGACCCATGACGCCTTCTACATGCTCGCGGACATGCACGCGATCACCGTGCCCACCGACCCGGCGACGCTGCGGGAGCGCACCCGCGTGGCCGCCGCGCAGTTGTTCGCCGTGGGCCTCGACCCGGACCGCTGCACCGTCTTCGTGCAGAGCCACGTGCCCGAGCACGCCGAGCTGTCCTGGGTGCTGTCGTGCATCACGGGGTTCGGCGAGGCGAGCCGCATGACGCAGTTCAAGGACAAGACGGCCAAGGGCGGCGTCGAGCAGGCCAGTGTGGGGCTGTTCACGTACCCCGTCCTGATGGCCGCCGACATCCTGCTGTACCAGGCTGACCAGGTGCCCGTCGGCGGCGACCAGCGGCAGCACCTGGAGCTGACCCGTACGCTCGCGCAGCGGTTCAACCACCGCTTCGGCGAGTCGTTCACGGTGCCCGAGGCGTTCATCCCGCCGGCCGTCGCGAAGATCACCGACCTCCAGGAGCCGACGCAGAAGATGAGCAAGTCGGCGTCGTCGCCGCAGGGCATCCTCGACCTCCTGGACGAACCCGGCCCGCTGCGCAAGAAGGTCATGCGCGCGGTGACCGACACGGGCAACGAGGTGCGCGCCGACGAGGAGGAAAAGCCGGGCGTGACGAACCTCCTGCGCGTCTACTCCGCGCTGACCGGGGCCGAGATCGGCGGGCTGGAGGAGAAGTACGCCGGAAGCGGCTACGGCCAGTTCAAGAAGGACCTCGCCGAGGTCGTCGAGGAGACGTTCGGCCCGGTCAGGGAGCGGACCCGCAAGCTGCTCGACGACCAGGCCGAGCTCGACCGGATGCTCGCGCACGGCGCAGGCCGCGCCCGTACGGTCGCACGCCGCACCATGGCGGAGGTCCGCGACCGGGTCGGCTTCGTCGCGGGGCACCGGGACTGAGCCCAGCCGTGGCGAACGGTTCAGCGCGTGTGATCGGGGTGGCCATCCCGATCCCCGATCCGTACGGGCCGGAGCTGCAGCGATGGCGGCAGTCCTTCGGCGACCCGATGGCCGCGGCGATCCCCACGCACATCACGCTGCTGCCGCCGACCGAGGTGGTCGGGCCGCTGCTGCCCGACATCGAGAAGCACCTGTCGGCGGTGGCGGCGCGGCACACCTCGTTCCCGATCCGGCTGCGCGGCACCGCCACGTTCCGTCCCGTGTCGCCGGTGGTGTTCGCCGCGCTGGCCAGCGGCATCGCGGAGTGCGAGCGGGTGGAGCGCGACGTGCGCTCGGGGCCGCTGGCGCGGGAGCTGCGGTTCCCGTACCACCCGCACGTCACCGTCGCGCACGACCTCAACGACGACGTGCTCGACCGCGCGTTCAAGGAGCTCGCCGACTACGACGCGGCGTTCCGGTCGCACGGCTTCAGCCTGTACGAGCACGGCGTGGACGGCATCTGGCGCCGCTACCGCGACTTCGCTTTCCGCGACTGACCCGGGCCATGACGAAGGCCCGGAACCTGAGTGGTTCCGGGCCTCCGCCGTTCCCGGCGCACGGGCCGTGCGCTGTCGGGTCGCTTCCCCGTGGGTCTCCTCTCGGGCCCTGAGAGGTGCCCCACCGCCTTGGGGTCGGTCACCGGTGGCGGCGTTCAGGCGGTTGGATCGCCGTCGTCCGCGCCCTGCCGTACGCCAGGGGACTCAGATGCCGCTACTAGCAGCGCGACGCGCTCTTGCCCGGCGCGAACCGGTAGGAGCCGATCTTGTTGTCGACGGCGCTCTTGAGGTTCGCCGCGGAGTGCGAGCCCAGGTAGAACTGGGTGTGCGGGTAGCCGGGGAACCGACCGGTGTAGTGCGAGTAGTTGTACACGCAGATCGGGTACGACGTGCGGTTGACGACCGAGCTGATGCGGTTGTTCCACCAGCTCAGCACCGGGTGGCTCTTCTTGATCACGGACTTCACGCCGCCCGCGTTGCGGAGCTGGTAGATGCAGACCGTGTGGTTCGGGCAGGAGTACGCGGCCTTCGCCTTGGCGGCCATCACCTTGACCATCGGCGTGGCGGCGGCCTGCGGCTTCGCGGTCGTGGCCGCGTTGGCCGCCGGGGAGGCGGCGAGCATCGCGCCGGCCGCGGCGAGGGCGCCCACCGCCGCTGCGCCCTTCTTCCAGAGTCCCGTCATGAACGTTCTCCTATGTCGATTTCGGTAGGGAGCGGATCGGCGCCACGACCCTTGTGAATCGGCGCACGACCTCGTCTCCGAATAGTTCTTCTGTTTTGACGGCCCCGGCGTTACACGGTTTTTGCGGGGATGATCGGGCGCGCCTCGGGTAATCCTCGCTTATGGCGACCGACCTCCCACAGCGCGTTACCGACGAGGTGACGCGGATCCGCCGGCGCGGCTCCGACCTGCTCCGCCGTACGCGCCGCCGGCGTCCGTGGCTGGACCACCTGATCCGCGCGTACTCCCGCTACTCGGACCGCAACGGCGACCACCTGGCCGGCGCCATCACGTTCTTCGGATTCCTGTCGTTCTTCCCGCTGATCGCCCTGGTGTACGCGATCGTCGGCTACGCCGCGCAGGTCAGCGCGGACGTCCGCGTCTACGTCGACAAGACGCTCAGCGAGCTGCTGCCGGGGCTGGCCGGACAGCTCCAGGTCGACCAGATCCACCCGCGAAGCACCGGCGTGATCGGCCTGGTCATCCTGCTGTGGACCGGGCTCGGCTGGCTGGACGTGCTGCGCGAGGCCCTGCACGACATGTGGATGCGGCCGCGCGGCAACCGGGGCAACTTCGTGCTGAACAAGCTCACCGACGTCGTGATGCTGGTGGTGCTGGGCGTGGGGCTGCTGGCGTCGGTCGCGATCTCCAGCATCGCGGCGTCCGCGACCGAGGGCGGGCTGCGCTCGATCGGCCTGGACGGCACACCGGGGGTCACGGCGTTCGTCCGGATCCTGGCCGTCGCGATCGCCGTGGCCTTCGACACGGTGATCATCGCGCTGCTGTTCGCGCGGTTGTCCGGATCCGGTCAGCCGCTGCGGCGCATGGTGCGCGGCGCGGTGTTCGCGGCCGTCGGGTTCGAGCTGCTGAAGCTGGCCGGGTCGCTGCTGGTCGCGCACACCACGGG
The DNA here is from genome assembly GCA_036502625.1 of Streptosporangiaceae bacterium. GTDB lineage: Bacteria > Actinomycetota > Actinomycetes > Streptosporangiales > Streptosporangiaceae > DASXYG01. The sequence continues at coordinate 134,308 of DASXYG010000002.1, forward strand.
GAACCCGGTGTACGGCATCTTCGCGGTGACCGTCGGCCTGATGGTGTGGATCAACCTGGTCGCGCGGTTCACATTGTTCGCCGCCGCGTGGACGGCGACCGCGCTTGACCTGCCGCAGCCGTACCGGGACCAGCTCGCCGTGCCGGAGGACGTACGCGAGGAGATGGCCGGGCGTACGGAGATCCCGCCGCAGAACGGCGAGACGGAGCCGGCTAGCTGAACCAGCGGCGGCGGCGCCTGGCCACGGTGTAGCCCACGCCGCCGAACAGGATCAGCACGCCGCAGGCGATCGCGATCGCCGGGACGCCGATGCCGCCGAGCAGGCCGTTGGACCCGCTGGCCCCCGGGCGGGCGTGCGCCGCGGGCGTCTGGTTCATCGTGGACGCCGTCGGCGACGGCTTGGCCGACGCGGCCGGGCCGACCAGGCCGCCGACCGGGCGTACCTTGCCGCGCGCGGAGAACCCCCACGTCAGCATGTGCTTCGCGTCGTCCCAGAAGAACGGCTTGGAGTGCATCAAGGCGATCAGGATCGTGTGGCCGTTGCGCTTGGCCGCGCCGACGAACGTGCCCATGGCCTTGGTGGTGTAGCCGTTCTTCACGCCCATGCCGCCCTTGTACTGGGTGAGCAGCCGGTCGTGGTTGTAGATCATGAAGCCGCCGGACTTCTTCTTCTTCCGCTCCTTCTTCGTGGCCGGCGCCGGGAACTTGAACGACACCTTGCCGATGTAGTCGCGGAAGCGGGGGTCCTGGAGGCCGTGGCGGGCGAACAGCGCCAGGTCGTACGCCGAGGAGTGCTGGCCCTTGCGGTCGAGGCCGTTCGGCGTCTTCGCGACCGTGTCGTAGCCCTGGAGCCGCTTGGCCTCGGTGTTCATCAGCTCGAGCGTCTTCGTCATGCCGCCGGGCGGCTGCTGGGCCAGCGACACGGCCGCGTCGTTGCCGGAGACCATGAGCATGCCGCGGAAGAGGTCGGAGATCTTGTACTTCATGTTCGGCACGATGCCGACACGGCTGCCCTCGGTGTTGCACGCCTTCCACGACGGCTTGATCACCTTGTTCTGGTCCAGCCGCGGGATCAGCGTGACGGCCGTGAGGATCTTCAGCGTGCTGGCCGGGCGGTAGTAGCCGTGCGGGTCCTTCGCCGCCAGGATCTGCCCGGTGTCGGCGTCGGCGATGACGTACGACGACGCGCTCACCTTCGGCGGCTTCTGCACGCCGGCGGCGGGGTTCAGCAGCAGGCCGTGGCCGCCCAGCCGCGCGCCGCCGATGGGCGCGGGCTGCCGCGCGTGCGGCGTCGCGGACGAACCGGGGGCGGTGACGAGTACGGCGACTGCGGCGATGGTGGCTGGTGCGGCGAGCGCGCGCGGCGTGAGCATGTGCATGACGGTGTCCAAGGTATCCGGAAAGGTGCCGGGACCGGCGTGATCGACAGGCGGGTCAGGGTCATTCCGTGGCCCGATCCGGACGCGGTATTTGCCGAATCGCGTTCGGTATCGCGGGGGGCCGTCCTGTCTGAGCTCCGGCGCCGCGCGTACCATCCGAGTCAGAATCTGGCGGCTTACCGGATCGGAGCTCACCCGAATGGCCAGGACCGGCGGTACCGATGGTGCGGGCAGGCTGACGGAGTCCGGGCTGCCGATCGAGCCCGTGTACGGGCCGGACGACCTCGACGGATTCGACGCCGCGCGGCAACTGGGCGAGCCCGGGGCGTACCCGTACACCCGCGGCGTCTACGCCTCGATGTACACCAAGCGGCCCTGGACGATGCGGCAGTACGCCGGGTTCGCCACCGCGGCGGAGTCCAACAAGCGCTACCACCAGCTCATCGAGGCCGGCACCATGGGCCTCTCGGTGGCGTTCGACCTGCCCACCCAGATGGGCTATGACTCCGACCACATGATCGCCTCAGGCGAGGTCGGGAAGGTCGGCGTCGCGATCGACTCCATCGACGACATGCGCACGCTGTTCGACGGCATCCCGCTGGGCGAGGTCTCCACGTCGATGACGATCAACGCGCCGGCCGCCGTCCTGCTGCTGCTCTACCAGCTCGTCGCCGAGGAGCAGGGCGTGCCGGGCGACAAGCTGACCGGCACGATCCAGAACGACATCCTGAAGGAGTACATCGCGCGCGGGACGTACATCTACCCGCCGCAGCCGTCCCTGCGGCTGATCGCCGACACCTTCAGGTACTGCCGCGCCGAGATCCCGAAGTGGAACACGATCTCCATCTCCGGCTACCACATGGCCGAGGCGGGGGCCACGCCCGCGCAGGAGATCGCGTTCACGCTGGCCGACGCCAAGGAGTACGTCAAGGCCGCCATCGCGTCGGGGCTCGCGGTCGACGAGTTCGCGCCGCGCCTGTCGTTCTTCTTCGTCGCGCGGACGACCCTGCTCGAAGAGGTCGCGAAGTTCCGCGCGGCGCGGCGCATCTGGGCGCGGATCATGCGCGACGAGTTCGGCGCGGAGAACCCGAAGTCGATGATGCTGCGGTTCCACACGCAGACCGCCGGGGTGCAGCTCACCGCGCAGCAGCCCGAGGTGAACATGATCCGCGTGGCCGTACAGGCGCTGGCCGCCACCCTCGGCGGCACGCAGTCGCTGCACACCAACTCCTACGACGAGGCGCTCGCGCTCCCGTCGGAGAAGGCCGCACGCCTGGCGCTGCGCACCCAGCAGGTGATCGCCAACGAGACCGACGTCACCGCGACCGTCGACCCGTTCGCCGGCTCGTACGCCGTGGAGTCGCTGACCGACGACCTGGAAGCGGAGATCAACGCCCTCATGGCGAAGGTCGACGACCTGGGCGGCGCCGTCTCCGCCATCGAACACGGCTTCCAGAAGGAAGAGATCGAACGCTCCGCGTACCGCGACGCCCAGGAGATCGAGTCCGGCGACCGGGTGGTGGTCGGCGTCAACAAGTACGCCACCAACGACGAGGAGCCGTACGAGCCCCTGCGCGTCGACCCCGCCCTGGAAGCCGCCCAGAAAGACCGCCTGAAGGCCGTCCGCGAAACGCGCGACGCCGCCGAGGTCGCCCGCCGCCTGGACGACCTCCGCAAGGCCGCGTCCGGCACCGACAACGTCCTCTACCCCATGAAGGAAGCCCTCCGCGCCAAGGCCACGGTCGGCGAGGCCTGCGACGTCCTCCGCGAGGCATGGGGCCAGTACGTCCCGGCGGACGCGTTCTAGTCCGGACGTCAGCGGAAGATCTCCTCCACGCCCTCTCCCGCCGCGGCCCGTACGAGCCATTGGTGCAGCGTCCCGAGATCGGTGCACGAGGTGACCTGTTCCCGCCGCTCGTCGGTGAGCTCGACTCCGCGGCCATTGAGGACCAGGAGCAGGTTCTCCGCGGCTTCCTCGACCCGGCCTTCGGCCCGGCCTTCGGCCGCGAATTCGGCTCGGAGTTCGGAAACGTAGGGAAAGGGCTTGGCTTTCACGAGATCCCTCCAGATCCGACGGGTCTCAGCGTCGATGAGGCCCGCCTCGGTGAACTCGAAGTATTGGACGGCGGTCTGTGGATCGATGGCGGCCAGAGCCTCTGCCAGCGGCTCAAGTATCGCATTCACATCCGGAGAATCCCCATGGATCAGCGCGGACAGGACGGTGAACGGCACGTCGTCGGTGGCGTCCGCCAAGGTGGTGATGCGCGGGACGTTGTGCGGGCCGAAGACGATGGCGCGCACGGTCATGCAGGTGAATCCGTCGACGCCGATGGTGAGAGGTGCCTCGAGCCTGCGGGCGGTGCGGGCGTCTCGGCACAGGACGACCAGTAGGACGGGGCAGTCGTACTGGTCGTGTATGTATGCGGCATAGAACGGCCAACGGCTCTGCTTGAGGGGCTCGTGTGCGAGCTGGGACTCGACGAGCAACGCCAGCGGGCCTTCGTCGGTGTCCAGGCGGATCGCTGAGTCGACGCGTCGTTCCACGGCTTCGATGGTCGTGCAGTCGACGTTGATGATCTCGGCGCCGCGGACCCGGGGGATCTTGATGCCGTGTACCTGCCGTAGGGCGTACTCGACCGCGTCAGGATGTTCGCGCGCGATTTGATGTAGCGCTTCGTGTTGGGGGGAAGGCATGGCGTGAAACTAATGCATCTTGCAGGCTATGGATGTTAATTCGAGAATATGTGCTAAATGTCTGTCTTTGGATCGGGGGAGGGGGTGGGATTGGGGGGTCCGGGGTGGGATGGGCACTAGTTCTTTATGACTGATCTTGACTAAAGCCGGGGTTTCGCCTGCGCACGTGGCGGAGGATGGAGCAAGATCGTTCTCGGGACGCGAGGGCTCGCCTACAGGCGGGACAGGATCACACCGGCCCCATCCGCGGGTAGAGAAGACGGTGAAGCGGCGCGAAGGCCCCCACACCGGGCATTCGTCGTTCTTCGCCGGTCGGTCCCCCGCGACACACCGTTGCGCGTGGTGCCGCCGTAACGGTCGTCGCAGTGGATACGGAGGTAGGCCGTGGCCATCGAATGGAACGCATCGCGCGGCGCGACGCTGGGCGTTGAGTGGGAGGTGCAGCTCGTGGACTCCCTCGACAAGACCCTGCGCCAGGACGCCCGCGAGCTGTTGGCCGCGTTGCCGGGAAGCGACGAGTCAGGGGAGCACCCGAAGCTCCGCCACGAGCTCATGGAATCCACCGTCGAGGTCGTCACCGGCATCAGCGACACCGTGACGCAGGCGCTGGCCGACCTCCAGGGGTCGATCGACCAGCTCACCGACATCGCCGCCACCCGCGGAATCGCCGTGACCTGCCTCGGCACCCACCCGCTCAGCGACTGGCGCGACGCGAAGATGGCGCCCATCCAGCGCTACGTCGAGCTCGTCGAGGAGTTCCAGTGGCTGGCCAGGCGCATCCAGACGTTCGGCGTGCACGTCCACGTCGGCGTCCGCTCGCGTGACAAGGCGATCCCGATCGTCAACGCGCTCGCCGCCTACCTCCCGCACTTCCTCGCGCTGACCTGTTCGAGCCCCTTCTGGAGCGGGCGCGACACCGGGCTCGCGTCCAGCCGCGCGATCATCTTCGGCGCGCTGCCCACCGCGGGCCCGCCGCACCAGCTCGCCGACTGGGGCGAGTTCGAGGAGTACATGGCGACCCTGCTGCGCGCCGGCACCATCCGCAGCATCAAGGAGGTGTGGTGGGACATCCGCCCGCACCCCGACTTCGGCACGGTCGAGATCCGCATGTTCGACGGCATCCCGACACCCCGTGAGGTCGGCATGGTCGTGGCGCTGACCCAGTGCCTCGTCGAGCGCTTCGACGCCCAGCTCGACCGCGGCTACACCCTCCCCAACCCGCCGACCTGGGTCGTCCGCGACAACAAGTGGCGCGCCACCCGCTACGGTCTTGACGCCGACATCGTCACCGACGAGCACGGCAGCACCGTCCCGCTGCGCGACGAGCTGTGGGAGCTGCACCGCGAGCTGACGCCCGTGGCCGAACGCCTCGGCTGCTCGGGCGAGCTCGACGTCCTCACCGAGGTGCTGGAGTCCGGCGCCTCGTACGAACGGCAGCGCGCGATCGTCGCGGCGGGGGGCTCGCTGGCGGACGTGGTCGATGCCGCTATCACCGAGTTCTCGGAGAACCGGTTCGTTCATCCCAAGGAGGTCGCACATGCGGGGGCATGACCTCCGGGCGCAGTTGGACGTCTTCCTCGCCGAGCACGAGGCCGAGATGGCCGCGTTCCGGCGTGACATCCACGCGAACCCGGAGCTGGCGTACGCCGAGTACCGCACCACTCGGCAGGTCGCCGACCGTCTGGTCCGCGCCGGGCTCCGGCCCGTGCCGCTGCCCAAGGGCACCGGCCTGCTCGTCGACGTCGGGCCGGACGACGGCCCCACGATCGGCCTCCGGGCGGACATCGACGCGCTGCCGCTAGCCGACGAGAAGGACGTACCGTACCGATCAACCGTGCCCGGCGCGTGTCACGCGTGCGGGCACGACGTCCACACCACGGTGCTGACCGGCACCGGGATCTTCCTCGCCCAGCAGGCGGCGGCCGGTGTGCTGCCGGGCCGGGTGCGGCTGATCTTCCAGCCGGCCGAGGAACTGCCCGGTGGCGCGCTCGACGTGCTGTCCGCGGGCGGCCTCGCCGGTGTGGACCGCGTCTTCGCGCTGCACTGCGACCCGGCCATCGAGGTGGGCCATGTCGGGCTGCGGGTCGGCGCCATCACGTCCGCGTGCGACAAGGTGACCGTACGGCTCACCGGCCCCGGCGGGCACACCGCGCGCCCGCACCTCACCGCCGACCTCGTGTACGCCCTCGGCAAGATCGTCACCGAGCTGCCGGCCGCGCTGTCCCGCCGGGTCGACCCCCGGTCCAGCCTGAGCCTCGTGTGGGGGCGCATCAGCGCGGGCTCCGCGCCCAACGCGATCCCCGACGTCGGCATCGCCGAGGGCACCGTGCGCTGCCTCGACGACGAGGCGTGGCACATCGCGCCCGACCTCCTGAAGTCGCTGCTCGACTCCGTCGCCGACGCGTACGGCGTGCAGGCCGAGCTGGAGTACCACAGGAACGTCCCGCCGACGGTCAACGAGGAGACCAGCGTCCAGATGTTCCGCGACGCGGTCTCCCGGGTGCTGACGCCGGCCGCGGAGGCGCCCACGCCGCAGAGCCTCGGCGGCGAGGACTTCGCGTGGCTGCTGGAGTCCGTGCCCGGCGCGATGGCCAGGCTCGGCACCCGCTCGCCCGACGGCGGCGTCCCGATGGACCTCCACCGCGGCACGTTCGACGTCGACGAGCGCGCCATCGGCGTGGGCATCCGCGTCATGGCCGGCACCGCGATCACCGCCCTGTGGGAGGGTGCGCGTACGACCACCGGGAACGTCGACGTCCCGCCGGCGGAGACCATCGACTACGTGTAACCGCCGTTCTCGTTCCACCGCCGCGTGGCGGGCGCTTCCAGGCCGTTCACCTCGGAAAGCGCCCGCCACGTGCGATGGGCGGATCTTTTCAGGACAGTGACTGAGCGGTGATCTGTGAGTGGCCGGACTGTGTCCGGTCCTGCTTAGGCTCGCATCGTCCGGCCCGCTGTGCGGTCGGTCGCGTTCCATTACGGGGAACCGGGAGGAGTGACCTTGCGCCGGGTTCGTATGACAAAGCTGGCCGCCGCGGTGCTGGCGGGCGCGCTGGTGACGGCGGGCGCCGCCGGGTGCGGTGGCGACAAGACCGGTAGCGGTGGTGGCGCCGGCGGCAAGAAGGTCGGCCTCGCGTACGACATCGGCGGCCGGGGTGACAAGTCGTTCAACGACGCCGCTTACGCCGGGCTGGTGCGGGCGAAGTCGCAGCTCAAGGTGTCCTTCAAGGACCTCGAGGCGAAGCAGGGCGAGTCCGACACCGACAAGGTGCAGCGGCTCGAACTGCTCGCGAAGAGCGGCTACGACCCGGTGATCGGCGTCGGGTTCGCCTACTCCAAGGCCATCGGCGAGGTCGCGAAGAAGTACCCGAAGGTGCACTTCGGCATCATCGACGACGCCACGAACAAGGAATCCAACCTGACGAACCTGGTCTTCACGGAGAACCAGTCGTCGTACCTCGTGGGCGCGGCGGCCGCGCTGAAGACCAAGACCGACACGGTCGGCTTCGTCGGCGGCGTGAACACCCCGCTGATCCAGAAGTTCGAGGCGGGCTTCACCGCGGGCGCGAAGAAGATCAACCCGAAGATCAAGGTCAAGGTCGGCTACATCTCCCAGCCGCCGGACAACTCGGGCTTCAAGGACCCCGCCAAGGGCAAGACGATGGCCCAGGGCATGATCGACGGCGGCGCCGACGTGGTCTACGGCGCGGCGGGGCTGTCCAACAACGGTGTCATCGCCGCCTGCGCGCAGAACAAGAAGTGGGCGATCGGCGTCGACTCCGACCAGTACCTCTCGGCCCCCGCGGACCAGAAGCAGTACATCATGACGTCCGCGCTGAAGAAGGTGGACACCGCGGTGTTCAACTTCATCAAGCAGGTCGGCGACGGCACGGCCAAGGGCGGCACCGAGACGTTCGACCTCAAGAGCAACGGCGTCGGCTACGCGACGTCCAACCCGGCGGCGATCAAGAGCCTCGAGCCCAAGCTCGACGCCCTCAAGAAGCAGATCGTCGACGGCAAGATCACGGTGCCGACGAAGCCCTGACACCTCAGGGCCATCTGATGCTCACGGGCGCGACCGGCCGCCACCTGAAGGTGGTGCCGGTCGCGTCGGGGTGTCCGGACCTCTAGGACACCCACGCGTACGCACCGCTCACGCGAGGAGCGCGAATGTCCACTGGACCCGAGGCGCCGACGGCGCGACCCGCCGTACAGCTCACCGGGATCACGAAGCGGTTCCCCGGCGTCGTCGCCAACAGCGACGTCAACATCAGTGTCGCGCCGGGCACCGTCCACGCCATCGTGGGGGAGAACGGCGCGGGCAAGTCCACGCTGATGAAGATCCTCTACGGCATGATCCGGCCGGACGAGGGCGAGATCGCCATCGACGGGGTCACCGTCGAGCTGCATTCGCCGGCCGACGCGATCGCCCGCGGCATCGGCATGGTGCACCAGCACTTCATGCTGGCCGACAACCTGACCGTGCTGGAGAACGTGGTCCTCGGCGCGGAGCGGCTGCACGGCATCGGCGCCGCCGCCCGCGCCCGCATCCGGGAGATCTCCGACGCGTACGGCCTGGGCATCGACCCGCGGCGGGTCACCGAGGAGCTGGGCGTCGGCGACCGGCAGCGCGTGGAGATCCTCAAGGTGCTGTACCGCGGCGCGCGCATCCTGATCCTGGACGAACCGACCGCCGTGCTGGTGCCGCAGGAGGTCGACGAGCTCTTCGCGAACCTGCGGGTCCTCAAGCGCGAGGGCCTGACCGTCATCTTCATCTCGCACAAGCTGGACGAGGTGCTCGCCGTCGCCGACGCGATCACGGTCGTGCGCCGCGGCGAGACCGTCGCGTCCGTCGACCCCGGCGACGTGACCGCGCGCGACCTGGCGACGCTGATGGTCGGCGGCGAGCTGCCGGTGCCCGAGCTGCGCGAGTCCACCGTCACCGACCGCCCGATGCTCGCGGTCGACCGGCTCACCGTGACCAGTACGGACGGCCGCCCGGTCGTCGACGACGTGTCGTTCACCATCCACTCCGGCGAGATCCTCGGCATCGCCGGCGTCGAGGGCAACGGGCAGGCGGAGCTCGTCGAGGCGATCATGGGCATGCGCGCGGCCACCGGGAGCGTCACGCTGAACGGCGCGGACGACATCTCCGAGTGGAGCACCCGGCAGCGCCGCGAGGCCGGCATCGGCTACATCCCGGAGGACCGCCACCGGCAGGGCCTGCTGCTCGAGGCGCCGCTGTGGGAGAACCGCGTGCTCGGCCACCAGACGCAGCCGCCCAACGCGCGCGGCGCGTTCATCAACCGGGCCGGCGCGCGCGCCGACACCCGCCGCATCGTCGAGTCCTACGACGTACGCACGCCCGGCATCGACGTCAACGCGGGGTCGCTGTCCGGCGGCAACCAGCAGAAGCTGATCGTCGGGCGGGAGATGAGCGGCGAGCCGCGCGTCCTGATCGCCGCGCACCCGACGCGCGGCGTCGACGTGGGCGCGCAGGCCGCCATCTGGGACCACCTGCGCGCCGCCCGCGCGGAGGGCCTGGCGGTGCTGCTGATCTCCGCGGACCTCGACGAGCTCATCGGCATGTCCGACACGCTGCGGGTGATCCTGCGCGGGCGCCTGGTCGCCGACGTCGACCCGGCGCACGTCACGCCCGAGCTGCTCGGCTCGGCCATGACCGGCGCCGGCGACGATCCCGCACCCGCCGAGGACCCGCCGGACCGTACGGACGGCACGGGCGCCGCGGCGCAGGACGGCACGGACGAGACGGGGGAGGACGCGTCGTGAGGTGGCTGCGCAATTCTCCGGTGGCGCTGACGATCTGGGCGGCGGTGATCGCGCTGGCGTTCGCCGCGGTGATCACCTCGGTCGTGCTGGCCGCCACGGGCGTCGACCCGTTCTTCGCGTTCTCGCAGATGGGCTCGTTCGGCGTGGAGCCGGACAGCATCGCGAACATGCTGGACCGCGGCACGACGTACTACCTGTCGGCGCTGGCCGTGGCCATCGGCTTCCGGATGAACCTGTTCAACATCGGTGTCGACGGCCAGTACCAGCTCGCCGCGCTGATGGCCGCCGCGTTCGGCGGCGCCGTGGTGCTGCCGCCGGGCATCGCGCAGATCGCGATCATCCTGGTGGCGATGGCCACCGGCGCGGTGTGGGCGGCCATCCCGGCGCTGCTGAAGGCGATGCGCGGCGTCAGCGAGGTCATCGCGACGATCATGCTGAACTCGATCGCCACGGGCGTCATCGCGTTCCTGCTGGTGCCCGGCCGGTTCGGCGTGCTGGCGGCGGGCAGCAACAACATCGGCACGAAGCCGATCCCCGCGTCCGGCCAGGTGCCCGGCATCCCGTTCCCCGGATCCGACACGGAGGTCTTCGGGTTGATCGTGCTGGCCATCCTGGTGGGCGTGGCGTACGCGCTCGTGCTGCGGCGCACCCGGTTCGGGTTCGACCTGCGCGCCACGGGCCTGTCGCCGTCGGCCGCGCTGGCCAGCGGCGTGCACCCCAAGCGCATGGTGGTCACCGCGATGGTGGCGTCCGGCGCGGTGGCCGGGCTCGTCGGCGTTCCGCAGCTCCTCGGCGACTCGCACCAGTACTCCCTGGACTTCCCGGCCGGCATCGGCTTCACCGGCATCGCGATCGCGCTGCTCGGCCGCAACTCGGCCGTCGGCATGGCGTTCGCCGCGCTGCTGTGGGCGTTCCTCGACCAGTCGGCGCAGATCCTCGACCTGAACGAGATCCCGAAGGAGCTGGTGGCCATCACGCAGGCGACCGTCGTGCTGTCGGTCGTGGTGGTGTACGAGGTGGTGCACCGCCTCGGCCTGAAATACCAGCAACAGGCCGTCGGCGCCGTGCTGAGCGAGGAGGCCGTCCGATGACACAGTGCTTGCCCGGGGGGCCGAGCCTCCCCGGAGCCCCCGACGCGCGGTGTACGTCACCGGGTCTGCTCGCCAGGTTCGAGGAGGTGCCCTCGTGACGACCCCTGTGACCGACCAGCTCACACCCGCAGCGCCGGCTCCCGAGCGGCGGGCCGCCGGGTGGCGCCGCTACCGCTGGGTGATCGCCGCCGTGGCCGGGTTCGTCGCGGTGTCCCTCGTACGGGTGTTCACCGGGGAGACCGACCTCACGTCCGGCGGCACCATGGCGGCCGCGCTCGCGCTGGCCGTGCCCATCGGCATGGCCGCGCTCGGTGGCATGTGGTCCGAGCGCGCCGGCGTGATCAACATCGGCCTCGAAGGCATGATGACGCTCGGCACGTGGTTCGGCGCGGCCGGCGCGCTGTTCGGCCACAGCGTGTGGATCGGCCTGGTGTCCGGCATCATCGGCGGCGCGCTCGGCGGGCTGCTGCACGCCCTGGCCTGCGTGACGTTCGGCGTCGACCACATCGTGTCCGGCGTCGCGATCAATATCCTGGCGGCCGGGCTGACGAAGTACCTCTCGGTGCAGTTCTTCGCCGACCTCCCGGGCGGCGGCGGCACCCAGTCGCCCGAGCTGCCGGACTTCCCGTCCGTCACGATCCCCGGCGTCAGTACGGCGCTGGCGTCCGTCGAGCGGCACGGCTGGCCGGTGGTCTCCGACCTCGCCGGCGTGCTCCACGGCTTCACCACGAACGTGAACGTGCTGACGATCATCGCGATCGCGCTGGTCATCGGGTCGTTCTTCGTCCTCTGGCGCACCCCGCTCGGCCTGCGGCTGCGGTCCTGCGGCGAGAACCCGGTGGCGGCGGAGTCGCTCGGCGTCTCGGTGTACCGGATGAAGTACCTCGCGGTGGCCGCGTCCGGCGCGTTCGCCGGGCTCGGCGGCGTGTTCCTCGCGATGGTCGCGTCGTCGAACTACCAGGAGGACCAGACCGGCGGCCGCGGCTACATCGGCCTCGCCGCGATGATCTTCGGCAACTGGCGGCCCGGCGGGCTGGCGATGGGCGCGGGCCTGTTCGGCTACACCGACGCCCTGCAGCTACGCGGCGCGTCGTCCGCGGTGCACGCGCTGCTGCTGCTCGTCGCCGTGGGCATGGTCGCGCTGGCGTTCTTCAACGCCTACCGCCACCGGTTCGTGACGTCCATGGTCTCGATCGTCATCGGCGCGCTGCTGCTCTGGTGGTTCCTCGGCACCGACGAGGTGCCGCGCCAGCTCGTGACGTACTCGCCGCACATCACCACGCTGCTGGTGCTGGCGCTGGCCTCGCAGCGATTGCGCATGCCCGCCGCCGACGGCATGCGCTACCGGAAGGGCATGGGCTAGCCGCCGAGCTCGGCGGCGCACTTCTCCACGCGGCGCCGCCGGGTCGCGTCCGTCTTGGCGCCCTCGACGGCCATGACATGGCGGCGCTGGTTGCTGTACGTCAGCCTGTCGAACGCGGCGCGGGCGCCGGGCGCCGCGTCGAGCGCGGCGGCCAGGTCGGCGGGGACCTCGACCGTACGCGGCTCGGTGTCGACGGCGACATCGACGTCCACCGTGTCGCCCGCGGCGACCCCGGCGGCGGCGCGGACCTCCGCGCTGACCGGCAGCAGCACCCGGCCGCCCATCGAGCCGACGCTGCTGCGGTACGTGTGCCCGTTGATCGTGACCCGCACCTTGGGCCGCTTCCCGGCGTCCAGCGCGGCGAGGACGCCGGGCGGCACCTCGATGCCGGTGGCCGTGCGGCCGTTGAGCTCGATGGTCGCGGTGAACCTCATGCCGGGGTCCTTTCCGTACGGAGTGTGCGGACGGCGAGTACGAGGAGCCAGGCCCAGCCGATGACCACGGCGGCCCACAGGGCGAGCACCCCCGCCGGGCTGGTGGGGGCGGAGATGCCGGCGCCGAACCCGGCCAGGAACAGCACGCCGCAGAGGCGGGAGCAGACCGCCCAGCCGCGGCCGCCGGGCGCCGCCGGGCCGCGGGCCAGCACGAAGCACGCCGCGACCAGGGCCAGGAAGCCGAGCCCCGCGGACACGACGTGCAGGGTGCCGGGGACGCTCACGGTGGCGGGGACGCCTCCCGGGGTGCCGGGCGGGAAGCCGCTGACCGGGTCGGCGGGGAAGACGCCGCCGCCGAGAACACCGAGCCCGTAGACGCCGACCAGGACGGAACCCCACGTGGCGCGGCGGCCCGCGCCCGCCGCGCGGCGGACGCCCACCGCGCAGGCGACCACGAGGGCGCCGGTGAGCAGGAAGTTCGCGGTCTGGATCCAGCCCATCGGGCCGTTGGCCAGCAGGCTGACGTCGTGGCGCAGCAGGTCGAAGCCCTGGCGCGTCAGGCCCTGCGCCAACGCGGTGATCACGTACACCGGGCCGGCGAGCGCGCCGCACGCCAGCAGCGCGCGGGTGGTGGCGCCCGTGTCCGTCGTCGTCTCCATGGCGCTACGCTACCGGTGACAGTACTGTACGGTCTAGTTTGATTTGCGGGGGCGGAATGGCGGACGACCGGTCGGCGCGCAAGCACCGCGGGATCATGGAGGCGGCGACCGCGCTCTTCCTGCGCGACGGCTACCGGGGCACGAGCATGGACGCCGTGGCGGCCGCCGCCGAAGTGTCGAAGCAGACCGTGTACGCGCACTTCACCGACAAGACCTCGCTGTTCACCGCCATCGTGGAGAACACGCTCGACCGCACGGGCGGCCCCATCCGTACGGAGATCGCGGCGCTGCGCGACACCGCCGACCTCCGTACGGACCTGCGCGACCTGGCCCGCGGCTACCTCGACGCGGTCATGCGGCCACAGGTGCTCGCGCTGCGCCGGATGATCATCGGCGAGGCGGCGCGGCAGCCGGGCCCGGCCCGCATCTACTACGGACGGGCGCCGGAGAGCACGCTCGCGGCGCTCGCGGAGTCCTTCGCCCACCTGGACGGCCGCGGCCTGCTGCGCGCCCCCGACCCGGCCGTCGCCGCCGACCACTTCGCCTTCCTCGTCCTCGGCCTCCCGCTGGACAAGGCGCTGTTCCACGTCGGCGACGCGCTGTTCACCCGGACGGAGCTGCGCGCGCACGCCGACGCCGGGGCCGCCGCGTTCCTCGCCGCGTACGGCGCTGCCTAGGATCGGTGCGTGGACATCGACTGGGACGGGCTGCGGCGCGCCGCGACCGAGGTGATGGGCCGGGCGTACGCGCCGTACTCCCGGTTCCCGGTGGGCGCGGCCGCGCTGGTCGCCGACGGCCGCGTGGTGACCGGCTGCAATGTGGAGAACGCGTCGTACGGCGTGGGCCTGTGCGCGGAGTGCGGCATGGTGTCGGCGCTGCACGCCTCCGGCGGCGGCCGGCTCGCCGCGATCGCGGTCGTGGACGCCCACGGCGCGCCGCTGATGCCCTGTGGCCGCTGCCGCCAGCTCCTGTGGGAGCACGGCGGCCCGGACGCCCTGCTGGACACCCCCGAGGGCGTCCTCCCGCTCGCGGCGATCCTTCCGCAGGCGTTCGGCCCGGACAACCTGAAGTAGGGGATGCGCATGGACGCGATCGAGGTCATCCGGGCGAAGCGCGACGGCGGTGAGCTGACGTCGGAGCAGATCGCCTGGGTGGTGGACGCCTACACCGGCGGCCGGGTCGCCGAGGAGCAGATGTCCGCGCTGGCCATGGCGGTCTACCTGCGCGGCATGTCCCGCCGCGAGGTCGCCGAGTGGACCGACGCGATGATCGCGTCGGGCGACCGCATGGACTTCGCCGACCTGCCGCGCCCCACCACCGACAAGCACTCCACCGGCGGCGTCGGCGACAAGATCACGCTGCCGCTGTCGCCCGCGGTGGCCGCGTGCGGCGCGATCGTGCCGCAGCTCTCCGGCCGCGGCCTCGGCCACACCGGCGGCACGCTCGACAAACTGGAGTCGATCCCCGGCTGGCGGGCGAGCCTGTCCGCCGCGGAGATGCGCGCGCAGCTACGCGAGGTCGGCGCGGTCGTGTGCGCGGCGGGCGGCGGCCTGGCCCCGGCCGACCGCAAGCTGTACGCCCTGCGCGACGTCACCGGCACGGTCGAGTCGATCCCGCTGATCGCGAGCTCGATCATGAGCAAGAAGATCGCCGAGGGCACCGGCGCCCTGGTCCTCGACGTCAAGGTCGGCTCCGGCGCGTTCATGAAGACCCCCGAGCAGGCCGCGGAGCTGGCCCGCACGATGGTCGGCATCGGCACCGACAACGGTGTCCGTACGACCGCCCTGCTCACCGCGATGGACACCCCGCTCGGCCGCACCGTGGGCAACGCGCTGGAGGTGGCCGAGGCCGTCGAGGTGCTGTCCGGCGGCGGCCCCGCGGACGTCGTCGAGCTGACCGTGACGCTGGCCAGGGAGATGCTGGCGGCGGCCGGCGTCGACGGCCGCGACCCGGCCGACGCCCTGCGCGACGGCACCGCCATGGACTCCTGGCGCCGCATGATCACCGCGCAGGGCGGCGACCCGGACGCGCCGCTCCCGCGCGCCCCGGAGGTCCACGAGGTCGTCGCCACCGAGACCGGCACCCTGACCCGCCTCGACGCGTACGCCGTGGGCCTGGCCGCCTGGCGCCTCGGCGCCGGCCGCGCCCGCAAGGAGGACCCCGTCTCCGCGGTGGCCGGCGTCGAGCTGCACGCCAAGCCCGGCGACCACGTGGCGGCCGGCCGGCCCCTGCTCACGCTGCACGCCGACGACCCGGCGCGCTTCCCCGCGGCCATCGCGGCGCTGGCCGGCGCCGTCGAGGTCGGCGGCCCGGCGGCGAAACTGCCGCTGGTGATCGACCGCATCGCGTGACCTGCCGTACGGTCTCCCCGTACGAACGAGATCATGGGAGGTGCGCCGTGGTGCGCAGGATCGACGGGCCGAAGCGGATTCCGGTGCCCGGTGGCAAGATCATCGACGAGCACGTCGGGCGGGTGAGCACTGGCGACCAGCACGTCTCGATCGCGCACATGATCGCGCCGGCGGGGTGGGGCGAGCCGCCGCAGACGCCGGAGTTCGCGGAGTACACCGTGGTGCTGCGCGGCACCCTGTGGGTGCGGCACGGCAGCGTGAGCGTCGAGGTGGGCGCGGGCCAGGCCGTCATCTGCGAGCCGGGCGAGCGCGTGCAGTACTCCACGGGCGACGAGGAGACGGAGTACGTCGCGGTGTGCCTGCCGGCGTTCGCGCCCGATCTGGCCGTACGCGAGGAGTGACCGGCGTCCCGGTCAGCGGCCGTCCGGCGGTAACGTTCGGTTCGTGAAGTACCGACCCACTCTGGACGAGATCCGCCGCGCCCCCAAGGTCCTGCTGCACGACCACCTCGACGGCGGCCTGCGGCCGGAGACGATCGTCGACCTGGCGCGGGAGGCCGGCTACACCGGGCTGCCGTCGATGGACCCGGGCACGCTGCACGAGTGGTTCGCCGAATCGGCCGACTCCGGGTCGCTTGAGCGCTACCTGGAGACCTTCGACCACACCGTGGGCGTGATGCAGACGGCCGAGGCGCTGCGCCGTGTCGCGTACGAGGCCGCGGCCGACCTCGCCGCCGACGGCATCGTCTACGCCGAGGAGCGGTTCGCCCCCGAGCAGCACATCCGCGCCGGGCTGACGCTGGAGCAGGTCATCGAGGCGGTGCTCGACGGGTTCGCGCAGGCCCGCGACGACCACGGCATCCGGGTGGGCACGCTGCTCACGGCGATGCGGCACGCCGCGCGCTCCATGGAGATCGCCGAGCTGTCGGTGCGCTACCGCGACCTCGGCGTCGTCGGGTTCGACATCGCCGGCGCGGAGGCGGGCTACCCGCCGACCCGCCACCTCGACGCGTTCGAGTACCTCCAGCGGGAGAACGCCCACTTCACGATCCACGCGGGCGAGGCGTTCGGGCTGCCGTCCATCTGGCAGGCCATCCAGTGGTGCGGCGCCGACCGGCTCGGCCACGGCGTCCGCATCATCGACGACATCACGCGGCCCGCCGAAGGCCCGGTGAAGCTCGGCCGGCTGGCCGCGTACGTCCGCGACAAACGCATTCCGCTGGAGATGTGCCCCAGCTCGAACCTCCAGACGGGCGCGGCCACGTCCATCGCCGAGCACCCCATCGGCCTGCTGCGCGAACTCAACTTCCGCGTCACGGTGAACACCGACAACCGGCTCATGAGCGGTACGACCCAGTCCGAGGAGAACGCCAAGCTTGTCGACGCGTTCGGCTACGACTGGGACGACCTTGCGTGGTTCGCCGTGAACGCGATGAAATCGGCCTTCATCCCCTTCGACGAGCGGCTGGAGCTCATCAATGGTGTCATCAAGCCCGGATTCGCCCAGCTCAAATGGCTCGGACACCGCCCGGTCGCCTGACCACACGGGTCCGGTGTACGAACGGCGCGCGTTCGCGTCCACGCCCTCCCGGGTGCTGGGCTGGATCCTGCTCGCCGTGGCCGTCGCCAACTTCGTCGACCTCGCGATCCGCGGCCGGGACCACGCGTCGCTGGTGGCCGCCGCGGCGCTGCTGCTCGGCTGCGGCGTCGTCTACGTCCTGTGCCTGCGCCCCGGCGTCGTCGCCGGGAGCGACGGGGTCGACATGCGGAACCCGCTGCGCGACGTGCACGTGCCGTGGGCGTCGCTGGAGAACGTCGACGTCACCGACGCGCTGCGGCTGCACTCCGCCGGCCGGAAGCACCGGAGCTGGGCGCTCCAGGAGACCAGCCGCACCCGCGCCAAGGCCCGCATGCGCCGCCCGCGCACCGACCTCCCGGAGAACGTCGCCGACGCCGTCGCGGGCCGCACCCGTACGGAGTACATCGCCGAGCAGCTCCGCGAGATGTCCGTCGAGCGGGCCTCCGGGGAACCCGCTGGGTCACGTACGACCTGGTCGTGGCCGTCGGTCGCGGCGGTGGTCGTCCCGGCCGTGCTGCTTGTGGTCGCGCTGCTCGTCTGAGGCCCCCGGACGGTCCCGTACCGGGCGCGGGGTAATCTGCG
The DNA here is from genome assembly GCA_036502625.1 of Streptosporangiaceae bacterium. GTDB lineage: Bacteria > Actinomycetota > Actinomycetes > Streptosporangiales > Streptosporangiaceae > DASXYG01. The sequence continues at coordinate 152,229 of DASXYG010000002.1, forward strand.
TCACGGCGTTCGTTCGCCGCAGGTGTCACGGGGAGCTGGGGACGAATACGTGAGTTCGGATTGCGCGCGCGGGCGGCGTGCCGAGGCCATCGCGGTCACGGTCCGTGCCGATGGGGGAGAGCCGCTGTCGTCGGCGTCGATCGACGTGCGGGTGGGTGAGCTGCTGGCCGTCGTGGGGGCGTCCGGGGCGGGGAAGTCCACGTTGCTGCGGGTGCTGGCCGGCGATGTGCCGCCCACCAGCGGCGAGGTGCGCATCGCGGGGCGCGACGCCCGGCTGCTGCGCCCGCGTGAGCGCGCGCTGCTGCGCGCGGTGCTGCCGCAGAACGCCTCGGCGTCCTCGCCGTCCACGGTGCGCGAGGCGGTGCGGTTCGGCCGCGCCCACTACGGCCGGGTCGACCAGGCGGCCGATTCGGTCGTCGCCGAGGTGCTGTCCGCGACGGGCACCGCCCACCTGGCCACCCGGGTGTGCGCGGAGCTGACGGTCGACCAGCGCTCCCGGGTCGCGCTGGCCCGGCTGCTGGCCCAGCGCGCGCCGCTGCTGCTGCTCGACGAACCGGTGGCCGCGCTCGACCCCGAGGTCCGCGCCCAGGTCCTGCGCGCGCTCCGCGACCGTACGAACCGGGGCGACACCGTGGTCCTCGCGCTCACCGACCTCGGCATCGCCACCGAGATCGCCGACCGCGTCGCGATCCTCGAGGACGGCCGCGTCCGGCCGCTCGACGCCGCGGTGCCCGCCCCCCGGGTCGCCGGTACGGCGTAGCCGCCCCGGCCCGGCGGTGTGCGGCGGCAGTCGTCAGAGGCCGATGGCCGCGGTGACGGCGGATTCGAGGGTGTCGAGGCGGGCCGCGGCGGCGGAGCGGGCGTCGCGTACGTCGTCCGACACCGGCTCCACGACCTCCAGGTAGGCCTTGATCTTGGGTTCGGTGCCGGACGGGCGGATGATCACCCGGGCGCCGGCCTCCAGCCGGTAGCGCAGGACGTCCGACGGCGGCAGCCCGCCGTCGCCGGCCAGCAGGTCGTCGGTGCGCTCCACGCGCGACGCGCCGAACGCCGCGGGCGGCTCGGCCCGCAGCCGCCGCATCGCGCCGGCGATCAGCGCGAGCTCCTCCACCCGGATGGCCACCTGGCGCGTGGCGTGCACGCCGTAGCGGCGCGCCTGGTCGTCGAGCAGGTCGAACAGGGTGCGCCCGGCGCGCTTGGCCGCCGCGGCCATGCCCGCGATCGCCAGCGCCGCGCCGATGCCGTCCTTGTCGTGCACGGGCGGCCCGTCGTCGTCGCCGACGCAGTAGCCGAGCGCCTCCTCGTACGCGTAGACCAGCCGGTCACCCGGCCCGCCCGCGCGCGCCAGCCACTTGAACCCGGTCAGCGTCTCGGTGTAGCGCACGCCGTGCGCGTCGGCGATCTTGGCGAGCAGCGACGACGACACGATCGTGGTCGCCACCAGCCGGTCGGCGCCGCTGGTCAGCCCCAGGACGTGCTCGGCGAGCAGCCCGCCGGTCTCGTCGCCGGTCAGCCGCCGCCCTCCGGACGGGTCCATGACGGCCACCGCGCAGCGGTCCGCGTCCGGGTCGTTGGCCAGCACGATGTCCGCGGACGTCCGCGCGCCCAGCGCCAGCGCGAGGTCCATCGCGCCCGGCTCTTCCGGGTTGGGGAACGCGACGGTCGGGAAGTCCGGGTCGGGCTCGGCCTGCTCGGCGACCACGGCCGGCGCGGGGAAGCCCGTACGCGCGAAGGCGGCGAGCGCGGTGTCGCGGCCGACCCCGTGCATCGGGGTGTAGGCCAGCGTGACGTCGCGCGCGCCGCCCATCGGGAGGCGGGCCAGCGCCGCGAGGTACGCGTCGGTGACGTCCGGCCCGAGGACCGTCCAGTCGTCGCCGAGCGGCAGTCCGTTGACCGGCCCGACCGCGTCGATCGCGGCGGAGATCTCCGCGTCGGCCGGCGGGATGATCTGGCTGCCGTCGCCGACGTACACCTTGTAGCCGTTGTCCTGCGGCGGGTTGTGGCTGGCCGTGACCATCACGCCGGCGTCGGCGCCGAGGTGGCGGACGGCGTACGCCAGCAGCGGCGTGGGCAGCGGGCCGGGCAGCAGCGCCGCCCGCAGCCCGGCGCCGGTGGCCACCGCCGCCGTGTCGTACGCGAACGCGCGCGACTTGTGCCGCGCGTCGTAGCCGATCACGATCGACTTCCCCGGCCCGAGCCAGTGGCACAGCCCGGCGGCCGCGCGCATGACCGTCACCTGGTTCATGCGCTGCGACCCGGCGCCGAGCGGCCCGCGCAGCCCGGCCGTGCCGAACTCCAGCCGCCCGTCGAACCGCGCCCGCAGCTCGTCGGCGTCGTCCTTGCGCAGCAGGTCGTCGAGCTCGGCCCGGGTCTCCGGGTCGGGGTCCTGCGCGAGCCAGGCCCGCGCGCGCTCGGCGATCTCCGTGTCGGCCGTCATGTGCCCTCCGTACGTGGCGTGCCGCATTTGGTCAGCCGGGGACCGGCCGGGGTCAGAGGCGGGTGATGACCTCGGACAGCAGTGTGCCCATGCGGCCCGCCGCCGCGCGCCCGGCCTCCAGGACCTCCTCGTGGTCCAGCGGCTTGCCGGACAGGCCCGCGCCGACGTTCGTCATCAGCGACAGGCCGAGCACCTCGGCGCCGCCCTCGCGCGCCGCGATCGCCTCGAGCGCCGTGGACATGCCGACCATGTCGGCGCCGACGGTGCGCAGCATGCGGATCTCCGCGGGCGTCTCGTAGTGCGGCCCGGGGAGGCAGGCGTAGACGCCCTCGGCCAGCGACGCGTCGACCTCGCGCGCCAGCTCCCGCAGGCGCCGGGAGTAGGCGTCGGTGAGGTCGACGAACCGGGCGCCGGCCAGCGGCGACCGGCCCGTCATGTTGAGGTGGTCGGCGATCAGGATGGGCTGCCCGACCTCGAAGTCGGTGCGCAGCGACCCGGCCGCGTTGGTGAGGACGATCGTTCGGGCGCCCGCCGCGACCGCGGTGCGCACCGCGTGGGCGACGGCGTCGGTGCCGTGCCCTTCGTACAGGTGGGTGCGGCCGAGGAAGACCAGGACGTGCTTTCCGCCGACGGTGACGCTGCGGGCCCTGCCCGCGTGGCCCTCGGCGACCGGCGGCGCGAACCCCGGAAGGTCGGTGACGGCGAGTTCGTGGTCGGGGGCGCCGAGCGCGTCGGCGGCCGGTGACCAGCCCGACCCCATGACGAGCGCCACCTCGTGGCGCGGAACCCCGGTTCGTTCGGCCAGCACGCCGGCGGCGTTGGCCGCGGCCTCATAGGCGTCTGCCGTGTTCACTGCGGTACTCACGTTCGGCCAGGTTACCCGGACCTCGCCGTACGGACACCATGGTGTCGCCCCGACACCATGGTGTCCGTCACGGTCAGTGGAACACGGGCTTCATCTCGTAGACGCGGTTCGGCTTGTTGTAGCCGAAGAACACGCGCGCGCCGCTGCCGGCGGGCGCGACGGCCAGGCCCTCGCTCTCGCCGGTCTCCGGGATCGTGATCGTCTCCAGGATCGCGCCCGTACGGGACAGCACGGTGATGGTGTTGTTCGTGTAGTAGAGGATCTTGTCGGCGGCCATCTCCAGGCCCTGCGGCACGCCCTGGTACGGAAGGTTGAACCGGGAGCGCTCGGTGCCGTCCATGTCGGTGAAGGCGAACACGAACGGGCCCTGGTCGTTGGGGCCGGCGTGGATGAGCAGGCCGTGGCGGCGGTTGTCGACGGCGACGAGGCCGGAGTTGCCGAGGTAGCCGACGTCGATCGTGCGGACGATCTCGGGGTCCTTCGGCGTCCAGTCGACGACGTTGACCTTGGTGGGGTTGGTGCCGCCGCCGGTCGCGACGTACAGCAGGCCGGTGCGGTCCTCCACGGCCACCTCAGCGGCGTGGCCCACCGCGAGCGGCGCGCTCTCCTTCAGCTTCGTACCGGACCGGGTGTACTCCCGCAGGATGCCGTTGCCGTCGCCGACGTCGAAGCCGGCGATGAAGCGCCCGTGCCGGTACGCCAGGCCCTGGAGGTTGTCGGTGTCGGGGACGTCGAAGAGCAGGTCGAACCGGTACGCCGTCGCCGCGGCGGCGGGCGCGGCGCCCACGGCCACGGCGGCGGCGCCCGCGAGCCCGGTGGCCGCCGCATAGCCCAGCATCTGGCGGCGGCTGAACGTACGGCGGTCGGATCCGGATGGATGCACGCTTCCTCCTGAGGACGAAACCGGACGGGCGGGCGCGAACCCCTCGATCAGCGGACCGTCGGGAGGGCCTCCGGGTTCGCGCAGTGGACCGGCGCCTTGCCGCGCAGATAGCGGCCGACGTCGGAGGCCACGATGTGGGCCGCGTTCGCGGCGGTCTGCTTGCTCGCCCCGGCCAGGTGGGGGGTGAGCACGATTCCGGGAGTGGTCAGCAGCCGCGAGCCCGCCGGGATGGGCTCCTCGGGGAAGACGTCGAACGCGGCGCCGAAGAGCCGTCCGGCGTCGATCGCGTCGCACACCGCGTCGTAGTCGAGCAGCGAGCCGCGCGCGCAGTTCACCACGATGGCGGACGGCGGCAGCTTCGCGAGCTGGGCGGCGCCGATCATGCCCGCGGTCTGCGGCGTCGCGCGGGCGTGCAGCGAGATCACCTGGGCGCGGCCCAGCAGGTCGTCCAGGTCCGCGACGCGCTCGGCACCGGCGGCAGCCAGCGTGGCGAGGTGCTCGTCGCTGAGGTACGGGTCGAACACCAGGACGTGCGCGCCGAACGCGGCCAGCAGCCCCGCGACACGGCCGCCGACCGCGCCGCAGCCGACGAGCCCGACCGTCGAGCCGGCAAGCTCGATGCCGACCTCGTCGTAGCGGTAGTAGTCGCCGCGCCAGCGGCCCGCCGTGAGGTCGGCGTGCGTCTGCGGGATGCGCCGCGCGGCGCTGAGGATCATGCCGAGGGTGTGCTCGGCGGTCGCGGTGGCGTTGCGGCCCGGCGCGTACGAGACGGCCACGCCGTGCGCGGTCGCGGCGGCCAGGTCGGCGTTGACCGGCCCGCCGCGGCCCACGCCGAACAGCCGCAGCTCCGGCGACGCGGCGAGGATCCGCTCGGTCAGCGGCGCCATCTGCGTGACGCACACCTCGACGCCGCGCAGCGCCGCGATCAGCTCCTCCTCGGTGCCGGACGCCTCGTTCACCTCCGCGACCGGCCCGAACGGCTCGATGGGCCACGGCAGCGTCAGCTCGGTGACGTCCACGTCACGCCCGGCCTCGGCCGCGGCGTCGCGTACGGCGTCGGCCAGCAGCCCGGGCAGGACGAAATGGTCGCCCGCGGCCAGGACTCGCGTCGTCATGAACGGTTCTCCTCAGGTTCGTCGGGGCCCTCGATGGGCGTGTTGAACTCCAGCAGGCCGACCTCGTGGCCGCCGGACACGCGGAGCTCGGTCAGCGCGCAGTTGCGCAGCTTGGGGAACAGCCGGCGGTAGTCGCGCAGCGGTATGCCCATCAGGTGGCACAGCGTGAGCCTGATGGCCGTGGTGTGCGCGACGACGAGCACGCGGTCGTCGGGGTGGCGGTCCACGATGTCGTACAGGCATTCGGTGAACCTGCGCGCCGCGTCGGCGGGGTCCTCGCCGCCGGGCAGGTGGTCGGCCACCGGGTCGGCGTGGAACGCGCGCAGCGCCTCGGGGAACCGGTCGCGCATCTCCGTGGAGGTCAGCCCCTCGCCGTGGCCGAAGTCCAGCTCGCGCAGGCGTTCGTCCACGTGCAGGGGGACGCCCGCGGCCTCGGCGCAGCCGCGCGCCGTGAGCTGCGCGCGGCTCAGCGTGGACGTCCACACCGCGGCGAGCCGCGCGCCGCCCGCCCAGGCGGCGAGCCGCTCGGCCTGCCGTACGCCGTGCGCCGTGAGCGGGACGTCGCTGACCCCCGCGTAACGGTTCTCGGCATGCCACTCGGTCTCACCGTGGCGCACGAGGACCAAGTGGGTCATCGGGTCGTCCTTTCCTGTACGTGGGCGGCGACCGGCTCGGGGAGCCAGCCGCGTTGGGCGAGTTCGGCTACGAGCCGGAGGTAGGCGTCGTCGAAGCGGCCGGTGTGGGTGGCGCGCGGCTCGACGGTCGTGGCGGGCGGGCCCATCGCGGCGGCCGCCTCGGTGATCGGGCGGTGCGCGGCGGAGGCCAGGATCGCCATGCCGCGCGCGGGTTCGGCGTCCGCGGGCAGCTCGACCGGGCGGCCGAGGACGTCCGCGCGGAGCTGGTTCCAGTACGCGCTCTTCGCCGACCCGCCGGTCAGCGTCAGCGCGCCGCCGGTGGGCGCGCCGAGCATGTCGAGGTAGTCGAAGCAGAGGCGTTCGACGTACGCGATGCCTTGGAGGACCGCGGCGAACCGCTCGGCCTCGTCTGCGGGCTCGCCGAGCTGGAAGCCGCGCGCGTCGGGCGCGACGAACGGGAACCGCTCGCCCGCGGAGACCAGCGGGTACGCGACCACGCCCGCGGGTTCGTACGCGCGGGCCAGGTCGTCGAGCGCGGCGAGGTCGCGGCCGGGGAAGTCGCGGGTGAGCAGCCCGGCGCCGGTGCTCGACGCGCCGCCGGGCAGCCAGCGGCCGTCGGGGGCGCGGTGGGAGTAGACCACCCCGGACGGGTCCTGGACCAGGTCGTCCGTGACGCCCTTGAGGACCAGGGTGGTGCCGAGGACGCTGTTCCAGGAGCCGACGCGCAGGCGTCCGGTGGCCAGTTGCGCGGCGCAGCCGTCCGTGCAGCCCGCGACGATCGGGGTGCCGGCCGGGATGGCCGTCTCCGCGGCCGCCGCGGCGGAGACCGCGCCGATCTCCGTACCGGACCTGACCAGCGGCGGCAGGAGGCCGGGCGGCACGCCGAGCGCGTCCATGACGTCGGCGGGCCAGCGCTCGCCGATGAGGTCGGCGCCGGTCTTGAGCGCGGTGCTGAGGTCGGTGGCCACCGGGTGGCCGGCGAGCCGCCGGGTGACGTAGTCGGTCTGGTGGGTCACGTACGCCTCGCCGCCGGGCACGCCGTGGTGGCGCAGCAGCCACAGCACCTTGGGCAGCGCCCACGCGGGCTGCATGCGCCGGTAGCCGAGCGCCGTCCAGACGTCCGCGCCGGCCGTGTTGATCCGGTCGAGGAGGTCGGGTTCGGCGGCGGCGCGGGTGTCGTCGTACATCAGCGCGGGCGTCAGCGGCTCGCCGCGCCCGTCCGTGAGCAGGACGGTGCCGGACGTGCCGTCCACGGCCACGCCGCGCACGGCCTCGGGCGGCACCCCGTCGAGCGCCTGGCGGCACGCCCCCGCCACGGCGCGCCACCAGGTGTACGGATCCTGCTCGTGCCGCACCCCGTCGCGCACCCCGCTCAGCGCCTCGGACCCGCGCCCGCGCACACCCCCGTCGGCCCCGACGGCCACCGCCCGCACACTCTGCGTCCCGAGATCGATCCCGACCCAGACCCCGTCCCCCACCGAACCGCCCCCGTCCGTCACGCCGCCACCCCGGCACGCACCCGTCTCGCGCCGTGTGCCCGCACCTCTGCGCTCACTTCTCACCCGCGACGCGGGCGCGCAGCGCGGCGAGGCGCGGCCAGGTTCTCGTCTCCGCCTCGCGCAGCGCGAGGAAGTCGTCGTAGAGGGCGGTGTACGCGGCCGCGCGTACGGGATCGGGCGCGAACGTGTCGCGCACCCCGGCGTACGCGCCCGGGTCGCCGCCGGTGGCCAGCCGCCCCAGGGCGTACGCGCCGCGCGCGCCGGCCTCGTCGTCGCGCGAGCGCACCACCGGCACGCCCGTGACGTCGGCCAGCATCCGCAGCCACACCGGGCTGGCCGAACCGCCGCCGGCCACGCGCAGTTCCGTCGGCGCCGCGCCGGACGCGGCGAGGCAGTCGCGCACCACCAGGCTCAGCCCCTCCAGCACGGCGCGCGCCAGGTCGGCGCGGTCGTGCTCGGAGGACAGGCCCAGGAACGCGCCGCGCGCCCGGGAGTCGACGAACGGCGCGCGCTCACCGGCGGGCGAGAGGTACGGCAGGAACACCAGCCCGCCCGCGCCCGGCGCCGCGCCGTCCGCCAGCTCGGCCAGCTCGCGCGGACCACCGGCGAGGCCGAGCATGCCGCAGGCCCAGTCGAGCACGCCCGTTCCGGCGAGCGTCGGGAACGCGCGCAGGTAGCGGCCGGGCAGCCCGAGCGGGATCGTGAACCCGGACGGCGCGCCGCCCAGGCCGGTCTCCGGCACGACGATCTCCGTGCACAGCGTGGTGCCGAGGATCACGCACGCCTGGCCGTCGTCCACCGCGCCGACCCCGATCGAGGTCGACGCGATGTCGTAGGAGGACAGCACCACCGGCGTGCCCGCCGGCAGCCCCAGCTCCAGGGCCGCGCGCTCGCCCAGCGCCGCGGCCCTGCGGTCGTCGCCGCGCGGCTCGGGCAGCAGCCGCCGCGCCCACTCCATGTCGTACAGCGCGAACAGCTCGTCGGAGTAGCGCCGCGTACGGACGTCCATGAACGGCACGCAGGCGTCCGAGACGTCCATCGTCAGCTCGCCGGTCAGCCGGGAGAACACCCAGCCGCCGCAGGTCAGCGCCCGGTACGACCGGTCGGTCCGCGCCGGGTCGTGCGCGCGCAGCCAGGTGAGGATCGCGTTGGGCAGGCCGGGGAACGGCAGCGATCCGTTCACCGCGAACGACCGCTCCGGCACGCCCGCGCGGGTCCAGCCGTCCACGATCGACGCGGCGCGGCCGTCGTTCCACAGGATCGCCGGGCCGGTCGGCTCGCCGCGCTCGTCCACCAGCCAGCAGCCGTCGCCCTGCGCGGTCAGCGCGACGTAGGAGACGCCGCCGCCGAGCCGCTCCGCGACCGCGCGCACCCCGCGGACGACCGCCGCCCACACCTCGGCCATGTCCTGCTCGGAGTGGCCGGGCGCGGGGGAGCGCACGGTGGTGGGCTCGCGCACGGTGACCAGCTCGGCGCCGTCGTCCGCGTAGCCGATCACCTTGATCATCGTGGTGCCGGCGTCGAGGCAGATGGCCGTCATGCGCGCCCCCTCAGGCCCGTCCGTGCGAGACGCGGGATCTGCGGGCCAGGGAGTCAAGCGCCACGGCGATCAGCAGCACCGCGCCGGTCACCATGAACCGGAACGACGAGCTGAGGTTCAGCAGCGTCAGGCCGCTGGCGATCGACTGGATGACCATGACGCCGAGCAGCGCGGAGAACGCGTTGCCGCGCCCGCCGAACAGGCTCGTGCCGCCGATGACGGCCGCGGCGATGGCGTTGAGGTTGACGTCGCCGGTGCCGCTCGACTGGTTGGCCGCGGCCAGCCGCGCCGCCGCCAGCACACCGCCGACCGCGGCGAGCGTGGCGCAGGCGATGAACGCCGAGGTGTAGATGAACTTGACGTTGATGCCCGCGCGCCGCGCCGCCTCGACGTTGCCGCCGACGGCGTACACGGACGTGCCGTGCTTCGTCCGCGACAGGACGTAGTGGGCGACCAGCACGAGGCCGAGGAACAGCACGAACATCCAGCCGACGCCGCGGTCGGTGTTGAGGTACCAGACGGCGAAGCCCAGCCCGACCAGCAGGATCACGCTGCGCGCCACCAGCGCCCGCATCGACGTGGCGGCCAGGGACGCGCGGCGCCGCGCCCGCGCCCGTACGTAGCCGGTGGCGAACACCGCGACGGCGGCGAGCACCGCGAGCGCGTACGCCAGCCACGGCGGCACGAACGCCACCTGCGCGAACGTCACCAGGCCCGAGTCGAACGGCAGGTTGATCGAGCCGTCGGCGCCCAGCACCCACAGTTGCACGCCGAGGAACGTCAGCAGGCCGCCCAGCGAGATCACGAAGCTGGGGATGCCGAGCCGGTTGAAGATCTGGGAGTAGATCAGCCCGATGACGCAGCCGACGGCCACCGCGGCGACCACCGCGAGCCACGCCGGGAGGTGGCGGCTGACGTACAGCACGGCCATGACCGCGCCCGTCAGGCCGCTGATCGACCCGACGGAGAGGTCGATCTGCCCGACGAGCAGCACGCACACCACGCCGAGCGCGATCACCCCGACCGGCGCCGACTCCAGCGCCAGGTTCACCAGGTTCGTGCTCGACAGGAACACCGGGTTGAGGATCTGCATCACCGTCCAGATGATGATCAGCCCGATGACCACGGGGATCGCGCCGAGGTCGCCGCCGCGGAACCTGTCGGCCAGCCGCGCGAACCCGCCGCGTACGCCGTCGTCGCCCGCCGCGCCGTCCGGCGGGTCGGTCGCGCGTACGGACGAGGCCGTACCGGTGTCACTCATCTGCCGTGCCCTCCGCTGCCCTGCCCGCCGCCGCGCCGCGCCGCCGCGTGACCGCGTTGTCGGTGGCGCCGGTGATCGCCGCGACGATCTCCTCCGAGGACGTCGCCGCGGCGTCGAACACGCCGTTGTTGCGGCCGAGCCGCAGCACCGCGACGGTGTCCGCCACCGCCTGGACGTCCGCCATGTTGTGGCTGATCATGACCACGCCGTGGCCCTCGTCGCGCAGCCGCTCGATCAGGTTGAGCACCTCCGCGGTCTGCGCCACGCCGAGCGCCGCCGTGGGCTCGTCCAGGATGACCACCTTCGGCTCGCCGAGCAGCGACCTGGCGATCGCGACGGTCTGCCGCTGCCCGCCGGACAGCGCCGCGACGGGCACCCGTACGGTCGGGATCTTCGCGGACAGGCGGCGCAGCAGCTCGCGCGACCGCACCTCCATCGCCACGTCGTCCAGGTTGTACGGGCCGAGCTCGCGGCCGAGGAACAGGTTCTGGATGACGTTCAGGTTCTCGCACAGCGCGAGGTCCTGGAACACGGTGGCGATGCCGAGCCGCTGCGCGGCCGCCGGGTTCGGGATCTCCACGGGACGGTCCTCGAACGTGATCGTCCCGGCGTCCGGCGGATGCACACCGGAGAGGATCTTCACGAGCGTGGACTTGCCCGCGCCGTTGTCGCCGACGATGGCGACGACGTGCGCGGGGAGCACGTCGAGCGCCACGTCGGTCAGCGCCGCGACCGCGCCGAACGTCTTGGAGACGCCGCGCAGCGCGAGCAGCGGAGAGGTGGACGGTTCCATCTGGCTACTTGATCCCGAGCTTGTCGCAGTCGGCCTTGTACTTCGGGGTGCAGACGTCGGAGGCCTTGAGCGCGCCGTCCGGGCCGAACATGGCCTTCGCGACGTTCTGCTTGGTCACGACCGTGGGCACGAACAGCTCGGACGGGGTGTTGAACAGCGTCGTCTTGCCCGCCGGCTTCTTGCCCTGCACGAACGCGTTCGCGATCTCCGCCGACGCGTTCGCGACGATCTTGATCGGCTTGGAGATGGTGTTGTACTGGTCGCCGGAGACGATCCGCTGGATGGCCGCGAGCTCCGCGTCGTTGCCGGTCACCGGGGGCAGGTTGCCGCCCGCGGCCTTGAACGCCGCGATGGTGCCGCCGCCGGTGCCGTCGTTGGCCGCCACCACGCCGGCGATCTTGTCACCGGGGAACCGCGCGATCTGGCCGGTCACCCAGTCCTGCGCCTTGCTCGGCTGCCAGTCGGGGGTGTCGTACTCGGCGAGGATCTTGAAGCCGCTCGGGTCGAGGGCGCTGTGGATGCCCTTCTTGATCAGGCCGGCCGCGGCGTCCGTCGGCGAGCCGTTGACCTCGAGCACGCCGCCCTTGGCCTTCGTCGCCTTGAGGTGGTCGACCAGCGACTGCGCGATGGACGCGCCGATCTTCTGGTTGTCGAACGAGACGTAGTAGTCGGCCTTGATCGCCGGGATCGGCCGGTCGTACGCGATCACGGCCACCTTCTGCGACTGCGCCGTACGCACGATCGAGGCGGCGGCGGCCGAGTCGACGGGGTCGATCACGATGGCCTTGACGCCCTGCGCGAGCATCGAGCTGGCCTGCTGCTGCTGCTTCGAGGCGTCCGCGTCGGCGTTCTGGTAGAGCACCGTGCAGCTCGGGCACAGTTGCTTCATCTTGGCCTTGAACAGCGGCGCGTCGTAGCGCTCGTAGCGCGTCGAGGCCAGGTCCGGCATCAGGAAGGCGATCTTGGCGCTCTTCGCGCTCCCGCCGGAGGCACCACCTGACGACGCGCAGCCCGTGGTGGTGACGAGCATGGCCATGGCCGCCGCGCCCAACGCGATTGCCGGAAGCTTCTTCACTGGTTCTCCTCGTGTCCCGGGGAAGGCGCTCGGGATCTGCTCGTGAAGAACACAACACCTGACACGTTAGATATGTCAAGAATGCGACGCGAAATCACACGTTCGTAACGTGGATGCGGTAGGAGAGTGCGGACGGTGTCCGTGCGGACCGGCGCTGTGCCTGGTCGGTGCGCTATGTTAAGTCCGACATCGTCTTAACATGGACCGGTATCCGGGGAGGAGCCAGGTGGCAGGCGACGAGCCGACGGTCGACGCCGCGGGCGCGCGCGAGCGCCGCGACCACATCCGCCAGCGCGTGGTGGACGAGGGCTTCGTCCAGATCAGGGAGCTCGCCGAGGCGTACGACGTCAGCGTGATGACCATCCACCGCGACCTCGACGCCCTCCAGAGCAAGGGCTGGCTGCGGAAGGTGCGCGGCGGGGCGACCGCCCAGCCGTCCACGATGTACCACGGCGACGTCCACCACCGGCTCGAGGCCATGGCCACCGCCAAGGGGCAGCTCGCGGAGGCCGCCGTCGAACTGGTCAGGCCCGGCCAGTCCATCATGATCGACGACAGCACGACCGGCCTCTCCGTAGCGGAACTGCTCCCGCCGCGCGGCCCGCTCACCGTGATCACGAACTTCCTCGCCCTGGTCAAGCGGGTGGCCGGGGAACCGGGCATCGACCTCATCGCCCTCGGCGGCGCGTACTACCCCGCGTACGACGCCTTCCTGGGCCTGCGCACCTGCGAGGCCGTCCGCTCCCTGCGCGCCGACATCCTGTTCATGTCGACCACCGCCATCACCAACGGCTACTGCTACCACCAGTCCCAGGAAACCGTAGCCGTGAAGCGCGCCCTGATGGACGCCGCCGACCACCGCGTCCTCCTGATCGACAACAGCAAGTTCACCAAGAACGGCCTCCACCAGTTGGCCCCTTTGACGGACTTCGACCTGGTAATCGTGGACCCCGACACCCCCGAGGAGGAGGTAGCCGCCCAACGCGCCGCCGGAGTCCCCCTCCACGTGGCCGGCACCACCCCCCTCCCCAACTGGACCCCCACCCCACCCTGACGCGCCCTTCCCCTGACGCGCCCCTTCCCCTGCCCGCCCCTTCCTCCCACCCCCTTCTCCG
>DASXYG010000003.1:0-108407 GCA_036502625.1 Streptosporangiaceae bacterium
ATCGGCGTCTGCCTGGCGGCGGCGTTCGCCCCGGGCGCGAGCGCGGACACCGCCGACGGGGTGGCCATCCACGCCATCCAGGGCGCCGCGCACGTATCACCGCTGGTCGGACGGCAGGTGTCCGGCGTCGCGGGCGTGGTCACCGCCACCAGCGGCACCGGCTTCTGGATGCAGGACCCGAACCCGGACGACGACCCGGCGACGTCCGAGGCCATCTTCGTCTACACGAAGACGAAGCCGGCCGTGGCCGTCGGCGACGCCGTCACCGTCGCCGGCACGGTCACCGAGTACCGTCCCAGCGACCTCAACGGCCCGAACCTGTCCACCACGGAGCTGGGCTCGCCGCGGGTCACCGTCGCGTCGCACGGCAACCCGCTGCCGTCCGCCACGGTCATCGGCGCGGACGGCAGGCGGCCGCCGACGCGGGTCATCGACGAGGGCACCGGCGGCGACGTCGAGACCGGCGGCACGTTCCGGCCGGACCGCGACGGCATCGACTTCTACGAGTCGCTGGAGGGCATGCGCGTCGAGCTGCGCGAGGCCGTCGCCGTCGGGCCCACCAACACGTACGGCGAGACGGCCGTGATCGGCGACGGCGGCCGCGGCGCGAGCGTGCGTTCCGCGCGCGGCGGCATCGTGATGCGCGCGGACGACGCCAACCCCGAGCGGCTGACCATCGCCAAGGGCATGGCCGCCGTGCCGAGCGCCGACACGGGCGACACGTACGACCAGGTCACCGGCGTGCTCGACTACGCCTTCGGGAACTTCGAGCTGCTGGCCGACCGTACGCCGGCGGTCCGCGACGCCGGGCTGAAGCCGGAGACCACGCGCGCGCCCCGGGCCGGCGAGCTGGCGTTCGCGACGTTCAACGTGGAGAACCTCAGCCCGAAGGACCCGCAGGCGAAGTTCGACCGGCTGGCCGCGCAGGTGGTCGGCAACCTGCGCGCGCCCGACCTGCTGTCCATCGAGGAGATCCAGGACAACGACGGCGCGACCGACGACGGCGTGGTGGCCGCCGACCAGACCGTCGCGAAGCTGACCGCGGCGATCCGCGCGGCCGGCGGCCCGTCGTACGCGTGGCGGTCCATCGACCCGGTGAACGACGCCGACGGCGGCGAGCCGGGCGGCAACATCCGCGTGGGCTTCCTGTACCGCACCGACCGGGGCCTGCACTTCGTGGACCGCCCCGGCGGCGGCGCCACCACCCCGGTTTCGGTCACCGGCCGGGGCCCGTCAACGGCGCTGTCCGCCAGCCCCGGCCGCGTCGACCCGGCGAACACCGCGTGGACGGACAGCCGCAAGCCGCTGGCCGGCGAGTTCACCTGGCGCGGCCGCAAGCTGTTCGTGATCGCCAACCACTGGAACTCCAAGGGCGGCGACGACCCCCTGTTCGGCCGCTACCAGCCGCCCCGCCTGGTCAGCGAGACGCAACGTCTCGCCCAGTCCGCGACCGAGGCCGCGTTCGTCACCACTCTCCGCAAGGCCGACCCCACCGCCCGCGTCATCGTCGCCGGCGACCTCAACGACTTCGACTTCTCCCCGCCCGTCAAGCACTTCACCAGCGCCACCCACCTCCTCGACCTCCCCGCCACCCTCCCCCTCCCCGAGCGCTACACCTACGACTACCAGGGCAACTCCGAGGTCCTCGACCACATCCTGATCAGCCCCACCCTCGCCCTGGCCCCCCACTCGTACGACGTCGTCCACGTCAACGCCGAATTCGCCGCCCAAACCAGCGACCACGACCCGAGCGTCCTCCGCATCCGGTAGCGCGGACGGCGTCAGGAGCCGCCGGTTGTGGCGCCGATGATGAGGAGGAGCAGGAAGAGGACGAACACGGTGCCGGGGAGGGCCAGGCCGATGAGGGCTTGGGGGCGGGCCAGCAACGGCTTGCCGGGGTCCATCGGCTGCTGGGACGGGGCGCCGCTCGGGGGTGGCATGGGGGCGGGGAGGTTCGCGACCTTGCCGCGGCGCGCCAGGTTGATGATCACGGTGATCGGGGTGATCAGGAACGAGGCGTAGCCCCACCAGCCGGCGATGAGGGTGCTCGCGGTCATGCGGCGGAACGTGGACAGGCCGCAGTCGCGGCAGAACGGGCCGGCCAGGCTGAGGAACGTCATCATGATGATCATGCCGCGGTGGCCGCGGAACGTGACGCGCGCCGCGGGCACGCAGCCGCAGAAGCGGCACTGCAGGGCGTTCGGGTCCACCATCTGCTGCGCGTACGGCTGGGCGCCGAAGCCCTGGTCGTACGGCTGGGCCCGCGGCGCGAACTGCTGGACCGGCTGCGGCTGCGACCACTGCGGGGGCGCGGGGGGCGCGAACTGCTGCGCCGTGTACGGCTGCCGCGCCGGCGCGCCGTACGGCTGCTGGGGCTGGGCGCCGTACGGCTGCTGGGGCTGGGCGCCGTACTGGTCGTACGGCTGCTGGGGCTGCGCGCCGTACGGCTGCTGGCCGGGGTAGGGCTGGCCCTGCTGCGGCCGACCCTGGCTGGGGGGATACGACATGTGGGGACCTTCGTCGGAGGGGGAGAAGCCGGGCGAAGGTACCACGATCCGCTCGTACGCTCAGACCCGAATCGGCGGATTCGGGACGGCCGCGCGAGCGGGCGCTCCCCTAGGTCTCGTCGCGCTGGGTGTGGTCGGTGGACATCGAGGTGTCGCCGCCGGAGCCGACCGGGATGGCGCGCGGGTCGTCGGGGGCGAAGTCGCGGGCGATGCCGGCCGCGGAGTACGCGTCGGCCTCGTCGAGGGTCTCGCGCTCCAGGAGGGTGCCGGCCAGGGAGTCGAGCTTGTCGCGGTGCTCGCGGAGCATGGATAGGGCCTGGCCGTAGCACTCCTCGACGATGCGCCGCGCCTCGCCGTCGACGAGGTCGAGGGTCTCCTGGGCGGCGAACTGGCCCTGCGCCTGCGCCTGGTCGGCGGGCAGGATCGACAGCCGGCCGACCCGCTCGGACATGCCCCACCGGCCGACCATCGAGCGCGCGATGTTCGTCACCTGCTCCAGGTCGCTCTCCGCGCCCGTGGTGATCAGCCCGAACACGACGTCCTCCGCGGCCATGCCGCCGAGCGCGCCGGTGATGCGGCCGCGGAGGTAGTTCTCGTCGTAGGCGTACTTGTCGTTGTCCGGCGTGGAGACCGTGACGCCCATCGCGCGGCCGTGCGGCACGATGGTGATCTTGCGTACGGGGTCGGCGCCGGGGCAGAGCATGCCGAGCAGCGCGTGGCCGGACTCGTGGTAGGCGGTGCGGCGGCGTTCGTCGGCCGGGATGACCAGGGCGCGCTTCGTGCCGAGCTGGACGCGGTCGAGCGCGTCGATGAACTCCTGCGGGCCGACGTCGTTGCGCGTGCGCTTCACCGCGAGCAGCGCCGCCTCGTTGACGAGGTTCTTCAGGTCGGCGCCGGTCATGCCCGGGGTGGACTTCGCGATCGAGTCGAGGTCGACGCCCGGGGCCAGCGGCACCGAGCGGGTATGCACCTCGAGGATGGCCACGCGGCCCGCCTTGTCCGGCGGGGGGACGGTGACGGAGCGGTCGAACCGGCCGGGGCGCAGCAGTGCGGCGTCGAGGACGTCGGGCCGGTTGGTCGCGGCGATCACCACGACGCCCTCGGCGCCGGTGAAGCCGTCCATCTCGGTGAGGATCTGGTTGAGCGTCTGCTCGCGCTCGTCGTTGCCGCCGAGCGACGCGCCGCCGCGCTGGCGGCCGATCGTGTCGATCTCGTCGATGAAGATGATGGACGGCGCGGTCTTGCGCGCCTCCTCGAACAGCTCCCGCACCCGGGCCGCGCCGACGCCCACGACCATCTCGACGAACTCCGAGGCGGCCGCGGAGTAGAACGGCACGTTCGCCTCGCCGGCGACCGCGCGCGCAAGAAGCGTCTTGCCGGTTCCGGGCGGGCCGGTCAGCAGCACACCGGCCGGCACCTTCGCGCCGAGCCTGCGGTACTTGTCGGGGTACTTCAGGAAGTCGACGACCTCGGTGAGCTCGGCCTCCACCTCGTCGATGCCGGCGACGTCGTCGAACGTGACGCGCTGCTCGCCCACCTCGACGGGCTTCGGGTTGCGCCGCAGCGACCCCAGCATGCCGCCGCCGAGCCCGCCGCCGAGGCCGCCCGACCCGGCGCGCTTGCGCATCCAGTAGATGATCGCGACCCAGATGCCGATGAAGATCAGCAGCGGCGCCAGCGAGATGAGCAGGCTGGCCAGCACGCCGCGCTGCTCGTTGATGGGCTTGGCCTCGACGACCACGCCCTTGTCGGTCATCTCCTTGAGGATGTTGTCCTGCGCGAAGGCGGGGCGCTCGGTGGCGAAATGGGTGTACGTCTCGCCCTTCTTGCCCGGCACCGCCTGCGCCTTCTTCACCTCGCCCTCGATCGACGAGCCGCGGGCGTAGACGTCCTTGACGTTGCCGGACGAGACCTGCTGGGTGAACGAGGTGTACGCAATGGTGGTGGGGGTCTCGCCGCCGGTGTTGACGGACGTGAAGAAGCTGGCGCCGAAGATCACCGCGAGCAGCACCCAGAAGACCATGCGGCCCCAGCGCGGGCCGCCGCCACCGCCGTTCTCCGACGAGGGCGGCACGCCTTCGGTGCGCCACGGCGGCGGGGTCTGCGCCGGCTCCTTGCGCCCGCCGCGCGCGCCGCGATCCGTGTCGGCCTGCCGGTCCCGCGACGCGGGTTTGTCGTCGGCCACCGGGCTCCCCCTGAGTTTTCGCCTACACCACTACCGTCGGTGAACGATCCGCGGTACAAGTATGTGCCCCGGACGCCATGATCATCACCGTAGACGCCCCAGCCTGTGGACGGCGTCCCGCAACACCGGCTCCACCTTGCAGAACGCGAACCGGACGTAGCCGCTGCCCGCGGCCTCGTCGTCGTAGAACACCTGCGTGGGCACCGCCACGACGCCCGCGCGCTCGGGCAGCGCGCGGCACAGCTCCATGCCGTCGGCGAAGCCCTCGGGGACGTCCGCCTGGACGAAGTACGTGCCCTGCGGCCGGTAGACCCGGAACCCGGCGCCGGTGAGCCCGTCCATCAGGACGTCGCGCTGCGCCTCGAGCGCCGCGCGGTTCGCCGAGATCCACTCCCCCTCGGTGCGCAGCGCGTGCGCCAC
This sequence comes from Streptosporangiaceae bacterium, assembly GCA_036502625.1. Lineage (GTDB taxonomy): Bacteria > Actinomycetota > Actinomycetes > Streptosporangiales > Streptosporangiaceae > DASXYG01. Next base: position 5,113 of record DASXYG010000003.1, read on the forward strand.
GGCGAGCTGGTAGGCGCCGCTGACGGTGAACGTCAGGAACTGCTTGACGGCGCGCACGGCGGCGACGTACGCGGCCGGACCGGTCACCCAGCCGGTCTTCCACCCGGTCACCGAGAACGTCTTGCCCGCCGAGGAGATGCCGACCGTGCGCTCCCGCATGCCCGGCAGGGTGGCCAGCGGTATGTGCCGCGCGCCGTCGAACGTGAGGTACTCGTACACCTCGTCGGTGATCGCGATGATGTCGTGCTCGCGGCAGACCGCGGCGATCTCGCCGAGCTCCTCGGCGGTGAACACGGTGCCGGTCGGGTTGTGCGGCGAGTTGACCAGGATCAGTTTCGTACGGGGACCCACCGCGGCGCGCAGCTCCGCCGGGTCGAAGGTGAACCGCCCGGCGTCCGGCCGCAGCGTCACCGTCCTGCGCACGGCGCCGGCCAGCGCGATCACCGCGGTGTAGGAGTCGTAGTACGGCTCGAAGACGATCACTTCGTCGCCCGGCTCGGCCAGCGCCAGCACGCTCGACGCGATGCCCTCCGTCGCGCCGACCGTGACCAGCACCTCCGCCTCCGGGTCGTAGCGCAGGCCGTAGCGCGCGGCCCGCTGCTCGGACACGGCGGTGCGCAGCTCGGGGATGCCGGGGCCCGGCGGGTACTGGTTGGCGCCGCCGGTGGCGATGGCCTTCGCCGCGGTCTCCAGCAGCGCGGCCGGGCCCTCGGTGTCCGGGAAGCCCTGGCCCAGGTTGATGGCGCCCGTCTTCGTGGCGAGCGCGGTCATCTCGGCGAAGATCGTCGTGGTGAACTCGCGCATCCGCTCGACCAGCGGCTCGGACAAGACCGTCCTCCTTCTCCCCAGCGCGCCTGCGCTTCGTACGTGGGAGTCCGAGGCTATGGCCTCCGCGCGGGTCCGCGGTCGGGCACCCCCGGCACGGCCGCGGGCGTACGCGCTACACTGCATCGCGATGACCAGTATTCGATACGATAATCTCAGGATGTGAGATCGATGACCGACACGTACACCCACGGGCACCACGAGTCCGTCCTGCGCTCCCACCGGTGGCGCACGGCCGAGAACTCCGCCGCGTACCTGCTGCCGCACCTCACCCCGGAGGCGCGCGTCCTGGACGTCGGCTGCGGCCCCGGCAACATCACCGCCGACCTCGCCGAGCGCGTACCGGCCGGCCGGGTCACCGGCATCGAGCCGGACGACGCGGTCCTCGCCCAGGCGCGCGCCGACGCGGAGCGGCGCGGCGTGCGCAATGTGGTCTTCGAGACCGGCGACGTGTACGCCCTCGCCTACGAGGACAACGCCTTCGACGTCGTCCACGCCCACCAGGTGCTGCAGCACCTCAGCGACCCGGTGGCCGCGCTGCGCGAGATGCGCCGGGTCTGCGCGCCCGGCGGCCTGGTCGCCGCGCGCGACGCCGACTACGCGGCGATGACCTGGTACCCGGAGAGCCCCGCCCTGACCGAGTGGCTCGACCTCTACCACCGGGTGACGCGCGGCAACGACGCCGAGCCCGACGCCGGCCGCCACCTGCTCGCCTGGGCGCACGCCGCCGGGTTCGCCGAGGTCACGCCGTCGGCCACCGCGTGGTGCCACGCCACGCCGGACGACCGGGCGTACTGGGGCGGCATGTGGGCGGACCGCATCCTGGAGTCCTCCATCGCCGACCAGGCACGCGACCGCGGCCTGGCCCGCGATGAGGACCTGGCGCGCATCTCCGCGGCATGGCGCGAATGGACGGCCTCGCCCGACGGCTGGTTCGGCATCGTCCACGGCGAGATCCTCTGCCGCCCCTGACCCGGGCGTACGGTCAGTCGGCGGCGGGATACACCGACGGGAAGCGCGGCGGCCGCTTCTCCTTCAGCGCGGCGACGCCCTCGACGACGTCCGGGCCCAGGAAGCCGAGCATCTCGTACGCCGCCGACTGGTCGAAGATCGGCCCGGCCTGCTTGAGCCAGTTGTTCAGCGCGCGCTTCGTCCAGCGGACCGCGAGCTGGGAGTTCGTCGCGAGCGTGGTGGCGGCCTTCATGGCCGCGGGCAGCACCTCGTCGCGCGGCAGCGCCTTGGCGACCATGCCCACGCGCTCCGCCTCCGCGCCGGTGATCATCTCGCCGGTCAGCAGGTAGTAGCGCGCCTTCGCCATGCCGGCGAGCAGCGGCCACACGATGGCCGCGTGGTCGCCCGCGGCCACGCCCAGCTTCACGTGGCCGTCGCCGAGCCGGGCGTCCTCGGCGCAGATCGCGATGTCGGCGAGCAGCGCCACGACGAGGCCCGCGCCGACGGCCACCCCGTTGATGGCCGACACGATGGGCTTCTCGCAGTTGAGCATGTTGTAGACGAGGTCGCTCATCTCCGACAGCATGTGCGCGACCCGGTCGTGGTCGCCGGTCATCCGTTCGACCATCGCGAGGTCGCCGCCCGCGGAGAACGCCTTGCCGGCCCCGGTGACCACGGCCACCCGCGTATCCGGATCGCCCGAGACGTCCGTCCACACGCGGGCGAGCTCGCCGTGCATCTGCTCGTCGGCGGCGTTGTACTTCTCCGGACGGCTCAGCGTGATCAGCAGAATGCCGTCGTCGAGCCGCTCGAACCGCAGTTGCTCGTAGTCACCGAAGTCCATGCGCTGCCTCCTGCCCCTGAGGGGTGCCGATCGGGCCCCGTACTCGGTCGATGATCCACAAAGAGGGCCCGATCCGCCACTACAGGGGCGCCCGCCAGAGCGTGACGTGCTCCGACTGGACGTCCGCGGTGGAGCCGACGCCGAGGATCGAGCCGCCGTTGACGACGGCCGCGTTGACCGCCTGCTGGCCGGGGCCGAGCAGCGCGGACCCCTTGAGCTGACGGGCCTTCCATGACGTGCCGTCGTCGGTGGTCCACAGGTGGACGTGCGCGTCGCCCGGCGTGCCCTCCGAGGCCAGCAGCGCGAAGCCCTTGCCCAGCGGGGTGATGTCGGTGACCTGGGCGGTCGCCGAGGCGGCGCCGGGCGGCTGCGCGGACTGCCACGACTTGCCGCCGTCGACCGAGGTCATCGTCATCGGCGCGGACGTGGTACCGCTGAGGGCCATGCCGCCGGCCACGATGCGGTTGCCGTTCACCGCGACGCGCGTCAGCACGGCGGAGTCGGCGCTCTCCGGGGTGTCCATCTGGACCTTGGTCCACTTGACGCCGTCCGGGGAGATCCACGCGACCGGCTGCGAGCCGTTGTCGCCGTCGACCGACCCGACCGCGACGAAGCCGAACGGCCCGGCGACCACGTCGTTCATCACCTGGGTCGTCTTCTTCGGCGCGGCGAGCCCCGCGCCGCCGCCCTTCGTCCAGGACTTGAGGTCCTTGGACGTCCACGCCATGGCGTCGCCGCCGGACGAGCCGACCACGGCGTAGCCGGCCGGGCCGGAGGCCGCGGCGTTCGCGCCGGTGTCGGCGCCGGAGAACGCCTTGTCGGAGTCGAGCGCGGTCCACTTGGCGCCGTCGGCGGACGACGCGACCAGCGGGTGGCCGCGCCCGGCCCGGCCCACGGCCAGCCATCCGGACGGGCCCGGCGTCACCGAGTTCAGCCGCTGCGCGGCGGAGCGGGCGAACACGCCGTCCGCGGCCGTGGCGGGCCGCCAGGTGGCGCCGTCGGCGGAGGTCCACGCGGCGGCGTCGCCGTTCGAACTGCCGACCGCGACGTAGCGGCCGCCGGAATAGCGCACGTCGGTGAGCATGTGGTCCGGGTGGGTCGCGCCGGCCATCTTGGCGAAGTCGGTCGTCGTGACGCGCCCGCTGTTGGCGGCGACCGCGAGGTACGGGTCCTCGTCCTCGCCGAACGTCGACCCGGCCGCGATCATGCCGCCCGGCACGGGCACCACGCCGCGGATCGTACGGCCGCTGTTGGCGCCGAGGTCGCCCAGCCGCTTGAAGCTCTTGCCGTCCGTACTGGTGAAGCCCACGCTGTGGCCGTTGCCCAGGGTGCCGAGCGCGGCGATGCCGTCGTTGGTGGCGGACATCATCGTGATCTTGAGGTTGTCCTTCTTGCCGCCGGTGACGCTGCCCGCCTGCTTCCAGGACTGGCCGTCGGCGGACGACATGACGACGCCGTTGTGGCCGCCGGACCCGGGGCGTACGGCGTAGAAGTCGTCCTTGGTGGCGCCGAGGCCCACGAAGTAGCCGCCCGAGCCGCCGGACTGCGGCACGCTGACGGCCTGCCAGGTGGAGCCGCCGTCGGTGGAGCGCCAGAAGCCGTCGCTGTCGACGGTGGTCTTCTTCTTCTCCTTCTTCTTTTTCTTGCCCTTCTTGACCGTGACCTCCTTCGTCACGGTGCGGCTCTGCGTTCCGCCCGCCACCAGGACGTCGGCGCGGGTGGCCAGGCCGTAGATCTTCTGGGCCGAGCCGCCGGGGACGTCGAACTGGGCCTCGTCGGACCGGGTCCACGTCTTGCCGTCGTCGGACTCCCAGACGACCGGCGTGGTCTTGCCGCCCGACGTGTGGCTGCCGGCCGCGAGGAAGCCGGACGTCTTCGCGACCAGCGCCGAGACGCTGTCACCGGGACGGAAGGCCGTCTCGACCTGGGCGTCCGGCATCTGGGTCCAGGTGGAGCCGTCGGGGCTGGACCAGACGGGGACGTTCGTGAGGTTCAGCGCCACCCATCCGCCGGGGCCGCCCACGATGCGCGTCGGCGCGCCGCCCGGCGGAACCGCGCCGCCGCTGGGGCCGTGAATCTTGCCCGGCGCCCACGTGGCGCCGCCGTCGCTGGAGGAGAAGAACTGCGGACGGTCGAATGCGCCGCCCTTCTCGCGCCCGCTGACGACGATCCGGTTGCCGAAGCGGCCGATCGCGCCGATGCCCTGGTCGACGCCGTTGCCCTTCGCGCCGGCCGGCATGGCGAACGTGGTGTCGGCGATGCCCGCGCCGCCGATGCGGGTGTCGTGCGGACCGCCGCCGCCACCGCCGCCCAGCAGCGACACCCCGGCGATGATCACGACGACCGCCGCCACCGCGCCGACCGTGATCAGCAGCGGGCGCGGGATGTCCGGCAGCGGGCCCTTGCGCTTGCGGCCGGCGATGAACGCCTCACCGGACTGCTGCCAGTCGGGCTGGCCGTCGCGGCGCGGCCGCTCCCACGCGGCGCCCGCCTCGCGCCAGACGAGGTTCACCCGCTGCCATACGGACGGGTTCATCATGCCGGGGGTGTGCCGGTCGGCCGGGGTGGCGCCGCGGCCCGGACGGTCGATGCGCAGCCCCGGGCCGCCGGGCATGCCGCGCAGCGCCGGGGTGTCGGCGACGGCGCGCTCGCGCTCGCGGCCGGGGCGCACGGGCTGGCCGAGGCGGTCGGACAACCGCCCGGGCTCCTGCGCGGCCTCCTGCTGCTGCGCGCGCCGGCGTTCGTCCGTACGCGGCGGCCGTGATTGCACGGGCGCGGGCACCTCGGAGACGATCTCGTCGTCGCCGTGGTCGTCGTCGCCGGTGAGCTCGCCGCCGGGCGCGCCTCCGCCGGGCGCGCCCGGGATGCCGGGCCCGCCCTGGACGAACTGCTGCGCGATGTTCTGCTGCTCGATCGTCTGGTGCTGCACGTTGGTGTGGTACGACGGGCCGCCGATCACCGGGCCGCCGGGCGCGCCCGTGCCGGACGCGGCCGGGGCGCCGGGCTGGCCGCCGGGCGAGGGGCCCCAGTCGACGCCGGGGCGCGGCGCCGGGCGCGCGTGCTCGGGGCCGCCGATGCTGCCGGGCGCGAACGGAGCGGGCGCGGGCGCCCAGCCGGGCGCGGGCGGGCCCGCGGGACGGCCGGACTCGGGGGGCTCGCCGCCGTCGGTGTCGTCGTCGCCGTCGGCCTCGGGCGGCTCGGTGCCCTGCGCGCCGGGGCGGTACTGGATGCGGTCCGTCGGGCCGGGACGCTCGGGGCGGTCGGGGTCGGACGCGCCGTAGCGGATGCGGTCGGTCGGCAGGGGGCGCTCGACCGTACGGCCCTCGGCGACGCCGTCGGGCGGGGTCGAGAGGTCGATGGGGAACGCGATGCGCTCGGTCGGCGGCACGAGGTCGGGCCCGTCGTCGTCCTCGGGCTCGGGTTCGGGTGCGCGCTCGGGCGGCTCCTCCGCGATGTGCTCCTCGGAGCCGCCGACGCCGGTGCCGCCGTCTTCGGGCTCGTCGGCCGCGCCCTCGGGTTCCTCCGGGGGGTCGCCGGGGTCGCCGGGATCACCGGCGGAGGGCAGGTCGGAAAGCCGCTGGGTCACTTCGAAATCACCAGCGTCGTCCCCTTCGCGGCGCGCGCCGCCGCCACCCGCACCCGGCCTACCGCCGCCGCTGGTACCCAAGACTCGTCCTCCGGCTGTGTCGCGACCCTCGCTCGCCGTCGACGGCGAGCGACACGCCTCCGCTGTGAAACGAAAGTTCCGGCCGATCGTACTAAGGGGCAATGGCCCGGAGCGGTCTCACGCGGGCTTCCACGCGAGTTGAGCCCCGAACGTGATCGGCGGCCGGATCGGCCCACCCGCGCAGGCGCCTGGACGGGACCGGACGGCCCCGGCCCGGAGATTCCCCCGTCCGGATCGAACGGATTATACCCAGGCGCCCGAATTATCGGGAGGGGCAAATACCCGAAACCGCCAACGCGCCGCGCCGAGATACCTGACAATGACATGCGGAGGGGGAATCGTGAAGGAATTCGGTGAACTCGAATCCGCGATCATGGATGTCGTCTGGGAGGCCGAACATCCGCTTCAAGTACGTGACGTACGCGAACGGCTCGACTACAGCAGAACTGTGGCCTACACCACCGTCATGACGGTGATGGACATCCTGCATCGCAAGCAGGTCCTGCAGCGCAGCAAGAACGGCCGTGCCTGGCGCTACTGGCCGACCGAGACGCGCACTGAGCACACCGCGCGCCTCATGAACGAGGTGCTGGGCACGAGCGGGGATCCCCCCGCCACGCTGTTGCACCTGGTCCACCTGTTCAGTGACGAGGACCGCGCATGGCTGCACGACGTCCTGCACCGCGAGGTGTGCCAAGGATCCACGACCGCGCTTTAGCCGGCGTTTAGCAATGGCGAATTGCCGCCGCTTACCGCGGCCAATTCGCACCTGCTATTCACCTTCGGAATTGCCATCGGCATGAAACGGTCCACCGGGGTGTGGCCGGATCCGGCCACACCCCGCTCTAGGCCATCGGTGACCTGGCCACTACGGAAAGCGGCTGGTACATTCCTGCGTCCCCGACATTGAGGAAGCAGGGTGCCGCTGCGGGTCGTCCAGTGGTCCACCGGAACGGTGGGCGGCATCGCGCTGCGCTCGTTGATCGAGCGCCCCGAGTTCGCGCTCGCCGGCGTGTACGTCCACGACCCCGGCAAGGTCGGCCGTGACGCGGGCGAGCTCGCCGGCCGCGCGCCCACCGGCGTGATCGCCACGTCCAGCGTCGACGACATCGTCGATCTGCGCGCCGACTGCGTCTGCCACATGCCGCTGCCGTCGTTCTGCTTCGGCGCCGACCCGCACCGCGACACCGCCGACATCTGCCGCCTGCTCGCCGCGGGCACCAACGTCGTCACCACGACCGGCTTCGTCCAGCCGCGCGAGCGGTGGATCCGCGACCGAATCGACGCGGCCTGCGCCGCGGGCGGCGCCTCCCTGTACGGCACGGGCGTCAACCCCGGGTTCATCGCCGACGCCCTGCCGATCGCGCTGTCCGGCATGGCGCAGCGCGTCGACCACATCTACCTCCGCGAGACGTCCGACTTCTCCGGCCACCCGTCGCGCCGCATGGTCGTCGACCTCATGGGGTTCACCAAGCAGCCGGAGGACTACCTCGCCGGCGCCGGCCGCTACCGCGCCTACCAGCGGATCATCTTCGGCGAGAGCATGCGGCTCGTCGCCTCGGCGCTCGGCACGGAGATCGACGACATCGAGGAGTCCGACGAGTACGCCGTCGCCCCCGAGTCGTACGACGCGGCCATCGGCGAGATCCCGGCCGGAACCGTGCACGCCAGCCGCTGGACCATCTCCGGCCTGCTGCGCGGCATGCCGGTCATGACGGTCGAGCTCGTCCACAAGGCGGACGCCGCGCGCTGCGACCTCTGGTCCGACCCCGGCTTCGCGCTGCGCGTCGAGGGCGTGCCGTCGATCTCGGTGTCCGTCGACGAGTTCTCCCACGGCCTGGTCGGCGCGGCCGCCCACGCCGTCAACGCGATCCCCGCCGTCTGCGCCGCGCCGCCCGGCCTGCTCACCTGCCTCGACCTCCCGCTGATCGCCGGCCGCCGCACCGCGACGTTCCGCTAGCCCGGCCCCGCGGCGTTCGCCCGCGTCCTCACCTCCGTACTTACCTGACCGAACCTCGTTCGGTAGGTTGGCGGCAGCCGATCCGGGAGGTAGCGGATGTCCAACAGGCGCACGCAGATCCAGATGACCCCCGAGGAGCTCGACGCGTTCCTCGCCGCGGAGATGAAGGTCCAGATCGCCACCATCGGCAAGGACGGCGCGCCCCACCTGTCCACGCTCTTCTACGCCCTGCACGACGGCAAGGTGGCGTTCTGGACGTACGGCACCTCGCAGAAGGTCGTGAACCTGCGCCGGGACCCCCGCATGACCTGCCTGATCGAGACCGGCGAGGCGTACGACAAGCTGCGCGGCGCGGCGCTCTACGGCACCGCGCGCATCGTCGACGACCTCGACGAGGTGCTGCGCGTCGGCGGGAAGGTGGCCGCGCGCATGGCCGGGGCGCCGGCCGAGCAGTTCGACCCGGACGCCGACCCGCAGGTGCGCGCCGGCCTGGAGCAGGCCGGCCGCAAGCGCGTCGCCGTGCTCATGGACGTCGACCGCGCCGTCACCTGGGACCACGGCAAGCTCGGCGGCTGACCGGGCGTACGGTCAGCGGCCCTCGCCGGTCGGCTCGGGCTGCTCCTCGCGCGCCCGCTCCTCGGCGTTCTCGCGCCGGCGGCGGCGCAGCGCCCACACGACGACCCCGGCCACCACGAGCACCGCGAAGGCGATCGCCGAGCCGGTGCCGATCAGGTGCTCGACCCGCTTGTACGCCGCGCCCGCGAGGTAGCCGACCAGCGTGAAGGCCACGCCCCACACGAGGCCGCCCGCGGCGTTGAACACGAGGAACCGGGGATACGGCAGCTTCGAGCTGCCGGCGAGCGCGGGCATCAGCGCGCGCAGCAGCGCCAGGAACCTGCCGAGGAAGACGGCCACCGCGCCGCGCCGCCGGATGAGGTCCTGCGCCTTCTCCACGCCGGCCCGGTGGCGGCGCAGCGGCTTCGACGCGATCAGCCGCCCGCCCGCGCGGCGCCCGATCTCGTAGCCGACGGAGTCGCCCGCGATGGCGGCCACCACGACGATCACCATCAGCCACGCCAGCTCGACCCGCCCCTGCGCGGCCAGCACCCCGCCGACCACGACGGCGGTCTCGCCCGGGACGACGAACCCGAAGAACAGCGCCGCCTCCGCGAACACGAGCAGCGCCGCCAGGCCGTAGACCCAGCCGGGCTGAACGTGCATCAGCGTGTCGACGACGGTTCCCACGTGGTGTCCTTCCGCGATTCCCGGTAAAGGAGCCTATCCGTCCCCGCGAGGAGACACCGGAATCCCCGTAGGGACAGGCGTCGAGGTCTTCCGGTACGCCGCCGCGCACCGTACGTTTGGCTCTCGGAACGCATCTGGCCTCCGCCGGGCACCTGTCAAGGCGGGCCGCAGTCAGCGCGGGACCGAAGTGGGGAGGGCCCATGCCCGAGAGCACCTACCCACCTCTCGGCACCCCGGCCGGCCGCTACCGGCGCGAACCCGGCTGGTTCAGCGAGCGCGTCACCGCGGACGGCACGAGCAGCTTCCCCGTCCAGCCCGGCCGCTACCACCTCTACGCGTCCACCGTCGACCCCTGGGCGCACCGCGCGCTGATCGTGCGGCGGCTGCTCGGCCTCGAGGAGACCATCGGGCTCACCGTCACCGACCCGATCCGCGACGAGCGCGGCTGGCGGTTCACCACCGGCCCGGACGGCCGCGACCCCGCGACCGGCGCGCACTACCTGGCCGAGCTGTACGAGATGACCGACCCCGCGTACGCGGGCGGCATCACCGTGCCCTGTGTGTGGGACCGCGCCACGCGGCGCATCGTGTCCAACGACTTCACGCAGATCACGCTGATGATGGAGACGGAGTTCCGTACGTACCACCGCCACGGCGCGCCCGACCTCTACCCCGTGGAGCTGCGGCAGCAGATCGACGCGGTGAACACCCTGGTCCACCTGCACGTCAACGAGGGCGTCTACCGCGCCGGCATGGCCACCACCCAGGGGGCGTACGACACGGCGTTCGACGCGGTCTTCACGACCCTCGACGCCCTGGAGGAGAAGCTGACGCGCCACCGCTACCTGGTCGGCGACCGGCTCACCGAGGCGGACATCCGGTTGTACCCGACGCTGTTCCGGTTCGACGCGGTCTACTACCCGCTGTTCCGCTGCAACCTGCGCCGGCTCGTCGACTACCCCAACCTGTGGGGCTACGCCCGCGACCTCTACCAGCGGACCGGCTTCCACGACACGTCCGACATGGACGACGTGAAGCGGCACTTCTACCAGACGATGGACGCCCTGAACCCGTCGCGCATCGTGCCGAAGGGGCCGTACTCCGAGTGGCACGCCCCGCATTTCCGCGACCGGCTCCCCTCGCGCGCCTGACGCGTACGGGGACCCAACAAGCTTGGGTCCCCGATTGAGGCCGAAGACCCTCCTTGCGGACCCGCCCGATTCCTATCGTGGAGGCCATCGGGAAGGACCGGCGCTGAAAGATCTGGGGGCCGGGCCGGGGTTAGCAGGGGTGCTCGCCGGACGCGTGGCCGGCAAGACCCCGCCCGGTCCCCTCCGCGGCGGACCTGCCCCGTCGGGTCACGGGGGACGGCGCAAGGGACGGGCGCTGTCCCCTGTTTCCTGCGTCCGTCCACATTGCGAACGCCCCACTGCGAATGAGACGTGGATCACCGCACAGGCCGATCATCGTCGCTGATAGCAGCACCGCGGAACATACGAGGCGAGTAGCCTTGTTTCTCGATTACAGATCCGAGCGATTCCGGAAGTGGGCGATCTCCGCCGTGTCGTCTGAGTCGTCGCGGTCCCTGACCGATTTCGGCCCCAACGAATGGCTGGTCGACGAGCTGTACCAGAAGTACCTCGAAGACCCCAACTCTGTTGACAAAGCCTGGTGGAACTTCTTCGCCGACTACCGGCCCGAGGCGCCCGTGAGCGCCAACGGCAGCGGTAGCGGCGCCTCCACCGTAAAGGCGGCCACTTCGGCACCCGCGGCTCCCCCGCCGCCAGCAGCAACCCCGACCACGGAGACGGCGGCAGCCGCTCCTCCACAGGCGCCAGCGAAGCCACCGGCCGCGGCGGCCGACGTCGAGCAGATCAAGCTGCGCGGCGCCGCCGCCCGAACGGCCGCGAACATGGACGCCAGCCTGGCGGTGCCGACGGCGACGAGCGTGCGCGCCGTACCGGCGAAGCTGTTGATCGACAACCGGATCGTCATCAACAACCACCTCAAGCGCGGGCGCGGCGGCAAGATCTCCTTCACCCACGTCATCGGCTACGCGATCGTCAAGGCGCTCGCGGCCATGCCGGAGATGAACCAGGGCTTCACCGAGGTCGACGGCAAGCCCACCCTGCTGAAGCCGGAGCACGTCAACTTCGGCCTCGCGATCGACGTCCAGAAGGCCGACGGCACCCGCCAGCTCCTCGTGCCCAACATCAAGCACGCCGAGCAGCTCGACTTCCGCGGCTTCTGGGTGGCGTACGAGGACGTCGTGCGCAAGGCGCGCGCCGGCAAGCTCACCGTCGACGACTTCCAGGGCACCACGATCAGCCTGACCAACCCCGGCACGATCGGCACGGTCCACTCCGTGCCGCGCCTCATGCAGGGCCAGGGCACGATCGTCGGCGTCGGCGCGATGGAGTACCCCGCCGAATACCAGGGCATGTCGCAGGACACCCTGAACCGCCTGGCGATCAGCAAGGTCATGACGCTGACGTCGACGTACGACCACCGCATCATCCAGGGCGCCCAGTCCGGCGACTTCCTGCGCATCGTGCACAACCTGCTGCTCGGCGGCGACGGCTTCTACGACGAGCTCTTCCGCTCGCTGCGGCTGCCGTACGAACCCATCCGCTGGGAGCAGGACATCTCCGCCGGCCACGACGACGACGTCGCGAAGGCCGCCCGGGTGCACGAACTGATCCACGCGTTCCGCGAGCGCGGCCACCTGATGGCCGACACGGACCCCCTGGAGTACAGCCAGCGCCGCCACCCCGACCTCGACATCGCGTCCCACAAGCTCACCCTGTGGGACCTCGAACGCGAGTTCGCGACCGGCGGTTTCGGCGACAAGCCGCTGATGAAGCTGCGCGACATCCTCGGCGTGCTCCGCGACTCCTACTGCCGCACCGTCGGCGTGGAGTACATGCACATCCAGGAGCCGTCCGAGCGGGCCTGGATCCAGGACCGCGTCGAGCACGGCCACGCGAAGCCCACCCGCGAGGAGCAGTTGCACATCCTCGGCAGGCTCAACTCCGCCGAGGCGTTCGAGACGTTCCTCCAGACGAAATACGTCGGGCAGAAGCGGTTCTCCCTGGAGGGCGGCGAGTCGCTGATCCCGCTGCTCGACGCCGTGATCACCGACGCCGCGCACGCCCGGCTCGACGAGATCGTCATCGGCATGGCCCACCGCGGCCGGCTGAACGTCCTCGCCAACATCGTCGGCAAGTCCTACGGCCAGATCTTCTCGGAGTTCGAGGGCAACATCGACCCGCGCAGCACCCACGGGTCCGGTGACGTGAAGTACCACCTCGGCGCCGACGGCACCTACCGCACCGACGACGGCGCGAAGATCACCACGTCCCTGGTCGCCAACCCCAGCCACCTGGAGGCCGGCGACCCCGTGCTCGAGGGCGTCGCCCGCGCCAAGCAGGACGTCCTGGACGCCGGCCCCGAGGGCTTCACCGTGCTGCCGATCATGGTGCACGGCGACGCCGCGTTCGCCGGCCAGGGCGTGGTCGCCGAGACGCTGAACCTCTCGCAGCTCCGCGGCTACCGCACCGGCGGCACCGTCCACGTAGTGGTCAACAACCAGGTCGGCTTCACCACCTCGCCGACCGAGAGCCGCTCCAGCGTCTACGCCACCGACGTCGCGCGCATGATCCAGGCGCCGATCTTCCACGTCAACGGCGACGACCCCGAGGCCGTCGTCCGCGTCGGCCAGCTCGCGTTCGAATACCGCCAGGCGTTCAACAAGGACGTCGTGATCGACATGGTCTGCTACCGGCGGCGCGGCCACAACGAGACCGACAACCCCTCGTTCACGCAGCCGCTGATGTACGACGTGATCGACGCGAAGCGCTCGGTGCGCAAGATCTACACCGAGTCGCTCATCGGCCGTGGCGACATCACCATGGAGCAGGCCGAGCAGGCGCTGCGCGACTACCAGGCCGAGCTCGAGCGCGCGTTCACCGAGACCCGCGAGGCGCTGCGGCGCCCGACCGAGCCGGGCGCGGTGATCAAGCCGGAGCCCGAGGCCCCGGTGCCGCTCGACCACGCGGGCGTGCCGAGCGCGATCAGCCAGGAGACGGTCAAGCGCATCATCGAGACGCAGATCGACCTCCCCGAGGGGTTCAGCGTCCACCCCCGGCTCCAGCCGATCCTCGCCCGCCGCGCCAAGGCCGTCGAGGACGACCAGATCGACTGGTCCACCGGTGAGCTGCTCGCGTTCGGCTCGCTGCTGCTCGACGGCCACCCGGTGCGCCTCGTCGGGCAGGACTCCCGGCGCGGCACGTTCGGCCAGCGCCACGCCGTGCTGGTCGACCGCTCCACCGGCGAGGAGTACACCCCGATCAAGCAGTTCGGGCAGGGCACGGCGAAGTTCTACACCTACGACTCGCTGCTGTCGGAGTTCGCCGCCATGGGCTTCGAGTACGGCTACTCCCTGGCCCGTCCCGACGCCCTGGTCTGCTGGGAGGCGCAGTTCGGCGACTTCGCCAACGGCGCGCAGTCGGTGGTCGACGAGTTCATCAGCGCCGGCGAGCAGAAGTGGGGCCAGACCTCCGGGGTCACCCTGCTGCTCCCGCACGGCTACGAGGGCCAGGGCCCGGACCACTCCTCGGCCCGTATCGAGCGCTACCTCCAGCTCTGCGCGCAGGACAACATGACCGTCGCGCAGCCGTCCACCCCGGCGAACTACTTCCACCTGCTGCGCTGGCAGACCCTCGCCGGGCGGCACAAGCCGCTGATCGTCTTCACGCCGAAGCAGCTCCTGCGGCTCAAGGCGGCCACGTCCGCGGCCGAGGACTTCACCTCGGGCGTGTTCCAGCCGCTGATCGGCGAGGTCGAGTCCATCGACCCGGCCGGCGTGCGGCGCGCGGTGCTGTGCTCCGGGCGGCTCTACTACGACCTGGTGGCCGCGCGGAAGGCCGCGGGCGACACCACCACCGCGATCCTCCGCATGGAGCGGCTCTACCCGCTGCCGGTGGAGGAGCTGAAGCGCGAGCTGGCGCAGTACGGCCCGGATACCGAGCTGATCTGGGCGCAGGACGAGCCCGCCAACCAGGGCCCGTGGCCGACGGTCGCGCTGGCGCTGCCCGAGCTGATCGACCGCAAGATCACCCGGGTGTCGCGCGCCGCGGGCTCGTCGCCCGCGGTCGGCTCGGCGCACCGCCACTCCGACGAGCTCAAGGCCATCCAGTCCACGCTGTTCCCCGTCAACGGCTGAGTCCGTGTACTTCACCGACCGCGGGATCGAGGAGCTGGCCGACCGGCGCGGCGCCGAGAAGGTGACCCTGGCCTGGGTCGCCGAGCGGCTGCGCGACTTCGTCGACCTCAACCCCGAGTTCGAGACCCCCGTCGACCGCCTGGCCACCTGGCTGGCGCGCGAAGACGAGGACGAGGAGTAGCGGCCCGCCCCTCGCGCGGCGAGGAGCGGGCCCGCGATCCACGGCCACGTACGCCACATCCGGCGTGCGTGGCCGCGCTCGTTCGCGGACACGCCCATTCGCAAACGCGATACATCTTGACTTCCGGCGTACGCGACATATCGTGTTCAGGGACATCCACCACGCGGAAGGAAGAAGCCGATGGCGCGCTGGACCATCGACGAGCCCGCCGGCATCACCTTGGAGAAGCTCACCGAGCTCAAGGTCCGCATCGTCGCCGGGCACATCGACGTGATCGCCACCGACGACCGGCCCCGGCTGGACGTCCTCGACGTCGAAGGGCCCGAGCTGCTGATCACCGAGGAGGACGGCGTCCTCACGGTGACGTACGAGGACCTCACCTGGGAGGGGATCATGAAGTGGCTGCGCCCGCGCTATAAGCGCAAGACGGCGCTGGCCGTGATGGTCCCGCCGGAGTGCCGGGTGGAGCTCGGCGTCGTGTCGGCGACCGCGGTCATCGCGGGCACCACCGGCGGCGTCACCGCGCGCGGCGTCGCCGGCGACATCACGCTCGACGGCGTCAGCGGCGAGACCACCGTCCAGACGGTGTCCGGCGACCTCGAGGCGCGCGACCTGTCCGGGCGGCTCAACTACGGCACCGTCCAGGGCGACCTCACGATCGCCGGCGGCACGGTCGAGCAGTTGTACGCCAAGACGGTGAACAGCAAGATCATGGCCGACGTCGACCTCGCCGACCGCTGCCGTGTCCGCCTGTCGACGATGTCGGGGTTCATCACGCTGCGCGTACCGGAGAACCCGGGCGCCTTCGTGGAGCTCCGGTCGACCTCAGGCGGGGTCACGTCCGCGTTCGACGGCATGACCCGCGCCGACGGCCCGGGCGCCGCTTCCCTGACCGGACATGTCGGTGAGGGGACGGGTAGCGTTACGGCCGTGACCATATCCGGAGACGTGACGCTGCTCCGCCGCGACGCCCCCGAGGCAGTTACGCACGAGGAGAACTGATGAGCCCAGTCTTCGGTCACGGTCGGCTCAGGCTGTACCTGCTGAAGCTTCTCGACGAGGCGCCACGGCACGGCTATGAGATCATCCGCCTGCTCCAGGACCGCTTCCTCGGCGTCTACTCGCCGTCGCCGGGCACGATCTACCCCCGGCTCGCCAGGCTGGAGGAGGAGGGCCTGGTCACCCACGAGGTCGTCGGCGGCAAGAAGGTCTACCGGCTGACCGACAAGGGCCGCGAGGAGGTCAACGCCCGCCTCGACGAACTGGCCGACCTCGAGAAGGAGCTGACGGAGTCGGCGCGCGACATCGCACGCGAGGTCAAGGAGGACGTACGGGAGACCGTGCGCAACCTCCGCGAGGAGCTGCAGTCCGCGACCCGCGAGATGCGCGGCCACGGCCACACCCGTGACACCGGCCAGGAGGCCCGTGAGGCGGCGCACGCGGCCAAGGAGGAGGTGCGCCGCGCCAAGCAGCAGGCCAGGCAGGCGCGCCAGTCGACGCGCGCGAGCTGGTCCGCGTCGTGGCGCCAGCAGGACTGGTGGAACGGCGAGTGGCAGGCCTGGGTCGACCAATGGAGCGACTGGGAGTCCTACCCCCCCGAGGCGGCGAACGCCCGCAAGGAGCTCCAGCGCATGGCGCGCGACGTCGGCCGCGAGCTCAAGCGCACCGTCGACGCCGCGGGCCCGGCCGACCTCGAGGCCGTCGAGGACGCCCGCGCGCTGTTCGACGAACTGCTGACCCGGCTGCGCACCGACGTGCTCGGCCCGGCGCGCGAGCGCGCCAACCCGCGCGACGACTGACCGCCGCCCCATCGCGCGGCCCGATCCGCGCGATGGGTGCCGTACGGCTCAGACGGTGAAGACGATCTTGCCGAACTGGTCGCCGTTCACCATGGCCGCGAAGCCGTCGCGGGCCTCGGTGAGCGGCAGCTCGCGGTCGATCTTCGGGCGGGCGCCCGTCTGGCCGAGGAACCGCGCCAGCCGGCCGAGCTGGTCGCGCGTGCCCATCGTCGAGCCGACCACCGAGAGCTGCAGGAAGAACACCCGGGTCAGCTCGGCGGGCGGCGCCTGGCCGGACGTCGCGCCGCAGATCACGATCCGCCCGCCGGGCCGCAGCGACTTCACCGAATGCGCCCAGGTGGCCTGGCCGACGCTCTCCATGACGGCGTCCACCCGCTCGGGCAGCCGCGCGCCGGACTCGAACGCCTGGTCCGCGCCCAGCTCCAGGGCGCGCGCCCGCTTCTCCTCGCTGCGGCTCGTCGCCCACATGCGGTAGCCGGCCGCGCGGCCCAGCGTGATCAGCGCGGTGGCCACGCCGCCGCCCGCGCCCTGCACGAGGATCGTCGACCCCGGCTGGAGCCCGGCCTTGTCGAACAGCATGCGGTACGCCGTGAGCCACGCCGTGGGCAGGCACGCGGCCTCGGCGAACGACAGCTCCGCCGGCTTGGGTACGAGGTTGCGCCGCGGTACGGCGACCCGCTCGGCGAGCGTTCCGTCGTAGCGCTCGGACAGCAGGCTGCGGCGCGGGTCGAGCGTCTCGTCGCCGCCTCCCGCGTCCGGGTCGCCGATGACGGCGTGCACGATGACCTCGTTGCCGTCCTCGTCGACCCCTGCGGCGTCGCAGCCGAGCACCATCGGCAGCTTGTCCTCCGTGAGGCCGACGCCGCGCAGCGAGAACACGTCGTGGTGGTTCAGCGCGGCGGCCTTCACCGCGACCGTCGTCCAGCCCTCGGGTACCTTCGGCTCCGGCCGTTCCCCGGTCTGGAGCCCGTTCAGCGGATTCTCGGCGTCAATACGCGCGGCGGTTACGGCGAACATGCGCCCAACCCTACGCACCGAGCCATCAACGTCCTATGTGGCCTCCGCCGCATCGGCTTGACCTTCACGTACGTGTGAGGCTTCTAGCGTCGCGGCCATGCACACCACTCCTCAGGGGCACCGCGGCCGCGCGGTGGTCATCACCGGCGGCGGCTCGGGCATCGGCCGCGCCGCCGCGCACGGCTTCGCCGACGCCGGCGCCGACGTCCTGATCGTCGGCCGCACACCCGAGCGCCTCGCCGAGGCCGCCGACGGCCGGCCCGGCATCCGTACGTACGCCTGCGACATCAGCGCCGACGGCGCCGCCGAGCTGATCACCGCGGCCGCCCTCGACCGGCTCGGCCGGATCGACGTCCTGGTCAACAACGCGGCGGTGACCGGCGGCGGCGGCGCGCTCGGCGGCATCACCCGTACGGAGGCCGAACGGGTCTTCGCCACGAACTTCTTCGCGCCCGTGCTGCTCACCCAGGCCGCCGCCGCGCACATCGCGCCCGGCGGCGCGGTCGTCAACGTGACCAGCATGCCGGGCTGGCGCGGCTGGCCCGGCCGTACGGTCTACGGCGCCACCAAGGTGGCCCTCGACTTCGCCACCCACACCTGGGCCATGGAGCTGGCGCCGCGCGGCATCCGCGTGGCCGCGGTGGCCCCCGGCATGATCGCGACCGGCATCTCCGCCAACAACGGCGACGACCCGGAGCGGGTGTCCGCCGAACGCGCGGCGCTGGTGGCCCGCGTCCCCCTGCACCGCCTCGGCCGGCCGGAGGAGGTCGCCTGGTGGATCATGAACCTGGCCGACCCGGCGGCGTCGTACGCGACGGGCCTGGTCGTGCCCGTGGACGGGGGCGCGTTCGTCGGCTAGCCGCATAGCCTGTGCGCGGGGGTGAGGCGATGCGCATCGGCGAGCTGAGCCGCGTGACGGGCGCGAGCACGCGGTCCCTGCGCCACTACGAGGAGCAGGGGCTGCTGTCCCCGGCCCGCGGCGGCAACGGCTACCGCGACTACTCCGAGGCCGACGCCGTCCGCGTACGGAACATCCGCTTCCTGCTGGACAGCGGCCTCACGCTGGACGACGCGCGCGCCCTGGGGCCGTGCCTCGACGGCGACATCCCGCGCGCCGCGCCGTCCCCCGCGATGCTGTCCCGCGCCCGCGACCGCCTGGAGCGGCTGCGGGCCCGCATCGAGGACCTCACCGAGGCGCACACCCGCCTCACCGCCCGGCTCCACGCCGCCGAGTCGTCCCGCACGCCGCACTGACGCCCCTCACTCGGACGGGCGCTGGCGTTCCGGCGGCACGATCGCGCAGAACTCGTTGCCCGCGGGGTCGGCGAGCACGGCCGTGAGCCAGCCGTCGTCGTCGAACGGGCCGCGTACGACCGTGGCGCCGAGCCCGCGCAGCCGGGCGAGCTCGGGGTCCATGTCGCGGACGCGGATGTCGAGGTGCATGCGGTTCTTCCCGACCTTGGGGTCGGTCACCCGCTGGAGCAGCATGGTCGGCCAGTGGCCGCGGGGGTCGCGCAGGCCGCGGTAGACACCGCCGGCCGGCCCGGTCTCGTAGCCGAGCGCGGCCGCCCAGAAGGGCGCGAGGGCGTCCGGGTCGGGGCAGTCGAGGACCCACACGAGTTCCATGCCGTCACGGTAGCCCGCACGCGACGAGCCGCGCCCGGCGTACGGACGCGGCTCGTGGGTGCGCGGGCGGATCAGTGGCGGGCGATGCCCTCGGCCCGTGCCGTACGGGCGACGGCCTCGGTGATGGCCGGGGCGACGCGCTCGTCGAAGACGCCGGGGATGACGTAGTCGGCGGTGAGGTCGTCGCCGACCAGGCCGGCCAGGGCGTCGGCGGCGGCCAGCTTCATGCCCTCGGTGATGTCGCTGGCGCCCGCCTCGAAGGCGCCGGCGAAGATGCCGGGGAACGCCAGCACGTTGTTGATCTGGTTCGGGAAGTCGCTGCGGCCGGTCGCGACCACCGCGGCGTGGCGCCGCGCCACCTCGGGGTGGACCTCGGGGTCGGGGTTGGCCATCGCGAAGATGATCGCGTCGTCGGCCATGGTGGCGACGGTCTCCTCGGCGACCTTGCCGGCCGACAGCCCGATGAAGACGTCGGCGCCGGCGATGGCGTTCTCGATGGGGCCGGTGATGTCGGACCCGTTGGTGACCTTGGCGAGCTCGCGCTTGACCGGGGTGAGGCCGTCGCGCGCGCCGTGGATGAGGCCGCGGCTGTCGGCCACCGCCACCTCGCCGACACCGCCCTGGAGCAGCATCTTCGTCACCGCCACACCGGACGCGCCGGCGCCGGAGACCACGACACGGAGGTCGCGCAGCTCCTTGCCGACCAGCCGGGCGGCGTTGCGCAGCGCCGCCGTGGCGACGATGGCCGTGCCGTGCTGGTCGTCGTGGAACACCGGGATGTCGAGCCGCTCGCGCAGGCGGTCCTCGATCTCGAAGCAGCGCGGCGCGCTGATGTCCTCCAGGTTGATGCCGCCGAAGGACGGTGCGAGCCGCGCGACGGTCTCGACGATCGCGTCGGCGTCGGTGCAGTCGAGGCAGATCGGCACGGAGTCGACGCCGGCGAACTGCTTGAACAGCAGCGCCTTGCCCTCCATCACCGGGAGCGCCGCCTCGGGGCCGATGTTGCCGAGGCCGAGCACCGCGGTGCCGTCGGTGACGACGGCGACGACCTTGGACTTCCAGGTGAAGTCGTGGACGAGCGCGGGCTCGTCGGCGATGGCGGTGCACACACGGGCGACCCCTGGTGTGTACGCCATCGAGAGCGCGGCGCGGTCCGGGACCTCGACGGAGGAGCGTACTTCGAGCTTGCCTCCGCGGTGCATCTCGAAGACCGGATCGTCGTCGTACTTACTGTGCGTGATTGGCTCTGCGGCCACTGGATTCCCCTGACATCTCGGGCTGGCGCCCCGCCGCGCCCATAACAGGCCAGGTCGCCCTCTGCGCAGCGGTGAAATCTGGATACGGGGGTCGCCCGTTACACGATTTTGTCACAACGGTATTCGAGATCTTGCCCGCTCATACGACAAGATGACTCGATACCCAGCACCCTGGGAAAAAGGGCAAAATTCTCCGGAGGTCCTCGTGATACGTCTTCGCGGCCGTGTGACAGCGGCGGGCGCGACGGCCGCGGTCGCTGCGCTGATCCTCGCAGGCTGTGGCTCAGGTGGAGGTGGGACCACCGCGGCCCAGCCCACCGGCGCGGTGCCGAAGCCCCAGAAAGACGCGAAACTCGCGGCCATGGTCCCGGCCGCGATCGCCAAGGACGGCACGGTCACGATCGGCACGGACGCGACCTACGCGCCCGGCGAGTTCCTGGCACCCGACGGCAAGACGGTCGTCGGCCTGGACGTCGACCTGTTCGACGCGGTGGCCGCGAAGCTCGGCCTGAAGACCAAGTGGACGCCCGCGCCGTTCGACAACATCATCCCCGGCGTCCTGTCGAACAAGTACGAGGCGGGCGTCTCGTCGTTCACCATCAACCCTGACCGCAAGAAGCAGGTCAACATGGTGGAGTACTTCAACGCCGGCATCCAGTGGTTCACCAAGAAGGGCAACCCCAAGAAGGTCGACCCGGCCAACGCGTGCGGCAAGAACATCGCCGTCCAGCGCGGCACGGTCGAGGTGCCCGACCTGAACAAGCGGTCCAAGGCGTGCACCAAGGCCGGCAAGAAGGGCATCAGCGTCCACCAGTACCAGGGCCAGGACCAGGCGACCGCCGCCGTGGTCTCCGGCAAGGAGGACGCCAGCTCCGCCGACTCCCCCGTCGCCGCGTACGCCGTGAAGCAGACGAACGGCCAGGTGCAGCTCCTCGGCGGCATCTACGAGGCGGCGCCGTACGGCTTCGTCGTCAACAAGAGCGAGACGAAGTTCGCCGACGCCATCTCCAAGGCCGCCCAGGCGATCATCACGGACGGCACCTACAAGAAGATCCTTGACAAGTGGAAGGCCGGGGCCGGCGCGGTCTCGAAGACCCCCGTCAACCCATGACGACTGCCACTCAGGAGAAGGGACCGGCACCGGAGACCGCGATCAAGGCGGTGCCGGTCCGCCACCCGGGGCGCTGGGTGGCCGTGGTCGTGATCCTCGTGCTCGTCGCGATGTTCGTGAACATGCTGATCACGAACAAGCACTTCGACTGGCCGTTCATGTTCGACAACATGTTCAGCCCGCCGATCCTGCACGGCGCGCTCACGACCGTCGGCCTCACCGTCTCGTCGATGCTCATCGGCGTCGTCCTCGGCGTGATCCTCGCGGTCATGCGGCTGTCCACCAACCCGATCCTGTCGGGGGTGTCGTGGCTGTTCACCTGGTTCTTCCGGGCCATGCCGCGCATCGTCTTGATGATCGTGTTCGGCAACATGGGCATCCTGTACGCCCGCCTGGAGATCGGCTTCCCGTTCGACACGCAGATCGGCCACCTGCTCGGCGTCGACTTCCACGGCCGCCTCTTCGGGGTGGACGCGCCGACGCTGCTCACCGGGTTCATGGCCGCGCTGATCGGCCTGGCGCTCAGCGAGGCCGCGTACATGGCGGAGATCGTCCGCGCGGGCATCCAGTCGATCGACGAGGGCCAGTCGGAGGCCGCGAGCGCGCTCGGCATGAGCCGCGGCCAGACCATGCGGCGGGTCGTCCTGCCGCAGGCCATGCGGGTGATCATCCCGCCGACCGGCAACGAGACGATCTCCATGCTGAAGGACACCGCGCTCGCCGCGTACGTCCCGGTGAACAGCGAGCTGTTCTTCCAGATCCAGGCGGTCGGCACGCGGACGTTCAACGTGTTCCCGATGCTGGTCTCGGCCTGCCTGTGGTACCTCGCGATGAGCAGTGTGCTGATGATCGGCCAGCACTTCCTCGAACGGCGCTTCTCGCGCGGCCATGGTAGAACCGCCAGAGGCGGTGCCGCCGGTATGCCGACCGGCGTCGAGGGAGGGAGCCTCAGTGCCTGAAACACCGGCCTTCGCCGAGCCCGTCGACACCCCCAGCGGAAGCGACATCGTCCGCGCGGAGGCCGTGCACAAGAGCTTCGGCCGCCTGGAGGTGCTCAAGGGCATCGACATGACGGTCATGCCGGGCGAGGTGAAGTGCATCATCGGGCCGTCCGGCTCGGGCAAGTCGACGTTCCTGCGGTGCATCAACCACCTGGAGAAGATCAACGCGGGGCGGCTGTACGTCAACGGCCACCTCGTGGGCTACCGCGAGCGCGCGGGCAAGCTGTACGAACTGCGCGACCACGAGGTCGCCGCCCAGCGGCGCGACATCGGCATGGTCTTCCAGCAGTTCAACCTCTTCCCGCACATGACGGCCATGGAGAACGTCATGGAGGCGCCCATTCGCGTCAAGCGCGAGCCGAAGCAGGAGGTCCGCGAGCGCGCGGGCGAGCTGCTCAACCAGGTCGGGCTCGGCGACAAGCTGCGCAACTACCCGTCGCAGCTCTCCGGCGGGCAGCAGCAGCGCGTCGCGATCGCCCGCGCGCTGGCCATGCGGCCGTCGCTGATGCTGTTCGACGAGCCCACGTCGGCGCTCGACCCGGAGCTCGTCGGCGAGGTGCTCGACGTCATGCGCCGCCTCGCCACCGGGGACACCGGCGCCACCGACGGCGTCGCGGCGTCCGGCATGACCATGGTCGTGGTGACCCACGAGATGGGCTTCGCCCGCGAGGCGGGCGACTCCCTGGTGTTCATGGACGGCGGCGTGGTCGTCGAGGAGGGCGCGCCGCGCGAGGTCCTCGCCAACCCCAAGCAGGAGCGCACCCAGGCGTTCCTGTCCAAGGTCCTCTAGCGCGACGGGGCGGCGTCCCGGGTTCGCCCGGGGCCCGCCCTTCGTCGGCGTAAGGTGCGAGTGTGGATCTGGCCTCTTACGCGGAGCTGGCCGTACGCCTGGTCAACACCCGCCGCGCCGGCGCCGACACGCTGACCACCGTGGCGGCCGTACGCGACCTGCTGTCGGACCGGCCCACGCTGCGCCACCTCGCGGAGGAATCCGCGCTCCCGCCGATGCGCGCGCTGCGCGACGACCTCGGCGGCGTGTTCGACGCCGCCGCCGACGGCGACCACCGTACGGCCGTGGAACGCCTGAACACGCTGCTCACGGCCTATCCCATCCGCCCGCAGGTCACCGGGCACGACGGCCACCCGTGGCACCTCCACCTCGCCGCCGACGGCTCGGTCACCGAGCAGGTCGGCGCGGCCGCCGCGATGGGCCTGGCCACGCTCGTCGCCGCCGAGGGCCTGGAGCGGCTCGGCCGCTGCGCCGCCGCCGGCTGCGCCCGCGTCTACCTCGACACGTCGTCCAATCGGTCGCGCCGCTACTGCGGCGAGCGGTGCGCCAGCCGCGCGAACGTCGCCGCCTACCGCGCCCGCCGCCGCGCCAGCATGGTCGGCGAGGGCCAGTAGCGGGCGACCGCGCGCCCCTCGATCAGCGCACCCGGCACGGCGCCGAAGACCCAGCTATCGTGGCTGGCCGCCGGGTTGTCGCCCTCCAGCCACCACCCGCCGCCGTCGTGGCCGGTCACCCGCTTGACCACCCGGAGGTCCGTACGGTCGGGCCGGCGGGCCACCACGATGTCGCCGGTGCGCACCCGGGCGCCCCGCCGGACGACCAGCCAGTCGCCGGGCACCAGCGTGGGCCGCATGGAGTCGCCGGCCACCGCCTCGGTCGTGACACGCCGCGCCAGCCGGGCGAGAACCGCGCACGCGGCGCCGATGACGGCCGCGGCGATCAGGCGTACGGCACGGCGCCGCCCGGTGTTCCGTGGTTTCACCTCATCATCATCGGCTACATCGCCAGGAGTAGGGTCACCCTGGGACCATGATCCGAGATGAGGGAAGGGATTCGATGAGGCCGCTCGCACGTCTCCTCGAGCCGAAGAGCACGGTTCACGCGCACTGCGACCTGCCGTGCGGCGTCTACGATCCGGCGCAGGCGCGGATCGAGGCCGAATCGGTCAAGGCTATCTGTGAGAAGTACCAGTCCAATGAGGACCCGGAGTTCCGCACCCGCGCGATCATCATCAAGGAGCAGCGCTCGGAGCTTGTGAAGCACCACCTGTGGGTGCTGTGGACGGACTACTTCAAGCCGCCGCACTTCGAGAAGTACCCGCAGCTCCACCAGCTCGTCAACGAGGCGACGAAGCTGGCCGGCGCAACGGGCGCGAAGGGCTCGGCCGACCCGGCCGTAGCCCAGCAGTTGCTCGACAAGATCGCCGAAATCAGCGACATCTTCTGGGAAACCAAGAAGGGCTGACCACAGCGCCTTTCACACGGGCCCCGGAGCACCCGCTCCGGGGCCCGTGTCGTATCCGGCGGGTCGGGGTTTCCTATGCTGCTGGCGTGATCAGAGATGCGCGGCCGGGGGATGTTCCGGCTATTTACCGGATGGTGAACGAGCTGGCCGAGTACGAGCGGGCGCCGGAGGAGGTCGTGGCTACCGAGGGGGACCTTGAGCGGGATCTCTTCGGGGCGGCGCCGGCGGTGTTCGCGCATGTTGCCGAGGATCCGGACGGCGTGGTCGTGGGGTTCTCGATGTGGTTCCTGAACTACTCCACGTGGCTCGGGCGGCACGGGGTCTACCTGGAGGACCTGTACGTCTCGCCGGAGGCGCGCGGGGGCGGCTACGGCAAGGCGCTGCTCGCGGAGCTGGCGCGGCTGACCGTGGAGCGCGGCTACGGGCGGCTGGAGTGGTCGGTGCTCACCTGGAACCCGGCCAACGGCTTCTACCGGAAGATCGGCGCGGTTCCGCAGGACGAGTGGCGCGTCAACCGGCTCACCGGCGCGCCGCTGAAGGCCCTCGCCGAGGGATTGTGACCACCCGAAACACCACGACAGGGATGAATCGGCCGCGCTGTTCGTTTGACACGCAGTCGTGACGCCGCATTGGTTCGGGGTGCTGCCGTGAACACGGTAGGTTGCGAGGGAACAGGCGGCCGTCGGCCGTCGGTGTCAGTGACGTGAACCGGAGGAGGCACGTGAGCGCGCAGCAAGGCCGGGGGCACCTCCAGCAGGGCGAGGGCGAGCCCGGCGACGGCTTCGCCGCGCCGGTCCGAGACGCCGTCACGGTCCGGCTCCCCGCCGCGAGCGCCTACTTGTCGGTGCTGCGTACGGCGACGGCAGGCCTGGCCGCACGCCTCGACTTCACCCTCGACGAGATCGAGGACCTGCGGATCGCCGTCGACGAGGTGTGCGCGATGCTCCTCGCCCAGGCGCTCCCCGGAGCCGACCTGGAGTGCGAGTTCGTGCTCGGCCCCGCGGAGATCCAGGTCCGCGTCTCGGTGCTCACCGTGGACGGCCTGCCGCCCGCGGAGGACACCTTCGCGTGGACCGTCCTCACCGCGCTCGCCGGCGACGTCGACACCCAGGCCGGACCCGATGACCGGGTGACGATCACGCTGACCAAGAAGCGCGGCGAGCCGAGGTCAGGGTGACCGAAGAGAGGGCCGCAGTGCCGGCAAAGACCGACCACGCCGTACCCGACCGGGTGCGGGCCCGCGAGCTGTTCCGGCTCCTCGCCGACCTCCCGGCCGACGACCCGGACCGGCGCCGCGTGCGCGACGAACTGGTCGAGCTGCACCTGCCGCTCGTCGAGTACCTCGCGCGCCGGTTCCGCAACCGCGGCGAATGGCTCGACGACCTCGTCCAGGTCGCCACGATCGGGCTGATCAAGTCGATCGACCGGTTCGACCTCGGCCGCGGCGTCGAGTTCTCGACGTACGCCACGCCCACCATCGTCGGCGAGATCAAGCGCCACTTCCGCGACAAGGGCTGGGCCGTCCGCGTGCCCCGGCGCCTGCAGGAGCTGAAGCTGTCGCTGACGAAGGCCATCAGCGACCTCGCCCAGCGTGAGGGCCGCGCGCCCACCGTCAGCGAGCTTGCCGAACACCTCGGCATGTCCGAGGAGGAGGTGCTGGAGGGCCTGGAGTCGGCGAACGCCTACTCCACCGTCTCCCTCGACGCCCCCGACTCCGGCGACGAGGACGCCCCCGCCGTGGCCGACTCCCTCGGCATGGTCGACGACGCGCTCGAGGGCGTCGAGTACCGCGAGTCGCTGAAGCCCCTGCTGGAGCAGCTCCCGGCGCGGGAGAAGAAGATCCTCCTGCTGCGGTTCTTCGGCAACATGACGCAGTCGCAGATCGCCGCGGAGCTCGGCATCTCCCAGATGCACGTCTCCCGCCTGCTCGCCCGCACCCTCGCCCAGCTCCGCGAGGGCCTGACCGCCGAGGACTGACCCGGTCAGCCGAGCGCGCGCGTCGAGGCCGGGCTGAACAGCAGCACCAGCGCGGCCACGGCGGCCACCACGATCGGCACCCCGTAGGCGTACTGATGGCCCTGGATCATGTAGACGGCGATCACGAAGCCGAAGAACTGCGTGAGCAGCGCCGGGGTGCGCCCCCACCGGCGCGCCTGGAGCAGCGCCCTGCCGACCGCGATGAGCCCCGCCCCGAGCGCCACCGCGCACACCGCGAGCGCGATCGCGTTCAGCATGCTGTACGACCTGGCGATGATCGTCTCCACGGCGACGAACACGCCCACGCCGATCATCGCGAGCCCTTCGAGTGCCTCGATGCCCGCCGCCGCCGTCAGGGTCGCTGGTCGATTCGCCACGCGCACGACTCTACCGACGCCCCCCGCCGTCCTCCGACCGCCATGATCATCCCTCGGCACGGTAGATACCCCGTTACCCTGAAGCCGTGCCGGCTCTGCTCATCGTCAATCCCCGCGCCACCTCGCTGACTCCGTCGGTTCGCGACTCCGTCATCGCGGCCATCGCTGCCGAGGTCGACCTGACCGTGGCCGACACCCAGTACCGCGGCCACGCCGGCGAGCTCGCCCGCAAGGCGGTGACCGACGGCCTCGACGCCGTGATCACCCTCGGCGGCGACGGCACGCTCAACGAGGCCGTCAACGGCCTGCTCGCCGACGGCGTGCCCGGCGACCCGGCGCGGCTGCCGGCCGTCGCGCCGCTGCCCGCGGGCAGCGCGAACGTCTTCGCCCGCTCCCTCGGCCTCCCCCGCGACCTGCGCCGCGCCACCGGGCTCGTGCTGTCCGCGCTGCGCCACGGGCGCCGCAGGCCGCTGACGCTCGGCCACGCCGACAACCGGTTCTTCACGTTCTGCGCGGGCCTCGGGCTCGACGCCGAGGTGGTGCGGGCCGTCGACGAGCAGCGCGCGGCCGGCCGGCGCGCCACCCCCGCACGCTACGTCCGCACCGCGGTCCGCGGGTTCTTCGCCGCCGACCGCCGCCACCCCGCGCTGACGGTGGAGGTGCCCGGCGGCCCGTCCATCGACGGTGTGCTGTTCGGCATCGTCTCCAATACCGCGCCGTGGACGTACGCGGGCCCGCTGCCGGTGAACCCCACGCCGCGCGCCCGGCTCGTCGGCGGGCTCGACGTCCTGACCGTGCGCCGCATGGACCTCCTGTCGTCGCTGGCGCTGCTGGCCGGAATGGTCGCGCCGGGCGGCATCAGGCCGGGCCATCCCGGCACCGCCGAGCTGCACGACATGACCGGGTTCACCTTCACCGCCGACCGTCCGGTGGCGTTCCAGGTGGACGGCGAGTACCTCGGCGAGCGGACCCGCATCGAGTTCGCCGCAATTTCGGACGCGGTTCGTCTCGCCGTCTGACCATTAGCGTTCGCCCGCAATGCGGGTGTCCCATATCACATGATCACCCCATATGTGATGCATACGACAGGGCTTTGCGGCTCCGCGGGTCCGCCGGGGTCTTGCGCTAGATCCTCACGGCTGACAATCTCGATTGTGGCGTCGGGCGAGCGGGTCAGACGCATCGCACAAGGCCAGACCGGTCGAGACGCCGCACACGACCAAGGGACCGAAAAACATCGGCCCTGAAATTACGGGCAAGTTCGTGAATGCGTTCACAAACAATGGAGCCCCGTCACCCTAGGGACTCCGTGTCGAGGAGGAGAGGACCGCATGGACTGGCGCCACCGCGCAGCCTGCCGTGACGTGGATCCCGAGATTTTCTTCCCGATCGGCAACAGCGGTCCCGCGCTGGTGCAGATCGAGGAGGCCAAGCAGGTCTGCTACCGGTGTCCGGTGATGGAGTCGTGCCGCGAATGGGCACTGTCGTCCAGCCAGGACTCCGGGGTCTGGGGAGGTATGAGCGAGGACGAGCGCCGCGCCGCACGCCGGCGCCGCAGCCGCCGCCTCCACTCGCACATCTCCGCGTAGAGCTCCACCGTCGAAAGCCCGCGGCCGGCGTGCCGCGGGCTTTCGCGTGTGCTCAATGTGCGCGCCCATCCATCTCGTTCCTTCACCCGCCGGGCTGGCCCGTCTCCAGGGGAAGATCCACGAGTACTTCGGTGCCCCCCTCGTCGCGGGGCGAAACGCTCAGCGTCCCGTGCAACTCGCTGACCACGAGCGTACGGACGATCTGCAGGCCGAGGCTCGTCGAGGTGTCCAGGTCGAAGCCCGCGGGCAGGCCCTCGCCGTCGTCGCGCACGGTCACCGACAGGCGGTCCGGCGCGCGCCGCGCACTCACCTCGATCACCCCCGGACGGTGCGTGAGCCCGTGCTGGACGGCGTTCTGCAGCAGCTCGGTGAGCACCATCGCCAGCGGCGTCGCCACCTGGGCGGGCAGCACGCCGAACGCGCCCGCGGTACGCGGCGTGACGCGGGCCTCCGGGGCGGACACCTCGCCGGTCATCGCGATCACCCGGGCGGCGATGTCGTCGAAGTCGACCAGTTCGTCGGGGCGCTGCGACAGCGTCTCGTGCACGATCGCGATCGAGCCGACCCGGCGTACGGCCTCGTCCAGCGCCTCGCGGCCCTCCGGCACGCGCAGCCTCCTGGCCTGCAGCCGCAGCAGCGCGGCGACCGTCTGGAGGTTGTTCTTCACCCGGTGGTGGATCTCCCGGATGGTGGCGTCCTTGGTGATCAGCTCGCGCTCGCGGTGGCGCAGCTCGGTGACGTCGCGCAGCAGCACCAGCGCGCCGATGCGGGAGCCGCCGACGATCAGCGGGATGGCGCGTAGCTGCACGACCGCGCCGTTCGCCTCGACCTCGGTCTCGCGCGGCCACCGCCCGCCGGCCGCGACCTGCGGGGACTCCTCGACGGGCAGGTCGGGCGGGCAGAGGTCGGCGGTGACGCGGCCGAGGTCGGCGCCGAGGAGGTCGTCGCTCAGGCCGAGCCTGCGATAGGCGGACAGGCCGTTGGGGCTGGCGTACGTCACGCGGCCCGAGCGGTCGAGGCGGACCAGGCCGTCGCCCACGCGCGGCGACCTGACCAGCGACGGCTCCTCGCCGGGGAACGGGAACCTGCCGTCGGAGACCATCTGCGCCAGGTCGCTGGCGCTCTGCATGTACGTCAGCTCCAGGCGGCTCGGTGTGCGCGCGGAGCTGAGGTTGGTGCTGCGCTGGATCACCGCGATCAGCCGGTCGCCGCGGCGTACGGGGATGGTCTCCTCGCGTACGGGCACGCCGCCGGTCCAGTCGGGGTCGCCCTCGCGGCAGATGCGGCCCTCGCGCCAGGCGATGTCGATGAAGGGGCGGCGGCCGGCCTGGATGATCGTGCCGACGACGTCGTCGCGGTGGGACGTGGGCCCGGTGGTGGGGCGCATCTGGGACACCGCGACCCAGCCCTCGACCTCGCCGCCGTCCGCGCCGGGCAGCGGCACCCACAGCACGAGGTCCGCGAACGACAGGTCGGCGATGAGCTGCCAGTCGGACACCAGGGAATGCAGCCACTCCAGGTCGGCCGGGTCGAGGGCCGTGTGGCGCCGGACGAGTTCCGTCAGAGTCGGCACGTACGCATCGTACGGCCACGCCGCACTGACGTGCGCATGTGGCACAGGGCTCGGCCGTGGGGCGCGGATGCGGTGAATACCTGCGATGATGCCCTTGCCGTACGGATGGCGTACGGAATCGGCGGGGAGGGGCGCGTATGGCCATCGCGGACGCTGAGCCCAGTGCCGCGGGCGATCTCGCGCTGAACCCGCGCGTACCGAAGTACTACCGGGTGAAACGGCAGCTCCTCGACCTCACCGCGGCGCTGTCCCCCGGCAGCCCGGTGCCCCCGGAGCGTGAGCTCGCCGAGCAGTACGCCACGTCGCGGACCACCGTGCGCCAGGCGCTCGGCGAGTTGGTCGCCGAAGGGCGTCTGCTGCGCGTGCAGGGCAAGGGCACGTTCGTCGCCGGGCCGAAGGTCGCGCAGTCCCTCCAGCTCACCAGCTACACCGAGGACATGCGGGCGCAGGGCCTCACGCCCACGACCCGCATGCTGGAGCTCGGCTACACCACCGCCGACGAGCCCATGGCGACCCGGCTCGACATCAAGACCGGCGGCCGGGTGCTGCGCATCCACCGGCTGCGCATGGCCAACGGCGAGCCGATGGCCATCGAGACCACCCACCTGGCCGCGCGCCGCTTCCCCGGCCTGCGCCGCCAGCTTGACCGCCACCCGTCGCTGTACCAGGCGCTGTCCATGGCGTACAACGTGCGCCTCGTGGAGGCCGAGGAGACCATCGAAACGGTGCTGGCCACCCCGCACGACGCCCAGCTCCTCGGCGTCGACGTCGGCGTGCCGCTGCTGTCGCTGTCGCGGCACAGCTTCGACGCCGACGGCGAGCCGGTCGAGTACGTCCGCTCGCTCTACCGCGGCGACCGCTACAAGTTCGTCGCCCGCATCCGCCGCCCCGACTGACGCGGAACCCCGCGGGCGGCGCGCGCGTCCGACCGGGATGCGATGCGTCCCGTACGTCCTGGCGGTGTGCGCGTGCGCCGCGCTGGCCGGGTGCGGGCCCGCGGGCGCGCATTCCACGCCGCAGCCGTTCAGCGGGATGGAGCTCGCGCGGAGGACCGAGGGCGGGCTGGCCCCGGTCATGCTGCCGTACCGACCGCCGGACTTCGCGGTCTTCGGCGACGGGCGGGCCGTGGAGACCGACCCCTACCGGCCCATGCGGGCCCGCATCGCCACGCTGACCTCCACCGCGCGTGCCCGCCTGGTCTCCGGCGCGTACGACAACGGCCTCGACCACGCCCGCCGCATCCGCTCCGACCTGCGCGTGGCCGACGGGCAGACCGTCACGCTGTGGTTCCGCCGCGCCACCACGACGATCGAGCCCGGCGCGGACACCCGCGTCCGGTCCTTCGGCGACGAGCTGGCGTTCGACCGGATCGCGCGGCGCGACATGCGGATCCCGCCGCGGCCGTACGCCCCCGGCCGGGTGGCCGTGATCGCCGTGCCGCTGCCCAGCCCGCCGCGCACCGCGCGCGCCTGGCCGCTGGCCGCGCCGCAGCCGACGCCGGAACTGCGCGGCACGCCCTGCCGTACGTACACCGGCGCGGCGGCCGAACGCGCCGGGCGGCTGCTGGACCACCCCACGCCGCCGCGCTACTGGCGGGCCGGCGGGCGCGTGCTGCGGCTGGTCGCCTATCCCCTGCTGCCGGGTGAGACCCGCTGTGCCGACCTGGCGCGGCGCCCGTAGCGGCTAGAGCATGGGCGCGGCCGGGCGGTAGCGGGTGAAGTGCTCGGCGTTGGCCTCGTCGCCGCCGGGGATGTTGGACGACTGCCACAGCGGGAGGCGCACCGCCGCGGCGTCGGCCTGGCGGGACAGCGCGACCAGGAGAAGGTCCCAGAGGTAGACGTTGACCAGCGAGGAGATGGGCGCCGTACGGCCGCTGGTGCCGGGGAAGACGGCGTCGCCCGGCGGCACCATGGTGTCGATCACGAGGTCGGCGACGTCGCCGAGCTTGGCGTGCACGCGGGGGGCCGCGGTGTCCATGTGCGGGCGCGCGGCGAGCGCCACGACGTACGCGCCGGCCGCGGACAGCGACTCGGCGACCTCCACCGGGTAGGCGTTCAGGCCGGAGGTGGAGAACACGAACGCGACGTCGCCCTCGGCGGCGCCCGCCTGCGCGACGATCGAGGCGGCCAGCCCGGGTACCCGCTCGATGCGGGTGCTGACCTGCGCGCCGAACAGCGGGAACAGCGCCGGGTGCAGCAGCGGGCGCACGCACGCGAGCCCGCCGGCGCGGTAGAAGCTCTCCATCACCATGGCCAGCGAATGGCCCGAGCCCGCGGTGTGGATCAGCCGGTCGGCGCGTACGGCGTCGAGCATCCGGCCCGCGGCGACCTCGACGGCGTCGGCGTTGTGCTCCTCGACGCGGCGCAGGTGCTCGCGTGCCGCCAGCCCGAAGTCCTCGGAGAAGTCCGTCATCGGGATCCCTTCGCGCCCGTACGATCCGGACGAATTGGTCCAGACCAATGTGGGGGAACCCTAACGCGTCGCGGTCGTGCGAAGGAATCCCGCGGCGCCCGCCACCGTGCGTGACCGGCGTCACATGTTACGCACTTGTGACGTCCGTCGTCGCGAAAGTTTGACGATCATCGGATTACGCTGCGCGTTTGGCGGGCCACGGACCCGTCGCTGACCGTACGATCACCGAGCCGTCGAAAGGAGAGGCCCATGAGCGACAAACCGCCAGGCTGGAGCGCGGCACGCGTGATCGTCGTGGCCGTGCTGCTCCTCCTCCCGTTCGTAGGAACGCTCTGGGTGAGCGTCTACGCGCGGACGGGGCCCGCGTTCATCGGGGTGCCGTTCTTCTACTGGTACCAAATGGCCTGGGTGATCCTCTCCGCCGCGTGCACCTGGGCGGCGTACGTACTGACCATGCGGGCCGAGCGCGCGCGGCGTGCCTGGAACCGCGCGCACGCCGCCGGTCCGGCGCGGGAAGAGGGTGGCGACAGGTGAGCGGCAAGATCGACTACACCGCGCTGATCATTTTCGTCTTCTTCTTCCTGCTCGTCGCGGTCGTGGGCTTCGCGGCCGCGCGGTGGCGGCGCACGGACAACCTGCTGCACCTGAACGAATGGGGCCTCGGCGGGCGCAGCTTCGGCACGTTCGTGACGTGGTTCCTGCTCGGCGGCGACCTCTACACCGCGTACACGTTCATCGCGGTGCCGTCGCTGGTCTTCGGGGTGGGCGCGCAGGGCTTCTTCGCCGTGCCGTACACGATCATCGCCTACCCGCTGATCTTCATCTTCATGGCGCGGCTGTGGTCGGTGTCGCACGTCCACGGCTACGTCACCCCGGCGGACTTCGTCCGCGGCAGGTTCGGGTCGAAGACGCTGGCCACGGTGGTGGCGCTGACGGGCATCCTGGCCACGATGCCGTACATCGCGCTGCAGCTCGTCGGCATCCAGGTCGTGCTCGACGTCATGGGCGTGGGCGGCAGCGCGTCGAGCAACTGGCTCGTCAAGGACCTCCCGCTGTTCATCGCGTTCGCGCTGCTCGCGGCGTACACCTACACCTCGGGGCTGCGCGCGCCCGCGATGATCGCGTTCATCAAGGACACGCTGATCTACCTGGTGATCATCGTGGCGATCATCTACATCCCGATCAAGCTCGGCGGGTTCGGCCACATCTTCCACGCCGCCGCGGACCATTTGTCCAGTACGAACCCCAAGACGGACAAGCCGTTCGGCGCGCTGATCCCGAAGACCGCCGACAGCCAATGGGCGTTCGGCACACTGGCGCTCGGGTCGGCGATGGCGCTGTTCATGTACCCGCACTCGATCACCGGCGTGCTGGCGTCCAAGAGCCGCAACGTGATCAGGCGCAACGCCTCGATCATGCCCGCGTACTCGTTCATGCTGGGGCTGCTCGCGCTGCTCGGCTTCATGGCGATCGCCGCGCCCGGCGTGCTCGGCGCGGTGAAGAAGGCCGGCGGCAACGCGCAGCTCTCGGTGCCGCTGCTGTTCGACACGATGTTCCCGAGCTGGTTCACCGGTGTGGCGTTCGCGGCCATCGGCATCGGCGCGCTGGTGCCCGCCGCGATCATGTCGATCGCCGCGTCGAACCTGTTCACGCGCAACATCTACAAGGAGTTCTTCCGTCCGGGCGCGACGCCGCGCGAGGAGACCCGGGTCTCCCAGACGGTGTCGCTGATCGTGAAGCTCGGCGCGCTGATGTTCGTGCTGTTCATGGACAAGAGCTTCGCGATCAACCTGCAACTGCTCGGCGGCATCTGGATCCTCCAGACGTTCCCGTCGATCGTGTTCGGCCTGTACACCCGCTGGTTCCACCGGTGGGCGCTGGTCGCGGGCTGGGCGGTCGCCATGGCGTACGGAACGTGGGCCGCGTACGGCGTCGAGGCGCCCGGCAAGCCGGGCTCGCACTTCGGCGCGTCCGTCGCCCCGATCCCGTTCATCGGCGGCTCCTGGTACATCGCGCTGACCGGGTTCGTGATGAACGTGATCATCGCCGTCGTCCTCACGCTGATCCTCCGCGCGTTCAAGGCGCCGGACGGCAAGGACGAGACCAAGATCGACGACTTCGAGGCCGACTCGGAGGACCCCGACACGAAGGAACTGCCGGAGCCCGCGGCGTCCTGAGGAGCGTGGCCGGAGCCGGGCGCCGCGGTGCCCGGCTCCGCCCGTGCCGGGGCCTGTCCAGCCAAGTGACCGGTTGGTAGCCTCCCGGCATGACCGAGCTTTCCGGGCATGGTGGTGCCCACGCCGTCGCCGTCGCGCGGGCCCACGGCGTCCAGACGATGTTCACGCTGTCCGGCGGGCACGTGTTCCCGCTGTACGACGGTGCCGTGCAGGCGGACCCGCCGATGCGGCTGCTGGACGTACGGCACGAGCAGACGGCGGTGTTCGCCGCCGAGGCCACCGGGAAGCTGGCGCGCCGGCCGGGGCTCGCGGTCGTCACCGCGGGGCCGGGCGTCACGAACGGCGTCAGCGCCATCGCGACCGCCCACTTCAACGGCTCGCCCGTGGTCGTGCTCGGCGGGCGCGCGCCGGACTACCGCTGGGGCGCGGGGCTGCTCCAGGAGCTCGACCAGCCGCCGCTCGTACGGACGATCACGAAGTACGCGGGCACCGTGCACGCCGTCGACAAGATCGCCGCGGCGGTGGACGACGCGTTCCGGCTCGCCGGGAGCGCCCACCGCGGCCCGGTGTTCCTCGACGTCCCGATGGACCACCTGTTCGGCAGCGGCGAGGCGGCGTACGCGCCGACCACCGCCGACCGTACGCCGCCCGACCCCGACGACGTGGACGGCATCGCGCGGCTGCTGGCCGGCGCCGAGCGCCCGGTGCTCGTGTTCGGGTCGGACGTCTGGCTGGACGGCGCGGAGACCGCCGCGCGGCAGGCCGCCGAGGAGCTCGGCGTACCGGTGGTGGCGAACGGGCAGGGCCGCGGTGTGCTGCCGCCCGGCCACCGGCTGCTGGCCACCCGGGCGCGCAAGATCGCCTTCGGCGAGGCCGACCTGGTGATCGTGGTGGGCACCCCGCTGGACTTCCGGCTGGGCTTCGGCGAGTTCGCCGGGGGCGGCGCCAAGGTCGCGCACGTCATGGACGCCGCCGACCAGGTCGCCGGCCACGTCGCGCTGGCCGGCTCCGCGGGCGGCGACCTCACCGCGTTCTTCACCGGCCTGGCCGGCGCCGCCGCGAAGCACGGCCTCGGCATCGACGCCGCGTGGCCGGCCCGGCTCGCCGACGCCGCGGCCGCGGCCATCGCCGGCGACGCCGACGTCCTCGCCGCCGACAGCGACCCCATCCACCCCGGCCGCATCTACGGCGAGCTGCTCCCGCTGCTCGACGACGACGCCGTGGTCATCGGCGACGGCGGCGACTTCGTGTCCTACGCCGGGAAGTACGTCGAGCCCAAGCGCCCGGGCAACTGGCTGGACCCGGGCCCGTACGGCTGCCTCGGCACCGGCCTCGGCTACGCCATCGCGGCCCGCGTCGAACGCCCGTCCTCCCAGGTCGTGCTCTTGCTGGGCGACGGCGCCGCCGGCTTCTCCTTGATGGACGTCGACACCCTGGTCCGCCACAAGCTCCCGGTCGTCATGATCTGCGGCAACAACGGCATCTGGGGCCTGGAAAAACACCCCATGCAGTTCCTGTACGGCTACGACGTAGCCGCCGAACTAACGCCGCGCACCCGCTACGACGAGGTGGTCAAGGCATTGGGCGGCGACGGCGAACTCGTCACGTCCCCCTCAGCCCTAGCCCCCGCCCTAGCCCGCGCCTTCGCCTCCGAGGTCCCGTACATGGTCAACGTAATAACAGACCCGGACAACGCCTACCCCCGCTCCACAACCGGCGTCTAACCATCTCCCCGGTCCTCTCACAGCCCCCACCCCCCGCTCCAACCGCCCCCAAAGCCCCACACACCCCGGCCCTCACGACGCCCACCCGCGCACCCACCCAGCGCCCGCCCCCAACCCCAGGGCCTCGCAGACACCTTCCCCGCCCCACAACCGCCGCCCGAACGCCCCGCCACCCCGGGCCTCGGAGATACACCCACC
The DNA here is from genome assembly GCA_036502625.1 of Streptosporangiaceae bacterium. Lineage (GTDB taxonomy): Bacteria > Actinomycetota > Actinomycetes > Streptosporangiales > Streptosporangiaceae > DASXYG01. Next base: position 42,101 of record DASXYG010000003.1, read on the forward strand.
CCCACCTCAGGGTTGGGGTGGTGCGGCACCACAACCCCACCCCAGCGCCAGAACGCCCCGCCCCACACAATCACCCACCCCCACAACCAGCGCCCGAACTTTCCCCACCCGGGCCATCCCTTGCGGTGGCGGGTGTGTCCCGTCCCCCCGCGACCCCGCAACTCAGGACCCGCGGTGGGGGGTGCCCCAGACCCCACCCCACGACCGCGCCCTCCGCCCGGGCCTCCCCGTGCAGGAGCGGCGGTGTGCCCAGACACCCGCCCCACCCCGCACCCCCCCCGGCCTCGCAGGCACCCTTCCCCGCCCCACAACCGCCACCCGAACACGCCGCCACGCCAGGCCTCGGAAACACCAACCCCCATCCAGACCCGCCGTGCGGGGGTGGGGCGGGGGCGGCGCCAGAGACCCCGCCCAGCGCCCGAACAATCCCCACCCGGGCCACCCTTGCCGAGGCGGCGGTGCCCCAGACTCCTTTCCCACCCCGCAAACCCCAGGCCCCCGGGCGAGGCGGCGCCGCAGATTCCCGCTCACCCCGCCCTGGCCCGCGGTTGCGGGGGCCACAGACACGACCCCCACCACACACCCCGTTCTGAGCGCGCCCCCAAGCACCCACCCGTACAGCGGCGCCGGTGCCCCAAGCACCCTCACCCCACAACCCGGTAGCGCGCCCCGCCCGGGCCTCCCCACGCCAGGGCGGCGGTGTGCCACACCTCCGTCCCCGCCCCCGCAACCCCAGCCCCGCCGTGCAGAGGAAGCAGCGCCACAGACACCACCCCGCGAACAGCGAACGCGCCCCGCCCGGGCCTCCCTGCGCCGGGGCGGCGGTGTGCCACGAATACGCACCCCGCCACCGGTGCCCGAACGCCTCGCAACCCGAGGTCCGCCGTGCGGGGTGGGGGTGCCACGCCCCTCACGACACCTCCGGCGCCCGAACTCTCGCAACCTCAGGCCTCCCACGCCGGGGAGGCGGAGCCACAGACACCGCCCACGGCCGTGCCCCCGCCCGGACCTTCCCGTACAGGGGCCACGGTTTGCCACAGACACCCATCCCCACCCGCAACCCAGGACCCGCGTGCCCGGGCGGGGTGGAGGTGCCACAGCCCCTCACCCCACCACCGGCGTCCGAACGCCCCGCGCCCCCGGGCCTCCCACGCCGGGGAGGCGGTGCCACAGATTCCCGCCCCAGCGCCCAGGCCCGCAGGGGTGGGTGGGGCCACAGACACAACCCTCGCCACAGACCCCGGTCTGAGCGCACCCCCGGGGCCCGCTGCGCGGGGGGTTGGGGGCCGCAACTCCTCGCCCCGGCCCCGCCATGCAGGGGTGGATGCGCGTGCCGCAGCCCCTGCCGCGCTGGGGTGGGGGTGCCAGTCCCTCGCCCCAGCCCTGCCGTGCGGGGCGGGTGCCGGAGCCCCCGCCCCCGGCCCTGCCGTGCCCGGCCACCGGTGTGTCACACTGGCCCGCATGGTGCTCACGTTCCGTCTGCCGTTGTACGGCGACGATCGTGAGCGCGGCGACTTTCCCGGTTGAGCGGCCGCTTTGCGCGTTATTCCCCTCGGCCTCCCGGAGTCGTGAACATGTCGCTCGCTGTCGTACTGCGCCGTCCGTATGTCCCGTGGCTTGTCACGTCCGGGCTGGTGGGGCGGCTGCCGACCGGGATGACCGCGCTGGCGCTCGTGCTGCTCGTGCGCGGGCGCGGTGCTGATTACTCGCTCGCCGGGGCGCTGGCCGCGGCGTACGGCGTGGGCGGGGCGCTCGGCGGGCCGGCGCTCGGCCGGCTGGTGGACCGTACGCGGCAGCCGCCGGTGCTGTACGGGGCCGCGCTGGTGGCGGCGGTCGCGTTCGCCGGGGTGGCGCTCGCCGGGCCGGGGCGGCCGCTGCTCGCGGGGGTCGCCGCGCTGGTCGCCGGGGTCGCGACGCCGCCGCTCGAACCGTGCATGCGGGCGCTGTGGCCGGGGCTGCTCGCCGGTACGGCGCCCGTGCAGACCGCGTACGCGTTCGACGCCGCCGCCCAGGAGCTGATCTTCACGGCGGGCCCGCTCGTGGTGCTCGGGGGCGTGGCGCTGGCGGGTCCCGAGGGCGGGGTGTGGGCCGCCGCGCTGATCGGCCTCGCGGGCGCCGCCGCGTTCGCCTCCGCTCCCCCGTCACGCACCTGGCGCGCCACACCCGTACCGGACGTGGCACCCGAGACCGGGGGCACGATACGCGGCACCGCGAGCGCGGCGCCCGGACGGACGCGGCACTGGGCCGGGCCCCTGCGGAGTCGGGGGCTGCGTCGGCTCTTGGGGGCGCTCGCCGGGGTGGGGGCCACGATCGGGGTGGGGACGGTGGCGTTTCCGGGCGTTGCCGAGGCGCTCGGGAACCGGTCCATGGGTGGGTGGCTGCTGGCCGCGAATGCGGTGGGGGCGTTCGCGGGCGGGGTCGGGTACGGGGCGCTGCCGGTTGCGGCCGCCCCGCGGCGGCGGTTGCTGCCGCTGGTGGGACTGTTCGCGCTTGGCTATCTGCCGCTGGCGTTTCCCGTGCCGCTCGCGCTCGCCGTGGTGCTCGCCGTGGTCAGCGGGGTCATGCTGCCGCCGGTGCTGGCGTGCGCGTTCATGGCGGTGGACGAGCTCGCCCCCGCCGGCACGGTCACCGAGGCGTTCGCGTGGGTGGTGACCGCGTTCCAGATCGGGAGCGCGCTCGGCGCCGCCATAGCCGGGCGGGTGGTCCAGGACGCGGGACCCGGCCGGGCGTTCGCCGTGGGCGTCGCCCTGGCCTGCGTGGCCACGTTGGTCGTGGCCGTGCGCAGGCCCCCTAAGCCGCCGGCTCCGCGACCGTGACCACCGGCTCATGCCGTACGGGGAAGTTCACCGAGTTCGCGATGAAGCACTTCTGGTTGGCGTCGCGGTGCAGCGCCGTCGCCGTGTCGAGCATCGCCGCGTCGGTGACCGTGATCCGGGGGCGGAGGACCACCTCGGTGAAGCGCCCGCCGCCGTCCGGGGTCTCGGCCATCGTGCCGTGCGCGGTATCCGTGTACGCGGTGACGACCACCTTGGAGACCGCGCACAGGTGCAGGTACCACAGCATGTGGCACTGCGAGAGCGCGGCGACAAGCTCCTGCTCGGGGTTCCAGCGCGCCGCGTCGCCGCGGAACGCCGGGTCGGCGCTGCCAGGGAACGGCGGCGGCCCGTCGGCGGACACCTCGTGGGCGCGGTCGAACGCCCGGTAGCCGCTGGTGCCGGTGCCCCGGTCGCCGGTCCAGGTCACGGTCACGTCGTAGCTGTGCGTACGGCTCATGCCCCCGAGTATCGCCGCCCGCCCGTACGGATCAGTGGGCCATTTCCGCCCGCCGCGGCTGATCCACGACGGTCGTCGCCGCGCGCCGCGTCCACCCCCGCCGGGCCCGCGCGGCTCCCGCGAGGCGGCACACCACGTAGATCAGGAACGAGATCGTGGTGACGTACGGGCTGATCGGCACCGAACCGCCCAGCGCGAGCAGCGTGCCGCCCACCATGGACACCACGCCGAACGCGACCGACAGCAGCGGCAGCATCCGCGGCGACGCGGTGACCCGCATGGCCGCCGCGGCCGGCACGCACACCAGCGTCAGGACCAGCAGCGCGCCCACGATCTGCACGGACAGCGCCACCGCGAGGCCCAGCACGATCATGAACACCGCGGAAAGGCCGCGTACGGGCACGCCGCGCGCCGCGGCGACGTCCGGGTCGAGGCTGGCGAACATCAGCGGCCGCCACATCACCGCGAGCGCGACGAGCACCACCGCGGACGTGCCGATCAGCCACGACATCTGCGGGGTGTCCACCGCGACGACCTGGCCGGTCAGGATGCCGAACTTGTTGGCCGCGCGGCCCTGGTACAGCGCCAGGAACAGCACCCCGAGGCCGAGCCCGAACGGCATCAGCACGCCGATCACCGAGTTGCGGTCCCGCGCGCGGACGCCGAGCGCGCCGATCGCCGCCGCCGCGATCAGCGACCCGACGATCGACCCGGCCACCACGTTCACGCCGATCAGCAGCGCCGCCGACGCGCCCGCGAACGACAGCTCGCTGATGCCGTGCACGGCGAACGGCAGGTCGCGCGCCATCACGAAGATGCTGATCAGCCCGCCCACGACGCCGAGCACGGCGCCGGCGATCAGCGAGTTCCGTACGAGCGCGAGCAGCGCGCCGTAGTCGGAGAAGTCGAAGACCTGGTGCAGCAGGCTCATGCGGTGACCTCCGGGTGGTGCGCGGGCACGGACTCGGGCGCGCCGGCCACGATCAGCCGCCCGCCCGCGCGCACGACCTCGACCGGGGACCCGTACAGGTCGCTGAGCACGGCGGACGTCATGACCTCGGGCACCGTGCCCACCCGGAACCGGCCGGCGGCGAGGTACAGGACCCGGTCGACGAGGTCGAGCACCGGGTTGATCTCGTGCGTGACGAACACGACGGCGGTGCCGCGGCTACGGCGCACGCCGTCGATCAGCGCGCTGACGGCCCGCTGGTGGTGCGGGTCGAGCGACAGCAGCGGCTCGTCGCACAGCAGCACCCGCGGGTCGGTGACCAGCGCCTGCGCGACCCGCACCCGCTGCTGCTCGCCCCCGGACAGCAGCCCGACGGGCACGTTCGCGTACGCGGTCGCGGCGACGTCGGCCAGCGCGGCGTCCACCTTCGCGCGTACGGACCGGCCCCCGGCCAGCGGCGGGCCCCACCGGTGGCCGTCGATGCCCAGCCGGACGAAGTCGCGGGCGCGCAGCGGCGCGTGCGCGTCGATCGCCCGCTGCTGCGGCACGTAGCCCAGGGAAGCACTGTGGCGCGAAGCGCCGCCTCTAGGGTGGCGGTTGGGCGACGGGCGGGGCGTACCGGCGGTACCGGCACGGTGCGGCTCTCCCCCGTCGAGTCGCACCGTGCCGGTGGTCAGCGGGCGCAGGCCCAGCAGGGCGCGCAGCAGGCTGGTCTTGCCCGAGCCGTTCGGCCCGAGCACGGCGAGGAACTCCCCCGGATGGACGTCGAGGTCCAGGTCGTGCCACAGGACACGGTCGCCGTACGCCAGCGACGCCCCGCGCAGGCTCAGGACCGGTTTCCCGCTCACCGCTCCCCCAGCGCCTTGGCGAGCGCGTCGACGTTGCCGCGCATCCACGAGAGGTACGTCTTGCCGTCCGGCAGCGTCTCGGTGACCGGGACGACCGCCACGTGGCCCGCGCGCGCCGCCTTCACCACCTGCTGCGTCTGCGCCGACACCGTCTGCGCGTTGTAGACCAGCGCCTTCACCCGTCCGGCGCCGCTGAACAGGCCGAGCGTCTGCCGCAGCACGCGCGGCGGTACGTCGTCGCCCTCCTCGACCGCGTGGCTGAACGGCTCGGGCGTACGGTCGCGCAGGCCGGCGGCGTCGAGCAGGTAGCCGGGCACCGGCTCGGTGATGGCCACGCCCGCGCCCGCGTGCGCCTTCTTCAGCGCGGCGGTGCGCTTCTCCAGCGCGGACAGCTCGCCGCCGAACGCGCGCGCGTTCGCCGTGTACGTCTTCGCGTGCGCGGGGTCGGCGGTGGCCAGCGCGCCGGCGAGCCGCCCGGCGAGCCGGTCCATGGCCGGGAAGTCGTACCAGACGTGCTCGTTCAGGTCGCCGCCCGCGGGCGCGGTCTTCCCGGAGATCTTGACGGCGTTGAGCACCGGGGCCTTCGACTTCGCGGTGGACAGCATCGTGTCGACGAAGTCGTCGTAGCCGCCGCCGTTCTCGATCACGACCTTCGCGCGGGACAGCGCGAGCTGGGTCTTGGTGTTCGCCTGGTAGGAGTGCGGGTCCTGCTCGGGGTCGCTGATGATCGAGGTCACCGACACGTTCGGGCCGCCGACGCGTTTCGCGATGTCGCCGTACACGTTGGTGGACGCGACGACCGGCACGGTGCCGGGCCGCGCGCTCGCGTCGGTGGTGCCGCCGCACGCGCTCAGCAGCGGTGCGGCGAGGGCGAGCGCGGCGCCGGCGGCCGCGATCAGGGGGAAACGTCTCATCTGGCACTCCTGAAAATGAAAACGATATTCATTAGGAATGTACCAACCCGTCCGGGTTCGCGCGACAGGGGCGGGGTCCGCGCATCCGTTCCGAAGATTTCTGCGCGCGGGTGTCGAGTGGGCCGGTCCCCGTTCGTCTCCCCCGTACCGGCCCGGACCGCGGGCCTCTTGGGAAGGAACACGCCATGGCGGAATACCTGGTGCTCATCTACGAGGACGAGAAGGCCTACGCGGACGCGACGCCCGCGACGTTCGGCGGGATCTCCGCGGCGCACACCGCGTTCGCCGAGGCCAACGGCGCGGCCATGCGCGGCGGCAAGGCGCTCCAGCCGACCGGCACGGCGACGTCAATCCGGACGAACGACGCCGGCGAGTACCTCGTCACCGACGGCCCGTACGCCGAGACGCGCGAGGCGCTCGGCGGCTACTACCTGATCGAGGCGCCGGACCTCGACCAGGCGATCGAGGTCGCCAAGCAGGTGCCGGCGCGGTTCGGCGGCGTGGAGGTGCGGCCGGTGATGGTCTTCGAGTAGGGGTCAGCGGAACGCGGCGGCGTGCGCGCGGGCCCAGTCCTCGAACGTACGGGCGGGCCCGCCGGTGATCTCCTCGACGGTCGGCAGCACGCGCGAGTCGTCGTACTCGCCGGCGGAGAAGTAGCGGAAGAACGCGTCGACGTACTCGGGCGGGTCGGTGCGCGCCATCTCCGCGCGCGCCTCCGCGTCGCCCTGCCCCTCGAAGCGCAGGTCGCGGCCCAGCACCTCGCCGAGGACGCGGACCTCGTCGGCGGGGCGCAGCGGCCGCGGCCCGGTGACGCGGTGCGCCTTGCCCTTGTGGGCGTCGCCGTCGGTGAGCACGCGGGCGGCCACGGCGGCGAGGTCGTACGGGTCGAGCTTGGCCACGGCGACGTCGGCGAACGGCCCGCGCACGACGTCGCCCGCGGCGAGCTGCGCGCGCCAGCCGAGCGCGTTGGACATGTAGCCGGACGGCCGCAGCAGGGTGTACGGCATTCCGGCCGCGCGTACGGCCTCCTCCGACGCCATGTTGTACGCGGTGATGGCGTTGCCGCGGTCGCCGCCGACGACCGCGCCGCTGGACAGCAGCACGACGTGGCCCACGCCGGCGCGTTCGGCCTCCCGCAGCAGGCCGGGCATGTCGGCGTAGCCGCTGAGCAGGAACGCGGCGCGCACCCCGGTGAACGCGCCGGCGAGGGTCCGCGGATGGTTCAGGTCGCCGGACACGGGTTCGACGCCGGACGGCAGGCCGCGGCCGTCGTCGCGGACGAGCGCGCGCACCTCCCGCCCCTCGTCAGCGAGGCGGCGGACGAGCTCGCCGCCCACGTTCCCGGTCGCGCCGGTCACCAGGATCATCGGTTCTCCTCCGCGGGCCCGCCGTTCTCGGACCCTCGATTATGACCCGGAATGTCGTACCCCGTTGATAGAACGGGCCGTGTCCGTACGGGGTGGATGAACGGAGTCGACCGATGCGCATCGAGGGGGCCGTCGCGCTGGTGACGGGGGCCAACCGGGGGCTGGGCGCGGCGCTGGCGCAGGAGCTGCTGGCGCGCGGCGCGGCGAAGGTCTACGCGGCGGCGCGCGACCCCGCCGCGATCGACGACCCGCGCCTGGTGCCCGTCCGGCTCGACCTCGCCAACGAGGCCGACATAGCGGCCGCCGCCGCGCGCTGCGCCGACGTCGGCCTGCTGGTGAACAACGCCGCCACGGCGCACGGCACGCCGCTGATCGGCGCGGCGTCCACGGCGGCGGCCCGTGAGGAGATGGAGGTCAACTACTTCGGCACGCTCGGAATGTGCCGCGCGTTCGCCCCGGTGCTCGCGGCCAACGGCGGCGGCGCGCTGGTCAACATGCTGTCGATCGTGTCGTTCTTCAGCGTCCCCGCGATGGGGTCGTTCTGCGCCAGCAAGGCGGCGCTGTGGTCGCTGACCAATGGCGTCCGCGTCGAGCTGCGCGGCCAGGGCACGCTGGTCACGGCGGTGCACGCCTCGTTCATCGACACCCGGCTCGCGAACGGCTTCGCCGGCCCGAAGCACTCCACCGCCGATATCGCCGCGCTGATCCGCGCCGCGGTGGAGGAGGGCCGCGAGGAGGTGCTGGCCGACGACCGTACGGCCGGCATCAAGGCGGCCCTGCCCGACGACCTGGAGCGGATCTATCCCGAGGTCGAGCGGCAGTGGCAGGCCGCTCAGCGCGGTCCCGCGTCGTAGCCGTACGGCGGGCGCGGCTCCGGAGCCGCGCCGCGCGGCCGGTGCCGGGCCACCGCGAGCAGCCACGCGATCGCGATCAGCGAGATCACGATCAGCCCGGCCCAGTCGATCACCGTCGAGACCAGCGCCTGCGCGCCCGAGGCGTCGGGCACGTAGCCGTGCTGGAGCAGCGTGAACTGCCAGGTGCGCCCGGTGAGGAAGAGCGTCAGCGCGGCGGCGATGCCGTGCATGGAGTCCCACAGCGCGTGCAGGATCGCCACGCCCGCGTACGCGAAGACGATCGTCCAGCGGAAGCGGTACCGATGGCCGCCGGCCGCCGCCGCGAAGAGCACACCGCCGAGGATCGCCGTCCACAGCCCGTGGCCGACCGGCGCCAGGATGCCGCGCAGGATCTCGGTCTCCACCATCTCCCGCAGCGAGATGCCGTGCACGGTCATGGCCGCGCTCAGCGCGTAGCCGGCGCTCTCGAAGGCCGCGAAGCCGAAGCCCACCGTGCCGCCGAGGATCATGCCGACGTGCGTCGTCTTCGCCATGATGTGGCGGCCGAACCACACCACGACCAGCAGCTTCACGCCCTCCTCGATCAGCCCGACGCCGATGTACGTCCACGCCGACGGGTGCAGGAGGTACGTCTCCAGTACCGACGCGCCGAGCACCCCGATCACGCCGCCGACCAGGAACGCGCCGAGCACCGTGCGCGCGTCGATCTCGCCGTCGTCCACGCGGTGGTCGAACGCCCACGCCACGAACGTCACCGGCACCAGGAAGCTGCCGAGCAGCACGATCGTCGGCACCAGGTTCGCGTTGCCGGTGAAGAACGTGACGATCACGGCCAGCGCCCACAGCACGAGGCCGATCCAGAAGATGTGCGGCCACGACCGCCGTCGCGGCTCCCGGCGCGGCCGCCCGGCGTGCGTGTACGCCGCCTCAGCCATGAACGTCCCCCCGATGATCACCCCGGCGTGCTCACCTTGATGTACCGCGTGGGCACGCCCGGTAATCGCCGTGGTCAGCCGTCCAGCAGCTCGGTGCCCTCGAAGACGCCGAGCTCCTCCCGGTACAGCTCGAGGCCGATGCCGTTGGGGTCGCGGATGTAGAGGCTGTCGTCGGCGCCGCGGTCCGGGCCGAGGTACTCGGTGCCGGCCGCGTCGAACCGCTCGCGCGCGGCGGCGAACGCCTGGGGCGACACCGACAGCGCGAGGTGCTGCACACCGCCGATGGTCTCGGTGAACGGCGGATGGTCGTGGCCGGGGAAGTCGAAGAAGCCGAGCAGGTTGCGGTTGCCGATGTCGAAGAAGAAATGGCTCGAACCCGCGTAGTCGCGGTTCTCCACGAGCTCGACCAGCGGGAATCCGAGGAATTCCTGGTAGAAGCGGATGGTCTCCTCGACGTCCCGGCAGATGAGCGCGATGTGGTGCACGCCGCGCGCGGCCGTCGGCGGCCGTCGCGTTCCGTGGCGCAGATAGCGTTCCCGCAGTTCGGCCCGGTGCGCGCGGATCTTCTCCAGGTCGGCACCCGAGGGTTGCGGCATGTTCGGCTCCTTCCGCCCGGGCGGGCCGCGTACGGGACGGCCCGCCGCGTACGGCATACCCACGCGGCCGGATGCGGCCACGTCCGCCGGGCGCCCGCGTTCCCGCAGGTGGTGTAGACCACTCTTTCATTCAACTTATGTACACGCGCGTTCGAGCGATTCCCGTGATATCCGCGTGACCAGCAATGATCTGCGTTCATCTGGCGAGACAATTCATAAGTTGAACTCAATACGAATTAATAAAGATTCTTTTCTATAGCCCTTGACGGCATCGTGGGGCACGGCAAAACTCATCCGCACATCGCATACGGAACGCGCTTACCCGCACACGGGAAGGAGTCAGCGATGCCGGTCCGAACCCCCCGCCGCGCCTTCGTCACGGTCACTGCCGTGACCGCGCTGCTCGGACTCACGCTCACCGGCGCGACACTCGCCGCGCCCGCACCGGAGGCCGCACACGCGGCCCGTACGGCACCCGCCGTCACCTGGTCCGACGACTTCGACGGCGCCGCCGGAAGCGGCGTCGACCCGGCCAAGTGGGGCCACGACGTCGGCGGATCCGGCTGGGGCAACAACGAACTGGAGTACTACACCGACGGCGCCGCCAACACCGCGCTCGACGGCCAGGGCCACCTGGTGATCACCGCGCGGAAGGAGAACCCGAACAACTACCAGTGCTGGAACGGAACCTGCCAGTACACGTCCGGGAAGATCACCACGGCCGGGAAGTTCACCCAGGCGTACGGCCACATCGAGGCGCGCATCAAGATCCCGCGCGGCCAGGGCATGTGGCCGGCCTTCTGGATGCTCGGCGACGACATCGGCAGCAACCCGTGGCCGAACTGCGGCGAGCTGGACATCATGGAGAACGTCGGGTTCGAGCCCGGCACCGTGCACGGCAGCGCCCACGGCCCCGGCTACTCCGGCGGCAACCCGCTGACCGGCACCTACACCCTGCCGAACGGGCAGGCGTTCGCCGACGACTTCCACACGTTCGCGATCGACTGGGCGCCCGACTCCGTCAAGTGGTCGGTGGACGGCCAGGTGTACGAGACCCGCACCCCGGCCGACACGAACGGCAACAAGTGGGTCTTCGACCACCCGTTCTTCGTGATCCTCAACCTCGCCGTCGGCGGCAACTGGCCGGGCTCGCCGAACGACGGCACACAGTTCCCGCAGACGATGACCGTCGACTACGTCCACGTGTCGGCGAGCTGACACCGCCCATAGAGGACCGTCCCTCCTCGCCTCCCGCCATCGGGGCCCCGCCCCTGAGCAACAGGAGAAGACGTGCAGATCAAACTCCCCCGTGCCCGTACCGCGGCCCGGATCGCCGCAGCCGCGGCGACGCTGGCCACCGCGTTCGGCACCGCCACGCTCACCACATCCGCCGCGCACGCCGCCGACGCCGGCATGCCCGCGGCCCCGTACATCTACCTCGGCTGGGGCAGCCCGCCCGACCCCGTCCAGCTCATGAGCGACACCGGCGCGAAGGACTTCACGCTGGCGTTCCTCAACTCAGGCGGCGGCTGCGACGCCACCTGGGACGGGCAGCGCCCGCTGACCGGCGGCACCGACGAGGACGCCATCAACAAGATCCGCGGCGCCGGCGGCGACGTGATCCCGTCCGTCGGCGGCTGGAACGGCACCAAGCTCGGCGACGTCTGCGGCGACGCGAACGCGCTGGCCGGCGCGTACGGGAAGGTCGTCGACGGGCTGAAGCTCAAGGCCATCGACCTCGACGTCGAGAACACCGAGATGGACAACAACGCGACCCAGGACAAGATCCTCGGCGCCGTCAAGATCCTCAAGCAGGACCACCCGGACCTCCAGGTGATCGTCACCATCGGCACCACCGCGACCGGCCCGAGCGACCAGGGCAAGCGGCTGATCACGCAGGCCAAGGCCACCGGCGCGCCGGTGGACACCTGGACGATCATGCCGTTCGACTTCGGCGCCGCCGGCTCCGACATGGGCGACCTCAGCATCCAGGCGTCCGACGCGCTGCACGCGTTCCTGAAGTCGACGTACGGCGGCTCGGACGACGCGACGTACAAGATGCAGGGCATCAGCTCGATGAACGGCACCACGGACCAGTCCGAGACCGTCACCACGCAGGACTTCCAGCAGATGCTCGACTACGCGAACACCCACCACATCGGGCGGTTCACGTTCTGGGCCGCCAACCGCGACCGGCCGTGCCCCGGCGGCGGCGCGCAGTCCGCGTGCAGCGGCATCGACCAGCAGAACTGGGACTTCACCAAGATCGTCGCGAAGTACCAGGGGTAGCCGATGATCAGCAGACGAGCCTTCCTCGGCGCCGCATCCACCGCGGCGCTCGGCGCGGCCGCGCTCGGCGCCGCGTCCCTCGGACCGCGCACGCTCGGCCGCACCACGCGGCTGGCGGCCGACGGCGGCCTGCCGATCACGGTCGTCAACAGCACCGGCAAATACGGCACCGACACGATCCGCATGTACATCGTCGGCACCGACCCGTCGGGCGCGCAGGGCCACGTGACCGCGAGCGGCGCGTTCACCCCGTGCGCGACGTCGGACAACGGCGGCGACGGCTTCACCGACTACGCGCTGCCCATCGACGGCACGGTCGCGCTGCCGAAGATGTCGGGGCGGATCTACTTCGCCCTCGGCGACGCGCTGCGGCTGAAGGTGGTCACCGACGGCAACGGCGCCGCGGCGCTGCAGTACCCGGCCGGCTGGGTGAGCTCCGACCCGAACTTCGGCGTGCTGCACGACTGGATCGAGTTCACCCACAACGACGCCGGGATGTTCTGCAACACCACGATGGTCGACATGTTCAGCGTGCCGCTGGCCATCAAGCTGGCCGGCGCGGCCACGCAGACCACCGGACGGCTCGCCGACGGTGGCCGCGACGCGATCTTCGCGGACGTCTCCGGCGCGGCCGGGTTCGGCAACCTGGTCGTCGCGGACGGCAAACGGGTCGTGGCGCCCGGCCACGGCATCGAGTCGGGCCTGTTCGCCGACGACTACTACGCGCCGTACATCGATTCGGTGTGGTCGAAGTACGCGGGCGAGACGCTGACGGTGACGACGGGCTCCGCTACGTACACCGGACGCGTCACCGGCGGCTCGTTCACCTTCGACGGCGGACCCGCGGCCATCGCCAAGCCGTCCACCAAGGACGTGCTGTTCTGCGACGGCGCGCTCGCGGCGCCGAACGACGGCGTGACCGGCCCGGTCGCGGCGGCGCTCGGCGCGGCGTTCAACCGGTCCACGCTGCTCACGTCCACCACCCAGCCGACGTCCGACGCGTCGGCGTTCTACAAGGAGTCGGTGACCAACCACTACGCCGCCGCCATGCACGCGCACAGCCAGGACGGCAAGGCGTACGGGTTCGCGTTCGACGACGTCGCGGGCTTCGCGTCCTACATCCAGGACACCGCGCCCGCGTCGCTGGAGATCACCCTCACGCCGTTCTGACCTCGGCGCGCACCGGCCGGGCGGCATCCGTGCCGCCCGGCCGTACGGCGTGCGTTCCGCATGGCGATAATGGCCCGCGGAACCCACTACGGCTGGAGGTCACGATGCGATACGTGAGACTGGGCGGGACCGGGCTCGAGGTCTCGGCGATCACCCTGGGCTGCATGAGCTTCGGTGATACGGCGCACGGCCGGCCGTGGGTGCTCGACGAGGACGCCACCCGGGCCATCGTCAAGCAGGCGCTGGACGCCGGGATCACCACCTTCGACACCGCGAACGTGTACTCCGCGGGCACGAGCGAGGAGTACACCGGCCGCGCGCTGGCCGACTTCGCCCGCCGCGAGGAGGTCGTCATCGCGACGAAGGTGAACGGCCGGATGCGCCCGGGCCCGAACGGCGCCGGGCTGTCCCGCCAGGCGATCATGGCGGAGATCGACAACAGCCTGCGCCGGCTCGGCACGGACTACGTGGACCTGTACCAGATCCACCGCTGGGACTACGAAACGCCGATCGAGGAGACCCTCGAAGCGCTGCACGACGTCGTGAAGGCCGGGAAGGCGCGCTACATCGGCGCCTCGTCGATGCACGCCTGGCAGTTCGCGCAGGCGCTGTACACCGCCGACCTGAACGGCTGGACGCGGTTCGTGTCCATGCAGAACCACTACAACCTGCTCTACCGCGAGGAGGAGCGGGAGATGCTGCCGCTGTGCGCCGACCAGGGCGTGGGCGTCATCCCGTGGAGCCCGCTCGCCCGCGGCAAGCTGACCCGCCCGTGGGACGCGACGACGGCGCGCAGCGACACGGACGACTTCGGCAGGCGGCTCTACCGCGACGCCGACCAGCAGATCGTGGAGCGGGTCGCCGAGGTCGCGGCCCGGCGCTCGGTGCCGCCCGCGCAGGTGGCGCTGGCCTGGATGCTGCGCAACCCGGTGGTGACGTCGCCGATCGTCGGCGTCACCAAGGCCGGGCACCTGGACGACGCGATCGCCGCCGTCGACCTGGAGCTCGACGACGACGAGGTCGCCGCCCTGGAGGAGCCGTACGAGCCGCACGCGGTGGCCGGCTTCCGCTGATCACGCACGGGCCTGGTCGTACGGTCAGGTCAGCGGCTTGGCCGCGGTGGTGAACGCCGGCGTCAGGTGGGTCGTGTCGTTGAAGCAGCGGATGACCCACCGGTCGCCGGTCACCACGATGTGCGAGATCGACGCGTTGTCCGCGCCCTGGAACGCGAACGGGCGCGACTTCGCGGCCTGCGCGAAGATCGCGGCGATCGTGCCGCCGTGGGAGACGACCGCGATGCGGCGGCCCGCGTTCGCGGCGGCCAGCCGTCCGACGGCCGCGCGGACCCGGGCGGCCAGCGCGTCCATGGACTCGGCGCCGGGGATGACGTCCCAGCGCTCCTCCGCGCGCATGCGCACCGCGATCGGGTCGTTCTCGGCGGCCTTCTTGCGCAGCAGCCCGCCCTCCCACGCGCCGAGGTGCACCTCGCGGAGGTCCCGCTCCACCTGCGGTTCCAGCCCGAGCCGGGCGGCCAGCGGCGCCGCGGTCTGCGCCGTACGCCGCAGGTTCGTCACGTAGACCGCCTGGATTCCGGCGTCGGCGAGCCGGTCGGCCACGCGCTCGGCCTGCGCCCGCCCCTCCGGCGCGAGCTCCGGGTCGCCCTGGCCGTCGACCAGGGGGAACGGCGAGTCAGGGTTCGCGGGCTGCGACTCGCCGTGCCGGATGATCAGCAGCTCGGTCGCGCCGTCCGGCGGGGTGAAGCGCGCCTGTCGGTACTCGGTCACGCCCGCACCCTACAGACCGGCCGCTTCGGCGCCGTCCACCTGGTCGTCGCCCATGACGGGCTCCGGGAGGCTGCCGGCGTTGTGCTCCAGGAGCCGCCAGCCGCGGCGGCCCTCGCCGATGACCGACCACGAGCAGTTGGACAGGCCGCCCAGGGCGTCCCAGGAGTCCTCGGGGAGGCCGAGCAGCCGGGCGATGCCCAGCCGCAGCGACGCGCCGTGGCCGACCGCCACCAGCAGGCCGCCCGGCGGTACGTCGGCGACGGCGCGCTCGATGGCGCCCGCCACGGCGTCGGCGACCTCGTCGACCGGGTCGCCGCCCGGCGGCTGCCACTTCATGAACTCCTCGGGCCAGCCCGCGCGGATCTCCGCGCCGGTCAGCCCCTCCCACTCGCCGCCCGAACGCTCGCGCAGCGCCTTGTCCTGCGCCACCGGCAGGCCGGTGAGGCGGCCGAGCGCGCCCGCGGTCTCGGCCGCGCGCTGGAGGTCGGAGCTGATGATCGCGGCCGGTTCCAGCGCCGCGAGCATCCGCGCCGCGCGTACGGCCTGGGCGCGGCCCGTGTCGTTCAGCGGGATGTCGGTCTGCCCCTGGAAGCGGGTCTCGACGTTCCACACGGTCTGCCCGTGCCGCCAGCAGACCACCCGGCGCGATCGGCTCATCGGCCCGCCCGGCTGGGGGTGTGGGGGTTCACGTCGTCCGGCAGCGGCACCGCCGGGCAGTCCTTCCACAGGCGTTCGAGCGCGTAGAAGGCGCGCTCCTCCTCGTGCTGGACGTGCACGACGATGTCGACGTAGTCGAGCAGGACCCAGCGGTGGTCCCGTTCCCCCTCGCGGCGCACCGGCTTGGCGCCGGCCTCGCGCAGCTTCGCCTCGATCTCCTCGACGATCGACGCGACCTGGCGGTCATTGGGCGCCGAGCACAGGAGGAACGCGTCGGTGATGAACAGTTGTTCGCTGACGTCGTAGGCGATGATCTCGTCGGCGAGCTTCTCCGACGCCGCTCGCGCGGCGATCCCCACCAGCTCCACGGCCTTCTCGGATGCTGTCACAGTGACGCTTTCGTCCTCCTCGTGCCGCACCGCCGACGTCATCCGTCGCGGTACAGCCCACGTTTGTTGATGTACTGCACGATCCCGTCCGGCACCAGGTACCAGACCGGTTCGTCGTCCGCGACACGCTCGCGGCATTCCGTCGACGAGATGGCCAGCGCCGGTACCTCGACCAGGCTGACCTTCCCTTCGGGCAGCCCGGGGTCGGCCAGCTTGTGACCCGGTCGGGTACAGCCTACGAAATGCGCGAGGTCGAATATCTCGTTCGCGTCGTGCCAGGACACGATCTGGGCCAGGGCGTCGGCCCCGGTGATGAAGAACAGGTCGGTGTCCGGGCCGCGCTGGTCACGGACCTCGCGCAAGGTGTCGATGGTGTACGTCGGGCCGGGCCGGTCGATGTCGACGCGGCTCACGGAGAAACGGGGGTTGGACGCGGTGGCGATGACCGTCATGAGATAGCGGTCCTCGGCGGGCGCGACCTTCCGGTCGTCCTTCTGCCAGGGCTGGCCGGTCGGCACGAACACCACTTCGTCCAGCTCGAAGAGGTGCGCGACCTCGCTGGCGGCCACCAGGTGGCCGTGGTGGATCGGGTCGAACGTGCCGCCCATGATGCCGAGTCGCGTCCCGCGTCCCCCGAGCATGCTCATAAAACGACCCTAACCGGCCGCACGTGGCCGATGTCACCCGAGCCCCGGAAGTGGCGGCTCACCGGATTCCCAGGTCACGCAGCGTACCGCCTTGCCCACTTCGGTACGCGGCACGCTGCCCGGGGCGAACAGCCGTACGTCGGCGCGCAGGCCGAGCGCCTCGCGCAGGCCCGACTCGATGGCCGCGGACGTCCGTTCGTCGCCGCCCACCGCCTCGCACGCCACGATCAGCCGGGTCATGGGCGCGCGCTTGTCGACGACGAGCAGGTAGTCCGGGGCGATCTCGGGCACCGCGAGCAGCACCCGCTCGACCTCGCTGGGGTAGACGTTCACGCCGCGGATGACCAGCATGTCGTCGCGGCGGCCCAGCACCTTGGACATGCGCACGAGCGTACGGCCGCACGCGCACGGCTCGCGGCTCAGCGACGCGATGTCGCCGCTGCGGTAGCGCAGCAGCGGCAGCGCCTCCTTCGTGGGCGTGGTGAACACCAGCTCGCCGGGCACGCCGTCGGGCGCGGGCACGCCGGTCACCGGGTCGATCACCTCGACGAGGAAGTGGTCCTCGTTGACGTGCAGCCCGTCCTGCGCTTCGCGGCACTCCGTGGCCACGCCGGGCCCGATGACCTCGCTGAGCCCGTAGATGTCGACGGCCGTGAGCCCGAGCAGCTCCTCCAGGACCGGCCGCAGGCTCTCGCTCCACGGCTCGGCGCCGAACACACCGGCCCGCAGCCCGTTGTCGGCCGGGTCGACGCCGTTGGCGCGCAGCTCCTCGCCGAGGCGGATGGCGTACGACGGGGTGCAGGTCAGGATGTCAGGCCGGAGGGTCGTCAGCATCGTGGCCTGGCGGACCGTCATGCCGCCGGACATCGGAAGCACGGTGGCGCCGAGCGCGATCGCGCCCTGGTGGATGCCCTGGCCGCCGGTGAACAGGCCGTAGCCGTACGCGTTGTGCACCAGGCTGTCGGACGTGGCGCCCGCGCAGGACAGCGACCTCGCGCACATGCGGGCCCACAGCTCCAGGTCGGCCTTGGTGTACGCGACGAGCGTGGGCCGCCCGCCGGTGCCGCTCGACCCGTGCACGGCCACGACGTCGGACAACGGGGCCGACAGCAGCCCCCACGGGTAGTTCGCCCAGAGGTCGGGCTTCTCGATCGCGGGGAGGTCCGCCATGCGCTCAAGCGTCACGTCGGCGCCGGACGCGACCCCGGCGTCGCGCAGCCGCTTGCCCTGGACGCCGTCCAGCGCGAGCAGCCGGTCGACGAGAACCCGCAGCCGCTCCTCCTGGAGGA
Source organism: Streptosporangiaceae bacterium (assembly GCA_036502625.1). GTDB lineage: Bacteria > Actinomycetota > Actinomycetes > Streptosporangiales > Streptosporangiaceae > DASXYG01. Next base: position 60,062 of record DASXYG010000003.1, read on the forward strand.
CGGCGCGCTTGTCGCGCGACATGGCCTGGGCGTGGCCGTCAAAGCTGGGCCCGTCGTTCATGCGCGCCTCCGGTCTCCGTTGCCCGATAGGCAACCCGGAACCCCCGGTCCACGTCAACCGCACCGCCGTACGAGCTCCGTACGCGCCGGTTTGACCACAGTCGGCCAGGTCCGGATTCGGCCCGCCGCGCGACCGCTACCAGGAACTCACCGCCCGTGTCGGTCGTCACAACTAACATGCCAGACATGGACGCATCCCCAGATCGTGCTCGGACCCGGTTCCCGGGCATCAGTTCCCGTGCGTACGAGCATCCGGCCGACCGGTCGGCGCTGGTGGCGATGCGTTCGCTCACCGGCTTCGACCAGGTGCTGAAGATGCTCTCCGGCCTGTTCTCCGAGCGGGCCCTGCGCATGATGTTCCTCGGCAGCACGGTGCGCGTCGGGCAGACGCAGTTCCGCGACATCCACGACCTCCTCCGTGACTCGGCGTACATCCTCGACATGGCCGAGGTGCCCGATCTGTACGTCATGAACGAGCCGAAGCCGAACGCCATGGCCATCGGTGTCGACAAGCCGTTCATCGTGCTGACCAGCGGCCTTGTCGACATGCTCGACCCCGAGGAGCTGCGCTTCGTCGTGGCCCACGAGGTCGGCCACGTCTTCTCCGGCCACGCGCTGTACCGCACGATGCTGTACGGCCTCACCGCGCTGGCCGCCCGCATCGCCTGGATCCCCCTCGGCTACATCGGGATCCGCGCGATCGTGACGGCGCTCGAGGAGTGGCAGCGCAAGTCGGAGCTGTCCGCCGACCGCGCGGGCCTGCTCGCCGGGCAGGACGAGTCCGCCGCGAAGCGCGCGCTGATGAAGCTCGCCGGCGGCCCGCGGCTCGCCGAGATGAACGCCGAGGCGTTCCTCGAGCAGGCCCGCGAGTACGACTCCGCCAACGGCGACCTCCGCGACGCCTTCTTCAAGCTGGTCCAGACCCAGGGCACGTCCCACCCGTTCGCGGTCGTCCGCTTCGCCGAGATCGACCGCTGGGCGAGCGGCGGCGACTACGAACGCATCCTCGGCGGCGACTACGCCCGCCGCGACGACGACTCCGACGCCTCGATCAGCGACGAGATCAAGGCCGGCGCCCGGTCGTACAAGGAGTCCTGGGAACGCAGCCAGGACCCCCTGATCGGCATGGTGAAGGACATCGGGAGCGGCGCGGCCCGCGCGGCCGAGGGCCTGTTCAGCCGCCTCGGCGGCACCCGCGGCAACGACGGCGGCGACGACACCAACCGCAACGGCACCGGGTCGAACTGACCCCGCCGAAGAGGCCCCCGCCCGGCGAGCCGGACGGGGGCCTCTGGCCTGCGATCAGGCCAGGTCGTAGCGGTCGAGGTTCATGACCTTCGTCCAGGCGCGGACGAAGTCGGCCGCGAACTTCTCGCGGGCGTCGTCGCCGGCGTAGACCTCGGCGACCGCGCGGAGCTCGGAGTTCGAGCCGAAGAGCAGGTCGACGCGGCTACCGGTCCACTTCAGCTCGCCCGTGGCGGAGTCGCGGCCCTCGAAAGCGGTCGAGTCCTCCGACACCGGCTTCCACGTGGTGCCCATGTCGAGCAGGTTCACGAAGAAGTCGTTGGTCAGCGAGCCGGGGCGGTCGGTGAGGACGCCCTGCTTGGAGCCCTGGGAGTTGGCGCCGAGGACGCGCAGGCCGCCGACGAGGACCGTCATCTCCGGCGCGCTCAGCGTCAGCAGGTTCGCCCGGTCGATGAGGAGGTACTCCGCCGGGAGCCGCTGGCCCTTGCCGAAGTAGTTGCGGAACCCGTCCGCCGACGGCTCCATCGGGGCGAAGGAGTCCGCGTCGGTCTGCTCGGGCGACGCGTCCGTACGGCCCGGGGCGAACGGCACGTCGACGTCGACGCCGGCGTCCTTGGCCGCCTTCTCCACCGCCGCGCCGCCGCCCAGCACGATCAGGTCGGCGAGCGAGACCCGCTTGCCGCCGGACTGGGCGTAGTTGAACGACGCCTGGATGCCCTCCAGGGTGCGCAGCACCGTCGCGAGCTGCTCGGGGTCGTTGGCCTCCCAGTCCTTCTGCGGGTCCAGGCGGACGCGCGCGCCGTTGGCGCCGCCGCGCTTGTCGCTGCCGCGGAAGGTCGACGCCGACGCCCACGCCGCCGAGACGAGCTGCGCGACCGACAGGCCGGAGTCGAGGATCTGCCGCTTGAGCGCGGCGACGTCCGCGGCGTCGACCAGCTCGTGGTCGACCGCGGGGACCGGGTCCTGCCAGAGCAGCCGCTCGGACGGGACCTCGGGGCCGAGGTAGCGCTGGATCGGGCCCATGTCGCGGTGGGTGAGCTTGAACCAGGCGCGCGCGAAGGCGTCCGCGAACTCCTGCGGGTTCTCGTGGAAGCGCCGGGAGATGGGCTCGTAGATCGGGTCCATCCGCAGCGAGAGGTCCGTGGTGAGCATCTGCGGAGCGCGGTTGAGCGTGCCGTCCTCGGGGTCGGGGGCGGTGTTCGCGCCCGCGCCGTTCTTCGGCCTCCACTGGTTCGCGCCGGCGGGGCTCTTCTCCAGCTCCCACTCGTAGCCGAACAGGACGTCGAAGAAGGTGTTGTCCCACTTGGTCGGCGTGGGGGTCCAGGTGACCTCGAGGCCGCTGCCGATGGCGTCGCGGCCATGGCCGCTGCCGAACGTGCTCTGCCAGCCCATGCCCAGCGCCTCGATCGGCGCGCCCTCCGGGGCCGGGCCGACGTTCTCCACGTCGGGCGCCGCGCCGTGGGTCTTGCCGAACGTGTGGCCGCCAGCGATCAGCGCGACGGTCTCCTCGTCGTTCATCGCCATGCGGCGGAACGTCTCACGGATGTCGCGCGCCGCTGCGAGCGGGTCCGGGGTGCCGTTCGGGCCCTCCGGGTTGACGTAGATGAGGCCCATCTGCACGGCGGCCAGCGGGTTCTCAAGCTCGCGGTCGCCGGTGTAGCGCTCGTCGCCGAGCCAGGTCTGCTCGGGGCCCCAGTAGACGTCCTCCTCGGGCTCCCAGACGTCCTCACGGCCGCCGGCGTAGCCGAAGGTCGTGAAGCCCATGCCCTCCAGCGCGACGTTGCCGGCGAGGACGATCAGGTCGGCCCAGGAGATGCTCTGGCCGTACTTCTTCTTGACCGGCCACAGCAGGCGGCGCGCCCGGTCGAGCAGCACGTTGTCCGGCCAGCTATTCAGCGGCGCGAAACGCTGCTGGCCGGCCCCGGCGCCCCCGCGGCCGTCGTCGATGCGGTACGTGCCGGCGCTGTGCCACGCCATGCGGATCATGAGCGGGCCGTAGTTGCCGAAGTCCGCCGGCCACCAGTCCTGGGAGGTCGTCATGAGCTCGGCGAGGTCGCGCTTCACGGCGGAGAGGTCGAGGGCGGCGAAGGCCGCGGCGTAGTCGAAGTCGCCGCCGAGCGGGTTGCCGACGTCCGGGTTCTTGGCCAGGATCTTCAGGTTGAGCCGGTCCGGCCACCAGCCGCGGTTGCCGCCGCCCTGCGTGGGATGCGGGGCGCGGCCGTGCACGACCGGGCACCCTCCCGAGCCCTCCTCGTTCGCGTTGTTTGCGACGGCTTCGTTGTCAGCCATTGCGGTTTCCTCCAGTGGATCAGCGGAGTCGTTCAGGAATTCGGCGCGGTGGAGCAGGCGGGGCACAGGCCCCAGTAGATGACCTCGGCCTCGTCGATGGCGAAGCCGTTGTCGTCGGATGCCGTCAAACAGGGCGCCTCGCCGACCGAGCAGTCGACGTCGGCGATGGCCCCGCAGGACCGGCACACGACATGGTGATGGTTGTCGCCGATGCGGCCCTCGAACCTGGCCGGGCTGCCCGCGGGTTCGATCCGGCGGACGAGGCCGGCGGCGTTGAACGCGTTGAGCGCGTCGTACACGGCCTGCAGCGTGATGTGGCCGACGCGCTCGCGCACACCGGAGGCGATCTCCTCGACACCGAGGTGGTCGCCGTGTCGAACGGTGTCGAGCAGGGCGACGCGCGCGGCGGTCACCCGGAAGCCGGCACCGCGCAGCTCCTCGGCGATGGACGAAGACTCGGACGCCATCATGGCGCCAACCTACTCCCCCAAACCCGAACGATTCAAGAAAGCGAGCGTACCCAGTTCGCGTCAGAGCCCGAGATCGCGGCCGAGCACGGCGAGCTGGTGGTCGAAATGGGCCGCGGTGTCGTCGACCACGCCGACGTACTGACCGCCGAGCTCGAAGCTGACCAGGCCGAAGACGCTCGTCCAGGCGAGGAGCAGGCGGACGATCAGGTCGTCGGACAGATCGGTGGCGAGCTGCGCGCGCAGCTCGGGGAAGCGCTCGGCCACCGCGGCCGGCACCGCGTCGGCGCGGCCCGGCGGACGGATCTCGCCCGCCGCGTGGGCGTCGGTGACCAGCCGCAGGATGAGCAGGCTGACCCGGCTGCCGGGGCCGACGGTGCGCTCGGGCGGCGCCTTGTAGCCGGGGACGGGGCTGCCGTAGATCAGGCCGTACTCCTCCGGATGCGTGACCGCCCACTGGCGGACGGCACGGCCGATGGCCGCCCAGCGCCCGGAGTGGTCGCCCCTGCCGATCTTGGCCTCGGCCTTCTCCACCGCCTCGCCCAGGCCGTCGTACGCGTCGACGATCAGCATGGTCAGCAGTTCGTCGCGGCTGGGGACGTAGCGGTAGATCGCCGAGGAGACGATGCCGAGCTCGCGGGCGATCGCGCGCAGCGACAGCGCGCCGGTGCCCTCGGTGGCCAACTGCCGCCGCGCGATGCGCTTGATGTCCCTGATGGTCTGCTGCCGGGCCCGCTGCCTGGGCGTCGTCGCCTTGGTCGCCATGCCGCCATTGTGCACCCCGTACGGAGCGGGGACAACTTTTGTGAGCATCGCTCTGGACTCCGGAGCCGTCGCCGTGTCATGCTCTCTCCATCGAGAGCGCCGCTCTCAATAACGAGCCACTGACCCCTCTTGGAGCGATCATGAACGGCACCCTCGCCGGCCCCACCAGCCCGTCCACCACACCGGACACCGGAGCACGGACGGTCGCCCGGTTCGCCGCGCTCGGGTTCGCCGCCACCGGCGCGGCCTTCCTGGTCTACCCCGCCGTCCGCCCCTGGCACGACGAGACCACCCTGGCCGGCGCGGCCGGCATGGCCTCGCCGTCCTGGGTGGTCGCGCACCTGTCCGCGGTAGCCGGGTTCATCACGCTCACGCTGAGCCTGCTCGCCGTACGCTCCCTGCTGCGCGGCACCCGCGGGTCCGGCGCCTCACTCGCGGCGCTGCTGCTCACCTGGGTCGGCGTGGGCCTGACGCTGCCGTACTACGGCGCCGAGGTGTTCGGCGTACCCGAGGCCGCCGCGCAGGCGCTGCGGGAGCACAGCGCGACGCTGCTGGTGCCGATGACCGACGCGATCCGCTTCCAGCCCGCCGCCGTCACGATGTTCGCCCTCGGCCTGGCGCTGCTCGGCGCGGGCGCGGTCGCCGCGGCGGTCGCCGTCGCGCGCTCCGGCCGCTGGAACCGCTGGACCGCCGCCCCGATGGCCGTCGGCTTCGCGCTGTTCATCCCGCAGTTCTTCGCCGGCGAGACGGTACGTATCGCCCACGGCGCCCTGATCGCCGCCGGCTGCGCCTGGCTCGCCGTCAGCCTGCTGCGCACCCGTACGGTCAGCCTCGAATCTGCCCGTCGCCGGTGACGACGTACTTCGTGGACGTCATCTCCGGCAGCCCCATCGGGCCGCGGGCGTGCAGCTTCTGCGTCGAGATGCCGATCTCGGCGCCGAAGCCGAACTCGCCGCCGTCGGTGAACCGCGTCGAGGCGTTGACGACCACCGCGGCCGCGTCGACCAGCGACGTGAACCGGCGCGCCGCCGCCTGCGAGCGCGTGATGATCGCCTCGGTGTGCTGCGAGGAGTACCGCCGGATGTGCGCCACCGCGGCGTCCAGCGACGGCACCACGGCGGCCGCGATGTCCAGCGAGAGGTACTCCTCGGACCAGTCGGCCTCCCCCGCGGCCGGCATCCCCGGGTCGTACGCGCGGAACGCCGCGTCGCCGTGCACGGTCACCCCCGCCTCGGCCAGTGCCTTCAGCGCGAGCGGCACGAACGCGTCCGCGACGTCGGTGTGCACCAGCAGCGTCTCCGCCGCGTTGCACACCGAAGGACGCTGCACCTTCGCGTTGAGGAGGATCTCCACGGCCATGCCGAGGTCGGCGTCGGCGTCCACGTACACGTGGCAGTTGCCGACGCCGGTCTCGATCACCGGCACCGTCGACTCCGTCACGACCGTCTGGATCAGCGACGCGCCGCCGCGCGGGATCAGGACGTCGACCAGGCCGCGCGCCCGCATCAGGTGCTTCACGGAGTCGCGGCTCGTGCCGGGCACGAGCTGCACCGCGTCGACCGGCACCTCCGTACCCGCGAGGGCGTCGCGCAGCACGGCCACGATCGCGGAGTTGGACGCGTACGCGGACGCCGAGCCGCGCAGCAGCGCCGTGTTCCCGCTCTTCAGGCACAGCGCCGCGGCGTCGGCCGTGACGTTCGGACGGCCCTCGTAGATGATGCCGACCACGCCGAGCGGCACCCGCACCTGGCGCAGTTCGAGCCCGTTGGGCAGCGTCGAGCCGCGCACCACCTCGCCCACCGGGTCCGGCAGGCCCGCGACGTCGCGCAGCGCGTCGGCGATCGCCGCGATGCGCGCGTCGTCGAGGGTCAGCCGGTCGACCATGGTGGCCGTACGGCCGTCCTCGCGGGCCCGCGCGACGTCCTCGGCGTTCGCCGCGATGATCTCCGCGGCGCGGGCGACGAGCGCGTCGGCCATGGCGCGCAGCGCGGCGTCCTTCGCGGCGCGCGGGAGCGGCGCGAGCCCGGCCGCCGCGTCCTTCGCGGCGCGCGCGACCTCGGTCACCCGCTCAACGCTGCCCGTATCGCTCATCTCAACCGCCTCTCTCGTACGGATTCCGTCGCCGCTCACGTGGCCGGCCGCCGCACCAGGACGACCAGGTCGTCGCGGTGCACGAGCTCCCGTTGGTACTCCGGTCCCAGCTCGCGGGACAGCCAGCGGGTGGAGCGGCCCATCAGGCCGGGCACCTCGCCGGCGTCGTAGTTGACCATGCCGCGCGCCACCACGCGGCCGTCCTCGTCGCAGAGGTCGACCGGGTCGCCGGCCTCGAACTCGCCCTCCACGCGGGTCACCCCGGCCGGCAGCAGCGACGCCCGCCGCGCGACGACCGCCTCCACCGCGCCCGGGTCCAGCGTCAGCCGCCCGCGGCCCTCGGTGGCGTGCGCCAGCCAGAGCAGCCGCCGCGCGGGGCGGCGCCGCGCGGGGTGGAAGTACGTGCCGACGTCCGCGCCCTCGACCGCCGCGCCCACCGAACCGGCGTCGGTCAGCACGGTCGGGATGCCCGCGCCGGTGGCGATGCGCGCGGCCTGCACCTTCGTGACCATGCCGCCGGTGCCGACGCCGCGCGCCCCGGCCCGGCCGAGCCGCACGCCGTCGAGCGCGTCGTCGATGGCCACCTCGTCCACGCGGGTGGCGCCCGGACGCCGCGGGTCGCCGTCGTACAGGCCGTCGACGTCGGACAGCAGGATCAGCCCGTCGGCGCGGATCAGGTGCGCGACGAGCGCGGCCAGCCGGTCGTTGTCGCCGAACCTGATCTCCTCGGTGGCGACCGTGTCGTTCTCGTTGACGATCGGCACGGTGCCGAGGCTGAGCAGCCGCTCCAGCGTGCGCTGGCCGTTGCGGTGCTGCGCGCGCCGCACCATGTCGTCGACGGTGAGCAGCACCTGGCCGACACGGATGCCGTGCCGCGCGAACGCCGCGGTGTAGCGGGCCATCAGCATGACCTGCCCGACGCTCGCCGCGGCCTGCTGGGTGGCGAGGTCGCGCGGGCGGCGTACGAGGCCGAGCGGTTCGAGCCCGGTGGCGATCGCGCCGGAGGACACCAGGACGGTCTCCGCGCCGTCGGCATGGCGCTTGGCCAGCACGTCGCACAGCAGGTCGACGCGCGCGCCGTCGATCTGGCCGTCCGGCATGGTCAGCGAGGACGACCCGATCTTGACGACGATGCGGCGCGCCTCCGCGATCCCGGCACGCAATCTCCGCTCCCTCTCCTCGTAGCCGGTGGTCAACTCAGCCTGCGGTCGGTGCCGCGCGGGCTCGGCTGGTACTCCCCCGTCGTCGCGGACGGGTACCAGTCGAAGACGACGGAGTCGGACTCGTCGCCGATCATGACGGTCGCGCCCGGCTCCGCGCCGGCCTTGACGAGCTCGTCCTCCACCCCGATGCGGGCCAGCCGGTCGGCGAGGTAGCCGACGGCCTCCTCGTTGCCGAAGTCGGTCTGCCGCACCCACCGCTCCGGCTTCTCCCCGCGTACGGCGAAGGTCTCGTCGTCGACCCGGCGTACGGTGAACCCCGACTCGCCGATCTGCCGCGGCCGCAGCACCACCCGCGTGGGCTCGGCCACCGGCGCGGCCGCGCGCGCCTCGCCGACCACCCGGGCCATCGCGAACGCCAGCTCGCGCAGCCCCTCGTGGGTCGCCGCCGACACCTCGTGCACCTCCAGGCCGCGCTCCTCGATGATCGGGCGGACCAGCTCGGCCAGCTCGCGCGCCTCGGGGACGTCCACCTTGTTCAGCACGACCAGCCGCGGCCGGTCGGCGAGCCCGCCGGTCAGGTCGGCGTCGTACGCGGCCAGCTCCGCCTCGATGGCGTCCAGGTCGGACACCGGGTCGCGGCCGGTCTCCGGCGTCGCGCAGTCGAGGACGTGCACCAGCGTGGAGCAGCGCTCGATGTGGCGCAGGAAGTCCAGGCCGAGGCCGCGGCCCTCGCTGGCGCCCGGGATCAGCCCGGGGACGTCGGCGACCACGAACTCGGTGCCGCCCGCCTCGACGACGCCGAGGTTCGGCACGAGCGTCGTGAACGGGTAGTCGGCGATCTTCGGCTTGGCCGCGGACATCGCCGCGATCAGCGAGGACTTGCCCGCGCTGGGGAACCCGACGAGCCCGACGTCGGCGACGCTCTTCATCTCGAAGACGGCTTCGAGCTCCTCGCCCGGCTCGCCCTTCAGCGCGAAGCCCGGCGCCTTGCGCTTGGGGGTCGCCAGCGCGGCGTTGCCGAGCCCGCCGTGGCCGCCCTGCGCGATGACCAGCCGGGTGCCCGCGCCGACGAGGTCGGCGATGATCTCGCCGTCGGCGGAGCGGACGACCGTGCCGTCGGGGACGGGGAGCACGATGTCGCCGCCGTCGGCGCCGTTGCGGTTGCCGCCCTGGCCCTGCCGGCCGCTGCCGGCCTTGCGGTGCGGGCGCTTGTGGTATTCGAGCAGCGTGGACGTGTTGCCGTCGACCTCGGCGATCACGTCGCCGCCGCGGCCGCCGTTGCCGCCGTCGGGCCCGCCGAGCGGCTTGAACTTCTCCCGGTGCACGGAGGCACAGCCGTTGCCGCCGTTGCCCGCCGTGATGTGCAGAACCACCCGGTCAACGAAATCCGGCATCGCGACACCTCCTTCATCGGTAGATAACGAAAAGCGGGGGCGGACCATTCGTGGTCCGCCCCCGCTTGGGAAATCCGTGTCGGCGGACCTACTCCGCCGGCGGGACGATGCTCACCGCGCGCCGACCACGCACGCGACCGAACTGCACCGCGCCGTTGACCAGCGCGAACAGCGTGTCGTCCTTGCCCTTGCCGACGTTGTCGCCGGGGTGGAAGTGGGTGCCGCGCTGCCGGACGATGATCTCGCCCGCGTTGACGACCTGACCACCGAAGCGCTTCACGCCGAGCCGCTGGGCGTTGGAGTCACGGCCGTTGCGGCTGGAGGAGGCGCCCTTCTTGTGTGCCATCTCTCGTTGCTCCTCGAGGAGAAAGGGGGCTTACTTCGCAGCCTGGATACCGGTGATCTTCACCTGGGTGTGCTTCTGGCGGTGACCCATGCGCTTCTTGTAGCCGGTCTTGTTCTTGTACTTCATGATGTTGATCTTCGGGCCCTTGGAGGCGCCGACGATCTCGGCGGTCACCGTGTAGCCACCGGCCTCGGCCGGGTCGGTGACGACCTGGTCGCCGTCGACGACCATGAGCGCGGTGAGTTCGACGGTCGCGCCGGGCTCACCGGACAGCTTGTCGACAGTGAGGACGTCGTCGACAGACACCTTCTCCTGCCTGCCTCCGCAGCGGACGATCGCGTACACCGGAACTCACTTCCTGTCGGGGCGCGTCCTGCCGAGGGCAGAACGCTGAAGTCCAGATTCGGCGCTTCGGGGGTACCCCGCGATCCGGCCGCGACGGGCGATCGACACAGCGCCAAGAGCAAAGATTACCATCTCTGGCCGGGCGGTCCGTACGGTGCGGAATGCCGCACCGTACGGACGGGCGCACGGCCTCCGGCTACTCGCCGACCGCGGCGTGCTCGGTCTTCGTACGGCGGGTGCGGCGGCGCTTCGGCTTGTCCGCCGAGCCGTTCACCGACTCGGCGACCGGGTCGACGGACGCGCCGGCGCGCTCGGCCGCGATGTCCGACACCGCCTCCGCGGCCTCGGCCACCGCCTCGACCGTGCTCTCCTCGTCGTCGGCGCCGCTGTCGTCCGCGTCCTGCTCGGCGGCGGGCGACTCGGCGGGCTCGTCCTGCTTGCCCTTGCGGCGCTTGCGGGACTTCTCCGCCGGCACGACACCGCGCGGCGGCTTCTGCTCCACCGGCTCGGTGTGGATGATGATGCCGCGCCCGTTGCACGTCTCACAGGTCTCCGAGAACGCCTCCAGCAGGCCCTGGCCGACGCGCTTGCGCGTCATCTGCACCAGCCCCAGCGACGTGACCTCGGCGACCTGGTGCTTCGTCCGGTCGCGCGACAGGCACTCCAGCAGGCGCCGCAGCACGAGGTCGCGGTTGGCCTCCAGCACCATGTCGATGAAGTCGATCACGATGATGCCGCCGACGTCGCGCAGCCGGAGCTGCCTGACGATCTCCTCGGCCGCCTCGAGGTTGTTCTTGGTGACGGTCTCCTCGAGGTTGCCGCCCTGGCCGGTGAACTTGCCGGTGTTGACGTCGATGACCGTCATGGCCTCCGTACGGTCGATCACCAGCGAGCCGCCGCTGGGCAGCCACACCTTGCGCTCCAGCGCCTTCGCGATCTGCTCGTCGATGCGGTACGCCTCGAAGAGGTCGCGGTCGCCGTCCCACCTGCGCAGCCGCTCGGCGAGGCCGGGTGCGACCCAGTTGACGTACTCGTCCACCGTGTCCCACATGCCGCCCTCGACGATCAGCTCCTTGAAGTCCTCGTTGAAGATGTCGCGGACCACGCGGACCGTCATGTCCGGCTCGCCGTGCAGCAGCGCCGGCGCCTGCGCGGTCTTGGCCTTCTTCTTGATCTGCTCCCACTGGGCGGCCAGCCGCTGGATGTCGCCGGCCAGCTCCTCCTCGCTCGCGCCCTCGGCCGCCGTACGGACGATCACGCCCGCGTCCTCCGGCATGACCTTCTTCAGGATCGCCTTGAGGCGGCTGCGCTCGCTGTCCGGCAGCTTGCGGCTGATGCCGGTCATGCTGCCCTCGGGGACGTACACGAGGTAGCGGCCCGGCAGGCTCACCTGGCTGGTCAGCCGGGCGCCCTTGTGGCCCACGGGGTCCTTGGTGACCTGCACGAGCACCGACTGGCCGGACTTCAGCGCCGACTCGATGCGCTTCGGCTGGCCCTCGAGGCCGGTGGCGTCGAAGTTGACCTCGCCGGCGTACAGCACGGCGTTGCGGCCCTTGCCGATGTCGACGAACGCGGCCTCCATGGAGGGCAGGACGTTCTGCACCTTGCCGAGGTAGACGTTCCCGACGTACGACTGCTGCGTGGACTTGTCGACGTAGTGCTCGACGAGGACGCCGTCCTCCAGCACGCCGATCTGTGTGCGCTCGCCGACGCTGCGCACGGCCATCACGCGGTCGACGGACTCCCTGCGGGCCAGGAACTCCGACTCCGTGATGATCGGCGGACGCCGGCGGCCCTGCTCGCGGCCCTCGCGGCGGCGCTGCTTCTTCGCCTCGAGGCGGGTGGAGCCGCGCAGCGACGTCACCTCGTCCTCGATCTTGCTGTCGCGCGGCGGGCGGATCTTGACGACGGTGTTCTCCGGGTCGTCCGGAGCGGTGCTGTCGGACTCCGGGGAGCCGGCGCGGCGGCGGCGCCTGCGGCGGCGGCGCGAGGAGCCGTCGGCGTCTCCGTCGTCGTCCTGGTCGTCGGAGGCGGCCTCGGCCGGCTTCTTCTCGCCGCCCTTGTCGGACTTGGCCTCCTGCGCGCCGGACTTGCCGCTCTTGCGGCCGCCCTTGGCGTCGTCGGCCTTCTCCGCGGGGGTGTCGTCGTCGGACTCGCCCTCGCCGTTCTGCTTCTTCGCCCGGCCGCGACCGCCGCGGCGGCGGCGCCGGCGACCGCCGGAGCCGCGCTCCTCGTCGTCGCCGTCCTCGTCGTCGGTGTCGAGGTCCTCGGTGTCCTCGGAGGTGTCCGCGTCGGCCCGCTGGGCGTCGTCGGCGGCGGGCCGCTCGACGGGGGCGGCCGCCGCGGGCTCCGGGGGCCGGAACATCACCACGGGCGCGATGAACGAGGGCCCCACGCCCGCGTCGTCCTCGCCCTCCGCGGACGGCACGGCAGGCACGCTCGGAACCCCGGGCACACCCGGAACCTCGGCGGCCTCGCCGGAGGCGTCCGCGCTCCCGGCGTCCGTACGCCCGGTCTCGGCCGCGGTGTCCGCGGTGGCCCGGGTGCGGCGCGTACGGCGCGGCGCCTTCGCGGCGGCCTCGCCGTCAGCGGTGGCCTCGGTGCCGTCGGTTGCGGCGGCCTCGGGCTCCGCGGTCTTGGCGCGGCTGCGGCGGCGCCGCGCGGGCGCGGCCTGCGGCTCCTCGTCGGTGCTCGGCGCGTCCGCGCCGGTCGCTGCGGCGGTGCCGCTCGCCTCGGCGGCGGCCGTCGCGAGCGCGCTCGCGTCCGCGCCTACGGTCGCGGTCTTGCGCGCCCGGGTGGCACGCCGCCGCGGCGCGGGCTTCTCCTCGGAGGCCTCCGCGTCAGAACCCGCCGCAGACGTGCCGTCCCCGCCGGACGCGGGGGCGGCGGCGAAGGCGGGCGGCGCGGCCTCGGACGGCGCGGGCGTTGCCGCGGGTGCGCTGGGCTGCGTGGCGAAGGCGGGTGCCGCCGGGGGCGTGAACGCCGGTGGGTCCTCGGGGTCCGGGGGTGGGCCGGCCGGGCGGCTCGCCGCGCGGCGGGGGCGGCTGGTGGCCTCCGTTACGCGTTCGGTTGTGAAGTGTTCCTGTTCGGTGCCTGCGGCGTCACCCTGGGTGGCGCCGGTCGGCTCGTTGTCGAGCATCCGGGTGTTCTCCCGTCAGGCTCCCGGGCGCGGCGGGCTCATCTCTGAGCCGCCGTGCCGCGCGGGAGCACGTCGTTTCTGTGCCGATCGGGCCGCGGGGTACGCGGCGCCGACCGAAGTCGGTGGTGTGCGCCCACGGTGGGGCGCAGATGACGTCACGAACCATGGGGCCCGCCGGCCTCTACTCGGCCGTGCGTGCTCCGCGCGGCGGCCGTGTGCTCCGCAGGCGCACGGTCAGGGGCGAGCGGATCGGCGATGCCGCCGGTCACCGCGTCGAGCGGCCCCTGCGCCAGCCGGGTCACCAACGGTGGTGACGGCGGCGCGAGGTCGGCCACCTGACGCAGCGCGGCCAAGACGTCATCCGGCCGCACGGCGGGTGTCGTACGCCGTACAACCATTCGAAGTATCGCACAATGGGCGTCGGTAAATTCCGGGGCACGCCGGTCGAGCTCACACGTGGCGACCGCGCGGCGGGCGTCGAAGCGCCGCCGCCCCTTCTTGGTCAGCCGCTCGACCTCGATCTCCGTACGATCGGTGAAGGCGCGGACCGCGCGCTCGGCGTCGTCCGGGGTGACGCCGTCGAGCCGGATCCGCCACTCCGCGGCGTCCAGCCGGTCGTCCAGCGCACCCGGCCCCGCCTCGACGACGTCGAGGACGTCGAGGCCGGTGGGCAGCGCCGCGTCGAGGTCGGCCCGGACACGCTCTGGTGAGCAGGTGCGCGTCACCGCGATTTCGAGGTACTCGGCCTCGCTGAGCACGCCGGTGGCTGCGGCGCCCGCGTAGGAGATCTTGGGGTGCGGTGAGAACCCCGCGGAGAATGCCATCGGAACCCGCGCCCGTCGCAGTGCCCGCTCGACCGCCCGCGCGATGTCGCGATGACTCGCGAACCGCATGCGCCCGCGTTTGGCGTAACGCACGCGGAGCCGCTGAACGGGGCTGGTGGCCCCGGTATTCGCGGCCGGAGCCGGGTGGGCGTCATCGGACACGGCCCCAGTGGGCGGCGCGTCCGGTGGTGTCGCGACCAGCGGTGTTCAGTCCTTTCGGTGCGTTGGAGCTTTCCTGCGAACTTCTTACCAGGGTACGCGCTCGGATGCAGCACCTCGCGTAGCGTTCCCGCCGCGCCACGCGCCGTCGTGGCCGCCGGTCAGGACCCCGCGACGGTCAGCGGGAGCAGCTTCTTGCCGGTGGGGCCGACCTGGATGTCGGTGCCCATCGTGGGGCAGACGCCGCAGTCGTAGCAGGGGGTCCAGCGGCAGTCCTCGACCTCCGCGCCGTCGACCGCGGCGCGCCAGTCCTGCCAGAGCCAGGCGCGGTCGAGGCCGGCGTCGAGGTGGTCCCACGGGAGGACCTCGGCCTCGTCGCGCTCGCGCGTGGTGTACCAGGAGAGGTCCACCGGCTCGCCGGCCAGCGCCTTCTCGGTGGCGGTGACCCACTGGTCGTAGGAGAAGCACTCGCTCCAGCCGTCGAACCGCGCGCCGTCGGCCCACGCCGCCTCGATGGCCCGGCCGAGACGCCGGTCGCCGCGGGACAGCAGGCCCTCGATGATCGACGGGCGGCCGTCGTGGTAGCGGTAGCCGATGGCCTTGCCGTACTCGCGGTCGCCGCGCAGGGCGTCCTTCAGCTTCAGCAGGCGCCGGTCGACGGTCTCGTGGGCGTCCTGCGCGGCCCACTGGAACGGGGTGTGCGGCTTCGGTACGAAACCGCCGATGGAGACCGTGCAGCGGATGTCGCGGCGGCCGGACACCTCGCGGCCGGTCTTGATCACCCGCTTGGCGAGCGCCGCGATGGCGAGCACGTCGTCGTCGGTCTCGGTGGGCAGGCCGCACATGAAGTAGAGCTTGACCTGGCGCCAGCCCGCGCCGTACGCGGCGGCGACCGTACGGATCAGGTCGTCCTCGGTGACCATCTTGTTGATCACCTTGCGCAGGCGCTCCGAGCCGCCCTCGGGCGCGAACGTCAGGCCGGAGCGGCGGCCGCCGCGGGTCAGCTCCTCGGCCAGCTCGATGTTGAACGCGTCGACCCGGGTGGACGGCAGCGACAGGGACGTGTTGGTGCCGTCGTAGCGGTCGGCGAGGCCCTTCGTCATGTCGGCGATCTCGCTGTGGTCGGCGCTGGACAGCGACAGCAGGCCGACCTCCTCCAGCCCGGTGTTCCGCAGGCCGGTCTCCACCATGTCGCCCACGGTGGTGATGGACCGCTCGCGTACGGGGCGGGTGATCATGCCGGCCTGGCAGAACCGGCAGCCGCGCGTGCAGCCGCGGAAGATCTCCACGCTGAAACGCTCGTGCACCGACTCGGCGATCGGCACCACCGGCTTGCGGGGGTACGGCCACTGGTCGAGGTCCATCACGGTGTGCTTGGCGACGCGCCACGGCACGCCGGACCGGTTCGGCGCGACCCGCTGGATGCGCCCGTCGGGGTGGTACGTGACGTCGTAGAACCGGGGGACGTACACGCCGCCGCCCTCGGCCAGGCGCATCAGCAGCTCGTCGCGGCCGCCGGGGCGGCCCTCGGCCTTCCACTCGCGGACGACCTCGGTGATCGCGATGGCGATCTGCTCGCCGTCGCCCAGCACGGCGGCGTCGATGAAGTCGGCGATGGGCTCGGGGTTGAACGCGGCGTGGCCGCCGGCGAGCACGATCGGGTCGTCGGTCGTACGGTCGGCCGCGCGCAGCGGCATCCCCGCGAGGTCGATCGCCGTGAGGAGGTTGGTGTAGCCCATCTCGGTGGCGAAGCTGACGCCGAGGATGTCGAACGCGCGCACCGGGCGGTGGGCGTCCACGGTGAACTGCGGCACGCCGTGCTCGCGCATCAGCGCCTCGAGGTCGGGCCACACGGCGTACGTGCGCTCGGCGAGGACGCGCTCGCAGTCGTTCAGGATCTCGTAGAGGATCTGCACGCCCTGGTTCGGCACGCCGACCTCGTACGCGTCGGGGTACATCAGCGCCCAGCGGACGTCGGCGCCGTCCCAGTCCTGCACGACCGAGTTGAGCTCGCCGCCGACGTACTGGATCGGCTTGCGGACCAGCGGCAGCAGCGGTTCCAACCGCGGGTACAACGACTCGACTGGCATCACCCCAGCCTAGCGGCGGACGGTCAGTCGAAACGCGCGTCGCGGCGCAGGTGGACGCCCTGGAGCAGGCCGATGGCGATCAGGTCGGCGAACGTGGACGACCCGCCGTACGACACGAACGGCAACGGCAACCCGGTGATGGGCGTGATGCCGAGGCACATGCCGATGTTGATGAACGTCTGGAACGCCAGCCAGCAGACGATTCCGGTGGCCAGGAGCCGGCCGTACATCTCCTCGCACTGGCGGGCGATGCGCAGGCCGCGCCACAGGATCACGCCGAGCAGCACGATGATCGCGGCGGAGCCGACGAACCCCAGCTCCTCGCCGGCCACCGTGAAGATGAAGTCGGTCTGCTGCTCGGGGACGAAGTGGCCGTTGGTCTGCTCGCCGTGGAACAGCCCGGCGCCGAACAGGCCGCCGGAGCCGACCGCGACGAGCGCCTGGCGCGCGTTGTAGCCGGAGCCGCGCGGGTCGGCGGACGGATCGGCGAACGCCGTGAACCGCTTGATCTGGTATTCGTGCAGGATGCCGAGCTTCCACACGGCGAGCGCGAGGATGATGCCGCCCGCGAGCAGGCCGAACAGCCAGCGGCGGCGCGACCCCGCGACCATCAGCATGCCGAGGATGACCGCGCAGAACACCAGCATCGTGCCGAGGTCCGGCTGCAGCATGATCAGCGCCATCGGCACGGCCGCGAGCCCGAGCGTGAGCCAGACGTCGCCGTTGCGGGGCACCGCCTCGCCGTCGCGCGGCTCGCCGAGCACCATCGCGATGATCACCACGAGCGCGACCTTCGCGAACTCCGACGGCTGCACCTGGAACCCGCCGCCGATGATGATCCAGGAGTGCGAGCCGTTGACCGTGGCGCCCAGCGGGGTGAGCACGGCGACCAGCCCGCCGCACGCCACGATGTAGACGATCGGCGCATACGCCCGCAGCATCCGGTAGTCAAGCGCGGCGACCAGCGAGCCGAGGACCAGGCCGATCGCCAGCAGCAGCACGTGCTTCTTCAGGAAGCTCTGCGGGTCGTCGCCGGCGTCGATCAGCTTCGGCCGCGTCGCCGACCACACCAGCAGCGCGCTGACCACCGACAGCGCCAGCACCGCGGCGACCAGCACCCAGTCGAGGCGGCGCAGCGGCGACTCGCGCGCGGTGACCCGCGACAGCAGCGAGCCGCTCTGCGGGCCCAGCACCGAGCCGCGCACGCTGTCGCCGATGCTCATCGGGTGGCCCCCTTCACGACCGGCGCCCGAACGCCGGGGTGGTCGTCTCGCGGCCGGCCGCCATGATCGGGATGAGCCCGGCGCCGGGCCCGCCGAACGAGCTGGCCGCGGTGAACCCGGACGGCGCGGAGATCGAGCCGTCCGCGCCGATCTTCGGCAGTTTCTTCGGCGGCTGGCCGTCCGGGAAGGCCGCCTTCTTCTTGTCGATCTTGCCGCCGGAGACGCCGTAGATGGCGTCGTAGATCTTCCGTACGGCCGGTGCGCCGTACGTCGCGCCCTGGCCCGCGTCGCTCACCATCGCGACCACCGCGAACTGCGGGTTGTTGACCGGCGCGAAGGACGCGAACCACGAGTTGTCCTTCTTGCCGTAGACCTCCGCGGTGCCCGTCTTGCCGCCGACGGGGATCTTGTTCAGCGGGAACCCGGCGAACGCGCCGGCGCCCGTGCCGGACTTGGTGACGTCGGCGAGCGCCTTGCGCTCGTACGCCAGCACGTTGTGCGGATTGGGCAGCGTGCCGGCCTTCGGCGCGGTGATGTTCTTGACCAGCGTGCCGTCCGGCCGGACGAGCGCCTTGGCGATGCGCGGCTCGCGGAGTGTGCCGCCGTTGGCCACCGCGGCGTACGCGTTCGCCAGTTGCAGCGGCGTGACCAGGACGTCGCCCTGGCCGATGGCGAAGTTCGCCGCGTCGCCGGGTCTCCAGACGTAGCCGTCCTTGCAGTTCTCCGTGGCCAGCGCCTTGAGGTAGGCGGCGCGTGTCGGATCGGACTTCGCGACGTCCGGATAGCCGGTCTTCGCGCGCTTGCAGTCGTCGGCCTTCGTGGCCTTCCAGTAGTCGTACTTCCAGGTGCGGTCCGGGATGCGGCCGCTGGACTCGTTCGGGATGTCCACCCCGGTGGCCCTGCCGAACCCGAAGTCGCGCGCCATGTGGACCATGGGGTCCTTCGGGTGCTTCTTCGGGTTGGTGCCGCCGTCGCGCAGCCACTGTTCGTAGCCGAACCGGTAGAAGATCGTGTCGCAGGACACGACGAGCGCGCGGTGGAGGTTCATCCGGCCGGGCGCCTCGCCCTCGAAGTTCTTGAACGACCGGTTGCCGACCTTGAACGATCCCGGGCAGTCGTAGCTGCCGTTGATGTCGTAGCCGTCCTTGATCGCGGCGTCCAGCGAGGAGATCTTGAACGTCGAGCCGGGCGCGAACTGGCCCTCGGTGGCGCGGGAGATCAGCGGCTGGCCGCCCTTGTTGCTGAGCAGCCGGTCGTAGTCGGCCTGGGAGATGCCGCCGGTCCAGATCGACGGGTCGTACGACGGGTAGCTGGCCAGCGCGACGACGTTGCCGGTGCGGACGTTGAGCACCACCGCCGCGGCCTGCTTGCCCGGGTTGCCGTCGGCGCGCGCCTTGTCGACCGAGCTCTTGATCGCCTGCTCCGCGGCCGCCTGTACCTTGGCGTCGATGCTGGTGACGAGGTAGTCGCCGGGCTTGGCCGGCTGCTCCTGCGGGGTGCCGGTCACCTGCCCCTGGGAGTCGACCGTCATGCGGCGCACGCCGGGCACGCCGCGCAGCGCCTGGTCGTAGGACTCCTCGAGGCCGTCGCGGCCCACTTCGTCGACGCCGCTGTAGCGCTTCTGGAGGCCGCGCCGCTTGTCCAGCTCCTCCTGCGTCACCGGCTGGAGGTAGCCGAGCACCTGCGCGGCGTTCGCCTTGTCCGGCGACGGATAGCGGCGTACCGCCTGGACCTGCGCGGAGATGCCGGGGAACTCCTCCTTGCGCTCCAGGATCTGCAGCGCGGTGCGGGAGCTGACCCGGGTGTCGACCGGGATGGGCTGGTACGGCGAGCCCGGCCAGCAGGGCCGCTTCACGCCGGCCGCGCACGGCCGGATCTCGTCGCGGAGCCCGGTGTAGGAGGTGCCGAGCGTCTTCGCGAGGCGCTTCAGCACGGCGGCGCCGCCGTCCGGCTGCGCCTCCAGCGTGGTGGGGTCGACGGAGACGACCAGCGCGCTGCGGTTGTCCACCAGCGGGCGGCCCACCTGGTCGAGGATCTCGCCGCGCACGGCCGGGACGACCACCTCGCGCTGCCGGTTGTCCGCCGCGACGCGGGCGTACGCGCCGCCGCTCATCACCTGGAGGTACCAGAGTCGCGCGCCGAGGCTGAGCAGCAGCGAGAGGACGAGCACGTGCAGGATCAGCAGACGGACCTTCGACGTCGCGCCCACCGTCGACCTGCCCCCTTCCGTTTGCGTAGCGTCATGGTCTCGCTCAGTAGTGACATCTGCGGCGACGCCGCGCGGGCGGCCGCCGGATCCCCAGAGGCGCGTATGTCACACCGCGCCGCCGGGGTTTCATCTCGCGCGGTACCGGTCGAGTGTGCGGGTGCCGACGGTGAGCACGGTGTCGTGGTCGATGGGCTCGAACCTGCGGCCGAGCCGGAAGACGAGGTACAGCACGAACGGGCTCAGCAGGACGTCGTACAGCGCGGTCAGCGGCACCACATGGCGGGCGGTCGCCCAGGTGATGCGGGGGTCGCCGAGCAGCCCGCCGAGCACGGCGTACAGCACGCAGCCGCCGACGGCGCCGACGACCATCGCGATGAACGGCGTCACGCTCGACCGGTCCATCTCGGTCTGCGCCATGCCCGCTACGTAGCCGACCAGGCAGAACACGAAGGCGTACTGCCCGATCGTGTGGTCGGCGGGCGGGACGATGTCGGCGATGAGGCCCGCGCAGAAGCCGATGACCAGGCCGGGCAGCGGGCCGTAGACGAGCGCGAGCGCGACGACGGCGAGCAGCACGACGTCGGGCACCACGCCGCCCGGCAGCGGCAGCCGGTTGACGACGATGACCTGGAGGATCAGCGCCACGGCGACGACGATGGCGGCGAACAGGCGGCGTCTCATGTCAGTGCCCCGATCCCGGGGAGTTGGCCAGCGAGGACGGCGACCCGCTCGGAGTGGTGGCCGGCGAGCCGCTCGGCGACGAGCTGGGCGTCGCGCTCGGCGATGCGCTCGGCGACGGCTTCGGCGGGAGCACCGCGTCGCGCGGGTCCGAGCGCGGCGGCGACACCACGACGCCGACGACGTCGAGCGTGGTGAACGTGACGAACGGCGAGACCACCGCCGTACGGGTCAGGGAGCCGGGCGTCGCCTCGACGCGCTGGACCGTGCCGATCGGGACGCCGGGGACGTACGGGCTGTCGCCGTGCGAACCGAACGTGACGATGCGCTGGCCGGGCTTCAGCGCGGCGCGGGAGTCGAGCACCTGGAACCGGAGCTGCCCGCCCGCGGCGTTGCGGCCCGTGCCCTGCACGACGCCGATCTGCTGCGACCCTTCGAGGCGCCCGCCGACCGACGACGACGCGTCGGTGAGCAGCAGCACCGTCGAGCTCGACGGGCCGCTCGCCGTGACGCGGCCGACGAGGCCGTCGCCGGTCACCACGGTCTGGCCGGGCTTGACGCCGTCGTGTGTTCCGGCGTCGAGCGACACCGTCTCCTCGTAGCCCTGGCGCCCGCGCATCGCGATGACCTGGGCCGCGACGACCCGGTAGCGGCCGAGGCCGGCGAGGTGGAGCATGCTGTCGAGCTGCTTGGACTGCTCCTTGTCGAGCTGCCCGGCGCCGACCTGCTGGCGCAGCCGCTGGTTCTGCTGCTCCAGCGCGCGGATGCGGCGCTGCGCGGCCGGCGCGCCGCTGATCGCGGAGATGGTGTCGCCGATGGGCCGGGCCACCGCGGCCGTGCCGCGCTCGACCGGTCCGAAGACCGCGGCGCCGGCGGTGCGCAGCCCGTTGAGCGGCGAGTGGTCGCCGCCGCGGTAGTCGATGGTGATCAGCCCGAGGGCGACGACGAGCAACAGGGCCAGGATCAGGCGAGTACGCCGCGTGTCGCGCACCGCACCCCCTTCCGCGCCTCGTGGCCGTACGTCATCGCCGCGGTTCGGGTACGAGCACCTGCTGGAGCGCCTCGAACTCCTCGACGCACTTGCCGGAGCCGAGGACCACCGAGTCGAGCGGGTTGTCGACCACGAGGATCGGCATGCCGGTCTCCTGCCGCAGCCGCTCGTCGAGCCCGCGCAGCAGGGCGCCGCCGCCGGTCAGCGCGATGCCGCGGTCCATGATGTCGCCGGAGAGCTCGGGCGGGCACTTGTCGAGCGTGGTCTTCACGGCGTCGACGATGGCGTTGACGGGCTCCTCGATCGCCTTGCGGACCTCGTCGGCGGAGATCACGATCGTCTTCGGCAGGCCGCTGACGAGGTCGCGGCCGCGGATCTCGGCGTGCAGGTCGTCTTCGAGCGGGTTGGCCGAGCCGATGGCCATCTTGATCTCTTCGGAGGTGCGCTCCCCCAGCATGAGGGAGTACTCCTTCTTGGCGTGCGTGATGATCGCCTGGTCGAGCTCGTCGCCGCCGACGCGGATCGACTGGGACGTCACGATGCCGCCCAGGGAGATCACCGCGACCTCGGTGGTGCCGCCGCCGATGTCGACCACCATGTTGCCGGTCGGTTCGTGGACCGGCAGACCGGAGCCGATGGCGGCGGCCATCGGCTCCTCGATGATGTAGACCCGGCGCGCGCCCGCCTGGTAGCCGGCTTCCTTGACGGCGCGCTGCTCGACGCCGGTGATGCCGCTCGGCACGGCCACGATGATGCGCGGCTTCGCGAAGTGGCGGCGCTTGTGGATCTTCTGGATGAAGTAGCGGAGCATGCGCTCGGTGACGTCGAAGTCGGCGATGACGCCGTCCTTGAGCGGTCGTACGGCCACGATGTTGCCGGGTGTTCGGCCGATCATGCGCTTGGCCTCGACGCCGACCGCCACGACCTTGCCCGTACTGGTGTTCAACGCGACCACGGAGGGCTCGTTCAGCACGATCCCCCGGCCGCGGACGTAGACGAGGGTGTTCGCCGTACCGAGGTCGACCGCCATGTCGCGGCCGAGAAACGCGAGCTGGTTGCCCATGCGGTCTGCCGAACCTTCCCACCGATCGCGACCGCCGCCTGCCCACCGGTGACGCCGCGCCGCAGTGCTCTTACTGTCACCCGGACGGCCGCATCGCAGCGGCCGTCACGCTTCTTGGAGAAAAGGGTAACCCGAGGTAGCGACGCTTGCGGCCGCACGAATCGCGGTAATCGCGCATCGTCCGGGTTAACCCAAGTCAGGGATGCCCGTGGAATTTCCTGACAACACGTCACGATCAACGTTTCAGGCGGGCATCAGCCTCCGTTAAGGAACGGAGGGGGGCGATGGGCCCGCGTACGGGCGTGTCGCCGTCGTACGCGGGCCCCAAGAGACCTTGACCCGGATCAGCCCAACTCGGGGAAGAAGAGCTTGATCTCGCGCTCGGCCGAGTACGACGAGTCGGAGCCGTGGACGATGTTCTCCTGCACCTCGAGGGCGTTGTCGCCCCGGATGGTGCCGGGGCTGGCGTTCACCGGGTCGGTGGCGCCGGCCAGCGCGCGGAACCCCTCGATGGCGCGCGGGCCCTCGAGGACCATCGCGACGAGCGGCGCCGAGGTGATGAACTCGACCAGCGAGCCGAAGAACGGCTTCGCGGCGTGCTCCTCGTAGTGGGTCTTGGCCGTGTCGGTGTCGAGGGTGCGGAGGTCCATGGCGACGATCCGCAGGCCCTTGCGCTCGATGCGGGCGATGACGTCGCCGACGACGCCACGGCGGACGCCGTCCGGCTTGATCAGGACAAGGGTGCGCTCGGACACGGAACTCTCTCCTCGGAAGTGTGTTCATCGCCGCCCGGTGAACCGGGACGGGCGGTACGGGGTAGGCACAGCAGCCTACCGGGACGCCGGGGCGGCTTCGGCCGGACGCGGCGCCCGGGTCTCCCCCGTCGTCGCCGTGCCGCCGCGCCGCAGGCCCGGCAGCGCCGCGCCCGCCGCGGTGACCAGGACGACGACCGCCGCGATGGCCGCCCATGTACGGCCGCCGGAGGCCACGACGGCGCCGAAAGCGGCGTCGCCCGCCGGGGTGTGCCGCGTGGCGTGCGCGACGCCGCGCAGCAGCAGGCTGCCGTACAGCAGGAACCCGGCGGCCGCCGACGGGAACACGAGCTGGACGGCCAGCAGCGCGGCCGTCGCGCCCGACTGGAACGGCGTGCCGCACAGGCCCGCGCCCCACGCGAGCCCGAGGCCGCCGCCGAGCAGCGCCCAGCCCGCGACGCCGACCCCGCCGCCGTCAGCCGCGATGGCGAACAGGCCCACGGCGGCGGCGGTCAGGCCGACGACGCTGGTCGCGGCGGGGCGGGCGCCCTGGCCCGCGCCGATCGCCACGCACACCGCGGCGCCCAGCACGGCGGCCGCCATCGGCGGCAGGACCGTCGTGGCCGCGCCCGCCAGGCCCTCGGTGGACGCGACCCCGAACGTACGCGCGGCCAGCAGCCCCGCGAGCGTCGGCGGCACGGTGACGCCGGTGGCCACCGCGGCCATCGGCAGGCTGGTGCGCGCGCCCGCGGACAGCAGGCCGCTGCCGGTCGCCGCGATGGCGACGTAGCCGCAGACCAGCAGCCCCGCGATGATCATCTGCGCGGTCGCGTCCCAGTGGTACGTCGCGCCGACGACCAGCAGGGCGGTCGCGCCGGCGAGCGTTATGGGCGCGGCGAGCAGCGCGCGGTCGGCGTGCCGCAGCCGCTGGCCGACCATCGAGCGCGCGGCGAGCAGCGGCGCGGCCAGCGTCAGCCCGATGCCGGTGAGCCAGGGGTACGGCCGCAGCGGCGCGCGCCACGACGTGTGCGCGAGCGCCACCTGCGCGAGCGGCGCCGCCACGACGAGCGCCGCGAGCAGGACGACGCACCACCAGACGGTCAGCGCCGTACGGGCCCGGCCGCCGCGCCACACGCACAGCCCCAGCGTGGCCGCGACGACGAAGCCGCCGCCGAGGCCGTGCAGCACGCGCGCGCACTCGATGGCCCCCAGCGACAGCGGCAGCGATCCGGCGACGTCCGCGACGCCGATCAGCGCGAGCCCGGCGACCAGCGGCGCCGCCGCGCGCCCGCCCGCCGCCCAGTGGGCGCCGACGGCCGCGCCGACGATCAGCGCGGGCAGCGCCAGCCCGTACGCGCGCAGCAGCGCCGTCGACCAGCCCGTCTCCACACCCATGTCGCGCAGCAGCGACGGAAGCGCGTAGCCGGACAGGTTCGGCGCGGCCACGACGGACAACGGCACGGCTACCACGGTGACGGCCGCGATCAGCGCGGCCATCAGCGTCGCGTGCCCACGCCGGTGCCGCGCCGAGCGCCGTCCCTGGACACCCCCCACAGGTTCCACAGGCCCTCCCCGACCCGACGGTCAGGGAGAACATAGCGCGTTCGAGTGGCTACGATGTGTGATTCGCGCTATTTGCCTGCTCGCGGCTCGCATGGCGCAGCGGCATGATGATCGCCCACAGCCACAGCAGCGCGAACACCGCGCCGAGCACGTACATCATCGGCACGAGCACGCCCGTGACGATCGCCGCGACCTGGACCAGCGACCCGGCGTAGAACGCCCACTGGAACCGCAGCAGCGCGCACAGCACCAGGCACGCCACCGCGAGGCCGCCCGCCACCCAGCCCGCGACCGCGGGATCGGCGCCGGAGATCTTGATGGCCACCGGGATGGCCAGCGCGACCACGATCGCCTCGAAGACGAGGATCGGCGCGCACAGCCGGCGTACGTCCTTGTTCGATGCGAGGTTCATCTCTCCGCCCCCAGCAGTGTGCGTACGTCGGCGGCGGTGACCACGGAGCCGATCGCGAGCACGCCCGCGCCGCCCAGGTCGTCCTCCTCCTCGGCCAGCGCGATGGCGACGTCGAGCGCGTCGTCCATGCGCGGCGAGACGCGGACGCGCTCCTGCCCGAAGATGCCCACCGCGAGCTCGGCCAGTTCCTCCGGCGGCATCGACCGCGCCGAGGAGTTCCGCGTGACCACGATCTCCGAGATCATCGGCTCAAGCGGTTCGAGGATGCCCGCGATGTCCTTGTCGGCCATCACCGCGACCAAGCCGACGAGCCGGGTGAACGTGAACGACTCCTGCACGGCGTCGACCGTGGCGGCGATGCCCGCGGGGTTGTGCGCGGCGTCCACCATGACGGTCGGGCTGCGGCGCACGATCTCCAGCCGCCCCGGCGAGGCCACCTGCCCCAGGCCCTGGCGTACGAGATCGAGGTCGACCAGCGCCTCCATGCCGCTGGCCGGCGCCGCGAACGCCTCCACGGCGGCCACCGCGCATGCCGCGTTGCCGGCCTGGTGCGCGCCGAACAGCGGCAGGAACAGGTCGTCGTACTCGCCGTGCAGCCCCTGGACGGTGACCTGCTGCCCGCCCACCGCCACCTCGCGCCTGACCACGCCGAACTCCAGCCCCTCGCGCGCGACCACCGCGCCGACCTCGGCGGCATGCCGCATCAGCACCTCGGCCACCTCGAGCCGCTGCTGCGCCACCACCGCGATCGACCCCGATTTGATGATCCCGGCCTTCTCCTCCGCGATCTCCTCCGGCGTCGACCCCAGATAGCGCGTGTGGTCCAGCGCGATCGGCGTGATCACCGCGACCGCACCGTCGGCGACGTTCGTGGCGTCCCACCGCCCGCCCATCCCGACCTCCACAACGGCGACATCGATCGGCGCGTCCGCGAACGCGGCGTACGCCATCGCGGTCAGCACCTCGAAGAACGACATCGCCACCGGCTGGTCGGCATCCACCATCTGCACGTACGGCAGGACATCCTCGTACGCCGCGATGAACCGCTCCTCCGAAAGCGGCTCCCCGTCGATCTGGATGCGCTCCCGCACGCTCGACAACTCGGGGCTGGTGTACAGCCCGGTGCGCAGCCCCCGCGCGCGCAGCAGCGACTCGATCATGCGCGCGGTGGAGGACTTCCCGTTCGTGCCGGTCAGGTGGATCACCGGGTAGGCGCGCTGCGGCGTCCCCATGATGTCCATCAACGCGACCATGCGGTCAAGCGTGGGATCGATGTCCCACTCGACGGCACGCCCCCGGATCGCCGCCTCCACGAGCCGCATCTGCTCGGCGGGCGCCTCAGTGCTCACGGTCACATCCCCCGGTCGACGTCACACGCCCAACCCTACTGACACCGACCCGGTCCGACGACGCGGTGCCGCGGGTGGCAGAGTCGGGAGGCGCGATGGACGACGACATCTTCTTCCGTGAGTGGGGCGAGCGGCGGGCCGGCGAGAGCCGCAGCCTGGAGCGCGCGGGGCTGCTGGCCGGTGCGCTCGGGGTGCGCGCGCCGCGGATCCCCGTGCTCGGGGTGGTCGGCTCGAAGGGCAAGGGCACGACCGCGACGTACGCGTCGGCGACGCTGGCCGCCGCCGGGCTGTGCGTGGTGACCGTCACGGGGCCGAGCTTCCGCTCCAACCGGGAGCGCATACGGGTGGACGGCGCGGCGGTCACCGCCGACACGCTCGCCGGGCTTGCCGCGCGGCTCGCATCCGCGATCGCCGGGCTGCCGCCGAGGGGCGCCGCGTACCTGGCGCCGAGCGGGCTGTTCACCATCGCCGGCATCGCGCACGCGCACGACATCGGGGCGGACGCCCTGGTGATCGAGGCGGGCATGGGGGGCGCGTCGGACGAGCTCGGCCTGTTCGCGCCCACCGTGGCGGCCATCGCGTCGGTGTTCGGCGAGCACCTGGGCAAGCTGGGCGACACCGTGCCGGACATCGCACGGGAGAAGGCGGGCGTCGCCGCGGCCGGCACCCGGGCGGTGCTCTCGTTGCCGCAGACGCCGGAGGTGGCCGCGGCCATCGCGGAGACCGTGGCCGCGCGTACGGGCGGCCGGATCAGCGTGACGACCGTGCCACCCGACGACGCGCCGCAGGCCGTACGGGCGGGCGTGCTGCCCGCCGGGCTGTCGCGGCAGAACGGCGTGCTCGGCCGGGCCGCCGGGCTGCGGACGCTCGACGTGATCGGCGCGCCGCCGCCCGCCCCGGACGTCCTGGACGCGGCCCTGGCGGGCGTCCGCCTCCCCGCGCGGCTGTCCTGGCACCGGGTGCCGGGGTCGCGGTCGGAGATCCTGGTCGACTCCGCGATCGAGCGGCGCGGCGTGGCCACCGCGCTGGCCGCCGCGCGCGAGCGCTGGGGCGGCGTGGACCACGTGCTGGTCTGCCTGCCCGACCACAAGGACGTCGACGGCGCGATCGCCGAACTGGCCGGGACGCCCGTGACGTACGTACGGCTGCCGGACGCGCACCTGCGGTTCCGGCACCCGCTCCCGGACCACTGGCGCGTCGTGGACGCCGCCGACCTCACGCCCGCGGCCATCGCGGCGCTCGGCACCCGCCTCGTGGCGCTCGGCACCGTCTACTTCACCGGCCGCGTCCTCGACGTCATCGACGCCGACACCGAGCGCCTGTTCGCGCCGGCGCGGTAGCCGTACGCCTCAGCCCGACGGCAGCGCCGCGAGCTGCGCCTCCAGGCGGACGATCTCCGACTCGGCGATGCCGAGCCGCTCGCGGGTCTTCGAGACGACCGCGTCCGGCGCCTTCGCCATGAAGCCCTCGTTGGCGAGCTTGCCGGACATCTGGCCGGCCTCCTTGCGGGCCGCCGCGAGGTCCTTCTCCAGGCGCTTGCGCTCGGCGGCGACGTCGATCGCGCCCGCGAGGTCGAGCTCGACCGTGACGTCCAGTACGGACAGGGACGCCGTGGGGGCGAACGCCTCGCCGGGCGGGGTCAGCCTGAGCAGGGCGCGCGCGGCGGCCTCGTGCTCGGCCAGGCGCGTCTTCTCGATGCCGGCCAGCGCGGCCGCGACCTTCTGCGTGGGCTTCAGGCCCTGGTCGGAGCGGAACCGGCGGACCTCGGTGACGAGCCGCTGCAGGTCGGCGATCTCGGCCTCGGCGGCGAGGTCGCGCCGCCCCGGGTCGGCCACGGGCCACGGCGCGATGACGACGGACTCGCCGCCCGTCAGGGTCGTCCACAGCTCCTCGGTGACGAACGGGACGATCGGGTGCAGCAGGCGCAGCGTGACGTCGAGGACGCGTCCGAGTACGGCGCGGGTCGCGTCGGCACGCGCGCCGCCCGCGGCCAGCACCGGCTTGGACAGCTCGACGTACCAGTCGAAGACCTCGTCCCACGCGAAGTGGAACAGGGTGTCCGACACCCGGGCGAACTGGTAGTCCTCGTAGTAGCCGTCGACCTCGGCCGTCACGGCGCTCAGCCGCGACAGGATCCAGCGGTCGGTCGTCGCCAGCTCGTCCGCCGGGGGCACCTCCGCGGCCACCGTCGCACCGTTCATCAGCGCGAACCGCGTGGCGTTCCAGATCTTGTTGCAGAAGTTCCGCGACCCCTGCACCCACTCCTCGCCCACCGGGACGTCGGTGCCGGGGTTCGCGCCGCGGGCCAGCGTGAAGCGCACGGCGTCGGTGCCGTACGCGTCCATCCACTCCAGCGGGTCGACCACGTTGCCCTTGGACTTCGACATCTTCCGGCCGAACTGGTCGCGGATGAGGCCGGTGAGCGCGATCTCCTTGAACGGCACCGACCGCTCGGGCCCGAGGTCGGACATCGCGTACAGCCCGAACATCATCATCCGCGCGACCCAGAAGAAGATGATGTCGTAGCCGGTCAGCAGCACGCTCGTCGGATAGAACTTCTCCAGATCCGGCGTGCGGTCCGGCCAGCCGAGCGTGGAGAACGGCCACAGGCCCGAGGAGAACCACGTGTCGAGCACGTCGGGGTCCTGGGTCCAGCCCGCGCCGGACGGCGGCGTGTCGTCCGGCCCGACGCAGACCATCTCGCCGTCGGGCCCGTACCACACGGGGATGCGGTGGCCCCACCACAACTGCCTGCTGATGCACCAGTCGTGCATGTTGTCGACCCAGTCGAAGTAGCGCTGGGCGAGGTCGGCCGGGTGGATCTTCACGCGGCCGTCGCGCACGGCGTCGCCCGCGGCGGCGGCCAGCGGCTCCACGCGCACGAACCACTGCTTCGACAGCCGCGGCTCGACGACCGTGCCGCACCGCGAGCAGTGGCCCACGGCGTGGGTGTACGGCCGGACCTCCTTGACGATGCGGCCCTGCTGGCGCAGCGCGTCGACCACGGCCGGGCGCGCCTCCAGGCGGTCGAGCCCCTCGAACGGGCCGGGCGCGGTGATCGTCGCCCGCTCGTCCATGATCACGAGGTTGGGCAGGTCGTGGCGGCGGCCGATCTCGAAGTCGTTCGGGTCGTGCGCCGGGGTGACCTTGACGGCGCCGGTGCCGAACTCCGGGTCGACGTGGCTGTCGGCCACGATCGGGATGCGCCTGCCGGTCAGCGGCAGCTCGATCTCCCGGCCGATGAGGTGGCGGTAGCGCTCGTCGTCGGGATGGACGGCGACCGCGGTGTCGCCCAGCATGGTCTCGGCGCGGGTCGTCGCCACGATGATGGAGTCGGCGCCCTCGCCGTAGCGGATCGAGACGAACTCGCCCTCGTCGTCGGAGTGGTCGACCTCGATGTCGGACAGCGCGGTGAGGCAGCGCGGGCACCAGTTGATGATGCGCTCGGCGCGGTAGATCAGCTCGTCGTCGTACAACCGCTTGAACATCGTGCCAACAGCGCGCGACAGGCCGTCGTCCATCGTGAAGCGCTCGCGCGACCAGTCGACCCCGTCGCCGAGGCGGCGCATCTGGCCGAGGATCTTCCCGCCGTACTCCTGCTTCCACTTCCACACGCGGGAGACGAACTCCTCGCGGGAGAAGTCGTGCTTGCTCTTGCCCTCGGTGTCGGCCAGATGGCGCTCGACGAGCGTCTGCGTGGCAATGCCCGCGTGGTCCATGCCGGGCAGCCACAGCGCCTCGTATCCCTGCATGCGGCGGCGGCGCGTCAGGGCGTCCATCAGGGTGTGCTGGAAGGCGTGACCGAGGTGCAATGATCCGGTGACGTTCGGCGGGGGGATCACGATGGAGAATGCCTGCTTGGCGCTACCCGCGTCCGCGTTGAAGTATCCGGCCGATACCCATCGCTCATACAGCGGGCCCTCGACATCCGCGGGGGTGTACTGCGTGGCGAGGTCGGCCGGGTCGTACGCGGCAGATGGCCGCCGGCTGCCATCGTGGTCGGCGGAATTCGGATCGCGGGTCGTCACGAGGCGAAATTCTAGATGCTCCGAGGTACCACACGCTTCGCGGCCGGGCGTACCGATCGCGGCAGAGTGCCGTACTTTGGTGGGTGACCGACGCCCGCCGTGACCGGCGGGCGCGTGATGGAACGGTCCGGAAGACGGAGCGTACGAAACTCTCGGTGCGTCGAACCCGTGAAGACGCGTGCCGAGCGAGGAGGCATACCGACATGAGCGGATGGGGCCCGCCGCCTGGCGGCGCCGGACAAGGCGGTCAGCCGGGCGGCTGGGGGTCGCCGCCGCCCGGAGGCGGCCAGGGCGGTCAGGGCGGCTGGGGCGGCACCCCGCCGCCGCCTCCGCCCGGCCCGCAGAACCCGCAGGACCCGTACGGGCAGCAGCCGTACGGCCCATCGGGTCCGCAGAACCCCTACGGCGGCCAGCCACAGCAGGATCCGTACGGCGGCCAGCCGCAGCAGGACCCGTACGGCGGCCAGCAGCAGGGATACCCGCCGTCCGGGCCGCAGCAGCAACAGCCCGGGTGGGGCCAGCAGCAGCCGGGCCAGCCGGCCTGGGGCGGCCAGCAGGACCCGTACGGCCAGCAGCCCCCCGGCTACGGCCCGCCGCAGGACCCGTACAGCTACGGCCAGCAGCAGCCGCCGAAGAAGCGCACCGGGCTGATCCTCGGCCTCGCGGGCGGCGGCGTCGGGCTCGTCCTGATCATCGTGGTGGCGATCGTGCTGATCAGCACCCTCGGCGGCGGCGTCGACCACAAGGTCACCACGCCGGACACCGCGGGCGGCCTGCAGCGCGACCGCACCGCGGAGTCGTCGTCGCCGGAGATCGGCAAGCAGAAGGACAGCCTGAAGAACCTCGCGGGCGGGAAGATCAAGGAGGTGCTGACCGCGATCTACTCCGACGGCTCGTCCAGCTCCTCCTCCGGCCTCACCGGCAAGGTCTTCTTCCTCGGCGCCACGGCGTCGGAGAAGATCGACCAGGACGGCTTCATGAACGGCTTCAAGAAGGGCGTCGGCTCGCAGATGCAGGTCAAGTCGGTCGACGCCGGGAGCCTCGGCGGGCAGGCCGCCTGCGCGTCCGCGTCGGTCGCCTCGTCGAGCACCTCGGTGTGCATCTGGGTCGACGACTCGACGTTCGGCGAGATCGTGCCCAGCGGCAAGTCCCCTGACGAGGCCGCCGCGCTGATGCTGAAGATGCGGTCGGACATCGAGCAGAAGCAGTAGCCCGCACCACCCCGAGGGCCGGCCCGCAACGGGCCGGCCCTCTTGCGTCCCCGCCACGGGACGATCCGGCCGAAGATGGACGGATCCCGGATGATCCGCACGTTGACGCCACGTTGTGGGGAACAATGAGGAGGCACGGCAAAATCGGCGATACGGGGCGGGTGCAGGCATGAACGGATGGTCACCGCCATCAGGCGGCCCAACCCCCACCCCCGACGACGGCGGCTGGGGCCCACCCCCAACGACCACCCCCACACCCCAGGACGCCCCCGCCCCGAGCCAGCCCGCACCCAACCAACCCACCCCAAGCGACCCCACACCCAGCCACCAGGCACCCAACCAGCAGGCGCCCAACCAGCCCGCGCCCAGCCAACAGGCGCCCAGCCAACCCGCTCCGAGCGATCCCACTCCGAGCCACCAGGCGCCGAGCGCGGAGGGACCGTACGGCCCGCCACCCTCGCGCCCCGCACCCGAGTCTCCGGGACCGTACGCGCAGCCCCCGGCCCCCGCGCCACCACCGGCCGCGCAGCCACCGCAGGCCCAGCCACCACAGCAGGCCCAGGCCGCGCAGTCGCCGTACGGGCCAACCCCGCAGGCCCAGCCGCCGCAGCCACAGGCTGCGCAGTCGCCGTACGGGCAGCCCCCGCAGGCCCAGACACCGCAGGGCGCGCAGCCCCCGCCACCGCAGCCGCAGGCCGCGCAGTCGCCGTACGGGCAGCCCTCGCAGGCCCAGCCGCCGCAGGGGCCGTACGCGCAGCCGCCACAGGCGCAGCCGTACGGCCAGGCTCCACAGGCTCAGGTGCCGCAGGCTCAGCCGTACGGCCAGGCGCCCCAGGCGCAGGCTCAGGCCCCGCAGGCTCAGGCCCCGCAGGCGCAGGCTCCGCAGCCGGGTGTGCCGCCGCTTCCCGCCGGGCAGGCGCAACTCGCTGGGCCGCAACCCGCTCAGGCGGGCGTGGCCGGGTGGGGGGCGCCGCCCGTGCCGCCGCCGGGGTTCGTACCGCCAGCGGCGCCCAAGAAGCGGCCGGTCGGGCTCATGATCGGGCTCATCGGGGGCGGGGTCACCGCGGCGCTCGCCGCGATCGTCGTCCTCGTCGTGGTGCTCACGCAGCCTGACTCGCACTCCCTGAGCACGCCCGCGTCCGCCGCCGGCTTCACCCGCGACAACGCGGCCGAACAGCGCATCAACACCGAGGAACTCAAGCGCAACCTGCGCAACCAGGCGAACGGCAAGGTGAAGCGAGTCGTCAGCGCGGTCTACTCCAACGCCCCAGGCGGCACCGCGAACACGGAGGTGCTGTTCGTCGGCGGCGAGGCCAGCTCGATGGACACGCAGTCGTTCATCGACGACTTCACCTCGACCGCCCAGAACACCCAGAGCGTCGGCAACACCGGCGGCCTGACGGGCAAGGGCGCCTGCGGCGAGCTCACCGACTCCGCGGGCCGCGACGCCGTCGCCTGCGTCTGGGCCGACAACGACACCTTCGGCCAGTTCCTGATGCTCACCGACGGCCACGCCGTAGGCGACCTGGCCGACCTCATGCGCCGCATGCGCCCCGTACTGGAGAAGACGAACTAAGGGGCCCGGTACGACACGGGCCCCTCGGCTACGCGGACTTCTCGCGGCGCTCCGGCTTGATGTCCCGCGGCACGATCGTCGGGTTGACGTGCTCCAGGACGGACTCGCGGGTGATCACCACGCGCGCGACGTCCTCCCGGCTCGGCACCTCGTACATCACCGAGAGCAGCACCTCTTCGATGATCGCCCGCAGCCCGCGCGCACCGGTGCCGCGCATGATCGCCTGGTCGGCGATGGCCTCGAGCGCGTCGTCACCGAACTCCAGGTCGACGCCGTCGAGCTCGAAGAGCTTGCGGTACTGCCGGACCAGCGCGTTGCGCGGCTCGGTGAGGATGCGGATCAGCGCCTCGCGGTCGAGGTTGTGCACGCTCGTGATGATCGGCAGGCGCCCGACGAACTCGGGGATCATGCCGAACTTCAGGAGGTCCTCCGGCATGACGTCGGCGAAGATGTCGGTGGTGTCGACCTCGTCCTTCGACCGCAGGACGGCGTTGAACCCGATGCCCTTCTTGCCGATGCGCTGCTCGATGATCTTCTCGAGCCCGGCGAACGCGCCACCGCAGATGAACAGCACGTTCGTGGTGTCGATCTGGATGAACTCCTGGTGCGGGTGCTTGCGGCCGCCCTGCGGCGGGACGCTCGCGGTGGTGCCCTCCAGGATCTTCAGCAGCGCCTGCTGCACGCCCTCGCCGGAGACGTCGCGCGTGATCGACGGGTTCTCGCTCTTGCGCGCGACCTTGTCGACCTCGTCGATGTAGATGATCCCGGTCTCGGCCTTCTTGACGTCGTAGTCGGCCGCCTGGATCAGCTTGAGCAGGATGTTCTCGACGTCCTCGCCGACGTAGCCCGCCTCGGTCAGGGCCGTGGCGTCGGCGATCGCGAACGGGACGTTCAGCATCTTGGCCAGCGTCTGCGCCAGCAGCGTCTTGCCCGAGCCGGTCGGGCCGAGCAGCAGGATGTTCGACTTGGCGAGCTCGACCGAGTCGTCACGGTTGTGCTCGTCACCGGACTGGACGCGCTTGTAGTGGTTGTACACCGCGACGGACAGCGCCTTCTTGGCGGTCTCCTGGCCGATGACGTACGAGTCGAGGAACTCATAGATCTCACGCGGCTTCGGCAGGTTGTCCCACTTCAGCTCGGTGGACTCGGAGAGCTCCTCCTCGATGATCTCATTGCAGAGATCGATGCACTCGTCGCAGATGTAGACGCCTGGGCCGGCGATGAGCTTCTTCACCTGCTTCTGGCTCTTGCCGCAGAACGAGCATTTCAGCAGGTCTCCACCGTCACCGATGCGTGCCACCCAACTTCTCCCATCCGTGGGGCCGCCCGTGGCGGAGGGACTTCCCGGTCAACCCGGCTCGGGCTCGTGAACCCCTACGCCGGTATTCGACGTTACCGCCTCAGAAGCTCTGGGTGAGCCCCCTCCGCGGTGAGTCGGGCCGATCGGACCCCCCGCGTCTGCATCCGGTGCGGGCCCGGCCGGTCGCCCGGCCACGGCCCGCACCCACGACGTACTAGGACGACAGTACCTCGACGCCCTTCTTCTTGCGGCTCTCGATGATGTCGTCGATGAGCCCGTACTCCTTCGCCTCCTGGGCGGTGAGGATCTTGTCGCGCTCGATGTCCTTTCGGACCTGCTCGATCGGCTTGCCGGTGTGCTGCGCGTACAGCGTCTCGAGCTGCTCGCGGATGCGCATGATCTCGCGGGCCTGGATCTCGATGTCCGTCGACTGGCCGTACGTGCCCTCGGTGGCCGGCTGGTGGATCAGGATCCGCGCGTTCGGCAGCGCGAGCCGCTTGCCGGGCGTGCCGGCCGCGAGCAGCACGGACGCCGCCGACGCGGCCTGGCCGAGGCAGACGGTCTGGATGTCCGGCTTCACGAACTGCATGGTGTCGTGGATCGCCGTCAGCGCGGTGAACGACCCGCCGGGGGAGTTGATGTACATGCTGATGTCGCGGTCCGGGTCGATCGACTCCAGCGTCAGGAGCTGCGCCATGATGTCGTTCGCCGACGTGTCGTCGATCTGCACCCCGAGGAAGATGATGCGCTCCTCGAAGAGCTTGTTGTAGGGGTTCATCTCCTTGACGCCGTACGTGGTGCGCTCGACGAAGGAGGGAACGATGTAACGGCTCTCGACGGGCTGGACGCCTCCGGCGTTCACGGTGCCCGGCCGGATCAACTCGCTCACGGTACTGCCTTCCGATACGTCGTTTGGCTTCAGGAGACCGGGCCCTCGGAGGGCACCTGGGTTGCGCTTTCCACGACCTCGTCGATGAGCCCGTAGTCCTTCGCCTCTCCGGCGGTGAACCAGCGGTCGCGGTCGGAGTCACGCTCGATCTGCTCGATCGACTGCCCCGTGTGGAAGGCGATGCGGTCGGCCAGCGTCTGCTTGACGTACAGCATCTGCTCGGCCTGGATCTTGATGTCCGACGCGGTACCACCGATGCCGCCGGACGGCTGGTGCATCATGATCCGCGCGTGCTGCAGCGCGTAGCGCTTGCCCGGCGTGCCCGCGCACAGCAGGAACTGCCCCATGGAGGCGGCCAGGCCCATGCCGACGGTGCGGACGTCGTTCGGGACGTACTGCATGATGTCGTAGATCGCCATTCCGGCGGTCACCGAACCGCCTGGCGAGTTGATGTAGAGCGTGATGTCGCGCTCGCCGTCCTGGGCCGAGAGCAGCAGCAGCTCGGCGCAGATGCGGTTGGCGATGTCATCGTCGACCTGCTGGCCGAGGAAGATGATGCGCTCCCGCAGCAGCCGCTGGAAGAGCTGGTCGGCTAGCGGCAGAACGGGAGCCTCGGCCGTGCGGTCAAGGATCCGCGAGGGCTGGTCTTGGGTCGGCGGCACTCTCGTCACCTGCTCCGGGGTTGTAACTGAACGGATGCTTGTGACATTAACGCGCGCCAGGCCCAGGTCCGTCCGCAATCCGCGCCTGTTCGCTTTGGGCGCAGGTTAGGCGGCTCGGGAATACCTCGGGCCTCCACGGCAACGCGGGCACCCGCGGCGTACGTACGCCGACGGGCCCAGTATGGGTGTACCCACCGGGCCCGTCGGCCACGTTCACGCCTGCGGCGCGCGGCTCACGCCTTGGCGGGCTCCGCCTCGCCCGACTCGTCCTCCGGCTCCTCGGCGACGGCCTCCGCGGCGGCCTCGTCGACCGCGGCGTCGGCGGCCTCGTCGTCGTCCTCGGTGATGCCGAGCGCGGACTTGACGTCGACCTCGTTGCCGTCGTCATCGGTGACCTTTACGTGCTCGACCACGAGGTTCATGGCCTTGGCGCGCAGCACCTCGGTGACGGCGACGCTGATCTGGCCCGACTCCGTGAGGTGGCGGGCGAGTTGGTCCGGGGAGACGCCCATGCGCATGGACTGCTGCACGACGTACTCGGTGAGCTCCTGCTCGTCGACGCCGAGCTTCTCCGAGAGCGCGAGCTGGTCGAGGACGAAACCGGCCTTGACGGCGTCGCGCGCCTCGTCGGCGGTCTCGGTCTCGAAGTCCTCCTCGGACTTCTCCTGCGTGCTCAGGTACGCCTCGCGGGTCATGCCCATCATCTGGAGCTGCTGGTCGAGGTTCTCCTTGCGGCGCTCGACCTCGGCCTCGACCACGCTGTCGGGCAGCGGGATCTCGACCTTCTCCAGCAGAGCTTCGAGCGCCTTGTCACGCGCCTGCATGACCTGCTGGTTCTTCTTCGACTCGCTGAGCCGGTTGCGCAGGTCGTCGCGGAGCTCGTCCAGGGTGTCGAACTCGCTCGCGGACTGCGCGAACTCGTCGTCGAGCTCGGGGAGCTCCTTGACCTTCACGCTGTGGACGACGACCGTGACCTCGGCGTCCTCGCCCTCGTGGTCGCCGCCGACGAGCTTCGTGGTGAACGTCTTGGTCTCGCCGGCCGACATGCCGACGATCGCGTCGTCCAGCCCTTCGAGCTGCGACTGGCCGGCCCCGATCTCGTACGAGACGCCGCTGGCCCGGATGTCCTCCAGGTCTTCGCCGTCGACCGCGGCGGAGAGGTCGATCGACGCGAAGTCGCCGGTCTCCGCGGGGCGGTCGGCGCCGGTCAGCGCGGCGAAGCGCTCACGGAGCATGTCGAGCTGGCTGTCGATGTCCTCGTCGCTGACCTCGGCACTGTCGACGGTCACGGGGAGGCCGTCGTAGTCCGGTACGTCGAACTTGGGACGGATGTCGACCTCGGCGGTGAAGGCCAGCTCGTCGTTGTCCTCGAGCTTGGTGACCTCGAGTTCCGGCTGCCCCAGGGCGAAGACCTCGTTCTCCTCGATGGCCTTGCCGTAGAGCTGCGGGACCGCGTCGTTGATGGCCTCCTCGAGGACGACACCCCGGCCGAAGCGCTGGTCGATGATGCGCGGCGGCACCTTGCCCCGCCGGAACCCCGGCACCTGGACCTGCTGCGCGACCTTCTTGTACGCCTGGTCGAGGTTCGGCTTCAGCTCCTCGAACGGAACCTCTATGGTGAGCCGGACCCGGGTCGGGCTCAGCTCCTCGACGTCGGTCTTCACGGGTCGGTACTCCTTGATCCGGCACTGTCTGAATATCAGCGGTGGCATGTACAAGGCACGGCGGCGATGTCACCGTGCCGGACGGCCAGTAGACGCGACACCCCACCGATTCGGCGTGAACCCTGCCGGCGCTGGCGGCGCGGGCATCAAACCCACGCACCCGCCGAGCCCATACGGGTTCGCCAGGCACCAGGCTACGGCACCCCGAACGCGGCGAACTCCACACACCACCAACCGAGAGCCCCACACTCCCCCGACCAAGAGCCCACAGGCCGCCGCCGGAGATCTCCCCACACCATCGAGGACCACCCCACATCGCCAACGAGCACGAACTCCATACGGTCGCGGAACGCAATCCCCGCACCGTCCGGTGAACACAAACTCCACACGGTCGGAGAGCACGAACTCCGTAGGGTCGGAGCACGAACTCCTTAGGTACGGTGAACGCGAACTCCATACCGCCAGGTGAGCGCGAACTCCATACGGTCGGAGACCACGAACTCCGTAGGGTCGGAGCACGAACTCCTTAGGTACGGTGAACGCGAACTCCATACCGCCAGGTGAGCGCGAACTCCACACCGTCGGGGAGGCGGGATTCGAACCCGCGGCCTCGTGCTCCCAAAGCACGCGCGCTAACCAAGCTGCGCTACTCCCCGCACGCCGCCCGCGTCCCAACCCGCGGCGCCGAGCCGCTAGGCTACTCCCTACGCGGCCGGACGAGTCTAACGGCCATCGCCCACCTGCGGTGACCGCCGACCCCAGCCAAGCGGGCGTAGCTCAATGGCAGAGCCCCAGCCTTCCAAGCTGGCCATGCGGGTTCGATTCCCGTCGCCCGCTCCCAGCGAAAACGCCCCGATCCGGTGTCCGGAGCGGGGCGTTTCCTCGCCGCGTGCTGGTAAATGTGCGCGGCACGAACGCATGAGCCGACAGCTCCAGCCAGGGCCATCGCATAGAGCAGTCAAGATCGTCGTCTGATCTCCGTAACCGTAGAGCGTGCCAGAACGGGCGGATGATCAAGGGAGCTCACGGACACTCAGCGATCTTGGGCACCGGCACAGGTAGGCGACCGGTACGGCGGACGACCCGGGCGGCGAGCACGATCAGTACCACCCGCGAAGACCGCGAACACCGTGTTGCCGACCAGGTCGACGGCGTCAGCACCCGCGGTCGACCGGCCCCTCCTCGACCAGCGCGTACGCCGCCGCGAGCAGCACGATCGCGGGCCGGGCCCCGGCCGGTGCGCCGTACCGTCTCGCGGATCAGCAGCGCGCCCGCCCCGTACAGCAGCGCGAACGGCGGCAGCACGAAGACCTCGTCGATCGACAGGTTGCCGAGCAGAAACTCCCCACCAGCGGCGCGAGCAGGAACAACCCGACCACGGGCGCGACCCGCCGCATTCGCTGACGCATTTCCCGACGCTAGGAATCCGGTCCGGCCCGACGCAACGAACGACGGCACCGGACGCACCGCCCAAACCAGCAGGCCCGCTGGCCAGTGCGGTCATCGATGCTGACGTCAGGACCTCAGTGTCGTCAGAGAGCTTGAGCGCAGCCATGCCCTTGGCGATGCCGCAGTCCACCTTCATCCTGCACGGCCCGCCCTCGTGTCGATCTTGCCGTCGCACGAAGAGCCGTGGGTCCACAGGTTGACCTCACCGCTGAGTGCGAGTGATCTCCGACGGCTGTCGTGCCCGTTACGTGCCCGATCCCTCAGCGGGCGACCGTCCGACGGCGCTTCAGCTCCCGCAGACTCGCTCCCGTCGCCGCATCCGGCCACCCTTACGACCGACGAACACCAGGCCGTCGTCCCGCTATGCGCGAAGTCCTCTATCGCGCGGGGAGTCGGTAGCCGAGCACGAACGCGTCGGCGGCCATGATCGTGTCGCAGACCTCGACGGCCCGGCCGTCCGTGTCGAATGCCGTACGGACCAGGTGAAAGACCGGTGTGCCGGAGGCCAGGTGCAGTGCCTTGATCTCCTCGGGCAGCGGCATCCGCGACCGGACCTCTTCGTCGAAGTGGTCGAGCGTGTGGCCGGCCTCCTCCAGACGGGCGTAGATGCCGCCCGGTCCGGGGTTCGGCTCCGCGATCGGTGTGCCCTTGGCGATGTCCAGTGGGATGTACGAGGTGGCCGTCTCGACAGGCCGTCCCTCGTGCAGGTATCGGCGGCGGCGGGAGAGGGCCTTGCGGGTCGAACCGAGTCGGGCCGCGACGTCCTTCGGCGGTCGATCCTCCCGGACCACGATGCCGTCCACCTCGGGCTTGATGCCCGCCTGCTCGGCCTCGGCGATGAACGCGGCCTTGCCCTGCTCGCGGTGCCGCCGGGCGAACCGGTCCGAGGCCAGTCGCCGCACCGGCGGACGCGGGCGAACGAACACGCCCTTGCCGTGTTCGGCAATGACCAGGCCCTCGGTCTGCAACAGTTGGAGTGAGTTGCGAACCGTCATGCGGGAGACGCCAAAGTGGTCGACGAGCTGGGACTCCGAGGGGAGCTGGTCACCCTCGTGCAGCCGTCCGCGCTCGATGGCCTCGCGCAGGTAGTCGGCGATCTGCCGGAACACCGCGCGATCGCTGGTGGGATCGAGCTGTCCTAGCTCACCCACTACGTCATGTGACACGACTACTCCTCAACGCGTCTAGACATGTTCTACTGTGAAGCGTAGCGGTCGGAGGAGGAAGAGCATGGCCGGAGCACGTCATTCGGTGAGCGTCGCCGGAGTGGTGGTCGATGCCGCCGGACGCGCGCTGCTGATCCGGCGCCGGGACAACGGGCATTGGGAACCTCCCGGTGGTGTGCTCGAACTCGACGAGGCCATCCACGACGGCCTACGCCGCGAGGTCTTCGAAGAGACCGGCCTCAAGGTCGAACCGGTCGCGCTGACCGGCGTGTACAAGAACATGGTCCGCGGCATCGTCGCCCTGGTCTTCCGCTGCCGGCCCCTCGAAGGCGAGCCGGAACTGTCCGACGAGACCAACGCCGTCCGCTGGGCGACCCGCGACGACGTCCGCGAACTCGTCGACGAGGCGTACGCCGTGCGCGTCCTCGACGCCCTGGACGACACGCGACCACCCGCCATCCGCATCCACGACGGAACGCAACTCGTCTAGCTAACCGAACCGCAACACCCAGTATAGCCGCAGGAAAGGACTTGTACAGATGAGTAGAGGAGTAGTTCTGCTTAGCCCGTCCGCCTGCGGCGTGGCGGGATACCAGGCATGCCGCCGGACGTTCCTCGGCACGGCCGACCAGGTCTCCGAGGCGAGGCGCTTCGTCACCGACCACCTGGCCGCCGCTCCCGAAGAGCTGCTGTTCCTCGCCGAGCTGGTGGCATCCGAACTGGCCACGAACGCCGTGACGCACACCCGCTCCGGCGAGCCCGGCGGCGTCTTCCAGATCGCCGTGGAACTGAGGCCGGCCGAGTCCATCTGCATCACGGCCTACGACGAGGGCTCCACGTCCCACGTCATCCCGCATTCAGCCGCCGAGGACGAAGAGTCCGGCCGCGGCCTGGCCATCATCGAGACCCTGGCCATGCAGTGGGGCGTCGTCACCACCCCAGGCCGCCACGGCGTCTACTGCGAACTCGACTGGCAGACCAAGCGATGAGGTCGCACGACCCCGCACAGCAGCAGATCGCCGCCCGCCTAGCCGTAGCCCACCATCCCCGCTGGGTCATCTGGTGGGGAACCGGCAGCCGCTGCTACTGGGCCATCCCGTGCTGGATCCCGAGCGCCACGATCATCCTCGGCAGTCCCGACGAGGCAGACCTCCAGAAGCGTATGCGTCTGGTGGAAGCCCGCTACCCGCCCTAGGGCCAGCGTGGTGCCGCAGGCAAAACCCCCTGGCTCACGGCGCCACGCCCAAAAGGGATGCGGAACAGGAGGGGACCGCATCTCACACCGGAGCGGCGGCCTCGCCCCCCGTACGAGGCCGCCGCTCCATGACGTTTAGCCTGCGACGCCGGGACCTGTGAGGACTTTCTCTACGTCTTCAAGGGCGCCCGCTCCGCGGCCCCCGCTGGTCATCTGGCTTGCGGGCCAGGCATGCGGCCTCTCCGGGCCGGTCCTGGCCCGCAAGCCAGATGACCAGCGCGCGAGCACTCGGCGACTGCTTGACTGGTGCATCGCCATCACTAGACACGGCGCACGGATTGACGGCAGCCAACGTCTTCCGGCGATCATAGAGAGATGAATGCCCGACTCTCAGAGCCCGACCACCAGCTCTTGTGGCCTCGCGCCCTCTTCAGGACCGAGGCGACTAAGCTGCTGAACCGTCGCAGCCTGCGTGATTGGAACGAGCGGTGCGAGGCGTTACTTGATGACGCCTTCGTACATGGATACCAGGGCGGCCCTCGAAGCGAATTCTGTGAGCTCCCGGACGGCTATCCCGATGGTTTGCGAAGGCTCCCAACAGACACCACGACATTGACGACGAAACAGCGATTCCTGCGGCACCTCGTCGAAAACGCCGAATTCTTGAGTGAAGAGGTAATACATCGCCCATACTGGCGAGAGCGAACCTCAGGTAAAAGCACATCCACTGTCCTCGATTCACGCTCAGTTGTCCGTGAGTTCGTAGCACTCGTCGACGATCTAGACGAGTATGGCTACTTCGAGAAGCGATTCGGGAAGGAATGCGTTGATGATTATCGCGGATCCGGCCCGTCTAATTTGATCGAAAAACAACTTCACGCACCGGATCTATGGCCCCTCGACGAGAGCCGACTCGCCGACGAGATGGACCTCTTCTTCGATATAGTCGAGTATCTTCACGATTTGGCGGCTCGCCCACACGCCCGACGGATGCATTCATATTGTGGATGCGGATGGCATCACGAAGAATTTGAAATTGAGAGTGGGCGGATCGTCTATCGCTGGCGGGTAAACAAGATCCTTCAGCGGAGCAATCTGGGTCTACGCTTAGCAGACGAAGGCCCGGATATTGGTCGACTCGTTGCGGTGACCGACGACGCGCGCCACGAACTCGTCACGAAACTTACAGCCCGGGAAGACGGTCCAGCATCTGACCAAGTCCGTCATGCCATCGAGCTATTTCGAGCGCGTGGAGCTGATCGCAACCAGAAACGCTCTGCAATCGTAGAACTGGCGCTCATACTTGAGGAGCGACGCAATGGCGTGCTGACCGATGCTCTGGCGAAAAGCGATCGGGGCGCACTCTTCGAGATTGCCAATAACTTTCATCTACGCCATCAGAATGCATCACAGAAACGCGAGTATGACGACTTCTATCTTGATTGGATATTCTGGCTCTACCTGTCAACGACCGAACTCACTAATCGCATTATTGACGAGCAGAACCAGTAGACTAGCTGACTATATCGCGGCAACCACTCAATTGTCGGAGTCCTGCTCTCTTCTAGGCATCTGACTAGTTCCATGTTGATGGTAGGCAGAATCAACGGACCGGTCCTTGCCTACACAAGTATCATTCATGCTTTGAAGGAGGTCCGGGTCTGGCGGGAGCGTGGCACCGGAACTCGACGGCACCCTTACCGAAGTACTGAGCCCATAGTGGACCGCGACCCCCTCAGGCGCCAACACGGAGTTGAGAAGGTGCGAGAATAGTCCGGTCATCAGCTCGTAAAGCGGTGAATCGTCTACGTCAGTTCGCCCATAGACGGGTATTAGCTCTCGATACCTATCCTCAGTCATAAACGTAGCCGGCGCCAGGTTCGATGTTCCCGTTTGAACACCTGCCGGATCCGGTCGATACGCCCACCGGATTACACCATGACCCAATATGCACAACGCGTGGACTACATCAGTCCTCGGCAGGAGCTGATTTATTCGTATGAAGTGCTCAACCACACTATCGAGGTCGACACCTTCACCTAGGTCAGCCGCGACGATCGCACTGAATAGCGGATTGGAAACATAGTGAGTACAAGAGTTAGTTTGATCGTTCTCTACGAAGCGATCATAGGGAACAGGTGGTCGGAAAAGACGATGACAGGTAACTAGCTTTCGCATCGCATGCTCAAGATTCTTTAGCGTAAGAGTCTGTTTAACTTCCAGGACAGAATAGACCCCTTCGATCGGCATGTAGACTTTTCGAGATTCGGCCGTAGGGCCGGACTTGACGACAGGGAACCAAAAATCGTTGAAAATGGCTACGTCACAATCTCCTGCCGAGTATCCCTTGCTGTCGCTTATCGATCCAGCTTGAACCGCATACCGGCCCGGAAGCAGTTCCCGTAGAGCCTGCCGAAAAATGTCCTCTACCGCCAAGCCGGAATCAAAATTATATTCGTTGAATGACCGTTCATAGTTGACGCGATTGATCATTTCCCGTTCAAGTTGATGACACCTCCGATAGAAGGCACTATCTAGCGTCTCCGAGGGATGCCGCCTTGGCGTCCAGCTAGAAACATCTGGCGCGCCTGTGCTTTCTTGGTTGGTGTCTCGATCAACAGTCATTTATGATCCCGTTCTGAACCATTTCGCAGCGTACGTTATTTCGCGACAGCAGCATTCCGGGAGGTGATGTCATACCTCGTATACCTTACTTGGAAGCGTCTATCTTGCTGACGATTGTCCGCGACGCAGACCTCGGGTCAAGGATGGGCCGCCACCCGGCGGGCTATCTCGCACTCTGAGTTGACGAGGTCACTAATGCTGCCGCGCGGCTTCCGGTGCTCGGGCCGTGGCCGGCCCTGCGCTCCGGGTCCACTTGCCACTGGGTACGCGGTGGTGCGGTAGGAGCAGGGTGAGGCATCGCTTGCGCTCCGTGGACCCATGAGCGGAGGTGCCGGGTGCATGCCTGTGCCCGTGGCGTACCCGTTCGGCGGGTAGGCGCCGGGTACTCACGGAGACTCAGGCGATGTCGCATAGCGCCCTGAACAGCGGATACGCACGTCCTGACCTGGCCCGTGGTGATCTTCCAAGCTGGCCATGCGGGTTCGATTCACGTCGCCCGCTCCCAGCGAAAACGCCTCGATCCGGACTCCGGAGCGGGGCGTTCGTGCAACTAGGGGGCTCATGGGATTCGCGGTGAGTTCGGCCGGGG
Source organism: Streptosporangiaceae bacterium (assembly GCA_036502625.1). Taxonomy (GTDB): domain Bacteria; phylum Actinomycetota; class Actinomycetes; order Streptosporangiales; family Streptosporangiaceae; genus DASXYG01. Next base: position 105,033 of record DASXYG010000003.1, read on the forward strand.
AGGTTCGTGCGGCGCTCACTTCGGGGAGTTGAGGAGCTTGGTGGCCTCTGCGCGGAAGTCGACGATCGTTCGGTACAGGAGGCGTTCCCGTTGATCGGCGAGGTTTAGGTCGTCCGTCCTTCGCGCGTCGTCACCGGAACGGGCATGGGCGACCAGGGGGCGTACGACCTTGGAGAGGTTCTCGGAGGCGTGTATGACGCGGAAAGCGGCCTCGGCTATGGGCTCTGGGCCTTCCATGGCGACGATTTCCACTGCGCGGTGGACCTCGCGGGCCAAGAGAACGAAGCGCTCCACCTTCGCGTCCAGGGCATTCACATCGTGCCCGTCGCGTAACGCGGCGAGGATCTCGTCCATGGCGAGGTCGCGATCATGTAAGGCGCCGAGGAGCGCGGCATAGGCGTCCCGGCGTTGCTGACGGCGCCACTGCGCATACCGCGCTCGCGTCTGGGCCCGGCCGCTCACGATCGCCGTACCCAGCGTCGCCACCGAGCCGACCGCAGCGCCCAGCAGAGCGGCAACACCCGCGTCCATGGGCCCATTGTGTTCCTCGTCCCCGGGCCTCCGCCTCAGACCACGAACTCCGGTGAGCTCCTTCAAGTGCTCTTTGATCGCCGGGAGGATCGCGGCGGTACGGGTCCCGGGCGCGCGACTTCCGCGGCCCGACCTGGGGCAGTCGCGCGCGGCCCGGCCTTCTACGTACGAGAGCCGCCTGCCCGAATCCGATAGCCACGCTGCGGAAGACGCGAATGAGAGGGCCGGGTGAGGGCGGAGCTCTGCGGCTCAGCCTTGGATACGGGTGACTGAGGTCGCAGGGGGCAGTCGCGCGCAGCGCGGCCATATCGCGAACGGGCGCCGCCTCCCGGGAGCCACCTGCCCAGCGAGCCAAGCGCCGGAGACGCGTGAGGGAGGGCCAGGTGAGGGCGGAGCCCGCGGCCCAACCTTGGATACGGATGACTGAAGTCGCGGGAAGGCAGTCGCGCGCAGCGCGGCCTTCCTGCGTACGAGGGTCGCTCACCCGAGAGCCAGGCGGCGGAGGACACGAACGAGAGGGCCGAGTGAGGGCGGAGCCCTGCGGCCCAACCTTGGATACGGCTGACTGAGGTCGCAGGGGGCAGTCGCGCGCAGCGCGGCCTTATCGCGAACGGGCGCCGCCCTCCCCGGGAGCCACCTGCGCAGCGAGCCAAGCGCCGGAGATGCGTGAGGGAGGGCCAGGTGAGGGCGGAGCCCTGCGGCCCAACCTTGGATACGGGTGACTGAGGTCGCGGGAAGGCAGTCGCGCGCAGCGCGGCCTTCCTGCGTACGAGGGCCGCTCACCCGAGAGCCAGGCGGCGGAGGACACGAACGAGAAGGCGGGTGAGGGCGGAGCTCTGCGGCTCAGCCTTGGATACGGGTGACTGAGGTCGCAGGGGGCAGTCGCGCGCAGCGCGGCCATATCGCGAACGGGCGTCGCCCTACCTGAGAGCCACCTGCGCCGAGAGCCAAGTGACGGAGAAGCGTGAGGGAGGGCGAGGTTAGGGCCGAGCTCTGCGGCTCAGCCCTGGATACGGGTGACTTAGGTCGCGGGAAAGCAGTCGCGCGCAGCGCGGCCTTTATCGCGTACGCGCACCGCCTGCCCGAGAGTCAGGTGGCGGAAGGGCTGGCGGGAGGTTCGGGCGTGCGGCTTGGCGACGGGGGCGGGGGGCGGTTCTTGTGCTGTCGCTATGGGCGGGAGCAGTGTCGAGGTGCATGGTCCCGCCCGGCCGGGAGGTACGGAGATGCGGCGGAATTACTGGGTTTACAGTGCGGGGCTTCTCGTGGCCTGGGGGGTGGTGCTGCTGGTCGTCCCTGTGCTGCGTAGGCAGTCGGCTGAGCGGGAGGTGTTGCCGGTTTTCGAGGGGTTCTGTATTGGCTGGGTGACTACGACGATTGCTCGGTATGTCTACCCGCCGCCTCGGCGTTGGACGCCGCAGCCGCCGCGGCTTTGAGGCGGGGCGGATCCGGAGGCTTGCGGTAGGGGTAGGTCCACGTCGCCGGGGGCCTAGCGTCGCTGTGCTGGGCGTCTAGCGGGCCTAGGTTCGCGGGCATGATCCGTAAATGTGTGGCTTCGGTTTTCGTGGCGGTGCTGGTCGCCGGGGTTCTGCCCGTGGCTTCGAGTGGCGCGGCGGCGGGCGTCTCGGGGAAGGCCTCGGCGCCTCCGGCTCGGGCGGTGCTGGCTCGGGATGCGCGCGGGATCGTCAATGCGGGGGTGCCGGGGGTCGAGGTGCGGACGCGCGACCGGCTCGGGGGGCGGAGCGTCGTGGCCGGGGTCGGGGACCGGCGTACCGGTGGGGCGCCGCGGGCCGGTGGGTACGTGCGCGTCGGGAGCGTCACGAAGACGTTCACCGCGGCTACCGTGCTCAGCCTGGTCGCGGACGGCCGCGTCCGGCTCGACGCGCCGGTCGGACGGTATCTGCCGGGGCTGCTTCCGTACGCCGAGCCGATCACCGTACGGCAACTGCTGCAGCACCGCAGCGGGCTGTACGACTACGCCAAGACCCTCTGGGCCACCCCGAAGCTCGTCGCGGCCTCGCGGTACCGGGACTACGCGCCGGCCGACCTGGTCCGCATCGCCACCAAGAAGCCGCTGCAGTTCACGCCCGGCAGCCGGTTCGGGTACGCGAATACCGATGACGTCGTCCTCGGCCTGCTCGTGGAGAGGGTCACGAAGCAGCCGTACGCGACCGCGCTGGCTCGGCGCGTGCTGCGTCCGGCCGGACTGCACCACACCTATGTCGCCGGGCACGATCCGAGGTTGCGCCGGCCGTCGATGCGCGGCTACGAGGCCGTACGGTCCGAGACTCGGCTGACCGATCTCACCGGCTACAACATGTCCGTCGCCTGGGCCAGCGGCGACATCGTCTCCACGACCGGCGACCTCAACCGCTTCTACGCGGCGCTGCTCGGCGGGAAGCTGCTGCCGGCGAACCTGCTCCGCCAGATGAAGCGGTCACAGCCGGCGTTCCCCGGGTTCGAGTACGGGCTGGGCCTCGGCCACGCGGAAATGTGCGGGCAGCAGGTCTGGGGGCACGTCGGGGGCGTCCCGGGGTACGGCACCTACACCTTCACCAGCCCGCGGACGGCACGCCAGATCACGGTCTCGGTCAACCGGAGCCTCACGCTCAGCGCCGCGGCCGAGGACGCGATCAACACGCTCGTGGCCAGCGAGTTCTGCGGGGACACCGCGCGGTGAGCACGCCCGGGGTCGAGGGGCTCGTCCCGCGGGGCGCCGGGGGAGCCTGTGCGGGTGGCCGCCGGGTTCCGGGGGTTCGGGGGGCTGTGCGGCGCGCGGTGGGGAGGCGTACGGAGATGCGCGCCGCTGGTGTCGGGCCGATGTGGCGGGAGCTCGCCGTCGCCCGG
>DASXYG010000004.1:0-26893 GCA_036502625.1 Streptosporangiaceae bacterium
GGCCACGGTGTGGGCGTCGCTGGACGCGGCGGACCTCGGGGGTGTCGCGCGGTGAGGACACGCCTGACGATCTTCGCGGCGCTGGCCACGGCGACGTCCGCGATCGTGCTGTACCCGCTGTTCGAGGCCGGCACGTGGTTCTGGCGGGTGCTCGGCGCGGTGGTCGTGGTGGCGCTGACCGGGCTGGTGACCCGGCGGCTGCGGATCCCCGCCGTGCTGTCGCCGCTGGTCGCGCTGGTGACGCTGGCGGCGTTCCTCACGTTCTGCTTCGCCCGCGCGGGCGCGCCCGCCGGGTTCGTGCCCACGCCGGGCGCGCTGGCGCGGCTGGCCGGGCTGGTCGCGCGCGGCCTGAACGACATCAACCACTACGCCGCGCCGGTGCCGGCGCTCACCGGGATCATGCTGCTCACGACCATCGGCGTGGGCGTCGTGGCCATCCTGGTCGACCTCCTGGCCGTACGGCTGCGGCTCGCCGCGCTGGCCGGGCTGCCGCTGCTCGCGCTGTACAGCGTGCCGGTCGCGGTGCAGGAGGAGGACATCGGCTGGTTCGCGTTCGCCCTCGGCGCGACCGGCTACCTGGCGCTGCTCGTGGTCGACGGCCGGGAGCGCGTCCACCGCTGGGGCCGTCCGGTGCTGACCCGCCGTACGGACGAGACGACCGCCAGGACCGAGGACGCCGACTCGGGGTCGCTGGCGGCGGCCGGGCGGCGCATCGGGCTCGCGGCGGTGGCGGTCGCGGTGGTCGTGCCGCTCGCCGTGCCCGGCCTGCACCCGACGACGCTGCTCGGCTTCGGCGGCCTCGGCGGCGGCCACGGCACGGGTACCAACACGATCACCATCCCGGACCCCACGGCCAGCCTGAAGGGCCAGATCAGCGAGCCGAACGCCGCCACGGTGCTGTCGTACACCTCCACCGACCCCGCCCCGGAGTACCTCCGCATCTACGCCCTCGACGTCTTCAGCGGCGACAAGTGGACGATGTCGCGCACCTCGGCGACCCGCGCGGACCGGGTGAACGGCCGTACGCTCCCGGCGCCTGACGGCACGGGCCGCGCGCGCTCCCGCGACGTCACCACGTCCGTGCACGTCGACGCCCGGATGCGGGCGATGCGGTTCCTCCCGGTGCCCTATCCCCCGTCGCGGATCGACGTACCGGGCGACTGGCGGCTGGACAAGCGGTCGTTCATGGTGTTCTCCAACCGCGACTCCGCGGGCGGGCGCGACTACAAGGTGCGGGGGCGGCACCTCCTGCCGACGCGCACCCAGCTCGAGGCGTCGCCGCAGGGGCAGGCGCCGAGCCGCGCCTACCTCGACCTGCCGAACCTCCCGGTGAAGGTGCGGCGGCTCTCCGCGAAGATCACCCAGAACGCGGCAAGCCCGTACGCGCGCGCGATGGCCATCCAGGACTGGTTCACCACCGGCAACCGGTTCCTGTACAGCCTGAACCGCCCTTCCGGGAACGGCACGTCCGCGCTGAGCGACTTCCTGCTGCGCGACCGGGTGGGCTACTGCGAGCAGTTCGCCGCCGCGATGGCGGTGCTGGCCCGGCTGAACGGCATCCCGTCGCGAGTGGCCATCGGGTACACGTCCGGCACCCACGGCACCGGCGACCACTGGGTGGTCACCACCCGCGACGCGCACGCCTGGCCGGAGCTGTTCTTCGCCGGCATCGGCTGGATCCGCTTCGAGCCGACGCCGAGCGGGGTCACCGGGCAGGGGTCGGCGACCGTGCCGGCGTACGCCACGGCCGCGACCGTGGGCGGCGGCGACCAGACGGGCTCGCGCGGCAACGTGTCCGGCACGACGGGCGACACGCCGCAGAGCCGCACCGGGCCGACGACCGGGCCGAACCGGCAGCACATGCGCGACGGTTACGCCGGATCCACGACGCTGGCGACCCCGAAGCCGCGCGACCAGCGCCCGCTGCTCGGCATCCTGGCCGCGGTGGTGCTGCTCATCGCCGCCGCGCCCCGCATCGCCCGGTCCCTGCTGCGCCGCCGCCGCTGGTCCCGCGCCCACGACGACGCCGCCCGCGCCCGAGCCGCCTGGCTCGAACTCCGCGACGACGCCCGCGACTTGGGCTGGCCCTGGCACGACAGCGACAGCCCACGCACCGCGTCCCGCCGCATCACCGCCCGCCTAGCCGAGGCCGCGCGTACGGGGGGCTCCCCCGCGCGCCCCGCCGCGGCGACAGGGGGCGGAACGCCGGGGAGCTCCTCCGCACGCCCCATTGCGGCGACGACGGGCGTGGCGGCGACGGGCGACGGGCGGGCGACCAGCGGCACGGCATCCGGCGGCGTGGACGGCCGCGCTGCCAGTACCGGGACTGCCGGTACCGGGGCGGGGGCGGCCGATGCGGGGGCGGCCGATGCGGGGGCGGCCGATGCCGGGGCGGCCGATGCCGGGCTGGCCGGTGGCCGGGAGGGTGGGGCCGGGGCGGCGCTCGCGCGAATTGCGATGGCGGAGGAGCGGGCGCGGTATGCGCCGGAGCCGGTGGACGGGGCCGGGCTGGCCGGGGACGCGCGGACCGTACGGCGGGCGATGGCGGCGGCGACGCCGCGCGGCGCGCGCTGGCGGGGGCGGCTGCTTCCGCCGTCGACCCTGGCGGCGATCCGGGGGAACGCGGTGCGCGCCCTGGACGTGTTCGCCTGGATGGACCTGCTCGGCTCCCGCCTGCGCCGCAGGTTCCGTCGTACGGGACGGTCGGAGGCCGCGTAGGGGCGGGGGTACGGCCGGAGAGGCCGCGGAGAACGTTCATCGCGTGAGTGGTGCGCTGGGCACCTCTCACGCGATGAAGCGTTCTATGGCGTCTCGGACGCTACATGCCGTCGCCTTCGCGGCGGCGGCGCCAGCGCTCCTCCATGCGTTCCATGAAGCCGGCCTTGCGCGCACGCCGGCCGGTTCCGGACTTGCCGGTCTCGGCGGGCTCGCCACCGGAGATGCGCTTCCAGCATGTGAGGCCCCAGACACAGCAGCCGAGCATGATCAGGAAGCCGACGACGCTGATCGGGATGAGCTTCGTGATGACGCCCGCCATGAGCAGGCAGACGCCAAGGACGAAACCCAGCACCGCCTTGATGAGGCGGCGCTTGTAATGGACCTGTGGATCGGTCGCGCGAACCGCGTGAGCGAATTTGGGGTCCTCGGAGTACAGCGCGCGCTCGATCTGCTCGAGCTGACGCTGCTCGTGCTCAGAGAGCGGCACGGCGCCTCCCCTTGACAGCCCCCGGAGTTGGGGTTCGGGTGCTGAACGACGTTCTCAGGGTCTTGTTACCACTCAGGATACGGTCCGCCACGGGTAAGACAAAAGGAAACCCGTCCCCTTGTGGGTAACACTCATCTCCCACCTCTTGACGATCACGGTCCTACCCCGCCGGATGAGCTCCCATCCGCGCCTTCGCGGCGCACCAGAGCCGCAGGTCGGACGGCACCTTGGCCGAACTTGCGTACGGCCTGGTCGATGGCGCGGTCGGCCTCGCGCCACCCCGCGCCGGGCTCGTCAATGAGCATCTGATGGACGGTGTCCGTGGCGCCGGTCAGGCCCTCGACGCGGACGCCGACCAGCCGCAGCCGGGTGCCCCGGGCGAACCCGGACTCCTGGAGCTCGCACGCGATCGTATGGATCTGGCGGGTCACGTCGGTGGGCTCGGGGAGGGTGCGGGAGCGGGTGACGGTGCGCCAGTCGGCATTGCGGAGCTTGACGCTGACGGTGCGCCCCACGAGGCCGGCGGCGCGCAGCCGCGCGGCCACCTTCTCGGAGAGGCGGAGGAGCTCGCGGTGGAGCAGGACGGGGTCGTTGATGTCGCGCTCGAAGGTGACCTCGGCGCCGATGCTCTTGTCGGGCACGTGGGCGTCGACCTGGCGGGGGTCGCGGCCCCAGGCGAGGTCGGTGAGGCGGGCTCCGAGCGCGTCTCCCAGGGCGTCGCGCAGGGCGTCGGGCGGGCAGTGCGCGATGTCGCCCACGGTGTGCAGCCCGAGGCGGCGGAGGCCGGCCTCGGCCTTGTCGCCCACGCCCCACAGGGCGCCCACGGGGAGCGGGTGCAGGAAGTCGACGACGCCGTCGGCCGGGACGAGGAGGAGGCCGTCGGGCTTGGCCGAGGACGACGCGACCTTCGCGACGTACTTCGTGGTGGCGACGCCGACCGAGCACGTCAGGCCCTCTTCGTCGCGCACGCGGCGGCGGATGGCCGCGGCGATCGCCGCGGGGCCCATGCCGAGGCGGCGCAGCGCGCCGGAGACGTCGAGGAACGCCTCGTCGAGGGACAGCGGCTCGACCTCGGGGGTGATGTCGCCGAGGATGCCCATGACGCGGGCGGAGATCGGGCCGTACTTGCCGTGGCTGGGCGAGATGACCGTGGCCTGCGGGCACAGGCGGCGGGCGCGGACCATCGGCATGGCCGAATGGACGCCGAACTCCCTGGCCTCGTAGCTGGCGGCGGAGACCACGCCGCGGTTGCCGCCACCGCCGACGATCACCGGGGTGCCGCGCAGCTCGGGGCGTTCGAGCAGCTCGACGCTCGCGAAGAACGCGTCCATGTCGACGTGGAGGATGGTGCAGCCGGTGTCGTCACCGGGCGGGCCGTCGGGCCGCGCTGGTCGCTGAAGCTGGCGCCTGCTCACGCCGGCCAGCGTAGCCGGGGGTTATGACATCGCCGGTCAGCGGTTGTACGCGAGCACGTGGAGCTGGGTCGCGATGTCGCTGAGGGCGGGGTGGCCGGCGGCGGACTGCTCCAGGGCGGCGAGGGACTCCGCGGCGCCGGGGTCGCCGTCGATGATGCGGCCGGGGACGAGGTCGGCGAAGACGCGGACGCCCTGGACGGCGGCGACCGTCAGGCCGGCGTCCGTGAGCAGGGACGTGATGGCCGCGCGGGTGAACCTGCGGGGCATCGGGTCGCGCTCGCCCCAGGTGCCGTCGGGGTCGGTGAGGAGGCGGGCGGCGTCGTCGAACTGGCCGGCCAGGGCGCGGTGCAGCGCGGCGGCGACGGGGTTGGCGATCAGTACGCTGACGGCCGCGCCGGGGCGTGCGGCGGAGACGGCCGCGTCCAGCTCGACCGCGGGGTGGTCGACGTATTCGAGGACGCTGTGGCAGATCACGAGGTCGGCGCCGTCGGCACCGATGACGTCGGGCAGGTCGACCGCCTCGCCCTGGACGGGCCGTACGCGCGCGGTGACCCCGGCCTCGGCGGCCCGCCGCTCCAGCGCCGCCAGGGAGTCGGGGTTGGGGTCCACGACCGTGACGTGGTGCCCGAGCCCGGCCAGCGGCACCGCGAAGCTCCCGGTCCCCCCGCCCGCGTCCACGATGTCCAACGCGGCCCGCCCGGTAGCCGCGGCCCGATCCGTGAGCGCGCCCCGCAGCGTCCGCCACACCACCGCCGTACGCAGCGCACGATCCGGAGCCGGCCCCGCACAGGGATGCTCCGCAGCAGCGATCCGCTCCTCACTCACGCGCCACACCCTATACGCGCCACCCCCACCCAGAGCCCCCCGCACCGCCGCGCAGCTCACCTCACCGCGCCAGGCTTCACCGCTGGGCGCGGGGCACCCCACCCGCCTCCACCCGGACCGCCGAGAGCGGACACCGCTCGCACGCGGCGCCCCGCAACGCCGCCGCACCTCAACCCACCGCCCGGGACCGTCCGCCTCCGCGCGACAGCCTCCAGCGGGAGCGCGGCGGAAGCGCGGGCGCGGCCCCGTCCACACCCACCCGCCACACCGCCGGGGCGCGGCCCACCCCCACCCACCTCCACCCGCACCACCGGGCGCGCGACCACTCCGCTCAAGGGGTACGGCAGGGCGCGTGTCCCCCACACCCCCGTACGCGGAGGACACGGGGTTCCCGCTCACACGCGAGCCCGCCCCGGGCGCCAGACAGGAGGAGCGCAGGGCCGCCGCCCCCACACCTCACGGCCCCGCATCGCCAAGCGCGAGCGCGCAACCGAGGGCACGAGGGGCCGAGGCGAGGGCGCGCCCGGTGAGGCACCGGTCCGGGGGCGCGGCCCGGGAGCACCGGCGGGGCGCGTGTCCCCCACACCCCCGTACCGCGGAGGACACGGGCCTCCCGCTCACACGCGAGCCCGCCCTGGGCGCCAGGCGGGAGGGGCGCAGGGCCGCCCCCACCTCCTCGCCACCCGCATCGCCGCGAGCGGGCAGACAAGGGCACGAGGGGGCCGGGGCGAGGGCGCGCCCAGTGACTGGGACCCGGTCCGCGGGGCGCGGCCCGGGGCACGGGGCACGTGTCCCCCACACCCCCGTACCGCGGAGGACACGGGCCTCCCGCTCACACGCGAGCCCGCCCTGGGCGCCAGGCGGGAGGGGCGCAGGGCCACCCCCCACCTCACCACCCGCATCGCCGCGCGAGCGCGCAGCCGAGGGCACGAGGGGCCGGGGCGAGGGCGCGCCCGATGGTTGGCGCCCGGTCCGGGCGCGCGGCCCGGGGAGCACCGGTGGGGCACGGGCGGAGCGCGGGGGCTGGGCCGGAGCCGGACGGAGCCGGGCCGCGGGACCGGGCCGCGGGGTCGGGACCGGGGTCGGGACCGGGGTCGGGACCGGGGTCGGGACCGGGGTCGGGACCGGGGTCGGGACCGGGGTCGGGACCGGGGTCGGGACCGGGGTCGGGACGGGCCACGGGACGGACCCGGGAGGTGGGGGTGGGTTAGGGCATGATCGTTAGGCTTGTGGTGATTTTTTGGGCTAGGGAGTCGTCGCCGGTCCAGGTGACCTGGGCTTGGGTGGGTTGGGTGCGGCCTGCGGCCAGTTCGGCGTACGTGGTGCTGGGCATGCGGAGGATCACCGTGGGGGTGGTGGGGCGGGTGGACGGGTGGGCTCGGCCGGAGCTCACCGTTACCGTGCGCTCTCGGGTTATCGGGCCGGTCAGTTCGACCACCACGGAGGTGCCCTCCGGGGCGGCGGCGCGTTTGCCCACCACCATGGGGATGCCGGCCAGGAGGCGGTCGATGGTGTGTTCGGCGGCCGGGCCTGACTCGTGGCCAGGGCGGGCGGTGGCGCGGCGGATGTCCTGTTCGTGGAGCCAGTGGTCGAGGATGCGGACCTGCATGAGGTCCAGGACCGTGCCGGGGCCGAGGGGCGTCCAGGAGTCGGCGGCCAGGTCGGCGTCGGAGGCGGCGGACAGTTGCGCGAGGCGCTCGTCCACGGTGCGCGTCCAGGCCTCCAGCATCTCCGTGACGGGACGGGACCGCCAGTGGTGGACGGCGCGCTCGTTGGCCTTGCCGATGTCGTTGTGCACCCACGCGGGCATGTCGGGGAGGTCGTCCGCGGGCGTGGGGTGGCCGGCCAGCTCCTCCTCGAAGGTGAGCAGGTGGGCGAGCTGGTCGCGGACCGTCCAGCCGGGGCAGTCGGTGGGCAGGTCCCAGTCGGCGGCGTCCAGCGTGGTGACCAGTCCGGTGATGGAGGTCCACACGTCGCGGAGCTTCGCGATGGTGTCATCGCGCGTCGGGGCTGGCGGCACGGTCGGGCTCCTGCCTGTACGGGGTCGGGTCGGGCTCAGGGCGTCGGGTTGGTGATGGTGGGCCAGCGGCGGGCGGTCAGGTACGGGGTGAAGCGTTCCTCGATCGCCGCCAGGGCCGCGGGCGTCTTCGGGTGCTGGATCTCGTACAGGCCGTCGATCGACGCCATCTCGGTGACGACCCGCCACAGGCGGAGGGCGTCGTCGCCGACCGGGGCGGGCACCACCGTGGGGCCGAACAGCGCCCGGCCGCCGATCACCAGCGTCGGCACCCCGAACGCCGCGTACGCCGCGACCGCCTCGTCGTGGTCGGCGCGCACCTCGGCCTCGGTCGTGGGGTCCTCCACCGCCCTGGCGACCACGTCGGCCCCGAACCCGATCTCGGCGGCCAGCGCCTCGGCCTCCTCGCGGAGGAAGACCGCGCGGCCCTGTTCGTGCAGGCCGCGGCCGGTCTCGGCGTACCAGCGGTCGCAGGCGTCCTGGCTCTCGCGGCGCAGCAGCGCGGCCACGCGCAGCAGCGACCAGCCCCATGCCCAGGGCCGTTCCCACGGGTGGCGTTTGCCGTCCGGCCGGTTGATCTCCTCCAGGGAGAAGAACCGCCATCTGACCTCGAGCCCGGTGAGCCGCCTGACCTCGCGGATCCACAGCGAGGTCTGGTACGCCCACGGGCAGATCGGGTCGAAGAAGAAGTCCACGTGTGTCTCGGGTTCGGCCGCCACCCGTCCGTCATACCGCGCGGTACGGCGCCCGGCAAGATCCCTCAGAGCGTCAGCGACGGCTTGAGCTGCTGGAGGCGGGACAGCAGGCCGTTGACGTACGTCGGCGACTCGTCGGTGGACAGCTCGCGGGCCAGGGCGACGGACTCGCTGATGGCCACGCCGTCGGGGACGTCGGCCGCCCAGAGCAGCTCGAACGCGCCGATGCGCAGGATGTTGCGGTCGACGGCCGGCATGCGGTCAAGCGTCCAGCCCACGGCGTACGTCGCGAGCAGTTCGTCGATGCGCTCCAGGTGGGCGCCGACGCCTTCGATGAGGGTCGTGGCGTACGGGTTGAGCGGCGGGCTCGACGTCTCGACGCGGCGCTTGAGGACGTCGGGCGCCGGGACGTCGCGGACGTCGGCCTCGAAGAGGATCTCCAGAGCGCGCTGCCGTGCTTTGCTGCGCGCGCTCACTCAGGCCCGGCCGAGGTAGTCACCGGTGCGGGTGTCGACCTTGACGCGCTCGCCGGTGGTGATGAACAGCGGCACCTGGATCTCCGCGCCGGTCTCCAGCGTGGCCGGCTTGGTGCCGCCGGTGGAGCGGTCGCCCTGGACGCCGGGGTCGGTCTGGGAGATCTCAAGCTCGACGGCGGCGGGCAGCTCGACGTAGAGCGGGTTGCCGTCGTGGAGCGCGACGGTGGCGTTGAAGTTCTCCAGGAGGTAGTTCGCGCCCTCGCCGATGGTCTGGCTGGAGACGTGGATCTGGTCGAAGTCGGTGTTGTCCATGAAGACGTAGTCGTCGCCCTCGCGGTAGAGGTACTGCATCTCCCGCTTGTCGACGTTGGCCACCTCGACCTTGACGCCGGCGTTGAACGTACGGTCGACGACCTTGCCGGACAGGACGTTCTTCAGCTTGGTGCGCACGAACGCCCCACCCTTGCCGGGCTTGACGTGCTGGAACTCCACGACGTTCCACAGGTCGCCGTCGAAGTTCAGCGTCATGCCGTTCTTGAGGTCGTTCGTCGTCGCCACGCGCTATCTCCCGGATCACCCCTGCCCGGCTGCGCACACGAGCAGGTCTTTCGTCGTCTTGGTCAGCAGTTCCGGTTCGCCGTCGGTCACGACGATGGTGTCCTCGATGCGGACTCCACCTCGGCCTGGGACGTAGACGCCCGGCTCAACGGTGATCGGAACCCCGCACTGAAGTGTAGCGGCTCGCCTGGCGTACATATCCGGGTCTTCGCCGGGACGAATGGGCGACACGGCGGGGTCCTCGTGGACCTCCAAGCCCACGCCGTGGCCGACGCCGCCGACCATGTCGCCTCCGCGGCCGGCGTCGATGATCACCTGGCGGGCCGCGGCGTCGACGTCGGTGGCGCGGACGCCCGGCACGGCGGCCTCGCGGCCGGCCCGCTGGGCGCGCGCGGTGAGGTCGTACCACTCGCGCTGCCAGTCGGCCGGGGTGCCGACCGCGATCGTCCGGGTCATGTCGGCGTGGTAGCCGGCGTAGCGCGCGCCGAAGTCCATGACGACGAGCTCGCCGGACGCCAGCGGCCGGTCGCTCGGATGGTGGTGGCCGATCGCGGCGTTCTCGCCGGCCGCGACGATGGACGCGAACGCCAGGCCGTCGGCGCCCAGCTCGGTCATCTGGGTCTCCAGTGCGCGCGCGACCTCCCGCTCGGTCAGGCCGGGGCGGATGGTCGGCAGCACGGCGGCGAAGGCCGCGTCGGTGATCGCGCAGGCGCGCCGCAGGTGGTCCAGCTCCTCGGCGTCTTTGACCATGCGCTGCCGCTCGACCGGACGCCCGAGCCGGACCAGCGCGACGCCGGGTGCCGCGTCACTCGCCGCGTCGCGGACGGCGACGGTGAGGTCGTACTCCTCGAACCCGACCCGCGTACGCCCCTCGGACCGGGCGACGCGCAGCAGGTCGGCGGGGCCGTTGCGGGTGTTGAGCAACGGCACGTCCGGGCACACCTGCTCGGCCATGGTGGCGTAGCGACCGTCGGTAGCCAGCGTGGACGCCCGGTCGGCACGCACGAGCACGGCGGCGCTCGAACTGTCCAGGCCGGTCAGGTAACGCACGTTCACCAGGTTCGTGATCAGCGCGGCAGGGAGGTCGCGAGCGGCGAGGTGCGCGGCGAGCGCGGAGCGCCGGGCAGCGTGTACGTCAGCCATGCCCCGACCCTAACCGCCCCCCGCCCGCCTGCCCCATGTGCGGGCAGGCAGCCGGGTTGCGCGCGGACGAGCCCGCTAAGAGCGACAGCCCCGCGGCCCAACCGCGCCCCAGCGCGGCCTCTCCAGAGGCGCGGCACGCTGCGCGGGGGGCGGGGCTGCGAGGCCCGGCCTCTCCAGGCGCGGCACGCCGCGCGGGGCGCGGGGCTGCGAGGCCCGCGGGGGAGGTACGTGGCGCAGGGGCTGCGGGGGACGCGGGGGCGCGCGGCCCCCGGCCAGCCCGGCCGACCGAGGAGCTGGCCGACCGGGCGCCGGGTACGGGCGGACGAGCACGCAAGAGCGACAGCCCTGCGGCCCGACCAAGAACACGCCCGACCAAGAACGCAGAAAGCCGTCGCGCGCCAGCGCGGCCTCTCCAGGCGCGGCACGCCGCGCGAGGCTGCGAGGCCCACGGCGGAGGTACGTCGCGCAGGGGACACGGAGCGCGAGGCTACGAGGCCCACGGGGGAGGTAGGTGGCGTAGGGGGCGCGGGGGTTAGAGGGTGGTTATCAGGGACTTCAGGGTTTCGATCAGGGCTACTCGGCCGGCGTGGTCTTGGGCCAGGGGGGAGATGTTCAGGGTCGTGACGCCTGCTTCCTTCATGGCGGCCAGGCGTTCCTTGACGTGGGACCTGGTGCCGATCAGGGCGGTGCGCTCCAGGAGCTCGGCGGGGACGGCGGCGGCGGCCTCGTCCTTCTTGCCGTCGAGGTAGAGGTCCTGGATCTTCTCGGCCTCGGCCTCGTAGCCGTAGCGGCGGGCGAGGTTGTTGTAGAAGTTGCGGCCGCGGGCGCCCATGCCGCCGATGTACAGGGCGAGCATCGGGCGGGCGAAGTCGCGCAGGCCCTCGACGCCCTCGCCGATGGCCAGCGGCGCCTGGGCGTACACCTCCAGCTCCGGCAGCGACGGGTCGCGCTTGGCCTTGCCCTCGGCGAGCGCGTCACCCCAGACGTCGTTCGCCTTCTCGGGGACGAAGAAGATCGGCTCCCAGCCCTCGGCGATCTCGGCCGTCATGGCGACGTTCTTCGGCCCGATCGCGGCGATCATCACCGGGATGCGGTCGCGCACGGGGTGGTTGATCAGCTTGAGCGGCTTGCCGAGGCCGGTGCCCTGCCCCTCGGGGAGCGGCACCTGGTAGTGCTTGCCGTCGTGGGTCAGCTTCTCGCGGCGCCACACCTTGCGGCAGATGTCCACGATCTCCCGCGTGCGCCCGAGCGGCGCGTCGTACGGCACACCGTGGAACCCCTCGATGACCTGCGGACCGGACGCGCCGAGGCCGAGCACGAAGCGGCCGTCGGAGACGTAGTCGAGGCCGGCCGCCGTCATCGCGGTCAGCGTGGGCGTACGCGTGTAGATCTGCAGGATGCCGGAGGCGATCTGCACGCGCTCGGTCACCGCGGCGATGTACCCCATCTGGCTGACGGCGTCGAAGCTGTACGCCTCGGGGACGAACACGGTGTCCAGGCCGGCCTTCTCGAAGTCGCCGAGCTGGGCCACGGTCTCCTTGAAGCCGCCGCTGTAGTTGAGCGGCATTCCGATGCGCATGTCCCTACCTCTCGTCTCAGATCTTCCGGCTGGACCGCGACCAGTACGGCTCGCGGAGCAGGCGCTTGTACAGCTTGCCAGTCGGGGTGCGGGGCAGCTCGTCCTGGAAGTCGATCGACCGTGGCGCCTTGTAGCCGGCCAGCTTGTCGCGGCACCAGGCGATCAGCTCGGCGGCGAGGCCGTCGCCGGCGGTGTAGCCGTCCTCGACGGTGATCGCCGCCTTGACCTCCTCGCCGAACTCCTCGTTGGGGATGCCGAACACGGCGACGTCGCGCACCGCCGGGTGGGCGATCATGACGCCCTCGATCTCCGCCGGGTAGATGTTCACGCCGCCGGAGACGATCATGTCGATGACTCGGTCGGTCAGGAACAGGTACCCGTCACCGTCGAGGTAGCCGACGTCGCCGGTGGTGAACGTACGGTCGGCGCGGTGGATCTGCGCGGTCTTGGCGTCGTCCTTCCAGTACGACACGTCGCCGTCGCCGGCCAGCCGGAACCAGAGCTGGCCCGGCTCGCCGGGATCGCAGGGCGTGCCGTCGTCGCGCAGTACGAGGATCTCGGCGATGCCGGTGGAGCGGCCGACCGTGCCGGGGTGCTCCAGCCATTCGCGCGACGACACGACCGCGTTGATCGACGCCTCGGTGGAGCCGTAGTACTCCCAGATCACCGGGCCCCACCACTCGATCATGCGGCGCTTGATCTCCGGCGAGCACGGCGCGGCGCCGTGCCAGACGGCGACGAGGCTCGACGGGTCGAACGCGGCGCGCCGCTCGTCCGGCAGCCGCAGCATCCGGACGAACTGCGTGGGCACCAGGTGCACATTGGTGATCTTGTGCGCCTCGATCAGGTCGAGCGTCGCGGCCGGGTCGAACGTCCGGGTCATGACCAGCGGGAAGCCGCCGAGCAGCGGGCCGAACGACCACGCCCACTGGGCGGAGTGGTAGATCGGGCCGACCAGCAGCGTGGTGCCGGTCTCGGGCAGCGCGAGCAGCGCCTTGATGCCCGCCATGGTCGCCTGGAGCTGCGACATCGGAGGGTCCTCGGCGGGGCGGCTGCGCACGACGCCCTTCGGGCGGCCGGTGGTGCCGGACGTGTAGATCATCTGCGTGCCGACGGTCTGGCCGTCCGGCTCGGTGTCCGGCGCGCCGGCCAGCAGGTCCTCGTACGGCGTGAAGCCGGGCACCTGCGTGCCGTCCGGTTCGGGCAGCGAGATCCGCGCCGCGAGGTCGAGCGCCGCGCCAGCCTTCTCGGCGACGCCGGCGAACGCGGCGTCGGAGAACAGCACGCGTGAGCCGGAGTCGTCGAGGACGTAGCCGAGCTCGTCGGCGGTCCAGTGCCAGTTGACCAGGACGTACCGCAGCCCGGCGTGCGCCGCGGCGGCCATGATCTCGATGTACTCGCGGCGGTTGCCGGAGTGGATGGCTATGGTGTCGCCCGCGCCGAGGCCGAGCCCGCGCAGCGCGTGGATCAGCCGGTTGACGCGGCGGTTCAGGTCACCCCAGGTGACGGTTCCGGTGTCGTCGGTGAGCGCCGTGACGCCGGGAGCACGCTCGGCGTACGTCGCGAGAAGTTCGGCCACCCCGGAATACTAGAACCGCGTTCGGTGCCGTGTCACCAGTGATCAGGGCCGGAGGTCGGGACGGTCGGTGATCACGCCGTCCACGCCGTCGCCCGCGAGCCGCTTCGCGCGCTTCCGGTCGTCGACCGTCCAGACCATGAGCCGCAGGCGTTCGCCGTGCGCGCCGCGCGTGCCGTGCACCGACGCGACGTACTTCTTCGTGACGTCGGTGAACTTCGGGCTGATGACGTCGGCGAACTTCGCGTCCGCGCGCAGCCGCGCCCCGGACGGCGCGCCGATGACGGCGGTGCGCACCTTGGGCGCCAGCTTGTGGAACGCGTGCACGGCACCGGCGTCGAAGCTCTGCACGACCAGCCGGCCGCGGTGCGCCTTGTCCAGCCAGCCCTCGCGGCGCAGCTCCTGGGGCATCTGCTTGACCATGCCCGGGTACAGCTCCGGCGACTTGATCTCCAGCAGCACGCCCTGGCCCGTACGGTCGAGCAGCCTGAGGTACTGCCGCATCGTGGGCACGCGCACACCGCGGAAGCGGTGGCCGAACCAGCTCCCCGCGTCCAGCCGCTTGATCTGCTTCAGCGTGAACGAGCCGACCTTCCACGGGCGGCGCTTCGGGTAGAGCGTCTCCACGTTGGTGGTGCGGCGCAGCGTGGGGTCGTGCATCAGCACGAGCCGGCCGTCCTTGGTGCGCTGGATGTCGGTCTCCAGCCAGTGGGCGCGCATCATCCAGGCGTACTTCACGGAGGCCAGGGTGTTCTCCGGCGCGTACGCGGCGCCGCCGCGGTGCGCCACGACGACCGGCCGCGCCGCCGCGAGGGCGGGCGCGCCCGGCGCGACGGCCAGCGCGGCGACCGCTCCCACGGCGGCGCAAACGAGCGTGGCCCGCATGGGCGCGCGGCGTACGGTACGGGCGGGTGCGGCGTCCTCAGCGGTCTGCACGTTCCCGATCATGCGCCCGAGCGCGTACGGTACGAAGTTCCGCGCTCACGTGTCGTGATTTCGCGCCGAAATGATTACCCGTTATTGACGTCGCCGCCCGATTCGCCGCCCGACTCCGCGCCATTGCCCTCGCCCGTACGGCGCCGCCGGTACTCGGCCACCACGAGGTCGGTCAGCTCCTCCAGAGACGTGTCGGCCGTGCGCTTGTCGAAGGTGATCTCGCCGTGCTGGAGCAGGTTGACCCGGTCGCAGACGCCCATGATCTGCGCGTAGTTGTGCGCGATGATGATCATGGACATGTCGCCGCGCGCCTTGATGTCGTCGACGAGGTCGAGGATCAGCCGCCCCTCCTTCGCGCCCATCGCGGCCAGCGGCTCGTCGAGCAGCAGGATGCGCGTGTCGGAGAACACCGAGCGGGCCACCGCGATGGCCTGCCGCTGACCGCCGGACAGCTTCGCCACCTCGGTGTCCACCGAGTCGATCTTCACGCCGATGGAGTCGAGCGCCTCGCGCGCCCGCTTCCGCATCGCCCGGTTGGACAGGAACGGCCAGCGCACGATCTCCCGGTTGAGGAACATGTTGTGGTAGACGCTGAGCTGGTTCACCAGCGCGAGGTCCTGGTAGACGATGTCGATGCCCAGCGACCTGGCGTGCTCCACGGAGTGCAACTGCACCGGCTCGCCGTACAGCCTGATGTGGCCCGCGCTCGGCGGCTGGAACCCGCAGAGGATCTTCATCAGCGTCGACTTGCCGGCGCCGTTGTCGCCGATCAGGCCGAGCACCTCGCCCTGGTCCAGCCGCAGGTTGATGTCGGTGAGCGCGGAGACGGCGCCGAACCGCTTGGCCAGGTGCTCGACGCGCAGCACCTCCGCCGGCCCCGTCGAGGCGTCGTCGGCCATCAGATCCTCCCCGTACGGCGCAGGCGTGCCAGGTAGACGTTCGCGATCATGGCGACGAGGACGGCGATGCCGAGGATCAGGTAGTACGTGTTGGCGCTGATGCCCAGCAGGTTGAAGCCGTCCTCCAGGATGCCGAGCACGACCGCGCCGAGGAACGCGCCGAGGACCGTGCCCACTCCCCCGGCCAGCGCGGTGCCGCCGATGACCGCCGCGGCCACCGCGTAGAACATGACCGTCTCGCCCCCGGCCGCGGGGTCGATCGAGTCGATGCGGAAGGCCTCAAGGATGCCGGTGATGCCGCCGAGGGTGCTGCAGATCATGAAGTTGCCGATCTTGACCCGGCTCACCTTGATGCCCGACTCCGTGGCGCCCAGCAGGTTGCCGCCGACGGCGAAGGTGTACAGGCCCCAGCGCATGCGGGTGAGCACCAGGTAGAAGATCGCGACGATCACGCCCGCCCAGATGATCTCCGACCAGTCCTGCTGCCCCAGCACCGTCTGCAGCGTGCCGGCCGCGGACGCCGGGATCTCCTTGGGGAACGAGCCCGAGGTGATCAGCGTGATGCCCTCGAGCGCGAACAGCATGCCCAGCGTGGTCACGAACGCCGGCACCCCGAGCCGTACGGTCACGGTGCCGTTGATGAACCCCACCAGCGCGCTGACCAGCAGCGCCACGACGATGCCGAGCACCGGCGGGAACCCGTAGTCCTCGACCGCGAAGTACATGACGAACGGCGCGAACGTGTACGTCCACCCGACGGACAGGTCGATCTCGCCGCTGATCAGCAGGAACACCTCGCCGACCGCCAGGATCGCGATCGGCGCGACGTAGTGCGAGACCGTGACCAGGTTGCCGACGTCGAGGAAGTCGGGCCGGTTCACGTAGAAGTAGACGACCAGGATGATCGCCACGGCGAGGATGCTGGCCTCGCGCAGGCGCAGGAACGCCGCCCCGACACGGCGTCCGAGGCCGGGCGGCGGCGGGGCCGCCGGCACGGTCTCGGGCGCCGTCCGCGTGTCACTCACTGACCAACCCCCTAGGAAGCGTGCGCGATCGGCCCGCTGGTCTTGACGTACTCCTGCTTCTCGCTGTTGCCCTCGTACCGCGTCTTGGTCGTCTGGTACGGGCCGACGGTGTCCTTGGTGACGAACTTCAGGCCGGTGTTCGTCTCCGACGGCGCGACCAGGCCGCCGGACAGCTTGTACAGGTACAGGTAGAGCACCGGGAGGAAGCCCTGGAGGTACGGCTGCTGGTCGACGGTGAAGTCGAGGTTCCCGGCCTTGATCGCCGACAGCGTCTTCGGCTCGAGGTCGAAGCCGCCCGCGACGACGCCGTTGGCCTTCAGCTTGTGCTTCGTCATGGCGTCGCCCAGGCCCTCGGTGGAGCCGCCGTCGACGGAGAAGTACGCCTTCACGTTCCCGTGCGCCTGGACGAAGGCGTCGATCGTGGAGATCTCCTGCGGGGTCTCCGCGCCCGTCGTCACCGCCTTGAAGCTCTTCATCTTGCCGGACTTCTGCAGCGCGGCCTTGGCGCCGTCGATGCGCGGCTGGATGTTCAGCGCGCCGGGCGTGGCGATGAAGCCGACGACGTCCGCGGGCGCGGTCATCAGGCTGGCGAGCCGCATGCCGACCTGCTGGCCGGAGACGAAGAGGTCCTGGCCGACGTACGCGAGGCGGTCCGAGCCGGGGTTGCCGACGGCGCCGTCGGCGTTGTACGAGACCACGGGGATGCCGGCCTGGAGGGCCTTGTCCACCGGGTCCTTGAACGCCTTGACGTCCACGACGGACACGGCGATGCCGTCGGCCTTGCCGGAGACGGCCGTGTTCATCGCGTTGACCATCTCGGGGACGATCGACGTCTTCGAGCCCGTCCACTGGGACGTGCAGTTCAGCAGCGTGCAGGCGTCCTGGATGCCGTACTGCGTGGGCTGGAAGAACGGGTTCGTCGTGACGTGGTTGACGAACACGAACCGCCACTTCGGCGTGGACGGGAACGCGCCCACGCCGCCCTTGCCGCCGCTGCTCGCGTTCGCGCAGCCGCTGAGCAGGGCCGTCGCCGCCAGCCCGGCGCTCGCCAGGCCGGCGCCGCTGAGCAGGCGGCGCCGGGTGGTGCTCGGGAGGTCAAGGGTGTCGATGGCTTCTTCGACCTCCGGGTTGATCTTGGTCATATCCGGCGCCGCCTTCCGGTTAGGTGGTTGAGAACGCGTAGACGGTGGTCTGGTCGTACCGCTGGCCGGGCCGCAGCACGGTCGACGGGAAGTTCGGATGGTTCGGGGAGTCGGGGAAGTGCTGGGTCTCCAGCGCGAATCCGTCGCCCTGGCGGTACGCGTGGCCGGAGATGCCGATCTCGGTGCCGTCGAGGAAGTTGCCGGAGTAGAACTGCACGCCCGGCTGCGTGGTGTACGTGGTCAGCACGCGGCCGCTGTTCGGTTCGACCACGCGCGCGGCCTGGTGCAGCCCGCCGTACGCGGTCGGCCCGTTCCGGTCGAGCACCCAGTTGTGGTCGTAGCCCTGGCCGATGATCAACTGCGGGAAGTCGTCGCGGATGCGCGCGCCGATGGGGTACGGGCGGGTGAAGTCCATCGGGGTGCCCGCGACCTTGTCGATCGCGCCGGTCGGGATCTGCGTCTTGTCGGTCGGGGTGTACCTGCTCCCGTCGATCGTCAGGCGGTGCCCGTAGATCGTCCCGGTGCCCTCGCCGCCGAGGTTGAAGTACGTGTGGTTGGTGAGGTTGACGACGGTCGGCTTGTCGGTCGTCGCGCCGTAGTGGATGCGCAGCGCGTTCCCGCGCCCAAGGGTGTACTCCACCGTGGTGGTCAGGCGGCCGGGGAAGCCCATCTCGCCGTCGGGGCTGACATAACGCAGCCGCACACCGACGGTGCCGCCGGACGTGATCGGGGTTGCCTTCCACACCTTGAGGTTGAACCCGACGGTGCCGCCGTGCAACGCGTTGCCGTTGTTGTTGACGGGGATGTGATACGTCTTCCCGTCCAGCTTGAACGTGCCCTTGGCGATGCGGTTGCCGTAGCGGCCGATCAGGGCGCCGAAGTACGTCGCCTGGTTCGCCTGGTCCTTGACGTAGTCGGCGACCGACTTGTAGCCGAGCGCCACGTCGGCGAGGTGGCCGTGCCGGTCGGGCGCGTCGATCGACTGCACGATGCCGCCGAACGTGAGGATGCGCACGCGCATGCCGGCCGCGCTGGTGAGGGTGTAGCGCTGTACGGGGGTGCCGTCCGGCGCGGAGCCGAACTTCTCGACGGTGACGCGCGGCGTCCCCGCGTGCGCGGGGGCCGTCGCCGGGATGAGTGACGCGGCCGCCAATAAGACGGCCGCGCCCATACGGGTAGGAATCGGGAAACGGGTCATTTCTTACCGTCCCTTGTGGCGAGATCCAAGCCGTTCGCTGCGGGACGCTAAGCCTCTGTGATCGCTGTGTCAACGGTGCCGAGGGCGATTGTGGGAGCGCTCCTACCGAAGACCGCCGGTGGTCAGGGACGCGTCACCGCGTAACGATCAGGCGTCGGCGGAGATCTTTGCCAGGGCTTGTAGCGCGAGGGTGTACGACGCGTAGCCGAAACCGGCCACGGTGCCGGTCGCAACCCCCGCCACGACCGACGTGTGGCGGAACTCCTCGCGGGCCGCCGGGTTGGAGATGTGCACCTCGATGAGCGGCGCGGTGCGCTGGGCGATCGCGTCGCGCAGCGCGTAGGAGTAGTGGGTGAACGCGGCGGGGTTCAGCACCACGGGCACGCGCCCGTCGGCGGCCTCGTGCAGCCACGACAGCAGCGTGGCCTCGTCGTCGGTCTGCCGCACCTCGACGTCCATGCCCAGCTCGGCGCCCGCCTCGCGGCAGGTGCCGGCGAGGTCGGCGAGGGTGGCGGCGCCGTAGACGTCCGGCTCGCGGCTGCCGAGCCTGCCGAGGTTCGGTCCGTTGAGTACGAGTACGCGTGCCACGTTTCGTACGTCCTCTCGTCTCGGGTCAGGCGGAGACCGCGCGGTAGGCGTCGGCCAGGAGGTCCTCGGGCGGGGCGTCGAGGATGGCCGGGGCGGCGAGGCCGTCGAGGACGACGAAGCGCAGCCGGGAGCCGCGGCTCTTCTTGTCGACGCTCATGGTGGCGCGCAGGCCGGGCCAGGCGTCGGCGGCGTAGCGCGTCGGCAGGCCCGCGGACGCGATGACGCGGGCGTGGCGGTCGGCGGTGCGGTCGTCGAGCCGGCCGGCCAGGCGGCCGAGCTCCGCGGCGTAGATCATGCCGATCGCGACGGCGTCGCCGTGGCGGAAGCGGTACGCCTCGGCGCGCTCGATCGCGTGGCCGAGCGTGTGGCCGTAGTTGAGGAACTCGCGGCGGCCGCTCTCGCGCAGGTCGGCGGCCACCACCTCGGCCTTGACGCGGACCGAGCGCTCGATCAGCTCGGCGGTGTGCGGCCCCTCGGGCGCGCGCGCGGCCTCGGGGTCGGCCTCGACGAGGTCGAGGATCACCGGGTCGGCGATGAACCCCGCCTTGATCACCTCGGCCAGCCCGGCGACGTAGTCGGCGCGCGGGACCGTGGCCAGCGTGGTCAGCTCGCACAGCACGCCGGCCGGCGGGTGGAACGCGCCGACGAGGTTCTTGCCCTCGGCGGTGTCGATCGCGGTCTTGCCGCCGACCGCGGCGTCGACCATGCCGAGCAGGGTCGTCGGCACCAGCACGACGCGCACGCCGCGCAGCCAGGTGGCGGCCGCGAACCCGGCGAGGTCGGTGGTGGCGCCGCCGCCGACGCCCACGACGGCGTCCGTACGGGTGAAGCCGTGGCGGCCGAGCGCGGCCCACAGCCCGGCCGCGACGCCGGCGGTCTTGGCCGCCTCGCCGTCGGGCACGGGCAGCGGATGGACCGCATAGCCGGCGTGTTCGAGCGCTCCGCACACGGGACGGGCGATCTCCGCGAGCGACTCGCCGTGGACGACGGCCACCCGGGCGGCGCGGTCGCCGACCATCGCGGGCAGCTCGCCGAGCACGCCGGTGCCGATGACCACGTCGTACGGGCTCTCGCCGCCGACCGGGACCCGTACGGTCATGCGCGGGCCGGCGCGCCGAGGGCCGCGAGGATGGCCTCGGCGACCTCGTCGGGGCTGCGGTGGTCGGTGTTCACGGTGTGGGTGCCGGCGGCCTCGTAGACGGGGACGCGGGCGTCGAGCAGCTTCTTCAACTGGGCGCGCGGGTTGCCGATCAGCAGCGGCCGCGAGGCGTCGATGCCGACCCGCTTGACCACCACGGGGAACGCGACCTCGAGGTAGACCACGTTGTGGCCGCGGAGCAGCTCGCGGGTGGCGTCGGCCATGACCGCGCCGCCGCCGAGCGACAGGACGCCGTCGTGGCCGGTGAGCGCGGCGGCGACGGCCTCGCGCTCCAGCTCGCGGAAGCGCTCCTCGCCCTGGGTCACGAAGATGTCGGGCACGGTCAGGCCGGCGCGCGCCTCGATGTCGGCGTCGGTGTCGCGGAACGTGACGCCGAGGCGGGCGGCCAGCAGCGGGCCGACGGTGGACTTGCCGGACCCGGGCGGGCCGATGAGCACGGCGGCCGGGCGGGTGGTCTCGTTGTCAGACATGGCTCTTACTTGATCGCGAGGGAGGACAGGTAGCCGGAGATGTTGCGGCCGGTCTCCTCGATGGAGTCGCCGCCGAACTTCTCCAGTATCGCCTCGGCCAGGACCAGCGCGGTCATGGCCTCGGCCACGACGCCGGACGCCGGAACGGCGGTGACGTCGCTGCGCTGGTTGTGCGCCTTCGCGGCCTCGCCCGTACGGACGTCGATCGTGGCGAGGGCGCGCGGCACGGTGGAGATGGGCTTCATGGCGACGCGGGCGCGCAGCGGCTCGCCGGTGGTCATGCCGCCTTCGAGGCCGCCCGCGCGGTTGGTGGCGCGGCGCACGCGGCCGTCGGAGCGCTCGATCTCGTCGTGCGCGGCCGAGCCGCGGCGGGCCGCGGTGGTGAAGCCGTCGCCGATCTCGACGCCCTTCATGGCCTGGATGCCCATCAGCGCGCCGGCCAGCCGGGCGTCGAGCCTGCGGTCCCAGTGGACGTGGCTGCCCACGCCCGGGGGCAGGCCGTACGCGATGACCTCGACGACGCCGCCGAGGGTGTCGCCGTCGCGCTTGGTGGCCTCGATCTCCTCGACCATCGCGGCCGAGGTCTCGGGGTCGGCGCAGCGGACCGGGTCGGCGTCGATGCGCGGCAGGTCGTCCGGGCCGGGCAGGAAGCCGTCCGGGACGGCGATGTGGCCCATGGACACGACGTGGCTGAGGACGCGGACGCCGCACACCTGGTCCAGGAAGCGCCGCGCGACCTCGCCGAGCGCGACGCGCGCGGCCGTCTCGCGGGCGCTGGCCCGCTCCAGGATGGGCCGCGACTCGTCGAAGCCGTACTTCTGCATGCCCACGAGGTCGGCGTGGCCGGGGCGCGGCCGGGTCAGCGGCTCGTTGCGGGCCACGCCTTCGAGCTCCTCGGCGGGCACCGGGTCGGCCGACATGACCTTCTCCCACTTCGGCCACTCGGTGTTGCCGATCTGGACGGCGACGGGCCCGCCCTGGGTGCGGCCATGGCGGACGCCGCCGAGGAGGGTGACGGCGTCCTGTTCGAACTTCATCCGGGCGCCACGGCCGTAGCCCGCGCGACGGCGCACGAGGGCGGCGGCGATGTCATCGGTGGAGACCGCGACTCCGGCCGGCATGCCCTCGAGGATCGCGACGAGTGCGGGCCCGTGGGACTCGCCCGCGGTGAGCCAGCGCAACATGCGGCAATCCTTTCACGCCGGTCGCCCCTCCTGGACCACCGGCCCTGTGGGGTGCGGCTGGGCGCGCGGCTTGGCGCGCCAGCGGTGCGGCGGGACGCCGGAGATGATCAGCAGCAGGCCGAGCACCGGGTAGACGCCCAGGAGGCTGAAGCTGTACGTCTCGATGCCGACGCCCAGCGGCGAGATGTCCGTGAGGAACCGCGTCTGGACCGGCAGCAGCATGATCGCGAGGCCGAGGACGAAGAACACGGCACCGGGTATCAGCGCGGCGACCGGCGACATGAACCGGGCGGACGCGGCCAGGCCGAGGCCCGCCCCCACCAGGAGCACGAGCACGACCGAGATCAGCACCGGCGCGGTCGGCCGTACGGCGAAGTTCTGCTGGAACGACTCGGTGTACTGACGGCTCGCCCAGCCCAGCCCGATCCAGGTCAGCAGCGTCAGGATGATGCCGGCCGGGATACCGGCCAGATGGCGGACGACGTTGGGCACGGGTCACTCACCTCGTGGGCTGGGCGGGGCGCCAGCGGTTGGGCGGGATGGCGGACATCAGGAGCAGCGCCCCGGCGACGAGGTACATGCCGTTGAAGCCGCCGTTCGACGCCTGGAGCGCCAGCCTGCCGGGCAGCCAGGACGTGACCTCGAACATCTGGTGGAACAGCACCGGGTAGGCCAGGCCGGCGAGCAGGTAGACCGCGCCGGCGACGACGGCGCCGACCGGCGAGACGAACGTGGTCGCCAGCAGGCCGAGCAGCGCGCCCGCGACGATCATGGCGAGCATCGGCAGGATCGTCCCGGTGATCGTCACGCGCGTCACGAACAACTGGAGGTTGCGCAGCAGCGGTTCGCCGGCGTACGCCACCAGCAGCCACGCGACGGGCGTGACGATGACGCCGATGAGCGCGCCGAGACCGTGCCGGGCCGTGTTCGTCATGGGGAGGAAGGTAGCGGATGCGCGCCACCGCCACACCCCGCGCGCGAGAGTGCGGTTTTCCCCAGCGTTCCCGGGTGGCCGCCAGGATGGCCGGGTGCCGCCGTGACCTCTAGCGTCGATACTGGCCATAAGGGACCGACCACCCGACCACCCGACGCGAGAGGACGGCGATGACGACGACCGCCGCGCCCCGCCCGGAGCGGCCGGAGAGGCCCGACGCCCCAGGCCCCCGGCGGCATGTCGGCGTGGCCGTACGCCAGGTGTACGGCGGGCAGTTCCTCGTCCGCACCGTCAGCTCGGTCGACGACCTGCTTTTCGGCATCGTCGTGCTCCCGCTGATCCTGCTCACGCTGCTGGTCACCGCGGTCGTCGCGGGCGTGCCGCCGGTGCGCCGCGGCTGGCTGCGGGTGCTGCGCCGCATGGTCTACGGCGCGGCCATCGCCCGCCGCTACCAGCTCACCCTGCTGCTCGGCGCCGACCTGCCCGCGCTGCGCTCCGCCGCCGAGCTCGGCATCACCGGCCGGCTGCGGCGCGACATGGCGTCCGTGACGGCGGTGACGCTGGCCGCGCTGCTCAGCGGCATCGTGGTGATCGACGCCTGGGCGCTGGGCGCGTCGCTCCTCCAGCTCGCGGTGTTCAGTTGGCTGGAGTCGCCGGGACGGCCGACCACATCCGGCCTGCTCACACCGATCGTGGCGTACGGCGGGCTGGCCGCCGTGATCGTGTTCACGCCGCTGCTCGCGCTGGCGTTCGCCGAGCTCGGCGTCAAGCTGGCCCGCATGCTCCTCGGCCCCACTGACCAGGCGCTGCTGTCGGCGCGCGTGGCGGAGCTGACGCTGAGCCGCGCGGGCGTCGTCGAGGCCGTCGACGCCGAGCGCAGGCGCATCGAACGCGACCTGCACGACGGCGTGCAGCAGCGGCTCGTGGCACTCGGCATGCTGGTCGGGCGGGCGCGCCGGGCCGCCGCGCGCAACCCGGACAACGCCGACCAACTGCTGCGGCAGGCGCACGACGCGGCGCAGCAGGCGCTGGTGGAGCTGCGCGACGTCTCGTGGACGATCTATCCGGCGATCCTCGACGACCGCGGCCTCGACGCCGCGCTGTCCTCGCTGGCCTCACGCGCCGGCGCGCCCGTACGCGTCGACTACCGGCTCGACGGCCGCCTGCCGGCCCGGCTGGAGACCGCCGCGTACTTCGTGGTCAGCGAGGCCGTCACGAACGCGGTGAAGCACGCGGGCGCGGCGCTGGTCGAGGTGACGGTCACGGCGCTGGTCGACACGACGCTCGTGGTGATCCGCGACGACGGGTGCGGCGGCGCGAACCCCGAGGGCAGCGGCCTGCGCGGCCTCGCGCAGCGCGTCGCGGCCGTCGACGGCACGTTCCGGCTCGCCAGCCCGCCGGGCGGCCCGACGATCATCACGGTGGAGCTGCCGTACGCCCCGCCGCCCACCGACCCCATTGAGCCCGTTGAGAAAGCCGAGGACTGAGACACCATGCGGATCGTGATCGCCGAGGATTCCGTGCTCCTGCGCGAGGGGCTGACCCGCCTGCTCGAGGAGGAGGGCCACGAGGTGGCCGCGGCCGTCGGCGACGGGCAGACGCTGCTGCGCGCGGTGGACGAGCACAAGCCCGACGTCGCCGTGGTCGACGTACGGATGCCGCCGACGCACGTGAACGAGGGCCTGGTGGCCGCGCTGGAGATCCGTACGCGGACACCGCACGTCGCGGTGCTCGTGCTGTCGCAGTACGTCGAGGAGCGGTACGCCACCGAGCTGATCGCCGCCGACTCCGGCGGCGTGGGCTACATCCTGAAGGACCGGGTCGCGGCGGTCGGCGAGTTCATGGACGCCCTGGACCGGGTGGCCGCGGGCGGCACCGCGCTCGACCCGGAGGTGGTCAGGCAGTTGCTGACCCGCACCCGCCAGTCCGATCCGCTCGCCCAGCTCGGCGACCGCGAGCTCGAGGTGCTGCGGGCGATGGCGGAGGGCCACGCGAACAGCCGCATCGCGCAGACGCTGTACATCTCCGAGTCAGCGGTGGAGAAGCACGTCAACAACATCTTCCGCAAGCTCGACCTGCCGCAGACCCAGGGCTACAGCCGCCGGGTCATGGCCGTCGTCCGCTACCTGAACAGCGGCACCACGGAACCCGAGAAGTGAACGAGGGCATGAGATGACACTTTCAGGCCGTGCGCACTCGCCGGAGTTCGAGGCCGAGCGCGCGCATCGCCGCCGGTGGATCCTCATCCCCGGCGTGGTGGTGCTGCTGTGCGTGGTGTTCGGCATGGTCTCGATGATCGGGCCGTTCCGTACGCACGAGGAGACGATCAATCAGGTGTACGGCGCGGGTGTGCGGAAGATCGAGCTGGACAGCCCCGGCGACCTCGACGTCCGGCCGGCCGACGGCAACCAGATCACCGGCCAGTGGGAGACCCACTGGAACTACACCCGGCCGGGCGTGCAGGAGGTCCGCGACGGCGACACGCTGCGGCTCAGCCTCGACTGCTCGCGTTCGGTGGGCGTGGAGTGCTTCGCCGACCTGCGGCTCAGCGTGCCGGACGGCGTCGCGCTTGACGTCACGTCGCACAGCGGGTCGATCTCCGTACGCGACCTCACCGGTCCGGTGAGCGTCGACAACGCCGGCGGCGACGTCCGCGTCGACGGGGTCGCGGGCGACGTGAAGGCGTCCACCAAGTCCGGGTCGATCACGTTGCGCGACATCGGCGGCGACGTCGCCGCCGACACGAAGTCCGGCGACATCGACGCGGACGGCCTCGGCGGCCGCGTGGGCACGTTCGACGACAAGAGCGGCGACATCAACGCGAGGTTCACCACGGCGCCGACCACGGTGTCCGCGGAGACGCTGTCCGGCGACGTCACCGTGCGGGTGCCGCGGGGCAGCGGGCCGTACCAGGTGCGGCCGGACGTGACGTCCGGCGAGCTGGAGTCGTACGTGCTGACGAACACGACGGCGAAGAACATCATCACGGTGGGCACGAAGTCCGGTGACGCGCGGATCGGCTACACCGACGAGCGTCCGGAACCGCCCGGCCGCCACGACGGCTCACACCGGTCGCACCACGGGAACCAGTGGACGCCCCCGACCCCGCCCACGCCGCCCACCCCGCCGGCGGTGCCGAAGCCGAACTAGGGCCCGGTCGTACGGTCAGCCGTACAGGTGGACGACGTTGGAGAGCAGCACGGCGATCAGGGTTCCGCCGATCATGAAGGGCCCGAACGGGATCGCGGACTTCATCGTGGCGCGCCGCCGGACGATCATGACGAGGCCGTACGCCGAGGCGAACAGGAACGCCACGAACAGCCCGGTGATGAAGGCGCTCGGCCCGAGCCAGCCGAGCGCCAGGCCGATCGACCCGGAGAGCTTCACGTCGCCCCAGGCCATGCCGCGCGGGTTGATCAGCCACATGATGAAGTACAGCAGCGCCATGGCGGCCATGCCGATGAGCGCGTAGATGAACCGCTCGGGGCCGTCGGGCAGATGCGGCACGGCGATGGCGAACAGCCCGCCGAGCACGAGGTACGAGGTCTTGGTGAACACGTCGGGCAGCCGGTGGCGGGCGATGTCGATCCCGGACAGCACCACGCCCACCGCGGCGAGGTAGAGGAACGCCGCAAGATCAGGGCTCGGCCCGAACCGCAGCCCCAGCAGCCCGAACGCGACCGCCGTGACGAGCTCCACGACCAGATAGGACCGCCCGTACCGCTCGCCGCAGTGCCCGCACCGCCCCCGCCGCACCAGGTACGAGACGACCGGCACCATCTCCCCCGCCGAAAGCCGCGCCCCGCACTTCGGACACCGCCCCAGTGGCCAAAGCGAAACATCATCCGCGACCCGGTTGATCAAGGTGG
>DASXYG010000005.1:0-138862 GCA_036502625.1 Streptosporangiaceae bacterium
CGCCCACCCACACCCTCCCGCCTCGCCCACCCCAGCCACGCCCACCCTCGCGCCCAGCCCGTCTCAGCGTGTCCACCGCCCGCCCCGATCGCCAGCGCGACGAGCGCGTACGCGGTAACGGGCCAGCTTGGGAAAGCGCCGGTGGAGACGATGTGGTTCCGTCCGGGGCGGCAGCGGGAGGATGCCGAGCGCGGTGGCGTTCTGGGTGGCGTCGTGCGGAGAATGGTCTTGATCTTTATGCCGCCCACCCCCCGGAGGCCGTTGCCATGCTCAAGGGTCTGTCGTCGCTGTTGACCCCCGAACTGCTGTACGTCCTGGCTCAGATGGGGCATGGGGACGAGATTGCGCTGGTGGATAGGAATTTCCCTGCTACGGCGCGGGCGCGGCGGGTTGTGCGGCTTGACGGGTGTGACCTGGATGCGGCGGCGCGTGTGGTGCTGAGCGTGTTGCCGCTGGATACGTTCGTCGACGAGCCGCTTACCGGGATGCATCCGGTGGACGCGGCCGGCGAGATACCGGACGTCCAGCGGGGTGTCATCGGCATCGCCGAGGAGGCCGAGGCCCGGCCGATCGCGCTGCGCCCCATCGACCGCTTCGCGTTCTACGCGCGCGCCGAGTCCGCGTTCGCGGTCGTGACCACCACGGAGTCGCGGCCGTACGGCTGTGTCCTGCTCACCAAGGGCGTCATCAACGACTAGCCCGCACGCCGCGACATGGACGCCGCTCAGCGCGCCGGTGCCCGTACCGCCCGGCGGCCGATCGCGGCCAGGGCGGCGACGGTGATCAGGGTGCAGACCACGAGGTACGTCGCGACCAGCCAGGGCCGGCCGCCGGCCGTGGAGACCAGCGCGGTGGCCACGAACGGTGTCGGGCCGGCGATCAGCACGCCGTTGGCCTCGCGGGCGACGGCGATGCCGGTGAACCGGTAGCGGGTGTCGAACAGGTCGGCGAGGAAGCCGCCCTGGGCGCCGGCCATCGCGCCGAACCCGACGCCGTAGCCGGCCATCATGGTGAGCGCCACGACGAGCGGCACCCGGGTGTTGAGCAGCGCGAAGAACGGGAACGCCGCGCCGGCCACGAACAGCGCGCCGAACGCGAACACCCGGCGCGTCCCGACGTGGTCGGCGAGGCGGCCGAACAGGGGCGTGGTGACGATGGCCGCCAGCGCGGCGGCGACGAGGGCCGTCAGCCCCGCGCCCTCGCTCATGTGCAGCGTCTTGGTGATGTAGCTGAGCGCGAACGTGTTCAGCACGTACGCGTTGGCGTTGTGGCCGGTGATGGACAGGAACGCGATCAGGACCTCGCGCGGCCGCTCCTTGAGGAGCCGGACCACCGGCGGCTTCGCCGGGCCGTGCGCGGCGTCGCGCTCCTGCCGGAACGCCGGCGTCTCCACCAGGGAGCGGCGGATGACCATCGCGACCGCGAAGATCAGCGCGCTGGCCAGGAACGGGATCCGCCATCCCCAGGCGAGCGCCTCGTCCTGCGGCAGCGCCTGGATCGCCAGGAACGCGAGACT
The DNA here is from genome assembly GCA_036502625.1 of Streptosporangiaceae bacterium. Lineage (GTDB taxonomy): Bacteria > Actinomycetota > Actinomycetes > Streptosporangiales > Streptosporangiaceae > DASXYG01. Next base: position 1,517 of record DASXYG010000005.1, read on the forward strand.
GGCCAGCGTCAGGCCGGCGGCCGTCGCGGCGTTCGGGATCGACGTGTAGTACGCGCGCCGGTTCCGCGGCACGTACTCCGCGATCATGGTGGTCGCCCCCGCGAGCTCGGCCCCCGCGCCGATGCCCTGCACCAGCCGGAGCAGCACCAGCAGGACCGGCGCGAGCACGCCGACGCTCGCGTACGTCGGCAGCGCGCCCATCAGGACCGTGCTCGCGCCCATCAGCACGATGGTGGCGATCAGCGTCGGCTTGCGGCCGATCCGGTCGCCGTAGTGGGAGATGATCAGCCCGCCGACCGGCCGCGCGAAGAACCCGACCGCGAACGTGGCGAACGCGGCGAGCGTGCCGACCGTGGGCGAGGCGCCGGGGAAGAACAGCGGGCCGATGAACAGCGCGGACGCCGCGCCGTACAGGGCGTAGTCGTACCACTCGATGACGGTGCCGAGGGCGCCCGCCACGGTCGCGCGGCGGATCAGCGCGGCGCCGGGTCCTGTGGTCGTGGCCATGGGTTCTACAGCACCCCGTATTCGGCGTAGGCGTCGGTGGCGCTGCGGCCCGCGAGGACGGCGTCGCGGAAGAGGTGCTCGCCGGCGCGCTTGCCGAAGGCGGCGGCGATGATCTCCTCCGTACGGGCGGCCGGGACGACCACCGCGCCGTCGGAGTCGCCGAACACGAGGTCGCCCGGCGCGACGCGGACCCCGTCGATCCGGCACGGGACCCGGTGCGCGACGATCTCGTGCCTGCCCTTGCTGTCGTACGGGATCGTCCCGGCGGACATTACGGGAAAGCCCAGCTCACGGATCTGGCGGGTGTCGCGTACGAGGCCGTCGGTGAGCGCGCCGGCCGCGCCGCGCGCCCTGCTCACCGTGGACAGCAGCTCGCCCCACACGGCGATGTCGGCGGCGCGCGCGGTGGGCACGACGAACACCTCGTCGGGGCCGATGGCGTCGAGCGCGGCGACCAGGCCGCGGTACGGCTCGGCCGGGATGTCGTCGACCCGCTGGATGGCGACCGGGAACGCGAAGCCGGCGAGCACGGAGTCCGCGTCGAGCGGGCCGATTCCGGTGCCGAGCGCCTGGTGGCGCAGCCCGGCGGCGTCGAGCACGTCGCAGATCAGCGGCGCGGTCAGCTCGGCGCGGACGCGGGCCAGGTCGATGCCGCGCGGCGCCGCGGGCGGGGGATGGGGAGCGGACATGGCGCGGGGGTTCTCCTCGGGGGTGACGGATCGGGGCGAAAGCCAATCGCTAATCGATTGGCGATTTATCGGTATGATCTACTCGACCGCGTCGTCCGATGTCAACCGCGCACACCCCCGGGAGCCCGCCGTGCCGTCCCGCCCGCCCCATGGCGCCGAACCCGCCGTACGCCCGGATGCGGGCCCGGAGGCGCCGCTCGGCCGGATCCTGGTGTCCGACCAGGTCTACGAATGGGTGAAGGCGGCCATCACCGGCGGCGGCTACCGGCCGGGCGACCGGCTCGCCGAGCAGGAGATCGCCCGCCGCCTCGCCGTCAGCCAGGCGCCCGTGCGCGAGGCCCTGTCGCGGCTGGCCAGGGAGCGGCTCGTCATCCAGTTGCCCAGGCGCGGCAGCTTCGTCGCGGAGATCAGCACCGAGGACGCCCGCCACGCCTACCAGGTGCGCATCCCGCTGGAGCGCATCGTGGGCCGGCTGGCGTGCGAGGCCGGAGACGCCGTCGTCGAGGAGCTGCTGGCCGGCCTGGAGCACGACCTCGCCCGGCTGCGGTCCGCGGCCGGCGGCGACGACCTCTGGGGCGTGGTCGAGGCCGACGCGTCCTTCCACCGCCGCATCTGGCAGGCCACCGGCAACCCGCTGCTCCCCGAGGTGTGGGCCATGGTCGAGGGGTGCATACGCGGCTTCACCGTGGTCTCCAACCGCCTCTACTACCCCGACCTCGCCACCATCGCGGAGACCCACCGCCCGCTGGTCGACGCCGTACGCGCCCGCGACGCCGCCCGCGCCGCCGACCTGTTCGAGCAGCACGCCATCAACGTCTGGCGGAACATCGAAGCGGAGTCCTGAGCCGGGTCAGGCGGCCGGTTCGGTGTAGCGGTCGAGGGCATCGGGGTCGTACGCGAGGCCCAGGCCGGGGGAGCGGGGCACCACGAGGTGGCCGTCGGCGGTGCGCGGCGGAAGCTCGGCGATGCCCGTGCGCAGGGGGTTGTCGCGGAGGTCCAGCTCGATCCAGCCGGGGCGCGGCGCCGCGGCGGCCAGGTGCACGGACGCGGCCAGCGTGGGGGCGGCGCCGTAGCAGTGCGGGCTCAGGCGCGCGGTGCCCGGCAGGCGGCCGATCTCGTCGCTGAGGCTGATCCCCGCGGTCTTCGACGGGTCGGGCTGGATGTGCGCGAGCGCCGGCACGGCCAGCCGCGCGGCGTAGGCGTCGCGGCCGTACGCGTTCTCGCCGGACGCCAGGGCGGCACCCGTGCGCTCGGCCAGCGCGGCGAGGTCGTCCGGGCGGTCCTCGGCCAGCGGCTCCTCGAACCACGCGACGCCGTACGCGCCCAGCAGGCCGCACATGCGCTCCGCCGTGGGCAGGTCCCACGCCTGGTTCGCGTCGGCGAAGACCTCGATGCCCGGTCCGGCAGCGGCGCGTACGGCGCGGATCGTGGCCAGGTCGGTGTCCTCGCCGAAGCCGACCTTGATCTTCACGGCGCGCATCCCGGCGGCTAGGGCGCGCTCGGTGAGCTCGGCGACCCGCGTGGGCCCGACGCCGCTGCCGTACGCGGGCACCCGCTCGGCGGGCGCGGCGGCGCCGGCGGCCTCGGCCAGCAGCGCGGCCACCGGACGGCCGCGGGCCATGCCGAGGAGGTCCCACGCGGCCATGTCGATGCCGCTGAGCGCCTGCCAGACGGGGCCGGGCGCGCCCCACTGCCGCGCCACGCCGTGCAGCCGGGCGGCCAGGCCGCGCATGAGCGCCGCCGGGTCGGCCGCGTCGGCGCCGACGACCAGCGGACGGATGCCGTCAAGAGTCGCGACCCGCTCCCGCCACCCCCAGTCGGGGTGGTTGACCCAGCTCTCGCCGGTTCCGGTCGCGTCGCCGGAGCGCAGCGTGACCAGCACACCGTGGCGGGCGGTGAGCGCGGCGAACGACATGGGCACCCGCTCGCTCAGCGGCGCGGTCAGCACCCGTACGGACATCCCGTCGATGATCACCTGGAGCCCCCTCCGGCCACGATGACGTCCGCCTTCGCCTTCGCCAGGGCGGCGCGCAGCGCGCGCGGCGGTTCGGCGTCGGTGATGACGGTGTGCAGCCGGTCCAGGCGGGCCAGCAGGACCGGCGCGGACTCGGCGAACTTGCCGGCGTCGGCCACCAGCACCACGTGGTCGGCGATGTCCATCAGCGCCTGCTTGGTGGGCCGCTCCAGGTCGTACGCGCCGTAGCAGCCGCGGTCGTCGACGGCGGCGGCGCCGAGGAAGCACCAGCGGACGCGCAGCCGCGCGGCCGCCTCGACGGTGGCCGGTCCGGCGAAGGCGCGGCTCGGGGCGTACAGGTCGCCGCCGAGGCCGACGCAGCGGATGCCCGGACGGTCGAGCAGCGCCTGCATGACCGGCACGGAATGCGTGACGACGCTGCCGGTGAACCCGTCGGACAACGCGTTCACCAGCGCGTACGCGGTGGTTCCCGCATCGACGGCGATCGTCTCGCCGGGGCGGATCAAGGCGGCCGCCGCCGCGCCGATGCGGCCCTTGGAGCCGGCGTTGGTGTGCGCGCGGGCGCCGAAGTCCTGGCCGGGGGGCATGCTGACGCCGCCGTGCACGGCGCGCACCTCGCCGAGGTCGTCCAGGCGGCGGACGTCGCGGCGGACCGTCATGTCGGAGACGGCGAGGTCGGCGGCCAAGTCCGAGATCGAACAGAACCCGGTCGCGCGGACGCGGTCCAGGATCGCCTGGCGGCGGGCCGGGGCGGCCTCGTACCGCATCGCGCGTGCCGTCACGTCGCCGCCCCTCTCCGTCGAATGTTGAAAAACTACCATCCTTGTTGACCGGCGCCCGGTGCGTTGTTAGCGTCCACGCAATCGATGTAAGAAATCGAACATTCTCCGTGGAGGTGACGCCATGTCGCCGCGGCCGCCGGACGCCGTGTTCGTGGGCGTCGCCATGTGGGACACCGTGGCGCGGCTTCCCCGGTTCCCCGATCCGGACGGCCGGGTCGTGGCCGAGGAGATGCGCACGGCGGGCGGCGGGCCCGCGTCCACCGCCGCCGTGGCCGCCGCGCGCCTCGGCCTGCCGTCCGCGCTGGTCGCCGCCGTCGGGGACGACCGCGAGGCGGGCCTGATCGCGGACGCGCTGCGCGCCGAGGGCGTGGCCGCCGACCTGCGCACGGTGCCGGGCCGCGCCTCGGGTTCGTGCGTGGTGCTGGTCGACCGGGCGCGCGGCTCGCGCGCCATCTGCGTCCTGCCCGGCCCGGATTTGGAGATCCCGCCCGACTCCCCGACGGCCGCCCGCATCCGCTCCGCCCGCTGGCTCCACGTCGACCACGCCGGCCTCCCCGCCGTACGCCCGCTCCTGTCCGCCCTCGCGCCCGGCACCCCCCGCCCCACGGTCAGCTACGACGCCGGCAACCTGCGCCCCCAGCGCCGCCCACCCGAGGTCGACGTCTACGTCCCCACCGTCGCCGCCCTCCGCGACCTGTACGGCCCGGCCGCCGCCCCCGGCGCGGCCACCGTAGGCGACCCGGCCGATCCGGCCACCACGGTCGACCAGGCCGTACCCGCGGACATCGCCGACCTGTTGGCCGCGGCGCGGGGCGACGGCGCGTCCGTCGTGGCCGCCACCGACGGCGCCCATGGGGCGTACGCGGCCGGACCCGAAGGGGCGTACGCCGTCGCCGGGCATACCGGGATCGACGTGCGCAGCACCCTCGGCGCCGGGGACGTGTTCCACGGGGCGCTGGTCGCCGCGCTGGCCGGGGGGATGCCGCTGCCCGCCGCCCTGGCGTACGCGAACGCCGCCGCCGCGCTGTCCTGCCGCGGCCTGGACGGGCGCGGCGGCATACCGGACGACGCCGAGACCCGGGCCCTGGCCGCCCGCCGGCCCGCCACCTCCCTCACCCCCGATCAACCCCGTACGAAGCGAGGAGAACCGTGACGTCAGCGTCCGCCCCCACCGTCCCCGACCTTTCCGCGCTCGCGCGCCCGTCAGGCGCGTTCGCGATGCTGGCCGTGGACCAGCGCGAGGCGCTGCGCGCCATGTTCGCCGAGTTCCAGGACGGCCCGGTCACCGACGAGCAGATCACCGCGTTCAAGGTCGCGGCGGTGCGCGCGCTGACCCCGTACGCGTCCGCCGTGCTGCTCGACCGGCAGTTCAGCCTGGACGCCGTGCTCGCCGCGGACGCCATCGCGCCCGGCTGCGCCATGATCGCCGCGGCCGACGCGTTCACCGCGGACGACCGCGAGTTCGTCGCGCACGTCGCCATTGACGACGCGGTGGACCCCGTACGGGTGCGCGCGTCCGGCGGTGTGGCGCTGAAGCTCCTCGTACTGTGGCGCCCGGACGAGGACCCGGCCGTACGGATCGCGATGACGCGCGACTTCGTGGCGCGCTGCCGTACGGCGGGCCTGCTCAGCATCGTCGAGCCGGTCTCCCGCGCGCCCCGCGACGGCTCGGCGTGGACGCCGGAGGACTGGGACGCCGGGGTGCTGGCCGCCGCGCGCGAGCTCGGCGGCCTCGGCGCGGACCTGTACAAGGCGGAGGTGCCCCGCCACGGCGAGGGCGACGAGGCCGGGATCCGCCGCGCCTGCGCGGAGCTCACCGACACCATCGACGGCCCGTGGGTGGTGCTGTCCACCGGCGTGCCGCACGACCTGTTCCCGTACGCCGTCCGGCTGGCCTGCGAGGAGGGCGCGTCGGGCTTCCTGGCCGGGCGCGCCGTGTGGCGCCGGGTCGTCGGCGCACCGGACACCGCCGCCGCGCTGGCCGAGCACGCCGTGCCGCGGCTGCGCGAGCTGACCGAGGTGGTCGACGACGTGGTCGGGGGCCGCTGACCATGGATGCCGCGATCCGGCAGGTCGTGCTGGGCGACGACGGCGGCGTCCACCTCGTCCGGGCCGCCGCGCCCGCGCCGCACCGCCCGCGCGACGTGCTGCTCGCCCCGCTGCGCCTGGGCATCTGCGGCAGCGACGTGCACGTCCTGGACAAGCGGCACCCGTTCGTCGGCCCGCCCGTGGTCACCGGCCACGAGGGCGTCGCCCGGGTGCTGGCCGCGGGCCCGGACGCGGCCCACTGCGCGCCCGGCGACCTGGTCGTCGTCAACCCGCTGCACACCTGCGGCGCCTGCGCGAACTGCCGGTCGGGCGCGGAGAACCGGTGCGCCACGGCGAAGGTGCTGGGGTTCGCGCTGCCCGGCCTGGCCCAGGACCGCGTGGTCGTCGAGGACCGCTACTGCCACCGGGTGCCGTCCGGCCTCGACCCCCGTACGGCGGTGCTCACCGAGCCGCTGGCCGTCGGCTGGCACGCGGTCGGGCGGGTCGCGCACCCGCTGGGCCGGGTGCTGGTCATCGGCGGCGGCCCGGTCGGCCTGGCCGTGCTCACCGCCGTGGTCGCGCGCGGCGCCGACCACGTCACGCTGGTCGAACCGGTCGCGGAGAAGCGCGACCTGGCCGTACGGCTGGGCGCCGACCGCGTCACCGCCCCGGACGCGGAGCCCGGCCCGGCGGACACCGCATTCGACTGCGTGGCCGCCCCCGCGACGCTGGCCGCCGCGGGCGCCGCGACCGTGCCCGGCGGCACGCTCGTCTGCGTGGGCGTCCCGCCGGGCGACACGCCGCTGCCGCTGGCCCGGCTGCAGCGCTGGGAGATCGACGTGCGCGGCACCGGCCTGTACGTCCGCGGCGACATCGACGCCGTCCTCGCCCACCTGGCCGCCGACCCCGGCCGCGCCGCACTGGCCGGCGGGCTCGTCACGGCGGAGTACCCGGTCGACCGCGCCGCCGACGCGTTCGCCGCCACCCGCGACCCCCGCAACATCAAGGTCACCATCGCCTGGCCCGAACCCGGCAGGTGACACCCATCCCCGACCCCGATCAGGACCCCACGCGCGCCCCACCGCAGGAGGACCGATGTCCCAACCGCAGCCCCCCAAAGGCGCCCGCATGTCCCGTGTCGCGCTCGGCAGCTTCGCCGGCGCGCTCATGGAGTGGTACGACTTCTTCGTCTTCGGCACCGCGTCGGCGCTGGTGCTCGGCAAGCTGTTCTTCCCCGCCGGCAATCCCACGCTCGGCACCATGAGCGCGTTCGCCACCTTCGGCGTGGGCTTCCTCGCCCGGCCGCTCGGCGGCATCGTCTTCGGCCACCTCGGCGACCGCGCCGGGCGCAAGACGACGCTCATCATCACGCTCAGCGTCGTCGGCACCTGCACGTTCGCGATCGGCCTGCTGCCGACGTACGCCTCGGCGGGCATCTGGGCGCCGATCCTGCTGGTCCTGCTGCGCCTCGGCCAGGGGTTCGGCCTCGGCGGCGAGTACGGCGGCGCCGCCCTCATGACGGTCGAGCACGCGCCCGCGCACCGCCGCGGCCTGTGGGGCTCGGTGCCGCAGGCCGCCTCGTCCACCGGCATCATGCTGGCCACCGGCATCTTCGCGCTGATCACCCGGCTCCCGGACGCCCAGCTCTACTCCTGGGGCTGGCGGATCCCGTTCCTGATCAGCGCCGTGCTGCTGGTCGTCGGCCTGTTCATCCGGATGAAGGTGCGGGAGACCCCCGAGTTCGAGCGGCTGCGCGACCAGGACGCGCTGGCCCGGCGGCCCGTCGTGGACGTGTTCCGCACACCGGGCGTGCTCGGCCGTACGTTCGGCGCCCGCATCGCCGAGACGGTCTCGTCCAACGTCGGCAACGCGTTCGCCATCTCCTACATCTCCACCCAGCTCGCCGTGGCCAAGTCGGTGCCGCTCAACGGAATGCTGATCGCGTCGGCGCTCGGCATCGTCGCGACCCCGGTCTTCGGCGCGCTGAGCGACCGCTACGGCCGCCGCCCCGTCTACCTGGCCGGCGCGATCTTCGTGGTGGTCGCCGCGTTCCCGTTCTTCCTGCTGCTGAACTCGAAGTCCGAGGCCCTGGTCTGGGTGGCGCTGATCGCCATGTACATCTTCGGGCCCACGCTCATGTTCGCCGGGCAGTCGACGTTCTTCACCGAGCTGTTCGGCGCGAACGTCCGCTACACCGGCCTGTCCCTGGCGTACCAGGGGTCCGCGGTGATCGGCGGCCTCACACCGCTGATCGCGGCGTCCCTGCTGTCCGCCCTCGACGGCAGGCCCTGGCTCGTCGCCGCGTTCCTCGCCGTGTCCGGCCTGATCACCGCGTGGTGTGTGGCCCGGAGCCCGGAGACCCGCCCGGCGCGGGCGGCCGTACGCCCGGACCAGGCGTCGGCCCCGGCGGCGTAGCCCGCTCGGGCAGCGACCGCGGCAGCCCGAACGACGGGAGCACGGTGTTCTCGAAGCGGCTCATCGCGGAGATGCGGCCGCCGGCGAGCGTCAGGGCGTACAGGCCGGTCCCGTGCCGCACGCCGTGCGCGGCGCGGAGGTAGGCGCCGAACGCCGGCTGCCCGTTGGCCCGGGTCGGCACCAGGTCGAACGTACGGCCCGCGCGGAAGAGGAGGGCGAAGAAGCGGGCCACGACGTCGCGGCCCTCGTACTCGAACGGCAACGGCGGCATGGACATGAAGACGTCGCCGGTCAGGAGGTCCACGATCGCGTCGACGTCGGCGGACTCGTACGCGCTGACGAACCGCGCCACGATCGCGTCCTCGGCGGCGGAGCCCGCGGCGGGCGGCGGCAGGCCGTCCGCCGCCCGCCGGATCCGCAGGCCGGACCGCGCGCGCTTGAGGGCGCTCTTGACCGACTCGACGCTCGTGTCGAGCATGCCGGCGACCTCGTCCGCGTGGAACCCGAGGACGTCGCGCAGGATGAGGACGGCCGTCTGGCGGGGCGGCAGCGCCTGGAGGGCGGTCACGAACGCCAGCGAGATCGATTCGGTCCGCTCGTAGCGCGCCTCCGGGCCGAGCGGCACGTCGGCCGCGCCGTCGAGGAGGGCGTCGGGGTACGGCTCCAGCCAGGCGACCTCGCCGAGCCGGGTCGGCTCGGGCGGTTCGACGCCGGGGATGTCCCACGCCTTGGCCGGACGCCGGGCGGCCGAGCGGAGCGCGGTCAGGCACCGGTTGGTGGCGATCCGGTAGAGCCAGGTGCGGATCGAGGCGCGGCCGTCGAACCCCGCGAGCCCGCGCCAGGCGTCCACGAGGGTGTCCTGGAGGGCGTCCTCGGCGTCCTGGAACGACCCGAGCATCCGGTAGCAGTGCACGTGCAGCTCACGCCGGTGCGGTTCGGTCAGCGCACGGAACGCCTCGCCGTCGCCCGTACGCGCCCTCCCGATCAGGTCGCCGCCCACCGGCCCCATCCGCGCCGCCTCTCCCGTACTCGGTCGCGTTTCCATCCTGTACCGACGCCGGCCGGGGCGCGAAAGGGGCGGTCCGCCGGGCGCCCCTTTTCCCGGCGCCGCGGCGTCGACACCACCGACAGCCGACAACGCGAGCAGGAGACCGGCATGGGGAAGATCGTCATCAGCGAGAACATCTCGATCGACGGGGTCGTCCAGGACCCGACCGGCGAGCTGGAATCGGGGCGCGGCAACTGGTTCACCCTGATCAGCGCCGAGGACCGCGCGGCGTGGGCCGAGGTGGAGGTCGCGGAGGCACTGGCCGCCGAGGCCCTGCTGATGGGGCGGCGGAGCCACGACTGGTTCGTCGGGCGCGGATGGGCGTCCCGTACGGACGTGTGGGGGGAGCGTCTGCGCGCCCTGCCCAAGTACGTCGTCTCGTCGTCCGCCCTCGACGGCCCCGAGTGGGCGAACTCGACGGTCCTGAAGGGCGGCGCGGTGGAGGAGGTCACACGCCTGAAGCGCCAGGTGGCCGGCGACATCGTCGTCTACGGCAGCGGCCGGCTGGCCCACACCCTGCTCGCCCACGACCTCGCCGACGAGCTCCGCCTGATGACGTATCCGGTCGTGGTCGGCAAAGGCGCCCGCCTCTACCCCGAGACCACCGCGATGAAGCCGCTGCGCCTCGTCGAGACCCGCACCGTGGGCACCGCCCTCGCCCTCCTCACGTACCGGTCCGTACGCGGGACCTGAGGGGCCCGGGGGAGGTGGCGCGCCCGGCAGGAATCGAACCTGCGACCAAGTGCTTAGAAGGCACCTGCTCTATCCGCTGAGCTACGGGCGCTCGTGCCCAATTGTGCACGGCTTGGCGTGCGGATGGGGAACCCATGACGTGGATCAACGGCGCGTCGTCGAATGCTCACGGTGCGTCGTGAGGAGTTCTCGGGTTCGGGGTTCGGGCATCGGATCGCGGGCCTTATCCTTCCATGATGATTCATCCGGGCGCCGTGATCCGCCTCGGCGAGGTGGAGATTCCGCTGGTCGGCGGCGATGTCACCGATGGGGTGGTCCGGGTCGGCGACACCGTGCGCCGCCCCGTGCGACCGCATTCGGCCGCCGTCCACGCGCTGCTGCGCCACCTCGAGCGCGCGGGGTTCGACGCCGCGCCGCGGTTCCTCGGCATCGACGACCGCGGGCGCGAGACGCTGACGTACGTCCCGGGCGCCACGCCGCCGCAGCCGCTGCCCGCGTACGCCGCCGGAGACGACGCGCTCGCCGGCGTGGCGCGGCTGCTGCGCCGCTACCACGACGCCGTGGCCGGGTTCGCGCCCCCCGAGGGTGTGGCGTTCGACACGGGCGCGGTGTCCAATTTCGACGCCGCGCCCGAGCTGATCGGCCACTGCGACCTCACGCCGGACAACGTGGTCTTCCGCGACGGGCGGCCGGTCGCCATGATCGACTTCGACCTGGCCAGGCCGACGACCCGCCTGTTCGACGTCGCCACCACGCTGCGCCACTGGGCGCCCATCGCCGACCCGGTCGACCGCGACCGCGCCCACCAGGGCGTCGAGGTGGGCCCGCGCATCGCCCGCTTCTGCGCGGCGTACGGCCTCGACGCCGCCGAGCGCCCGCGCGTCCTGCCCGCCGTACGCGCGCGGCTCGACCGCTCGTACTCCGCCATGCAGGCCCGCGCCCGCACCCGCGGCGGCCCTTGGGCGCGCATGTGGTCCGCGGGCGCCGGCCCGCGGCTGACCCGCGCGATCGACTGGCTCGACCTCAACTGGGACGCCCTGGAGGAGTCCCTCCGCTGACCCCCGACCGGGCTTCGTTAGGCTCGGCGCTCGTGGTCAGGGGACAGAGGGGCGCGACGGCCGCCGGGATTCTCGGCGGTGTGGCCGCCGACCTGGTGTTCGGCGACCCGCGACGCGGCCATCCGGTGGCCGGGTTCGGGCGGGCCGCGGGCGCCGTCGAGCGGCGGCTGTACGCCGACGACCGGGCGCGCGGTGTCGCGTACACCCTGGTCTGCGTGGGCGCCGCCACCGCCGCGGGCCTCGCCGCCGACCGCGCCACCCGTGGGCGTCCGGTGGCCCGCGCGCTGGTCACGGCCGCCGCCACCTGGGCCGTCGTCGGCGGTACGAGCCTCATCCGCGAGGCGGACGCCATGGCGCGCGAGCTGGGCCGCGGCGACCTCGACGCCGCGCGCGACCGCGTGCCGCACCTGTGCGCCCGCGACCCGAAGGACCTCGACGCACCGCACATCGCCCGCGCGACCGTGGAGTCCGTCGCGGAGAACACCTCCGACGCCGTCGTCGCGCCGCTGTTCTGGGGCGCCGTGGCCGGTGTGCCGGGCCTGCTGGCGTACCGCGCGGTGAACACGCTGGACGCCATGGTCGGCTACCGCGACGACCGCTACCGGCGGTTCGGCTGGGCGTCCGCGCGCCTCGACGACGCCGCCAACTGGCTCCCGGCCCGGCTGACGGCCCTGCTCACCGCCGCCTGCGCCCCGCTGTCCGGGGGCTCGCCGCGCGCCGCGCTCCGCGTGCTGCGCCGCGACGGCGGCCGCCACCCGAGTCCCAACGCCGGCCGCTGCGAGGCCGCCTTCGCCGGCGCGCTCGGCCTGCGCCTCGGCGGCACCAACTCCTACGGCGGCCACGCGGAGCACCGCCCCGAGCTCGGCGACGGCCGCGCGCCCGAGGTCGCGGACATCGCGCGTACGGCGCGCCTGGCCCGTACGGTCGGCCTCGCCGCCGCGGCCATCGCCGTGGCCGCGCGCCTCGGGCGTACGGGGGCGCGCGCGTGAAGGGCGCGCTGCTGGTCGCCGGGACGACCTCGGACGCGGGGAAGAGCGTCGTCACCGCGGGCATCTGCCGCTGGCTGGCGCGCCAGGGTGTGCGGGTCGCGCCGTTCAAGGCGCAGAACATGTCGCTGAACTCAATGGTCACCGCGGACGGCGCGGAGATCGGCCGGGCGCAGGCGATGCAGGCCGCGGCGGCCGGGGTCGCGCCGACCGCGTACATGAACCCGATCCTGCTGAAGCCGGGCAGCGACCGCAGCAGCCAGGTGGTGGTGCTGGGCCGGCCGGTGGCCGAGGTGGACGCAATGTCGTACCACGCGCACCGCGACCGGCTGCGCGAGGTGGCCGCGGACGCGCTGGCGCGGCTGCGCGCGGAGTACGACGTGGTGATCTGCGAGGGCGCGGGCAGCCCCGCGGAGATCAACCTGCGCGCCGGCGACATCGCGAACATGGGGCTGGCGCGCGCCGCGCACCTGCCGGTGCTGGTGGTGGCCGACATCGACCGCGGCGGCGTCTTCGCCTCCCTGTACGGCACGGTGGCGCTGCTCGACGCCGCCGACCAGGCGCTGATCGCCGGGTTCGTGATCAACAAGTTCCGCGGCGCCGCGGAACTGCTCGCCCCCGGCGTGGCCCGGCTGACCGAGCTGACCGGCCGCAGGACGTACGGCGTGCTGCCCTACCTGCGCGGACGGCCGATCGACGTGGAGGACTCCCTGGCGCTGGACGCGCACCAGGGGGCGGCGGGCGCGCCGTACGGCGCCCGCACACTGCGGGTCGCGGTGGTGCGGCTGCCGCGGATCAGCAACTTCACCGACGTCGACGCGCTGGCCTCGGAGCCGGGCGTGGTGGTGCGCTACGCCGCGGACCCGGCGGAGCTCGACGACGCCGACCTGGTCATCCTGCCCGGCACCCGCGCGACGGTGGCCGACCTCCGCTGGCTGCGCGACCACGGCCTGGACACCGCGATCACGGAGCGGGCGCGTACGGGGCGGCCGGTGCTGGGGGTGTGCGGCGGCTACCAGATGCTCGCCGGGGAGATCGACGATGACGTGGAGTCCGGCGCGGGCGTCGTGCCCGGCCTGGGCGTCCTGCCCGTGCGGGTGCGGTTCGCGGCGGAGAAGACGCTGGGGCGGCCGGAGGGCGCGGCGTACGGCGCGCCGGTGACGGCGTACGAGATCCACCACGGCGTCGCGTCGATGGGTTCGCTGCCGGCGGGCGACGCGGAGCCGTTCCTGGACGGCTGCCGGGTGGGCGCGGTGTGGGGGACGACGTGGCACGGTGCCTTGGAGAACGACGAGTTCCGGCGCGGGTTCCTGCGTGACGTCGCGGCGCGCGCGGGGCGGGATTTCACGCCCGACCCGGGCACGTCGTTCGCCGGGCTGCGGAGCGAGCGGCTGGACGCCCTGGGCGACCTGGTGGCCGGCCATCTGGACACCGGTGCTGTGCGGAACCTCATCGAGCACGGGCCGCCGGGCGGCCTTCCGGCGCTGCCTCCGGGGGCGTGACGCACCGGAACACGGAAATCACGGTGGGAATTGGGCGCGGCCCGAATGAATTGATAAGTTCATCATATCACATTGTACGAGTGGTCGGAAAATTGAATTCCCAATTCGCCTATTGGTTTGACCTGACCGTCCTCCATGGGTGCATAATCAATTCTTCCGATTCCTCGGGTGTGGGGGAGTGGCGTCTTGGCCAGGGTGGAGCCATCGGCGGATGTGGATCGGCGCGGGCGGGAGATCGCGGTCGAGCAGCGCCATGTCGACCGTGCGTACGAACGGCTTGCGGAGCTGCGCGAAGAGACGGCGGCGATGCTGCGTGACGCCTACCGCCAGGCGGATGTCGGCACGTTCGGTTCGCTCGTGGACCGTGACGTCATGGTCTACCGCACGGAGCTGCGCGCCCGTGCGCTCGACGCCGCCGACGACGGCCTGGTGTTCGGCCGCCTCGACCTCTCCGAGGACGACGAGGTGCGCTATATCGGCCGCCTCGGGGTGCGCACGATCGAGCGCGACTCGCTGGTCATCGACTGGCGCGCCCCGGCCGCCGAGGCGTTCTACCGCGCCACGCCCGAAGACCCGCGCGGCGTCGTGCGCCGCCGGGTGCTGCACTGCCGCGGCCACCGCGTGGTCGACATCGAGGACGACCTCCTCGACGCCGACGCCGGGGCGAACCTGACCGTCGTGGGCGACGGCGCGTTCCTCGCCGCCCTGGCGCGCACACGCGACGGCACGATGCGCGACATCGTGGCCACCATCCAGCGCGAGCAGGACGAGGTGATCCGCGCCTCCGCCGACGCGACCGTCATCGTCCGCGGCGGGCCCGGCACGGGCAAGACCGCCGTGGCGCTGCACCGCGTGGCGTACCTCCTGTTCCGCCACCGGCAGCGGTTCGGCGGCCGCGGTGTGCTGGTGATCGGGCCGAACCCGCGCTTCACCCGCTACATCGAGCGGGTGCTGCCGTCGCTCGGCGAGGGCGGCGCGGTGCTGCGCTCGCTGGGCGACCTGGTCGAGGGCGCGAGCGCGTCGTACCACGATTCGTACGAACTGGCGCAGGTCAAGGGCGAGGCGGCGATGACACGGGTGCTGCGCCGCGCGGTGGCCGACACCCCGCCGGGCGCGCCCGAGGAGCTGACCGTCACCTACCGCGGCACGGTGGTGCGCATCGAGGCCAAGCGGCTGCGCACACTGCGCCGCGAGGTGCACCGCCGCCGGCGCGAGGCCAACGGCGCCCGCGCGTTCGCCGCGTCGCGGCTGCTCGACGCCGTGTGGGAACGGCTGACCGCGCTCGGCACCGACGACGCGCGCCCGCTGAACCGCGCCGAGGTCGACGCGGACGTACGCGACCAGACCGCCTTCACTGCCTTCCTGAGCGCCTGGTGGCCGCTGCGCCGCCCGGCGGACGTACTCGCCACGCTGGCCGACCGGGCGCGGCTGGCGCGCGCGGCCGGGCGCGACATCGAGGCCGCCCGGGTGGCCGCGCTGGCCGACGGCTGGGCCACCGAGCTGCCGCGCGGCCGCTACTCCTACGCCGACATCGCGCTGCTCGACGAGCTGGACGTCCTCCTCGGCCGCCCGCCGCGCCCGCGCCGGCGCCCGTCCGACGGCGACGACCCGAGTGTGGTCGAGGGGTACGACATTTTCACCGGCGAGGACCTGACCTCCGAAGACGGCGCCGTCGAGCTCAACGAGGTGACCACCTACACCCAGCGCCTCGAACGCTCGCGGCGGGTCGACGCCGAGGACGACGACGCGGGCCCGCGCCCGGAGTACAACCACATCGTGGTCGACGAGGCGCAGGACCTCTCACCGCTGCAATGGCGCATGCTCGGCCGCCGCGGCCCCCACGCCACCTGGACGATCGTGGAGGACGCCGCGCAGAGCGCGCGCGCCGACCTCGAGGCGTCGACCGCCGCGCGCGACACCGCGCTCGGCGCGCGGCGGCGCGAGGAGTACGAACTGTCCGCCAACTACCGCAACCCGGCGGAGATCGCCGCGGTGGCGGCGCGGGTGCTGAGCCGCGCGGTGCCGGGCGCGCGCCCGGCGGCGGCCGTACGCCCCGGCGGCCACCCGCCGGCCGTCCACCGCGTGGCCGGGGACACCGAGCTGGCCGCGGCCGTGTCCCGCGCCGTGGAGGAGGACGCCGCGCGCGTGGACGGCACGATCGCGGTCATCGCCGCGCCGGGCCGCGCGTCGTCGCTGGCCGGGGCGGCGGGCGAGCGCGTCCAGGTGCTCGAGGCGCTGGACGCCAAGGGCCTGGAGTTCGACGCCGTGGTGATCGCGGCGCCGGAGGAGATCGTGGCGGCCGCGCCGACCGGCGAGCGTACGCTCTACGTCGCGCTGACCCGCGCCACGCAGCGCCTCGCGGTCATCACCGCCGACGACGCGTGGGCCGGTCTGCTGAGTCCGGTTGCCGAACCCGTGTCCTGATCCCGTCGATGATCAGCTCGAGGCCGGCGCGGAACCCCTTGTCGCGCTGCTCGCGTGACAGGTGCGCGCCGGCCGGGCCGCTGATCTCGCGGGCCTGCTCCTCCATCGTGAAGCCGTTGACGTAGCCGAACATCGTGTCGACCGCGGCCACGGCCGTGTCGTCCGGCACGCCCTGCGCGGTGAGCCGGGCGATCAGGTTCGTGAAGCTCTCGACCGCCACCTCGCCGGGGTCGTTGAACGTGGCGATCAGGCGCGCGCCGTCGCGGTGGGCCAGCATGCCCTCGCGCGTGCCGATGGCGACGGCCCGCAGGATGTCGTCCCACGGGCCTTCGGGCAGCGCGGCGAGGCCGGTGTCGCCGACCATGTGCGCCACCATCGCGTCGAGCAGCGCCTGCTTGCTGGGGTAGTGGCGGTAGAGCGCGCTCGCCCGCACTTCCAGCCGCCCGGCCAGCCTCCGCGTGGTGAACGCGTCGAGGCCGACCTCGTCGAGCAGGTCGATCGCCGCCTCGAGGACCTCGTCACGTCGCGCCATGGCACCTCCGTTGTCCACCGCCCATGCTGCCAGGTTGACAACGCGCCCGGGATGCGTGAACACTGTTCACGTGAACGGTGTTCACGTCGATTGGAGGACGGAATGGGTGCAGGGGAACCGGGCCGCGTGCTGGTGGCGGGCGGCGGAATCGGCGGGCTGACGCTCGCCCACGGCCTCGCGCGCCGCGGCGTCGAGGTCCAGGTCTACGAGGCCGACGACGATGTCGACGTCCGAACGCAGGGCTACCGCATCGGGCTCGGCCCGCGCGCGTTCGAGATCCTCTCGGCGCACCTCCCGGAGCGGCTGTCCGCGCTCGTCAGCGCGACGAGCGGCGGCCTGACCGGCCCCGGGCTGATGTTCGACGACCAGCTCAACCTGCTCGATGACGACATGGAGGGCCCGCCGCCCGAGGCGCGGGCCATCGACCGCCAGGTGTTCCGGCAGATCCTGTTGACCGGCCTCGGCGACCGGGTCCACTACGGCAAGCGGCTCACCGGCTTCACCGAGGAGCCGGGCGGCCCGGTCGTCGCGGCCTTCGCCGACGGCTCGTCCGCGTCCGGCGGCGTCCTGGTGGGCGCCGACGGCGGCGGCTCCGCCGTCCGCCGCCAGTTGCTGCCGCACATCGGGCTGGAGGAGTCGCCGCTCGGCGGCGTGATGGGGAGAACGCCCCTCACCGAGCGGTTCCGCCGCCTCGTCCCCGGCCGCGGCACCATGATCAAGGGCGGCGGCGTCACGCTGATGCTCGGCCGCATGGAGTTCGGCCGCGAGCCGTCCGAGGCCGCCGCCGACCTCGCGCCGGACGCCCGGATGCCCCATCGCGACAGTTACGTCCGGTGGGTGCTGATGCTCCCGCCCGACCACCCGGAGGCGGGCCGCCGCGAGCGGGGCGACACCCGGGAGTTCGTCCACGGCCTGCTGGCGGCCTGGCATCCCGACATCCTCGCCCTCATCGACGCCGCTGACATGGCGGCCATCGGCCGGGCGCGGGTCCTCGACCAACCGGTCGCGGCGTGGCCGCAGTCGCGGGTGGTGCTGATGGGCGACTCCGCGCACCTGACCCTCGCCAGCGGCGGCAACGGGGCGAACACCGCGATCGAGGACGCCCGGCTGCTGTGCGACGGCCTGGTCGCGGTGGGCAGCGGCGAGCGCGATCTGCTGCCCATGCTGACCGCCTACCAGGCCGACATGCTCGCCCGCGGCAACGCGGCGGTGGAGTTCAGCAAGGAGGCGTTGAAGCGGTTCGTCCCGGCCCGGCCCTGAGCCGCGTGCGTACGGGATCCCCGGTGGCCGCGGTGCGGGCGATCTTGGCCGGAGCAGGTCAGTGAAGACAGGTTGACCGAGCGGTAACTTGGACGTGAGATTGGCTCGCGTTCTCGTCGTTTCGGGGGGCCCGAAGCCAGCGAGAGGATCCGATCGCGTGTCCAGTCCCCGCGCATTACCGAAGCCACACAGACGCCTGGCCGCCGTCGGAGCGGCCCTGGCGCTGCTGGTCACACCCCTCGCCGTCATCGCCGGCCCGGCGCAGGCCGATCCGGTGCGCGCGCCCAAGGCGGCGGCGTCCGGGTGCGATCCGATCGATCCGGCCAACTGCCTGCTGCCGTTCCCGAACGACCACTACACGGTGCGCGACCACCGCACCGCGACCGGCAGGCGGGTGAACCTCACGCCCGCGATGATGCCGGCCAACGTCGCGGGCACACCCGTCGACCCGACCGAGCCGAACCGCAACGACGGCTTCTCGCCCGGGTCGATGCTGCTCACCGTCGTCCCGGGCGTCGACCTCGGCACGACCGGCGCCGCGCCGCAGACCGACATGGCGCGGTCCCTGCGCCGTGACGCGCCCATCGCGCTGATCGACACCCGTACGGGCCGCCGCTGGCCGTACTGGGCGGAGCTCGACTCGGGCGTCACCGACCCGGCGAAGCGCGCGCTGATCATCCGGCCCGCGAAGGACCTCGCCGAGGGCCACCACTACGTCGTGGCGCTGCGGAACCTGCGCGACTCCTCCGGCGCCCCGATCGCCGCGAACCCCGCGTTCGCCGCCATGCTCGCCGACCGCCCGCCCGCCGACGCGACGCTGCGCGGCCGGTGGTACTCCATGCGCCCGGTGCTGCGCCAGTTGCGCCGTGCCGGAATCGGCACCCGCGGGCTGAACCTCGCGTGGGACTTCACGGTCGCGAGCACCCGCAACATCACCGGCCGCGCCGTCCACATGCGCGACGACGCGTTCCGCAAGCTCGGCGGCAAGTCGCCGGCCGTCACGGTCACCAAGGTCACCGACTACACCGAGGCGCAGAACCCGCGGCTCGCCCGCCGGGTCGAGGGCACCATCGAGGTGCCCAGCTACCTCGACACCCCCGGCGGCCCGCCCGGCTCCCGGCTCAACTACGGCGCCGACGGCCAGCCCGCGCAGAAACCGGGGCAGGTGCTGAACGTCCCGTTCCAGTGCGACATCCCGCATGCCGCGTTCGGCGGGCCCGCGCGGCCGGTCCTGTTCGGCCACGGCCTGTTCGGCGACCAGACCTCGGTCGGCGGCACGGACGCCGCCGCGCAGGCGCACGACAGCGTGTTCTGCGGCGCCACGTTCACCGGCATGTCATCGGGTGACCTGCTGTGGCTGCTCAGCATGTCGCAGGACTTCTCCACGTTCCCGTCCGTGCCGGACCGCCTGCAGCAGAGCTACGTCGACTTCCTCTACCTCGGCCGGGCGATGATCCACCCGGACGGCCTCGCCGCGCAGACCGCGTTCCACGACGCGAACGGCAAGCCGCTGCTGGACCGTACGGCGAAGCTCACCTACACCGGCTACAGCCTGGGCGGCATCGAGGGCACCGCGCTGACCGCCCTCGGGCAGGACTTCCGGCGCTCGCTGCTCGGCGTGCCCGGGGTCAACTTCAGCACGCTGCTCAACCGAAGCGTGCTGTTCACCGTGTTCCAGCAGGTCATCGACAAGTCGTACCCGGACCGCACGCAGCAGCAGATCATCCTCGCGCTGGCGCAGATGCTGTGGGACCGCGGCGAGGGCGACGGTTACGTCCAGCACGTCGTCCGCGACCCGCTGCCCGGCACCCCCGTGCACCAGGTGCTGCTGCACGAGGCGTTCGGCGACCACCAGGTGACGAACATCGGGACCGAGGTCGAGGCGCGCACGCTCGGCGTCGGCGTCCACTGGCCCGCCGTGCAACCCGGCCGCAGCCTCGACACCACGCCGTTCTGGGGCATCCCGCGCGTCACGAGCCGCGCCCACCGCGGCTCCGAACTCGTCATGTGGGACAGCGGCAGCCCGCCCGACCCCATCGGGAACATCCCGGCCACCGCCGGCCACGACCCGCACAACGATCCGCCGAACAACCCGGTAGCGGTCGACCAGGCCGCGACCTTCCTCAGGACCGGCATCGTCCAGGACGTCTGCGCCGGCGCGCCCTGCACCGGCCCGCAGGCCCCCTGACCCTGCCCGGACCCACCCTCATCGCGTGCGGAGACCCGCACGCGATGAGGGGCGGGCGCGGCTACTTCACGAAGCCTTCCTTCATCATCCAGTCCTTGGCGACGATCGCCGGGTCCTGGCCCTCGACATCCACCTTCGCGTTCAGCTCACGCATGATGTTGGTGTTGAGGGCGTTCGCGATCTTGGCGAACGCGGCGTCGAACGCCTGCGGCGCCTTGTCGTAGACCTGCTTGCGGAACGTCACCGACGGGTTGTAGATCGGGAAGAACTTCTTGTCGTCCTTCAGCGTCGTCAGGTTCAGCGCCTTGATCCGGCCGTCGGTGTCGAAGACCTCGCCGAACGTGCAGCCGCCCTTGGCCGTGGTGTCGTACACCACGCCGGTGCCCATCCGCTTCCACTGGCTCTGCGGCACATTCAGGCCGTACGCCTTGAGCATTCCGGGCATGCCGTCGGGCCGGCTGGCGAACTCGGTCTCCACGCAGAACGTCCGCTGCGCCGTGGGCACCTTCGCGATGTCCGACAGGTTCTTCAGCCCGTACTTCTTCTCCGTCTTCTGCGTGACGGCGATGGCGTACGTGTTGTTGAACGTCGACGGCTTCAGCCAGACGATGCCGTTCTTCTTGAGGTCCTCGTCGCGCACGACCTGGTACTGCTTCTGCGGGTCGGGCACCGGCTTGTCGTGGCCCAGATAGGTGATCCAGCCCGTGCCGGTGTACTCCCACTGCACGTCGTTCTGCCCGTGCAGCATCGAGTTGCGCGCCGCCGTGGAGCCCTGGACGTTCGTGCGGTCCTGCACGTTCGCGCCCATCACCTTCAGCGCCTGGACGGTCATCTTGCCCAGGATGAGCTGCTCGGTGAAGTCCTTCGAGGTCACCCGGATCGTGACGCCCTTCAGCGCCGGCACCGGTTTGATCGAGCCCGCCGAGACCGCCGGGATGAACGCCGAGGCCGGCTTCAAGCCGCACCCCGCGAGCACCGGCACGAGCGTCAGCGCCACGAGCGGGAGCAGTTTACGTATGCGCATCTACAGCCCCCTTGGCGAGAAGAGCTGGGTGAGCAGGCCGCCCACCCAGTCGATCAGCAGCGCCAGCACCGCGATCATGCCGCTGCCGACGATCAGCACCAGCGGGCGCTGGTTGTTGATCCCGGCCACCACGATGTCGCCGAGCCCGCCGCCGTTGATGAACGTCGCGATGGCCGCGTTGCCCACCATCAGCACCAGCGTGGTCCGCACACCGCCGAGGATCACCGGCACGGCCAGCGGGATCTCCACCTTCGCCAGCACGCCACCGGCCGACATGCCGATGCCGCGCCCGGCGTCGATCAGCGCGGGGTCCACCTGCTGGAGGCCGACCATCGTGTTGCGCAGCGACGGCAGCACGCCGTACACCGTCAGCGCGAGCACGGCCGTCCAGAAGCCGATCTGCCACGCCACGGCGAACAGCACGATGATGCCGACCGCCGGCGCCGACTGCCCGATGTTGGCCAGCATCAGCACGACCGGCGAGGCGTAGCGCGCGCCCTTGCGGGTGAGGATCACGCCGAGCGGCAGCGCGATGATCAGCACCAGGATCGTCCCGGCGACCGTCAGCTCGATGTGCTGCCAGGTCTTCTCCAGGATGTAGCCGAGGCCCAGGTTGGCCTTCTCGATGCTGTCGAGCTTCTGCGACTTCACGTACGCCAGCAGCGCCACCACGATCAGCACCAGCACGACCGGCGTGATCACGGACTTCCAGGACCTCCGGGCCAGCGACGGCGGCGTCTCGGTCGCCGTACGCGCCTCCGCCGCGGACACGCTCATGCGGAATCACCGCCGGCCGAGACGCGCTCCTGGCGGCGGGCCTTCTGCCGTTCCTTGAGGTCGGACAGCTCCTGCTGGATCGTGCCGAGCGACACGACGCCGAGGTACTCGCCGTTCGCCTTGGTGACCGGCACGACGTCGTACTCCGCGTGCAGCAGGCCCTCCATCGCCTCCTGGAGCGTGGCCCGCGCCGGGATCGTGGTCTCGATCGGCGCGGAGAGCTCGCCCGCCGTGCCGTCGCGGCCGTCGATGGTCTCGCTGGTCACCCAGCCGGTCGGCCGCCGTCCGGCATCGACGACCAGGGCGTACGCGGTGTCCGCGCCCGCGATCGTCTCGCGCACACGGGTCACCTCGTCGCCCGGCGCGACCTCGGCCACCTGGCCGAGCTCCACGTCGGCGACCTTCGCGAAGTTCAGCAGCCGCATCGCCGAACCCGACCCGATGAACTGCTCGACGTACTCGCTCGCCGGGTTCGCCAGGATCTCCGCCGGCGAGGCGTACTGCGCGATCCGCGAGCCCTTGTCGAGGATCGCGATCTGGTCGCCGATGCGCAGCGCCTCATCGATGTCGTGCGTGACGAACACGATCGTCTTGCCGAGCTCCTCCTGCAGGCGCAGCAGTTCGTCCTGCAGGCGCTCGCGGGTGATCGGGTCGAGCGCGCCGAACGGCTCGTCCATGAGCAGGACGGACGGGTCGGCCGCCAGCGCGCGCGCCACGCCGACCCGCTGCTGCTGGCCGCCGGAGAGCTGGCGCGGATACCGGTCGCGGAACTGCCCGCTGTCGAGGCCCACGAGGTCGAGCAGCTCGTCCACGCGGGTGGTGATGCGCTGCTTGTCCCATCCGAGCATCTGCGGCACCTGGGAGATGTTGGTGCCGACCGTCATGTGCGGGAACAGGCCCGCCTGCTGGATGACGTAGCCGATGCCGCGGCGCAGCTCGTTCGGCTCCTGCGCGCGCGCGTCGGTGTCGCCGATCATGATGCGCCCGGACGTCGGCTCGATGAGCCGGTTGATCAGCCGCATGGTGGTCGTCTTGCCGCAGCCGGACGGGCCGAGGAGGACGACGATCTTCCCGGCGGGGATCGACATCGTCAGGTCGTCGACGGCGGCGAGGCCGGTGCTGGACGCGGAGTAACGCTTGGTGACGTTCTCCAGTTCGATCGGCACGCCCGTGGTGCCCTTGTCGGTGACTGTCTCAGACACGAATACCTCGCGAAGTGGTGAACCGTCCGATCAGGACGAAGACTGCGTCGAAGATGAGCGCGAGCACGACCACGCCCAGAATTCCGGCGATGACCGACTCGAGCGCGCCCGCGCCGCCGATGCGCGACAGGCCGGAGAAGATCTGGTCGCCGAGCCCGGGACCGGACGCGTACGCCGCGATCGCGCCGATGCCCATGGTGAGCTGGGTGGACACCCGGATGCCGGTGAGGATCACCGGCCAGGCCATGGGCAGCTCGACGCGGAGCAGGATGCGGGGCCGGCTCATCCCGATGCCGCGCGCGGCGTCCACGAGGACGCGGTCGACGCCCTGGAGGCCGACGATCGTGTTGCGCACGATCGGCAGCAGGCCGTACAGCACCAGCGCGGTGACCGTGGGCGCGACGCCGAGGCCCAGGGGGACGATGAGCAGGCCGAGCAGCGCGAGCGCGGGGATCGTGAAGATCACCCCGGCGGTGCTGGTCGCGAACGTGGCGATCGGTGGGTACCGGTACGTCGCGACTCCCACGGCGACCCCGACCACGGTGGCGACCACCAGGCATTGGAAGATCATGCTGGCGTGTTGCAGGAACTCGAATTCGAGGAGTTCCTGCCGGCTTTGGATGTACTCCCAGAGGTTCACGTACTGTCCGCCGTCCTCCTGGGAACCGCGGTCTGCGGCTCCATCTCTTCGTTATTTGTGACCGTGACGATTAGTACTCGCATTGGCTCCGTATGTGGTTGTGGCCGATCGATGGGCTAGATCGTCCCACGCTGGTGTAAACCCGTGGTCTCCCTCAAGCGTCGTGACCACTTTGTGGCCGGGCCCGGCTGTTCCGGGGTACCCCCGGGTTCCCTTCGGGTTTAATCGAATGTATGTTCTAAGTGCCTGCTCTTCCCCCAGGTGAGACCGTCCGGCATCGGGCGGTTCGGCAGCGACGGTCGGGGAGCGGCGGTGAGTCGTGTGTACGGCGAGCCCGTAGAGGTGTGGGTGCGGGACGACCGTCCCGTGCGGTTCGTGTGGCGCGGCCGCCTCCATACCGTCACCCGCGTCCTCGAACACTGGATGACCACCCGCGAGTGGTGGCAGCGGCAGGCCGCCGAGTGCGGTGCCGAGCAGACGGCCCCGGTCGAGCGCGAGTTCTGGCGGGTCGAGGCCGGCGCGGGCCTCGGCAGCACACCGGGGGTCTATGAGCTGCGGCATGACATCGGAAGCGGCGGCTGGCTGCTGTCGCGGGCATGGGACTGACAGCGGTGCGCGCACTGCCCGTCCTGCCCGCGTTCCGTCCGGTGTTCCCCCGCGGAGGGCTGGACCGGGGCGCCGTGGTGCGCCTGGACACCCCCGGGGCGCTCGGCCTCGCGCTGGTCGCGGGCGCGACGGGGGCGGAGGGCGCGACCGGCTGGGCCGCCGTCGTGGGAATGCCGGAGTTCGGCGTGGTCGCCGCCGCCGAGATGGGGGCCGACCTGGAACGCCTGCTCCTGGTCGAGGCGCCCGGCCGGCAATGGCCGGAAGCGGTCGCGGCCCTGGCCGACGCCACCGATCTCGTCCTGCTGCGCCCCGCCGACCGCCCGACCCCCACGATGACCCGCCGCCTCAACGCGGTCGTCCGCCGCCACGACTGCGTCCTGGCCGTAACGGGGGAGTGGGCCCGCGCATGGGAAGGCGCGTCCCTCCGCCTGGCGATCACCGAATCCGAGTGGACCGGCCTCGCCCCCGGCCACGGCCACCTGACCGCCCGCCGAGCCCGCGTGACGGCCGCCCACCGCGCCGCCCCCGACCACCACACCTGGCTGTGGCTCCCCGGCCCCGACGGCACTGTGACCGAGGCGGAACCCCCGGCTGTGGCCCCCGCCGAGCTCCCCTCCGTACGGAGGATCGCGTGAACCGGGGCGGCCGGGCGGAGGAGGCACGGCCGCCGCGGATGCTGGTGGTGTGGTGCCCCGACTGGCCGGTCACCGCCGTACGGATCGACGCGCACACCCCGGGCGCGGTGATCTCCGATGGCCGGGTCGCGGCCTGCTCCGCCGCGGCTCGCGCCGCGGGCGTACGCCGCGGCCAGAAGCTCCGCGACGCCCAGCGCCACTGCCCGTCCCTGGTGATAGCCGACCGCGACCTCGACGCCGAGGGCCGCCTGTTCGAACGGGTGGTATCCGCCCTGACCGAACTCACCCCGAAGGTAGAGGCCCTGCGCCCAGGTCTGTGCGCCACCCCCGTACGCGGCCCCGCCCGCTACTACGGAGGAGAGGAGCAGTACCGAACCCGAGCGGCCAACGCGGTAACGTCCGCGGGCTTCACCTGCGGCGCCGGAATAGCCGACGGCATCTTCGCCGCCGTCCTAGCCGCCCGCACCCCAAGCCCAACACGCCCCCAGCCTCCATCCCCACCCCGACCCCCCACCCCAGCCCCCCACCCCGTCCCAAGCCAGCCCCACACCCCAAGCCCGGCTCGGGCTCCAAGCCCGGCTCGGGCTCCAAGCCCGGCCCTGGCTCCAAGCCCGGCCCTGGCTCCAAGCCCGGTCCCGGCTCCTCCCCAGCCCCAAGCCCCGGGGTCACCTCGACCCCAAGCCCCGGCCCCGATCTCAGACTCGACCCCGGCCCCCTCCCAGCCCCAAGCCCCGGGGCCACCTTGGCTCCATGCCCCGAGCCCGTCCCGGCCTCATGCCCCGAGCCTGGGCATGTCCTGGCCCCATGCCTCGGCCCCGAGCCCGTCCCGGCTCCATGCCTCGGGCCCGTCCCGGCTCCCTGACGCGAGCTCGCTCGCGGCCTCGGGCGCACCCTCAGGCCCGTCCCGGTCCCTGACTCCGGGCTCGCTCCGCCGCGGCAACTCAGGCTCGCCCCGCCCCCTCCACGCCCTGGACCCGCCCCGTCCCCAGGACCCCCGCGCCACGGGCTCGGCTCGCGCCGCCCCGGGGGAGCATGAATCCACGGGACCGGCGCCCTTCGCCCCGCGCGGTCCGGGAGAGGCAAGGGCAGAGCCCCCACCCCCACCCGCCTCAGGCACGGAGAGAGCGGCTTCCGCTCCGTCCGCCTCAGGGCGTGGTGGAGGCGCGGCTTCCGCCCCGGGCGTGGCGGCTGCCCCGGTCGCCCTGAGGGCGGCGTCCACTGTGATCTCCGCTCCGGGTACTGCGGGGTCCTTCGCTGCGCCTGTCCCGGAGGAGAGGGGAGGGGCGGCCACTGCCCCGTCCGCCCCGGAGATCAGGGCGGTGTCCCTCGTGCCGGGGGGCGCGGGGGCTGCACCGGAAGGAGCGGGTTCGGGTGGATCGAGAGACGCGGGCTTCGCCCCGGGAGGCGTGGGTTCGGGTGGGTCGGGGAGCGCGTCCGCCTCGGGAGGCGTGGACTCGGGCGGGTCGAGGGGCGCGTCTGCTTCGGGGGCGCGGTGGGTTGGGGGGATGGTGGTGGCGGCTGGGGGGACGCGGGGGTTTTTGGCTGGGTACTCCACGGCTGTGCTTGATCGGCCTGAGTTGGGTGGGTTGCTTGAGCGGTTGGGGGTGCGGACGCTCGGGGAGCTGGCCGCGTTGCCTGTGGGGCATGTGGCGGAGCGGTTCGGGGCTGATGGGGTGGTGGTGCATCGGCTGGCCCGGGGGCTGGATCCGCGTCCGCTGGCGCCGCGGGCGCCGCGTACGGATCTGTCGTGCGTGTACGAGTTCGATCCGCCGGCCGATACCGGGGACCGGGTGGTGTTCGCGGCCAAGGCGCTCGCGGAGGAGCTGCATGCGGGGCTGGGCGCGCGCGGGCTCACCTGCGTACGGCTCGCGGTGGAGCTGACCTGGGAGGACGGGCGGGTCCTGACGCGGCTGTGGCGGCATGACGGTGCGCTCTCGGCGCTCGCGGTCGCCGAACGCGTCCGCTGGCAACTGTCCGGCGTACGGGACGCCGTACGAGGTGGGGCGCGTCCGGCGTCCGAGCCGGACCCGGAGCCGGGCCAGGGGGCGGATGCCGGGCCGGGCCTGGGGCCGGAACCCGAGTTGGACTCGGGGGCGCCTGGTGGGGTTCGGGGGCTGCGGCTGGTGCCGGACGCGCTCGTGCCGGACTCGGGGGAGCAGCAGGCGTTGTGGGGGCAGGCCTCGGTTTCGGGGAAGGTGGGGCGGGCGGCGGCTCGGGTGCAGGCGATGTTGGGGCATCACGCGGTCGTCCGGCCCGTGCTGGCCGGGGGGCGGGGGCCGGCGGAGCGGGTCGTACGGGTGCCGCTCGGCGATCTGACGCCGGAGGCCGCGAGCGACGGGCCCTGGCCGGGGCGGGTTCCGGCGCCGGTGCCCGCCGTGGTGTATCCGCGGCCGGCCCGGGTCTCGGTGACCGATGCGGACGGTGCGCCGGTCACGGTGAGCGGCCGGTGCGTGGTGTCGGCGCCGCCCGCGTGGCTGCGCGTACGTGGGGGCGACGCGCGCCGGGTGACGGCGTGGACCGGTCCATGGCCGATGGAGGAGTACTGGTGGGATCCCGGCCGCGCCCACCGCCGCGCCCGCTTCCAGGCGCTCACCGCCGACGGCCATGCCTGCCTGCTCCTCCTCGAAGACGGCCACTGGCACCTGGAGGCCGCGTATGAGTAGCCGCCCCGCACCTGGATCGCGTACGGGCCTGGAGGCCGCATATGAGTAGCGGAGGGGACCGCCGTGGGCTGGGATAACCCGCCGATCCGGTGGGGCGAGCTCGAGCGCAAGCTGACCTGGGGCGGCGGCGGTGACCCCGCACCGCGACCGGAACCGCCCGCGCCACCCCCCGTACGGGAGAAGAACGTCGCCGTCATCTCCGGCGGCGAACGGATCCCGGAGTGGGCGGAGCTGCACGTGCACTCCTCGTACAGCTTCCTCGACGGCGCGTCCAGCCCGGCCGCGCTGGTGGCGGAGGCGGGCAGGCGGGGGCTCGACGGGCTGGCGATCACGGACCACGACGGCATGTACGGCGCCGTGCAGTTCAAGAACGCCGCGGCGGGGAGCGGGCTCCATACGGTGTTCGGCGCGGAGCTGTCGGTCGGCCTGCTCAAGCCGCAGACCGGCGTGCCGGATCCCGAGGGGCGGCATCTCCTGGTGCTGGCGCGCGGCGACGAGGGCTACCGCAGGCTGTGCTCGGTGATCAGCGCGGCGCAGCTCGCCGGCGGGGCGAAGGGCCGTCCGGTCTACGACCTGGAGGCGCTGCTCGGCCGGCACGGCGGCCACTGGGCGGTGCTGACCGGCTGCCGCAAGGGCGCGGTGCCCGCGGCGCTCGCCGACCACGGGCCGGAGGCCGCCGAGGCGGAGCTGCGCCGCATGGTCGCCATGTTCGGCCGCGACAACGTCTTCGTGGAGCTGATCGACCAGGACCAGCCGCTGGACGACGCCCGCAACGACGCGCTGTACGACCTGGCCAAGCGCGTGGGCGTCGACGTGGTGGCGTCCAACAACGTCCACTACGCCCACCCCGGCGACGCGCGGCTCGCGCAGGCGCTGTCGGCCGTACGCTCCCGGCGCGGCCTGGACGACATGGCGTCCTGGCTGCCCGCGGCCGCGACCGCGCACATCCGCGACGGCGCGGAGATGGCCGGGCGGCTGGCCCGGTTCCCCGGCGTCATGGAGCGCACGGTCGAGCTGGCGCGCGAATGCGCGTTCACCTTCGATGTGCTGGCGCCGCGCCTGCCCAACTGGGCGGTGCCCGGCGGCCACGACGAGGCCACGCAACTGCGGCGGCTGACCGCCGAGGGCGCGCGGACACGGTACGGCCCGCCGGAGATCGCGCCGCAGGCGCACCGGCAGATCACCCACGAGCTGCGCATCATCGAGGAGCAGCAGTTCCCCGGCTACTTCCTGATCGTGCACGACATCGTGGCGTACTGCCGCGACCACAACATCCTCTGCCAGGGCCGCGGCTCCGCGGCGAACTCCGCGGTCTGCTACGCGCTCGGCATCACCAAGGCCGACCCGGTCCAGTACAAGCTGCTGTTCGAGCGGTTCCTGTCGCCCGGCCGCGACGGCCCGCCGGACATCGACGTGGACATCGAGCACCGCCGCCGCGAGGAGGTCATCCAGTACGTCTACGAGAAGTACGGCAGGGACCGCGCCGCGCAGGTCGCCAACGTGATCAGCTACCGCCCGCGGATGGCGGTGCGCGACGCGGCGCGCGCGCTCGGCTTCTCACCCGGCCAGCAGGACGCCTGGTCCAAGCAGATCGGCCCGGGGCACGGCGGAGGGGGCGAGCCGCCGCCGGACGCGGGCATCCCGGACGCGGTGTCCGACCTGGCGGACCGCATGAAGCGGCTGCCCCGCCACCTGGGCATCCACTCCGGCGGCATGGTGATCTGCGACCGGCCGGTCGGCGAGGTGTGCCCGGTGGAGTGGGCCACGATGCCCGATCGGAGCGTCCTCCAGTGGGACAAGGACGACTGCGCGGGCGCCGGGCTGGTCAAGTTCGACCTGCTCGGCCTGGGCATGCTGTCGTGCCTGCACGACACGTTCGACCTGGTCGCCGAGCACGACGGCGTCCGGTACGACCTCGACACCGTGCCCAAGGAGGACGAGGCGGTCTACCGCATGCTCTGGGACGCTGACAGCGTGGGCGTCTTCCAGGTGGAGAGCCGCGCGCAGATGGCCACGCTGCCCCGGCTGCGCCCGGCGAACTTCTACGACCTGGTGGTCGAGGTGGCGCTGATCCGTCCGGGCCCGATCCAGGGCGGGTCGGTGCACCCGTACATCCGGCGCCGCAACGGCAAGGAGGCGGTGACGTACCCGCACCACACGATGCGCCCCGCGCTCGTCCGTACGCTCGGGGTGCCGCTGTTCCAGGAGCAGATGATGCAGCTCGCGGTCGACTGCGCCGGGTTCAGCCCGGCCGAGGCGGACCGGCTGCGGCAGGCGATGAGCTCCAAGCGGGCGCCGGAGCGGATCGAGGAGCTGCGCGAGCGGCTGCTGAAGGGCATGGCCGAACACGACATCTCCGGTGCGGTAGCCGAGGACGTCTACCAGAAGATCCTCGGGTTCGCCAGCTTCGGGTTCCCGGAGTCGCACGCGATCAGCTTCGCGCTGCTGGTCTACGCGAGCGCCTGGCTGAAGCGCTACCACCCGGCCGCGTTCACCGCCGCGCTGCTGCGCAACCAGCCGATGGGCTTCTACCACCCGCAGACGCTGATCGCCGACGCGCGCCGCCACGGCGTCCAGGTGCGCGGGGTGGACGTCAACGCCAGCGACGTCGAGGCGACGCTGGAGGAGAAGGTCCCGGCGCCGTCGGAGCACCCGCACGCGCCCGGCGACGAGCAGCCGGTCATCCGCGTCGGCCTGGGGTCCGTGCGCAACCTCGGGAAGGACGCCGCGGCGGCGGTCGCGGCCGGCCGCCCGTACGCGGACCTCGACGACTTCGCCCGGCGTACGGACCTCTCCCAGGCGGCGGTCGAGGCGCTGGCCACGGCCGGGGCGTTCGGCTGCTTCGGGCTGTCGCGGCGGGCGGCGCTGTGGGCGGCGGGGCCGGTCTCGCGTATTAGGGACGGCCAGCTCCCGGACGGCACCCCGGGCGCGGACGCGCCGCCGCTGCCGGGCATGACGCCGGAGGAGGAGACGATCGCCGACCTGTGGGCCACCGGTGTGTCCCGGGTGCACCCGATCGCGCACCTGCGCGGCGAGTTGGACGACCGCGGCGCGGTCGCGGCGTCCGGCCTGCGGGACATCGCGGACGGCACGCACATCAGCGTCGGCGGCATGATCACCCACCGGCAGCATCCGGCGACGGCGGGCGGCGTGGTGTTCCTCAACCTGGAGGACGAGACGGGCATGACGAACGTGATCTGCCCGCCGTACGTATGGGAGCGGCACCGGCGCACGGCGCTGGAGTCGGCCGCGTTGATCATCTACGGCCGCCTCGAACGCGGCGACGGTGCCGTCAACCTGGTCGCGACCCGGTTGCGCGATCTTCCGGTCGGGGACGTGGCCGGCGGCGCGGCGCCGCCGAGCCGCGACTTCCGCTAGACCAGCTCGGGGGCGCGGTCGCCCTGCTCGCGCTCGATCGCGTGGAGCCGCTCGGCCTCTTCACGGCGCAGGCGGTCGGTGGACGGGCGGGAGAACTTCGCAGAGCCGATGTAGAGGATCCCGCCGCAAACGGCGATGATCGCCAGCGAGAGCGGGATGAAGGACCACACCCACGGGCCCATGTACGTGATCGAATCCATGCGCGGACACCTCTACTCGAGACTAGGGGTTCGTCCCATCCAAACGCCCCGACGGGAGTGCCCCGTCCCGGAACGCTCGTGAATTCCATCACAAGCACCCGCGTACCCCGTCGGCGGGGTGGGGCGGGCGGGTGTCAGCCGAGATCGCCGGGGAGCAGGCCGTAGATGACCAGGTCGATGCGGCCGGACTTGATCACGCCGGCGCCGCGGAGCAGGCCCTCGCGGGTGAAGCCGACCCGTTCGGCCACCCGCTGCGAGGCGCGGTTGCCGGGGGCGGCCTTGAGCTCGAGGCGGGCGAAGCCCTGGTCGGTGAACAGCCAGCGGGCCAGCGCGGCGACGGCCTCGGTGATGTAGCCGCGGCCGCGCGCCCACGGTGCGCCCAGGTAGCCGACCTCCGTCACCCGCGCCTCCCAGTCGGTGCGCTTCAGGTTGACGGTGCCGAGGTACTGGTCGGACTCGCGGTCGGCGACGGCGAACGCCACGCCCTCGCCCATCGCGCGCACCTCCTTCGACAGCAGCAGGCACCAGTCGCGGGAGTCGTCGAGGGTGTACGACGCGGGGATGGACGTCCAGTACTGCGTCACCGGATCGCCGCACGCCCGCTGGTTGCCGGTGACGTCGGCCTCGGTGAACGGGCGCAGCACCACGCGCTCGGCGACGACACGGCTCTCCGGGAAGATCGGCACACCGTCGTCACCAGGCAGGTCGGTGAAGTCGTCACGCGCCATCAGATATCCCCGGACAGTTGTGCGTACAGGACCATGTCGATGTAACGGTCGCCCACCCGCCCGGCTTCCCGGCGTACGCCCTCCTCGGTGAACCCGGCGCGCACGGCGACGCCGCGCGAGGCCGCGTTCCCGACGGCGGCGTGCAGCTCGACGCGGTGCAGCCCGAGGCTGTAGGCGTAGGCCGCGACCGCGCGTACGGCCTCGACGGCGTAGCCGCGGCGGCGGGACCAGGGCGCGATCCAGTAGCCGATCTCGACGCCGCCGTTGCCCCAGTCGGCGCGGTGCAGGCTCGCGGACCCGACGAGCCGGTCGTCGGCGTCGACGGCCCAGCGCAGCCGGGCCTCCGGGGCGTCGTGCGCCTCGCGGGTGCAGAAGTCGACGGCGCGCGCCCGGTCGTAGCCGTGCGACCAGGGCAGCCATCTCCGGATCTCCGGGTCGTCGACCGCGCGCAGCACGTCGTCCACGTCGTCCTCGGTGAACGGGCGCAGCCGCAGCCGCTTCGTGTCGACGATCACCCCGAGCTCGAAACGCGGCATCTGTGCCCCCCTCCAACGGCGTGATCCATTCCCCGGGTCACTCCAACGCATCCCGGTGATCCGCCGCAAGGAGGTTTCCGCCACCGACGGAAAAATGAAACGTGTTCTAGAGTTCGGGTACCGGACACGATCCTGGGAGGCACGCATGGCGGACGACCTCGGCATCGGCATCAACGTGGGCTATTGGGGGTCGCGCGCCGACGACGCGACCGACACGGTGGTGGCCGCCGAGCGGCTCGGCTACGACTCGGTGTGGACGGCGGAGGCGTACGGCTCGGACGCCCTGACGCCGCTGGCCTGGTACGGCGCCCGTACGTCCGCGATCGGGCTCGGCACGGCGGTCGCGCAGATGTCCGCGCGCACCCCGACGGCCACCGCCATGCACGCGATGACGCTCGACCACCTGACCGGGGGGCGCGTACGGCTGGGCATCGGGGCGTCCGGGCCGCAGGTCGTGGAGGGGTGGTACGGCGCGCCGTTCCCGAAGCCGCTGGCGCGCACCCGGGAGTACGTGGACGTCATGCGGCAGGTGTGGCGGCGGGCGGGCGACGTGCGCAATGACGGGCCGCACTACCCGCTGCCGTACCCGGGCGGCGCCGGGCTGGGGAAGCCGCTGCGGCTGATCACCCACCCGCTGCGCGACCGCATCCCCGTCTACCTGGGCGCCGAGGGCCCGCGGAACGTGGCGCTGGCCGCGGAGATCGCCGACGGCTGGCTGCCGCTGTTCTTCCACCCGGAGCGCAGCCCCGCGCTGTACGCCGACGCGCTGGCCGCCGCGCCCGCGGGGTT
The DNA here is from genome assembly GCA_036502625.1 of Streptosporangiaceae bacterium. GTDB lineage: Bacteria > Actinomycetota > Actinomycetes > Streptosporangiales > Streptosporangiaceae > DASXYG01. The sequence continues at coordinate 34,782 of DASXYG010000005.1, forward strand.
CGACATCGCGTGCACGGTGACGGTGATCGTCACCGACGACGTGGCCGGGGCGCTGCGCCTGGCCAAGACCCCGCTGGCCTTCTACATCGGCGGCATGGGCGCCAAGAGCGAGAACTTCCACCTCAACGTGATCTCCCGCATGGGCTTCGAGGAGGAGGCCGCCAAGGTCCAGGAGCTGTTCCTGTCCGGCCGCCGAGACGAGGCGATCGACGCCGTCCCCAACGACCTGGCCGACGGCCTCTCATTGCTGGGCCCCATAGCCCGCATATCCGAACGCCTAACCCTGTGGCGCGACTCCCCAGTGACCACCCTCCTCCTAGCCGGGATCCGCGACGAGCCCACCCTCCACACCCTCCGAGACCTCATCCGCGGCTGACCCCACCCGCCTTCAGTCCCCTCCCGTCCCGGCCTGCCTGCCTCGCACGGGCGGGGCGGCGGGGGCCGTACCCGTGGCCCGGCGCCTCGCGCACCCTCCCCGCCGCCCGCAGACCCGGCATCGTGGCCACTGCCCCCTCCCCTCGCCGCCCGAGGGAGCCGCACCAGACACCGGCGCGAAACAGCACGGCACGGGGCACGGCGCGGGAGGAGGTACGGCGCGGTCCCGGTACGGCGGCGGCGTGCGGGGGTGAGCGCGGGGGCCGCGGTCCCCTACGGCGCGAGGCGCGGAGTGACGCGAGATACGGGGCGGGCGCCCTGACACGGCGCGCGAGGCTGGCGCGGGAGATGCGGGCCGGGGTGGGTGGGCCAGGAGGTGGTGGGGAGTGGGGGGCGTCGTACGCTCTGGGCTGTGGACTTGGGGTATCACGGGGATTCTGAGGTTCGGGACGGGTTGGTTGATCTTGCGGTGAATGTGCGGGGGGAGATGCCCGCGTGGCTGGGGGAGGTGCTGCGGGGGAGTTTGGCCGGGCTGGCGGCTTATCCGGATTCGGGGGCGGCTCGGGGGGCTGTGGCTCGGCGGCATGGGGTGCGCTCTGGTGAGGTGTTGGTGACCTCCGGGGCCGCGGAGGCGTTCGTGCTGCTTGCGCGGGTGGTTCGGGCGCGGCGGGCCGTGGTGGTGCATCCGCAGTTCACGGAGCCGGAGGCGGCGTTGCGGGCCGCGGGGCACGACGTGGAGCGGGTCGTGCTCGGCGGTGACTTCACGCTGGACCCCGCCGCCGTGCCCGAGGACGCGGACCTGGTCATGGTCGGCAACCCCACGAACCCCACCTCCGTCCTCCACCCCTCCGCCGCCCTCGCCGCCCTGGCCCGCCCCGGACGGACCCTGGTCGTGGACGAGGCGTTCGCGGACTGCGTCCCCGGGGAGCCGGAGTCCCTCAGCGGCGCGGTGGGCGACCTGCCCGGCCTGGTCGTTATCCGCAGCCTCACCAAGACCTGGGGGCTCGCGGGCCTCCGCATCGGCTACGTCCTCGCGGCGCCCGCCATGGTCGCCGCCCTGGCCGAGGCGCAGCCGCTCTGGTCGGTGTCCACCCCGGCGCTGGCCGCCGCCGTCGCCTGCTCCACGCCCCGCGCCCTGGCGGAAGCGGACGCCTGGGCGCACGAGATGGCCGGCCACCGTACGAAGCTGGCCGCGTCCCTGTCGGCCCTCCCCGGCGTCCACGTCGTCCCGCACCCGCGCGCGTCCTTCCTCCTCCTGCGCATGCCGGGCGCCGCGGCCGTACGGACACGCCTCCGCGCCCGCGGCTACGCGGTCCGCCGCGGCGACACCTTCCCCGGCCTCGGCCCCGACTGGCTCCGCGTCGCCGTACGCGCCCCGGACGTCACGGACGGCTTCGTGGAGGCGCTGGCCGCCGCGATCGCGGAGACCCGCCCGTAACGCCGCTCGCCCGTCCGGGACAATCGGACGGGGAACGGCGACCGAACGGCGGAGGAGCCATGGATCTGATCACGCGCACGGCCGAGGCGATCGCGGAGCCGTCCCGGGAGGCGGAGGCCGCGGCGCGCGCCCGCCAGGACGCCATGACGAAGCCGCGCGGCGCCCTCGGTGTCCTGGAGGACCTGTCCGTGCGCCTGGCCGGGCTGGCGGGGGAGTGCCCGCCGCCGATCCCCGAGCCGGTCGCGGTGACGGTCTTCGCCGGCGACCACGGGGTGCACGCCCAGGGGGTCACGCCGTGGCCGCAGGAGGTCACCGCGCAGATGGTGGCGAACTTCCTGGCCGGCGGCGCGGTCGTCAACGCGTTCGCCGCGCAGATCGGCGCCGACGTCACGGTCGTGGACGTGGGCGTGGCCGCCGACCTCTCCGACGCACCCGGCCTGCTGTCCCGCAACGTCGCGCACGGCACGGCGGACATGACCGCGGGCCCCGCCATGACCGGCGACCAGGCGCGCCAGGCGGTCGAGACCGGCATCGAGATCGCCGGGCGGCTGATCGCGGACGGCTACCGCTGCCTCGTGACCGGCGACATGGGCATCGCGAACACGACGGCGTCCGCCGCGCTGATCGCCTGCTTCACCGGCGCCGACCCGGCCGAGGTCACCGGCCGCGGCACCGGCATCGACGACGCCACGCACACGCGCAAGATCGAGGTGGTCCGCCGCGCGCTGGACCGTAACGCCCTTGACGGCGCGACCGATCCGATGACCGTGCTGGCGGCCGTCGGCGGCCTCGAACACGCCGCGCTGGCCGGATACATCCTGGGCGCCGCCGCGCAGGGCGTGCCGGTCGTTCTCGACGGCGTCATCGCGGGCAGCGCCGCGCTCGCCGCCGCCGCCCTCGCGCCGGCCGCGGTGTCCGCGTGCGTGGCGGGGCACCGCTCGGCCGAGCCCGGCCACGCCGCCGTGCTGCGCCACCTGGGGCTGCGCCCGCTCGTCGACCTGGAGCTGCGGCTCGGCGAGGGCACCGGCGCGCTGCTGGCCGTGCCGCTGGTGCAAAGTGCCGTACGCGCGCTCCGCGATGTCGCAACCTTCGATTCCGCAGGCGTCACCGACAAGACGGAGTGACCACGCTCCGGTTCTTTCCTGCGTTCCCCCGGTCACGAGTGGAATCCCCTGCCTTTGGGTGGAGGGCGTCAGTAATCTGGTAGAACGTTTGAGTAAGCGGCGCTCGCCCCCGCCGGTGAGCGAGGAACGCAACGCCGACGTCCACGCGCGTTTCGGCGACGGTGCCCGCCGCGTGCGGGCGTCCGTGAGACACGCAACACGAAAGAACGGCATTGTGGCGCCCTACCTGCTCGGACTTCGCCTCGACGACCGTCGCGTGGTCGTCGTCGGCGGTGGCCGTGTCGCCGGTCGGCGCGTACCCGCGCTCATCGAGGCCGGCGCCGCCGTCGTGATCGTGTCGCCGCATGTCAGCCCCGGTCTTGAGGACGACGCGGCGGCGGGCCGGCTGCGCTGGGAGGCCCGCGCGTACGCCCCTGGCGACCTCGACGGCGCCTGGCTCGTCCACGCCTGCACCGATGACCCCGACGTCAACGCGGCCGTCGCGGCCGACGCCGAGCGCGCCCGCGTCTGGTGCGTCCGCGCCGACGACGCCGCCTCCTCGCCCGCCTGGACCCCCGCGTCGGGCGCGGTCGACGACGTACGCGTCGGCGTCCTGGCCGGCGGCGACCCGCGCCGCGCGGCCGGGCTGCGCGACGTCGTGGTCGAGGGCCTGCGCGACGGCACGATGGACGCCCGCCGCGGCCGCCGGCGCCCCACCGGCGTGGCCATCGTCGGCGGCGGGCCCGGCGACCCGGGCCTCATCACGGTGCGCGGGCGGCAGCTCCTCTCCCAGGCCGACGTCGTCGTCTGCGACCGGCTCGCGCCGCGCTCGCTGCTCGACGAGCTCGCCCCGGACGTCGAGGTCGTCGACGCCGCGAAGATCCCGTACGGCCGGGCCATGGCGCAGGAGCACATCAACGAGCTGCTGATCGAGCGCGCCAAGGCGGGCCGCTTCGTCGTGCGGCTCAAGGGCGGCGACCCGTTCGTGTTCGGCCGCGGCGGCGAGGAGATGCTCGCCTGCGCGGCGGCCGGTGTGCCGGTCACGGTCGTGCCGGGCGTCACGAGCGCGGTGGCCGGCGCCGCCGCGGCGGACGTCCCGGTGACCCACCGCGGCGTCACCCAGGAGTTCCACGTCGTCTCCGCGCATGTCGCGCCGGACGACGAACGCTCGACGGTCGACTGGCGCGCCCTCGGCGGCGGTTCGGGGACGCTCGTCATTCTGATGGCGATTGAGCGGATGTCGGCCATCGCGAGCGCGTTGATGAGATACGGTCGAGCGCCCGGCACTCCGGTCATCGTCGTCCAGGACGCGACGTTGCCGTCCCAGCGGTCGCTGCGCACCAGCCTGCGGGACGCGGCCGGGGAACTGGCCGCGGCCGGGCTGCGGAATCCGGCGATCGTGGTGGTCGGCGAGGTGGTGGACGTCGCGCGGGAGATCGAGGGGCTGCGATCGGGCTCCGGCGCAGTATGGACGGAGCGCATTCCGTGACGCAGACATCGGGTGAGGGCACGACGCGGACGGGGCCGGCGTACCCCGCGTCCGCGAGCCTGTCCGCTGCCCATGCCGCGGACGAGTCCACCGGTCTCGTGGAGACGCTCACCACGCTGAAACGCCGCATCGCCGCGCTGGAGTTCACCCTCCCCGCCCCGGGCGTGGACGCCGCGCGCGACGCCCAGCGCGACATGATCGACCAGATCGAGAGCTACCTCCTGCCCCGGCTGCGGCGCGGTGAGAAGCCGCTGCTCGTCTGCGTGGCGGGCTCCACCGGCGCGGGGAAGTCGACGCTGGTGAACAGCCTCGTCGGCGCCCAGGTCAGCAACACGGGGGTGCGCCGCCCCACCACGAACTCCCCGGTCCTCGCCTGCCACCCGGACGACATGGTGTGGTTCGCCGAGGACCGCTTCCTGCCGAACCTCCCGCGCGTACGCCAGCAGGGGCTGGCCATGCCCGGCCGGGAGAACATGCTGGTCCTCGCGGGCCTCGACCTCATGCCGAAGGGCCTGGCCCTGCTCGACACACCGGACATCGACTCCGTCGTCAAGCAGCACCACGAGTTCGCCCGCCAGTTCCTCGACGCCGCCGACGTCTGGCTGTTCGTCACCACGGCCGCGCGCTACGCCGACGCCGCCGTGTGGGACTGGCTGCGCCGCGGCCGCGCCCGCGACGCCTTCCTCGCCGTCGCGCTGTCCCGCGTCCCGCCGTACGGCCGCGACGACCTCGCCCGCCACTTCGGCGAGATGCTCGCCACCAACGGCCTCGGCGAGGTGGAGCGGTTCTTCATCCCGGAGACGCAGGTCGAGGGCGGTGCGCTGCCGTCCAACGTCTCCGCGCCGATCCGCGAGTGGATCGACGTCCTGACCCACGATGAGGACCGCCGTACGGCCGTCGTCGCCCGTACGCTGTCCGGCACGCTCGGCAGCCTGCGCACCCGCGTGCCCGAGCTGGCCCGCGAGGTCGACGCCCAGATCGACATCGCCGCCGACCTCCGCCAGGAGGCCGAGCGCGCGTACGACAAGGCCGTCGAGGAGATCGGCGCGGCGGCGGCCAACGGATCCCTGGTCAAGGGCGAGGTGCTGGCCCGCTGGCAGGACTTCGCGGGCAGCGGCGACCTCTTCCGCGCGATCTCCTCCCGGCGCGGCCGCGGCCACCGCAAGGAGCGCGGCCGTAGCCCCGCCCGTCTGCGTACGCTCTCCGACTCGGTCCAGGCCGGGCTCGAATCGCTGATCGTGGTGGGCGCGCGAAGCGCCGCGAGCGACGCCGTGGCCCGCTGGAGCGCCTCCCCGGCCGGGGAGCGGATCCTCGAGGGCCACGCCGCGCGGCTCTCCGTCCCGTCGCCGGAGCTGCCGCGGCGCGCGTCCCGCCTGGTCACGGCCTGGCAGGGGCACGTACGCCACCTGGTCGGCACGCGGGGCGTGGCGAAGCGGTCGGTCGCGCGGCTGGTGTCCTTCGACGACGAGGCGCTGACCGTCGCGTTCATCGTGGGCCTGCTCGGCGGCGCCGACACACCGACCGGCCCGCTGCGGCTGGTGCGCAACCTGTTCGGCGCCGCGCAGATGCGCGAGGTCGGCCGGGCCGCGCGCACCGACCTCACCGAGCGCGTCAGCCGGCTCTTCGACGAGGAGGGCCTGAGATTCAGCCAGGTCATCGACGCCGCCGGGGTGCCCGGCTCCAATGTCTCCGTCGGGCTGTACGAGGCGGCCTACAACCTTGAGGGCGCCCGATGACGACCACCGCCTACGACACGCCTGAGCCGCGCGCCCATCCCGACCCGGCGGCGGACCGGCTGCGGAACCGCTTCGAGGCGCTGCGCGCGATCACCCGGCTCGGCGCCGGCTACGTCGACGACGACCTGATGCGCGACGGCCGCGCCCTGTTGGAACGCTACGACGCCCGCATGCGGCTGTCCGGTGAGCACACCGTGGTCGCGCTCATCGGCGGCACGGGCAGCGGCAAGTCCTCGCTGTTCAACGCGATCGCCGGGGCGGAGCTCTCGGCGGTCGGCGTCACCCGTCCGCTGACCGCCGCGCCGCACGCCTGCGTGTGGGGGCTGCAGGGCGCCGGCCCGCTGCTCGACTGGCTGGGCATCGACACCCGCCACCGCTACGCCCGTACGAACGCCCCGGACACCGACCGGTCGCTGCACGGCCTGGTGCTGCTCGACCTCCCCGACCACGACTCCGTGCGCGCGCAGGAGACCTCCGAGGTGAACCGCCTCGTCGGGGTGGCCGACCTCCTGGTGTTCGTGCTCGACCCGCAGAAGTACGCCGACGCCGCGCTGCACTGGCGCTTCCTCACGCAGATGGCCGACCACACGAGCGTGTCGGTGCTGGTGCTGAACCAGATCGACCGCCTGGCCGACGGCGAGACCGAGGACTGCCTGACCGACCTGGGCCGCATCCTCGACTCCGAGGGCGTCGACCCCCCGCGGCTGCTCACCACGTCCGCCGTGACGGGCGCCGGGGTCGGCGAGCTGCGCGAGATGCTGTCCGACACCGTGGAGCGGCGGCGCGCGGCGACCGACCGGCTGACCGCGGACCTCGAGACGCTGATGCGCCGTTTCGAGCCGTACGCCCGGGTGCCGCCCAGCGACGGCCTGGACCGCATACGGGTGAACGCCCTGATCGACGCGCTCACCGAGGCCGCCGGGGTGTCGGCGGTGGGCGACGCCCTGACCAGCGCGCACGAACTGCGCTCGGTCGACTACGTCGGCTGGCCGTTCGCGAAGCTGGTCACCAGGTTCCGCGGCGACCCGCTGCGCCGCATGCGGCTGGGCGAGCTGCGCGCGGAGCTGCGTGCGGCGTTCGCCGGGCCGGTGGGCGCCCAGAAGTCCGAGGTGGACACCGCTATCCGCACCGCGACCGACGGCGTGGCCGACGACCTGCCCGAGCCGTGGCCGGCGAAGGTCCGCGACGCGGCGTACCGCAGGTCCGACGAACTGCCGGACGCCATCGCCGCGGCCATGTCGGAGGCCGTGCCGAACACCGACAAGGTGCCCGGCTGGTGGTGGTGGGCGCGCATCGCGCAGTGGCTGCTGGTCCTGGCCGTGATCGCCGGCATCGCGTGGATCGGGGCGCTGGTCGTGTACGGCGTGCTCGGCGTGGCGCATCCGCCGAACCCGCTGCTCGGAGACCCGGGGTTCCTGCCGTACGTCGCGCTGATCATCGTCGGGGTGCTGGGGCTGGGGTGGCTGCTGTCCACCGGGTGCCGCAACCTGGTCCTCGCGGTCGCCGACCGGCGGCGCGAGGAGATGGAGGACGAGATGCGCATCCAGGTGGCCGTGGTGGCCCGCGAGCGCGTCGTCGCCGAGATCGAGGCCGAGCAGCACCGCTACGCCGACTTCCGCAACGCGTACCTCACGTCCGCCGGCCACTGACCGGGGTTTTCCACAGGCGCGGAATCCGGGCTGGCGGGTCGGGTGCGCGATCGGCCACCGTGGAATCACGCGGGCGGTGAAGGCGCCGCCCCACGATCCGCGGGGGTTCCGCATGCACGAGATCCACACGACCCTGACCGGCAACGTCGCCGGGGAGCCGCGAACGTCCACGGGCGCGGGCGGCAACGTCCGCACGGTGCTGCGCGTCGCCGTCTCCCCGCGCTGGATGGACCGCGAGTCCGGCCAATGGCGCGACGGGCAGGCGTCGTTCGTCAACGTGGTGTGCTGGCGCGCGTTAGCGGAGAACGTCGCCGCGTCGGTGCGCAAGGGCGAGCCGGTGGTCGTCACGGGCCGCCTGAGAGTCAGTACCTACACCGCGGCCGACGACCAGAAGCGCCAGTCGGTCGAGATCCACGCCTCCTCGGTCGGCCACGACCTCGGGCGCGGAACGTCGCGCTTCGACCGCGTCAGCCGTGCGCCGACGGAACAACCGGACCACGAGGCCGACGAGGGCGCCGCTGAGGGCGGGCGATCGGGGTGGTCGGCGGCGGCATGACGCTCACACCCAGACGACGCCGCGCATGCCTTCCCACCTCTTTTCGTCCACCGTGAGGCGCTGACCGCGATCGGTGCCGGGCGAGCACCACCGGCGCGCAACAAAGGTAGCGGTTTCACGACAGGGCTGCACCCTTTGCATCTAACGTGTTACCCATCGTGATGGATACGCGGGGATCCGCTGCGACATCCCGGGATGGGGGCACCATGTCGGCAGTTTCGGACACGGTCACAGGTGACCGGCGCGGCGCGCGGTTGGCGCGCCCGCGGCGCTGGCCGTTCGTCGGCCAGCCGCCGCTCGTCCGTGCCTACGTGACGTTCATCGTCGGCGTCTACGTCGTGGCGCTGGTCCACGGTGTGCTCGTCACGCCCGTGCGCGGTGCCGACCTCTACCCGTTCGCCGGGCTCGTGCTGTGCGGCGGCGTGTGCGTGGAGGCGACCCGCAGGCTCGGCCTGCCGCCCGGCGTCTCGCGCGACATGCTGTCCGCCTGGTGGCTGCCGATCGCGATCCTGCTGCCCCCGGCGTACGCGTTGATCGCGCCGATACCGCTGAGCGTGGTGCTCTACCTCCGCGCCCGGCCGATGCTGCTGTTCCGCCGCGTGTTCAACACGGCGGCCATCGGCCTCGCGGGCGGCATCGCGTCGGTGCTGTTCAGCGCCGTGGTGCCGAGCGCGGGCTCGCACGACCCGCGGTGGCTGATCGGCGCGGGCACCGGGCCGGTCTACGCGGTCGCGTGCGGGCTGGTCTTCACGGCGGTGAACATCGCGGTGGTGGCGGTCGCCGTGCGGGCGGCCGCGCCGGAGAGCCGCTGGCGCGACCTCCTGGGCGACCGCGAGGCGATGACGCTCGACCTCGTGGAGCTGTGCGCCGGGGTGCTGGTGACGATCGCGTGCGCGCTGTCGCCGATGCTGCTGCTCATCGCGCTGCCGCCGGTGATCCTGCTCCAGCGCAGCCTGCTGCACCAGCAGCTCCAGACCGCCGCCTGCACCGACGCGAAGACCGGCCTGCTCAACGCGGCCGCCTGGCACCGCGAGGCCGCCACCGTGGTGACCCGCACCCGGCGCACCGGCCATCCGCTTGCCGTCCTCATCGCCGACGTCGACCACTTCAAGCGGGTCAACGACACCCACGGCCACCTGGTCGGCGACCAGGTGCTGATCGGCGTCGCGGGCACGCTCCGCACCCAGGTCCGCGAGTCCGACCTGGTGGGCCGGTTCGGCGGGGAGGAGTTCGTGGTCCTGCTGCCGCGCACCGACGCGGCCGAGGCCATGCACATCGCCGAGCGGCTGCGCACCCGCGTGGCCAGCCTGAGCCTGCCCGGCGACGACACCGCGGTCCGCGTGACGATCTCCATCGGCGTGGCCCTCCTCGGCGAGCACGGCGCCGACCTCGTCGAGCTGCTCGCCGCCGCCGACCTCGGCCTCTACCGCGCCAAGGAGACCGGCCGCGACCGCGTCTGCGTCACCGCCCAGCGCGTCTAGTGACAGACGACATCACCGGTGCCGTCCCAGCAGTCGGCCAGGTTCGGGTGGACCGCGTTGCGCACGACGTCGACCACGTCCGGCGGCGCGTCGCCGAGCTGGGGCGTCAGCGGCCCGTTGGCGACGAACTCGTCGGCGATGGGTCTAGCCGGTGAGCACCGCCCACGCGGAGCGTGCGGCCTCGACGGGATCGCCCGCCGGCGTGGCCGGATACCGTCCGGGCTCGTGGCGCCGGGCCCAGGCGTCCTCGACGGCGAACCAGTCGATGGGCTCGGGCTCCACGCCGGTGGCGAGCGAGCGGTCCAGGGAGTCGAAGAACAGCCGCCAGCGCATCGCGTAGAAGCCGCCGACCAGCCCGGCGAGCTCGCGGTTGGCGTAGTCGGCGAGGCCGCCCTCGTCCGCCGCCGCGCGCCCGCCCCACGTCGTGATCAGCGACCGCAGGTCGTACGCGACCCCCGGGTCGTCCTCGCCGGGGGCGAGCCAGGCGCCGAGCAGGAACCGGCTGTCGGTGGCGAGCAGGTCGTCCAGGGCGCCGAGCAGCGTCATCCAGCGGCCGGTGAGCGCCGCGAACCCGGCGGCGTCGCCGCGCTCGAACGCCGCCTTGACGCGGGGGAGCAGCGGCCACGCGCGGTTCGCCAGCGCCTGCCGCACCACGGTCACCAGGTCGTACCGGTACGCCTCCACGTCGCCCAGCTCTAGCGCGGCGCGCAGCAGCTCGCCCGCGCCCTCCTCGAACAACGCGAGGTCGTAGCGCGGCGCGGACGGCGACCAGCTCGCCGCGTTCGCCGCGGTCAGCGACGGCCGCGCGCAGAACGGGCCGTCCTGCGGCTCGGAGAACCCGTCGGCGGGCATCGCGTACGCGGTGCGCCGCAGGATGTCCCAGGCGCGCGCCGCGTGCGGGTCGCCGGCGCCGTAGCGGCCGCGCGCGAACCCGGCGAACCACGCATCGAGCCCGATCCGTCCCGGATGCCAGGGCAGCTCCGTGAACAGCTCGAACGCGGCCGGGTCCGTGCCGTTGCCCTCCGGCATGTACGCGATGCCGGCGCACGCGCCGCCCGGCTCGTCCCGCCAGGCGGCGAACCGGTCGGCCCACACGCCCGCGTTGGCGCCCAGCGTGGTGTGCCCGCCGAAGTTGTGGATCGTGCCGAAGGCGTACGGCACGCCGCCCCATTGCGCCGCCCGGTCCAGTCCGGGGTGGCGGTCCGATGCGCCGTCGAGGATCAGCACGTGCGCCGGGTCGAGCGCGCCGGTCACCGCGGCCCGCGGGTTCGCCAGCCAGCCGAGCATCGCCCAGACCGCGCCGGGCCGCGCCGCCTGCAGCGCGTCCATGACGGCGCGCGCGGCGGCGTCGAGCGGCACGCCGCCGTCCAGCCCGCCCTCGTGCAGGAGGTCCATCTTGAACATGGGCGCGTCGCCGAACAGCTCGCGCTGGTGCGCGTAGAACGCGGCCGCGACCTCGGCGAACAGCCGGTCGCGCGGATCGAGCCAGCCCGGCCGGGTGAACCCCGCGGCGGGCCAGACGCCCTGGGCGATGACCGGCCCGGCGAACCCGGGCGGCACGGTGCCGAAGTAGCCGGGGAGCACCGGGCGCATGCCGAGCGCCCGCAGCCGTTCGGCGATGCGCCGTCCCAGGTCGGCGCGGCCCGCGAGCCGCGCGGCCGGCACCGGCCCCGCGAACCCTGACATGTTCTGCAGCAGCCACCACGGCTGGTGCGCCTGGCCGGGGATCCAGGCCCGCAGATCGGCGTCGGTGTGGCCGTACGCGCGGAACGTGCGCCGGTAGACCTCCTCCGTCCCGACCGTGACCAGCACCTCGTTGACGCCGTGCAGCGCCAGGAGGTCGATCAGCCGCTCCCATTGCGGCCATTCGCGGTACGGCCCGGTGTAGCCGTCGTCGGTGTCGTTGAGCGCGAAGCGGTGCGGTACGGACGCGGTGCGCTCGACGGCCGCGCCCGGCGCGGGCAGCACGGACGGCAGCCGGGCGAGGCTGTCGCCCGGCAGCCCCGCGGAGACGCCCGCGGCCCGCGTCAAGTACCAGCGCACCCCGGTGAGCACCGTCGCCGGCGTGGAGCCGGTCACGGCCACGGCGCCCCGACCGCCGCCGACCCGGAACCGGTCCGCGCCGCCGTCCGCGTCCAGGGACACGCTGATCTGCTCGTGGTGCGCGGGCAGCAGCCGCCGCAGCGCGTCACGCGCCGCACCGGCCCCGGTCGTCTGGTCCGTCATCGCCTCACCCGTCCGGGAACGAGCCGCCGGACGCGGCGGCCGGGCCCATTGTCGATCACCGATCCGGTTTTCCACAGAACGCGATTCGGGGACTGCCCGGGAGATCGCCGGATCGTGAGGCTGGACGCATGAACGACAACCACGCGGGCGGCCCGAGCGCCGTCCTCGCCATCCGCAATCCGGCCGACCTCCTGGCCGCCGTCCCCTACCTCGTGGGCTTCCACACCGATGAGAGCATCGTCGTCGTCGGCCTCGCCCGGCCGCGCATGAACGCGGTCTTCACCATGCGGTCCGACCTCCCGCCGTCCAACGACCCCGCCGAGATCGCCGGCCGCGCGAGCTACCTGGCCCATGTCCTCGCCCTCCAGCACCCGGCGTACGCGATGATCGCCGGGTTCGGCCCCGGCGCCCGGGTGACCCCGATCGCCGAGGCCGTCCGCACCGAGATCGAGGCGCTCGACATCCCGGTCCGCGAGTCGCTGCGCGCCCACGACGGCCGCTACTGGTCCTACCTCTGCGCGTCCGTCGCCTGCTGCCCGCCGGAGGGCACCGTCTACGACCCGACCGCCAGCGTCTTCGCCGCCCACGCCACGGTTGCCGGGTGCGTCGCGCTGCCCGACCGCGCCGCGCTGGTCGCCGAGGTCGCGCCGGTGGGCGGCGCCGAGCGCGCGGCCATGCGGGCGGCCACCGAGCGCGCCGAGCGGCGGTTCGCCGCCCTGGTCGGGCGCGCGCTGTCGGGCACGCCCCCGGAAGCCGGCGAACGCCCGCCGGCCGAGGTGGGCGCCGCCGCCGTCGGCGCGGCCCTCGACCGCCACGCCGCGGGCGCCGTGCTCGGCGACGACGAGGTCGCCTGGCTGGCGTTACTCCTGACCCACCTGCGCGTGCGCGACGAGGCCTGGGTCCGCATCGACGAGCGCGACGACCACGCCCACCGCGGCGCGCAGCGCGGTTTGTGGACGCATGTGCTCCGCCGCGTCGAGCCCGACTACGTTCCCGCCCCCGCCTGCCTCCTTGCCTACACCGCCTGGCGCGACGGCGACGGCGGGCTCGCCAACGTCGCGCTCGACCGCGCCCGCCGGGCCGACCCGGGCTACACCATGGCGTGCCTGATCGACCAGCTCCTCAGCTCCGGCAGCCCGCCGGGCGCGTGGCGCCCCCTCAACCGCGGCGACCTCGGGCTCGACGACGCCCGCGCCGCGCGCCACCGCGCCCGCCACCAGCGGCGGCGCGCCGCGCAGCCGCCGCGGCTCGCGGCAGGGGGGAGGCCGGGCCGGTGAGCGGGCGCCGGGCGCGGTGCCGGTCACCGTCCTCAGCGCCCCCGCGGACGCCTTACGCTGGACGGTATGCCGGAGCTCATCTATTCGATGCGTGGCGTGCGCATGGCGCACGGCGACAAGGTGATCCTTGATGACGTGACCCTGTCGTTCCTCCCAGGCGCCAAGATCGGCGTCGTGGGGCCGAACGGCATGGGCAAGTCGACGCTGTTGCGGCTCATGGCGGGCCTGGAGCAGCCGTCCAACGGTGAGGCCAAGCTGATGCCGGGCTACACCGTGGGCATCCTCCAGCAGGAGCCGATGCTCAACGAGTCGAAGACCGTCCTCGGCAACGTCGAAGAGGGCGTCGCCGAGACCAAGGCCCTCGTCGAGCGCTACAACGAGATCGCCGAGCAGATGGCGACCGACTACTCCGACGAGCTGCTCGAAGAGATGGGCCGCCTCCAGGAGCAGCTCGACCACCGCGACGCCTGGGACCTCGACAGCCAGCTCGAGCAGGCGATGGACGCCCTGCGCTGCCCGCCCGGCGACGCCGACGTCACGCAGCTCTCCGGCGGCGAGCGCCGCCGCGTCGCGCTGTGCCGGCTGCTGCTGACCCAGCCCGACCTCCTGCTGCTCGACGAGCCCACCAACCACCTCGACGCCGAGAGCGTCCAGTGGCTGGAGCAGCACCTCGAGAGCTACCCCGGCACCGTCATCGCCGTCACCCACGACCGCTACTTCCTCGACCACGTCGCCGGGTGGATCGCCGAGGTCGACCGCGGCAAGGTCCACGGCTACGAGGGCAACTACTCCACCTACCTCGAGACGAAGGCCACCCGCCTCCGCGTCGAGGGCCAGAAGGACGCCAAGAAGAAGAAGCGCCTGGAGGAGGAGCTGGAGTGGGTGCGGTCCAACGCCCGCGCCCGGCAGACCAAGTCCCGCTCGCGCCTCCAGCGCTACGACGAGATGGCGGCCGAGGCGGCGAAGAACCGCAAGCTCGACTTCGAGGAGATCCAGATCCCGCCGGGCCCGCGCCTGGGCAGCACCGTCGTCGAGGTCGAGCACCTCACGAAGGGGTTCGACGACCGCGTCCTCATGGAGGACCTCTCGTTCTCGCTGCCGCGCGGCGGCATCGTCGGCGTCATCGGCCCCAACGGCGTCGGCAAGACCACGCTGTTCAAGATGATCGTCGGCGAGGAGAAGCCCGACTCCGGCGCGATCAGCGTGGGCGACACCGTCAAGATCTCCTACGTCGACCAGAACCGCGCCCACATCGCCTCCGGCAAGAACGTCTGGGAGGCCATCTCCGACGGCGAGACCTTCATCCGGGTCGGCGACGTCGAGATCCCGTCGCGCGCCTACGCGGCCGCGTTCGGCTTCAAGGGCTCGGACCAGCAGAAGCAGGCCGACGTCATGTCCGGCGGCGAGCGCAACCGCATCAACCTGGCGCTCACCCTCAAGCAGGGCGGCAACCTGCTGCTGCTCGACGAACCCACCAACGACCTCGACGTCGAGACGCTGTCGTCGCTGGAGAACGCGCTACTGGAGTTCCCCGGCTGCGCCGTGATCACCAGCCACGACCGCTACTTCCTCGACCGCATCGCCACGCACATCCTCGCGTGGGAGGGCGGCTCGAACTGGTTCTGGTTCGAGGGCAACTTCGAGTCGTACGAGAAGAACAAGATCGAGCGCCTCGGCGCCGACGCCGCCCGCCCCCACCGCGTCACCTACCGCAAGCTCACCCGCGACTGATGACCGCGGCCGGCCCCGCGGCGGCCGAGACCGCCACCGGCGGGACCGGCCGCCGCCACGTCCACGAGTTCGCCGTGCGTTTCGCCGACGTCGACATGTACCGCCACGTCAACAACGTGACGTTCGTGCGCTACCTCGAAGACGCGCGCACGGCCATGATGTTCATCGACCCGGTGAAGCGGGGCGCCGCGCCGGTGGGCGGGTGCGTCGTGCACCGCCACGAGGTCGACTACCTCCGCCCGCTGGACTTCCGCGTCGAGCCGGTCCGCATCCTCACCGGCGTGCGCGACATCACGGCCGTCACCTTCACCCTCGACCACGAGCTCGTCGACGACACCGCGTGCTACCTCCGCGCGTCCACGGTGCTCGCCGCGTACGACGTCGAGGAGGCCAGGCCCCGGCGCCTCCGCCCGGACGAACGCGCCTACCTGGCCGGGTTCGCCGCCGCCTGACCCGCGCCGCCGCAACCCGTACGGGGAGCCGAATCATGTCCAGATAATGGACGGTTAGGCTCGTTATATGGGCAACCGGAAGTGGGTGATCCTCGCGCTGGGGCTGCTGGCGCAGACCGCGGCGTGCATGTTCCAGTTCGGCCTCCCGTACCTCCTCCCGGTGCTGCGCCAGGAGACCGGCGTCTCGCTGGCCGAGGCCGGCGTCATCGTCGCCGCCCCCAGCACCGGGCTGCTGGTCACGCTCGTCCTGTGGGGCATCGTCGTCGACCGGCGCGGCGAGCGGCTGACCATGGCCGCCGGGCTCGGCGCCTCCGGTGTGCTGGTCGTGGCCGCCGCGCTCCTCCACCCGTCCGGCGCCTCGGGCACGCTCGTCATCACGCTGCTCTGCGGCGCCGCGGGCGCGGCCGGCGCGTCGGTGAACGCCGCCAGCGGCCGGGTCGTGCTCGGCTGGTTCCCCGCGAACGAGCGCGGCCTCGCCATGGGCCTGCGCCAGACCGCGCAGCCGCTCGGCGTCGCCGTCGCCGCGCTCGTCATGCCCGGCGCGGGCCACGCCCTGGGCTTCGCCGGCGCGCTGATCATCCCCGGTGTGGTCGCCCTGGTCATCGCGGTGGCCGTGCTGCTCGGCGTCAAGGACCCGCCCCGTACGGCGAAGGCCGCGGCGGTGGCCGCCGGCTCGCCGTACCGCACGTCGCTGCTGTGGCGCATCCACGCGTCGAGCGCGATGCTCGTCGTCGCGCAGTTCACGATCTCCACGTTCGCGTACGTCTACCTGGTCGAGATCCGCCACTGGCACCCCGGCGTGGCCGGCGGTGTCCTCGCCGCCGTGCAGTTCGCGGGGGCGGCCGCCCGGGTGCTGGCCGGCGTGTGGTCCGACCGCGTCCGCAGCCGGCTGTGGCCGATGCGCTGGCTGGCCGTGGTCAACGCGGCCGTCATGGCGGTGCTCGCCCTCGGCGCGCTCACGGGTTCGTGGATCGCCGTCCCCGCGCTCCTGATCGCCTCCGTGATCACCGTCAGCCCAAATGGCCTGGCATTCACCGCGGTCGCGGAGCTGGCCGGCGGGTCCTGGGCGGGCCGCGCCCTCGGCGTGCACAACACCGGCCAGAACCTCACGGCCGCGCTGACCGCCCCGGTGCTCGGCGCCCTCATCGGCGTCACGTCGTACGGCGCCGCGTTCGCCCTCGCCGTCGCGTTCCCGCTGCTGGCCGGCCCGATGCTGCCCGTCGCCGCCGAACGCGCCCGGCGTCCCGGCGCACCCGCGCGGGCGGCGGTAGCCGGTGACGCCTAGGCCGTGCGCAGCCACACGGCGGTGTCCGGGGGCAGCGCGTGCGGGCCGTCCGTGCCGAGGGGGCCGCTGGCGAGCAGCACCTCGGCGTGCGGCGGCAGGACCACGGACGTCTCGCCGCAGTTCAGCACGCACGTGAACGCGTCACCCCGGGCGAACGTGACGACGTCGCCGCTCAGCTCGGGACCGGCGAACGGCAGGCCGGCGAGGTCGCGGCGCAGGCGCAGCGCGTCCATGTAGAGCCGCAGCGTGGAGTCGAGGTCGGCGAGCTGGGTGGCCACCGAATAGCCGCCCCAGCCCTCCGGCATCGGCAGCCAGGGGCGTACGCCGTCGGCGGAGAAGCCGTGCGGCGGCGGGTCGTCGTCCCACGGGATGGGCACCCGGCAGCCGTCGCGGCCGGGGTCGGTGTGGCCGCTGCGTTCCCAGATGGGGTCCTGCCGTTCGTCGTCCGGGATGTCGGTGACCTCGGGGAGGCCGAGCTCCTCGCCCTGGTAGAGGTACGCGGACCCAGGCAGCGCCAGCATCGCGAGCACCGCGGCGCGGGCCCGCGCCAGGCCGCGCGCACCGCCGCCGTAGCGGGTGGCCGTGCGCTCCCGGTCGTGGTTGGCCAGCACCCAGGTGGGCACCGCGCCGCCGCGCTCGGTCACCGCCAGGGTGTCCGCGATGACCTTGCTGAACGCGACCGCCGACCACGGCGCCATCAGCCAGTCGAAGCCGAACGCCTGGTGCAGTTCGTCGGGGCGGATGTAGCGCACGAGGTCGTCCACGCTGTCGGTCCACACCTCGCCGATGGCGAGCCGGTCGCCGGGATAGGTGTCGAGCAGCCGCCGCCAGGCGCGGTAGACGTCGTGCGTCTCCGGCCGCCCCCAGATCGGGCCGCCGGCGCGCGTGACCGCGTCGTTGGGCCGGTCGTCGCCGATGTCGGGCAGGTCGGCGGCCTTGTAGAGGCCCATGGCGACGTCGATGCGGAAGCCGTCGGCGCCGCGGTCGAGCCAGAACCGCAGAACGTCGAGGAACTCCGCGTGCACCTCGGGGTTGCGCCAGTTCAGGTCGGGCTGCTCGGGCGCGAACAGGTGGAGGTACCACGCGCCGTCCGGCAGCCGGGTCCACGCGGGGCCGCCGAACACGGACGTCCAGTCGTTGGGCGGCAGCTCGCCGGCGGCGCCGCGGCCCGTACGGAAGATGTAGCGGTCGCGTTCGGGCGACCCGGGCCCGGCGGCCAGCGCGGCGCGGAACCAGGCGTGTTCCGAGGACGTGTGGTTCGGCACGATGTCGACGATCACCCGGAGGTCCTGGGCGTGCGCGTCGGCGACGAGCGCGTCGAAATCGGCGAGGGTGCCGAACAGCGGGTCCACGTCGCGGTAGTCGGCCACGTCGTAGCCGGCGTCGACCATGGGGGAGCGGTAGAACGGGGTCAGCCAGACCGCGTCGACGCCCAGGGACCTGAGGTACGGCAGCCGGGACCTGATGCCCTCGAGGTCGCCGACGCCGTCGCCGTTGGAGTCGGCGAAGCTGCGTACGTACACCTCGTACACGACCGCGTTGCGCCACCAAGCCATGCCCACAAGCTGAACATACGGCCGCGCCGATTACGAGGGACGAATCGGGCGACCGCGCTCAGGTGACGATGGGGAGCTCGCCGTCGCGCCCCGTGTCGGCGTTGACCAGGGAGTTCGCGGCGTTCACCAGGTAGCCCCACAGCATGGCCTCCAGCTCCGGGGCCAGCTCGAGGTCGTCGACGGCGTCGCGCATGTGGCGCAGCCAGGCGTCGCGCTCGGTGAAGCCGATGCGGAACGGCATGTGGCGCATCCGCAGGCGGGGGTGGCCGCGCAGGTCGTTGTACGTATGCGGGCCGCCCCAGTATTGGACGAGGAACATGCGCAGGCGTTCCTCCGCCCCCGAGAGGTCCTCCTCGGGGTAGATGGCGCGCAGCACCGGATCACCGGCGACGCCCTCGTAGAACCGGTGGACGAGCCTGCGGAAGGTCTCCTCGCCGCCGGCGGCCTCATAGAACGTGATCTCGTCGCCCATAACGTCCCTCAGCCTATTTGAGGTCGGTGGCGGTCAGATCCACCCGGGCGAGTTCCACGCCCTCGGCGTCGAGCGCGGCCTTCGCGCGGCGGCGCAGCTCGCGGGCGACCGCGCCCTGGTCGCCCGAGGTGGTCTTGACGACGACCCGCATCACGACGGCCGTGCCGGACATCGCCTGCACGCCCCAGACGTCGGGCTCGGAGGTGAGCCGCTTCTTCCACTCCTCGTCGCCGGCCATCTCGGCGGCGGTCTCCCTGAGCAGCGCGGAGATGCGGTCGATGTCGGCCTCGTAGGAGACGGGGAGGTCGACGACCGCGCGCGACCAGCCCTGCGACTCGTTGCCGACCCGCTTGACCTCGCCGTTTCGTACGTACCAGACCACGCCGTCGGCGTCGCGCAGGCGGGTGGTGCGCAGGGTCACGGTCTCGACGACGCCGGTGGCCTCGCCGATGTCGATCGTGTCGCCGACGCCGTACTGGTCTTCGAGCAGCATGAAGATGCCCGACATGTAGTCCTTGACGAGGTTCTGCGCGCCGAAACCGACCGCGACCCCGACGATTCCGGCGCTGGCCAGCACCGGTGTGAGGTCCATGCCGAGGTCCTGGAGGATCATCATCGCCGCGATGCCGAAGACCACGACGGTCGCGACGCTGCGCAGCACCGAGCCGGTGGTCTGCGCGCGCTGCCGCCGCCGCTCGCTCATCAGCGCGAGCGCGCCCTCGTGGGCGGCGGCGCGGTTGCGCCTGCGCAGGCGCTCCGGCACGGTGCTCTCGCCGGCGCGCACCACCATGCGGTCGATCAGCCGGTGGGTGAACCTGCGGATGATCCAGGCGAGCACGACCACGAACAGGATCGCGCCGATGACCTTCAGCGGCGCGTCGAGGAAGTCGCGGACGAAGCGGGCCGTGCCGCCGTCGTGCGTCATGTCGAACGTGAGCCGGCACAGCACGCCCGGGTCGTTCGAGCCGCAGGCGGACCGCATGTTGTCGGCGACGCCCTGGGTCTCGCGGACCCGTTCCTGAAGCTGGTTCCCCCAGTCGGTGATGGTCGGCGAGCCCGACGGGGCGGGTGTCGGCGTCGATGCGAGCAGCGCGAGGATACTCACGGGTCGTACGGCCTCCGGGGACGGCGGATCCTGGTCAAGTCCCCCATTCTGGCCGATCGGGCCCGATGCTCGGACCCGATCGGCGCAGACTCCGCCCAGGTCGCGGCGGTGTACGCCGCATAGCTCGGAAGATGACCGTCAGTCGACGGACGACTCCAGTACGCGCGCGACCTTCGTGGCCGCGCCCGCCGGGTCGTCGACGCGGTGCATTCTCTCCCCCCAGGACCACCAGAAATACCAGTCTGGTGTTTCCGAATCGCCCGAAATTGGCGCGCACGTCACGGTCTCCGAGAGACTCGATGCGCGCGGATTGACCACCCGGACGAAACTCACGCCAGTCGCGCCCTGCACAACACTCGCACGTAGACCTCTGGTGCCGAGTTGATCGGCCAGATCACGCAGATAATCGTACGAGTCGCCCTCCCCCATGTGGGCGCACCTCCCTTGGCTCGGACCATTGATCATGGTCGTTGGTGTGCCGCTGCTCGTCGCGAGCCGGTGAGAACCGCTGACACCCGGCGGGTCGTCTAGGACCGGGCCGTGGGGAGGGGACGCGTTCCTCGTCGGCGGACGCTTCCGCTTTCGTCCTCTGATGATGGCTCATCCAAGCGACTTGCACGTGCAGATGCGCGGGATTTTTTCTGTCGATTTTGGTTGGCCTTCGGCCATGTGCGGGTTACCCTGCGTCAGCAGGAGGGGAAATTCGGGCTTCTTGATCATCTGTGTGTTAATGATCAATTTGGGTGGGGGAAGGCGAATGACGGCCGATTCCGCGGCCGTGGCCGACAACGGTCTCACGGCACTGGAAATCGCCCGAAAGGTACGCGCACGCGGAATAGCGGACGGCTGGCCGTACGCGCGTATCGCACGGGCCATCTTCGACGAATGCGGGCCCGAACCGGGCACCTCGCGGATCAAGGCCAACCGGCTGGCGTACGGCATCACGCTGGCCGACGTCGCCGAGCAGGTCCGCGCGCTGGCCATGCGCGACGGCAAGCCGCCGCCGAAGCTCAGCGAGACGCTGCTGTCCGCGTACGAAAGCGGTTCGAAGCGGCCGGGCCCGGAATACCTCCACTACCTCTGCCTGGTCTACCGCAGCGGTCCCGCGGAACTCGGCTATCCCGTGCGGTGCCTGTGCGGCGCCGACCACGGCGCGCCGCCCGCCGACGAAGAACGGCCCCCGGGGCGGGCCGGCGCGGTGCCCGCCCCGGGGAGCCATGCCCAGACGGGCGGCCCCCCGGCGCCGGTTGCGGTCGTGCCGGACACCACGGCCGAGGCCGACGACCGGGTGCTGCGCCGCGCGCTGCTGCGCATGCTCTCCGGTGGCCAGGGCGCCACCGTCACCGACTGCCTGCTGCTGACCGGCATGGACAACGTGCGCAGGCGGCTCGACGACACCCTGTCGGCGGCCACGGTGTCCGCCCGGATGCTCGACCAATGGGAGGAGGACGTCGCCGGCCACGGCCACCGCTACCAGCGCGTTCCGCCGCTCCGGCTGCTGTGCGACGTCCTGCTGGAGCTCAGCGAGGTGAGCCGCATGTGCGCGCAGCGGCAGCCGATCGACCTCCAGGACCGCCTGTGCGGGCTGGCGGCGCGGCTGGCCGGGCTGTCCGGCGTGCTGCTGCTCGACCTCGGCGACCCGCGGCTGGCCAGGTCGTACTTCCGTACGGCCGCGGTCGCCGCCGACGAGACGGGCGACCGCGCGCTGCGCGCCTGGGTCATCGCGCGCGAGTCGCTGGTGCCGCTGTTCGGCGGCGACCCGCCGCAGGCGCTCGCGCTGGCCCGCCGCGCCCGCGACCTCGCCGGCACCACGCCGTGCGCGGCGCGCGCCATGGCCGGTGCGGTCGAGGCGCGCGCGCTGGCCGAGCTCGCCGGCCCGGTCGCGGCCGGCACACGGGCGTCCTCGGTGGTGGGGCAGGCGCGTACGGTCCTCGAGCACGCCCGCGCGGCGTACGAATCGATCCCGGCCGAGCAGCGCGCCGACACCGCGTTCGGCTACACCGAGCGCCAGCTCAACTTCCACACCGGCGACGCCCTGACCCGGCTGGGCGCCGACGGCCACGCCCGCTGGTACCTCGACGCCGCGCTGGCCGCGTACCCCGACGCCGAGATGGTCGACCGGCCGCTGATCGGGTTCGCCGTCGCCGAATGCCGGTTGTACGGCGGCGAGCCCGCGGAGGCGATGCGGCTCGCGCGGGAGGTGCTTCTCGGGGTGCCGGAGGAGCACCGGTGCGACCTCGTGCTCGGCCGCGCCCGGCGGCTGGAGCACGACATCGTGGCCCGCCACGGCGAGACCCGCGACACCCGCGACTTCCACGAGGTCGTCCGCCCCGCGTAGCTACGTGGCGGGGCGGGCGGGCGCGGCGCCGACCACGGAGTCGAGCAGGCCGGGGAACCGGCGCCGCAGCTCCTCGCCGCGCAGGCGGCTGGGGCGCGCCGTGCCGTCGATGCGCGTCGAGACGAGGCCGCTCTCCCGCAGGATGCCCATGTGGTGGGAGACCGTCGACACCTTGACGCCGACGTCGAGGGCGGTGCAGGTCGACTCCTCCACCTCGGTGAGCCGCCGCACGATGCGCAGCCGTACGGGATCGGCGAGCGCGCGCAGCACGGTCTCCACGTGCACGGTGTCGAGGTCGGGTTGCGGGAGCAGGGTCGGCGCGTCCATCACCCCTCCGATCGGATCGGGCTCTTACGATACCCGTCGTACTTCTATTACGATGTCCGTCGTAATATTCGATGACCATCGTAAGGACGTCATGGCGACTCTGACCTCGGCCGCACCGGACACCTCCTGGCGTTCGCGCGCGGCCGTCCTCGCGTCCGGCACGTTCGTGGTGGGCACGGACGCGTTCGTCATCTCCGGCGTGCTGCCGTCGGTGTCCGGTTCCCTGCACGTCAGCCTGGCCGCGGCCGGGCAGCTCATCACGGTCTTCGCGCTGTCGTACGCGCTGCTCGCGCCGGTGCTCGGCACCCTCACCGCGCGCTGGTCGCGGCCGGCCGTGCTGGTCGCCGCACTGGGGGTGCTCGCGGTGGGCAACGCGGTGACCGCGCTGGGCACCGCGTACGGGATGGTGCTGGCCGCGCGGGTGATCGCGGCCGCGGGCGCCGCGCTGTACACCGCGACCGCGAGCGCGACGGCCGCGACGCTCGCCGGCGAGGCGCACCGCGGCAAGGCCATCTCCATCGTGGTGCTGGGCACGACGTCGTCGCTGGTGCTGGGCGCGCCGCTGGGCACGGCCGTCGGCGAGGCGCTCGGCTGGCGGGCCACCCTGTGGTGCGTGGCCGCGCTGGCGCTGGTCATCGCCCCGGTCGTGGCGCTGGCCCTGCCGCGCATCCGCATCGACGCGCCCACGGGGCTGCGCGCGCGGCTCGCGCCGCTGCGCGACCGGCGGATCCTGGGCGTGCTGCTGATCACGCTGGTCAGCTTCGTCGGGATCTACATCCCGTACTCCTACATCGCGGCGGTGTTCGCCCCGGCGACGGCCACCGGCGGACCGCTGTCGGTGCTGATCCTCGCGTTCGGCATCGCCGGCACGGCGGGGAACCTCACCGCGGGGCGCGCCGCCGACCGGCGCGGGCCGCGTACGGTGCTCATCGCGGCGCTGTCCGCCCTGGTCGTCGTGTTCGCGGTGATGCCGGCGCTGCGCGGCGCGTTCGCGCCCGCGCTGGTGATCACGGTGGTCTCCGGGTTCTTCTCGTTCTGCATCACCACGCCGCAGCAGCACATGATCGTCGCGCGGGCGTCCGACGGCACCCGGGCGTTGGTCACCGCGCTGTACCAGTCGGCGGCGTACCTCGCGGTCGCGCTGTCCGGCGCGGTCGGCGCGGCCGGGCTCGACATCGCCGGCGCCGGCGGGCTGCCCTGGATCGCCGCCGCGCTCGTGCTGGCCGCCCTCGTCCTGACGGTGGTCACGGGGCGCGCGCCACGGCGCTAGACGGCGAGGCCGGTGCGCGAAGCGAGGAACGACAGGGTCGTCGCGGTCAGCTCGACGGACCTGCTGACCGCGCGGCTGCTGTGGCCGACGTCGGTCTCCCGGCGGAACAGGATCGGCGCGGTGCCCGAGGTGGCGTGCTGGAGGGCCGCGCACATCTTGCGTGCGTGCAGCGGGTCCACCCGGGAGTCGGCGTCGAACACCGTGAACAGCGTCGCCGGGTACGCCACGCCGTCGCGCACGTGGTGGTACGGGGAGTACGACAGCAGCCAGCCGAGCTGTTCCGGGTCGTCGGCCGTGCCGTACTCGCCGTGCCAGAGCTGGCCGAGGCCGAACCGTTCGTAGCGCACCATGTCGAGCAGCGGCGCGGAGCAGACGACCGCGGCGAAGAGGTCGGGGCGCTGAGTCAGCGCGGCGCCGACCAGCAGGCCGCCGTTGCTGCCGCCGGAGATTCCGAGCCGGCCGGTGGTGGTCCAGCCGTCGGCGACGAGCTTCTCGGCGGCGGCGTGGAAGTCGTCGAAGACCCGCTGCTTGTCCGCGCGCATGCCCGCGCGGTGCCACTGCTCGCCCTCCTCGCCGCCGCCGCGCAGCCCGGCGACGGCGTACACGCCGCCCGCCTCGACCCAGGCCAGGATCGTCGCGGAGTAGCCGGGGGTCATGGAGATGCCGAAGCCGCCGTAGCCGTTGAGGACCGTCGGCGCCGGGCCGACGCGGTCTGGCCGGGAGACGACCAGCATGCGCACGGTCGTGCCGTCCGCCGAGGTGTACGCCACCTGGTCGGTGCGCACCTCCGGAAGGCGCACGCCGTCGGTCGCGGGGGCGGCCCACTGGGTGGTGGCGCCCGTACGCGCGTCGTAGTGCAGCACCCCGGCGGGGGTGCCGGTGTCGGTGTAGCCGAACCAGGCCTCGTGGCCGCCCTCGGGGCGCTCCACGATGGCGCCGATCGAGCCGAGCCCCGGGAGCGGCACCGCGCCGATGCGCGCGCCGGTGAGGAGGTCGTGCACGGTGATCTCGCTGATCGCGTGGCGGGTCCAGCCGGCGAGGAGCACGGGGCGGTCGAGGCCGCCGTCGAGGATCGCGACGTCCTCGAGGACCGCCTCGGGGTCTTCGGGGATGAGGTCGCGCCAGTTCTCCGGCCGCGGCTCGGACGGGTCGGCCACCGCGAGGCGCCCGCGTGGCGCGCCGAGGTCGGTGTGGACGTAGAGCCGTCCGTCGCGCCCGACGTGCAGGCCGGTCGCGGCGTCGACGCCCTCCTGGACGACCCGGAGGTCCGGCGACTCGGCGGCCGAGGCGTCGAGGTCGGCCAGCCAGACGTCGTCGCGGATGTCGGTGCCGCGCGAGGCGGTGAGCGTCAGCCAGCGGCCGTCGCGGCTGACGGACGCGCTGTAGTACGTCGTCTTGTCGCGGCCCTCGCCGAAGATCAGCGCGTCGTCGGACGGCGGGGTGCCGACGCGGTGCAGGTAGACGCGGCGGTGGTACTGCGCCTCGCCGTCGGGCACCAGCTCCGGCGGCAGCCGCCGGGTGTAGTAGTACGCCTTGCCGCCGGGCAGCCAGCCGATCGCGGTGTAGCGGCAGCGGTCGATCGGCCCCTCGACGCGGTCGCCGGTCGCGACGTCCATGACGTGCAGCACGGACTCCTCGTCGCCGCCCGTGGAGACCTGGTACGCCAGCAGGCGGCCCTCCTTGTCGGGCTGCCAGGCGTCGAGGGTGGTCATGCCGGACGGGTCGAGCGCGCTCGGGTCGATCAGCGGGCGCTCGGCGCCGGTGGCGGGGTCGACGGTGTAGAGCACGGCGTGCTCCTGGCCGGCGGTGCGGCGGGTGAAGAACCGCCGCTCGCCGCGCCACACGGGCGCGCCGACGGCGCCGGTGTCGAGGAGCTCGCGCACCCGGTCGCGCAGCGCGGCGCGCCCGGGGAGGGCGGCGGCGTACGCCTGGAAGAGGTCGTCCTCGGCGGCGAGCCAGGCCTGGGTGGCGGGGGAGTCGGGGTCCTCCAGCCAGCGGTACGGGTCGGCCACCCGGTGCCCCTGGAGATCCTCGACGAGCGGCAGCCGGTCGGCGGGAGGATAGTCCATGGGACGAACCCTACGATCTCCGCGCCGGCGGCCGTACGCGGGCCGTCCGGGTCGGTTGGGCGACGCGCTGTCGGGGGATATGGACTGGCCATCCCGTCGCGTACACGACACACTTGTGGTATCGGAGCCCACGCGTAGCGCGTCCAATGGGAGGTTTCCCGTGGCGAATGTGGCATCAGTCAACCCGACCCCCGAGGCGCTGGGCCGCATGCGCGGTCTACCTCGACAACCCGGGTTCCAAATACCAGGGGTCGTCTGATGCGCCAGGTGCTGCTGCTGAATGCGACCTACGAACCGCTCACCACGGTGCCGATCCGGCGGGCGATCGTGCTGGTCCTCTGCGACAAGGCGGAGATCGTGCACGAGGACCTCACCGGCACGGTGATGCATTCGGCGGCCCTGGCGTTGAACGTACCCTCGGTGATCCGCCTGCGACGCTATGTGCGGGTCCCCTTTCGCAACCGCGTCCCGCTCACCCGGGGCGCGCTCATGCGACGCGACAACTACCGGTGCGCGTACTGCGGTTCGCACGCCGAGACCATTGACCACGTCATCCCGCGCAGCCGCGGCGGCCCCCACACCTGGGAGAACTGCGTCGCGTCCTGCGGGTCGTGCAACCACCGCAAGGCCGATCGGCTGCTGGAGGAGCTGGGCTGGACACTGACCGTCACCCCACGTGTGCCACGGGGCGTCCACTGGCGGCTCGTCGGCAACGGAGATCCCCAGTGGGCGCCCTACCTCACCCGCGCCGCGTAACCGACCTCACCCCGGTCCGAACGAACGGACCGGGGTGTCCACGACGATCACACTGACCTCCGCCGACGGCGCACCGTGCGCGGCGTACGAGGCGCAGGTTCGCCTTCCTCGCCGCCTCAGGGGAGTAGCGCGGTGATGTCCGCCACGGTCATGCTCGCCGGCGGGCGGCGCTCCGCGGCCGACCGGCGGGCGGCCCGCTGGAGGGCGTCGTTCACCGGGGTGGGCACGCCGTACGTACGGCCCAGGAGGGCGATCTCGCCGTTGAGGTAGTCGGCCTCGATGGAGCCGGTGGCGCGGGCCAGGCTCTGCCAGGACGAGCTGCCCGAGCGGTCGGCGCCGGCGATCCGGCCGGACTGCACCAGGTCGCCGCGGCGGGCCTTCTCCTCGGTGCTCGTGGTGTACGCGATGCCGGCGGCGTCCAGCGCGGCGACGCCCTCCTCGCGGACGCGGTCGGCCAGGTCGTTCCAGCCGTCGCCGCGCGCGCAGACCGCGCCGAGCGCGTTCACCAGGTTCATCCGCAGCTTGCCGTACTTCCAGCGCAGGGTGTCCGTACGGGCGACCGCGGCGAACCCGCTGCCGGACAGGTCGGCGGCAATCGTCTCGGCGAGCTCGTCGGTGCCGGACGGATAGCGGCCGAGGTCGAGGATTCCGGACAGCGGTGTCCCCGACGCCGCTACCTCGCCCGGGTCCATATGGGTGGCGGGCAGCCAGACGAGCATCGCGTAGACGCGCGCGAACCTGCGCAGCGCGATCCGCTCGTTCTCCACGCCGTTCTGCGCGCACACCACCGGCAGGTCCGCCACATCGGCGCCGTCGACCGGCCACGTCAGCGCGGCCTCAAGCGCGCCCGCGGTGTCCTGCGTCTTGGTGGCGAGCACGAGGACGTCGCCGGCGCGCAGCCGTACGCCGCCGGACGCGCTGTCGGCCACGGGGACGGCGAGGCTCAGCGTCTCGTCGGGGGTGCGCAGCGTGAGGCCGCGGTCGCGCATGGCCTCGTAGTGCGCGCCCCGCGCCACGAGCAGCACCTCGTGCCCGGCGTGGAAGAGCCGGCCGCCGATCGTTCCGCCGACCGCGCCGGCGCCGATGATCACATATCGCATGCGAACGATCCTGGCACGGCGCCGGCGGCGGCTTCCTACGGGTATACGAGCACGCGGCCGAGGTTGGCCCGCGCCTCGAGCACCTCGTGCGCCTGCGGGGCCTCGGACAGCTTGAACGACGCGTGCAGCGCCGTGCGCACGCGGCCGCTCGCGAGGTAGCCGGTGGCCTCGGTGATGTCCGCGCGGGCCAGGCCGGGCGCGGCGGCGCGCAGCCCCAGCAGGGAGTAGCCCGCTACGGACTTGAGCGCGAAGAGCTCGCCGACGGACACCGACGCCAGCGCGCCGTCGGCCGCGCCGTAGACGACCGCGCGGCCGAACGGGGCGAGCAGGCCGAGCTCCTGCCGGAACACCTCGCCGCCGATGGAGTCGAGCAGCACGTCCACGCCGCCCGGTGCGGCGGCGCGTACCCGGTCCGCCCAGTCGGGCTCGGTGTAGTCGACGGCGACGTCGGCGCCGAGCCCGCGCACGAAGTCCAGCTTGGCGGCCGAGCCCGCGGTGGCGATCACCGTGCCCGCGCCCAGTACGTGCTTCGCGATCTGCACGGCGAGGTGGCCGATGCCGCCGGCCGCCGCGTCGATCAGCACGGTCTCGCCCGGTTCGAGGCGGGCCAGCCGGGGGAGGCGCAGCGCGATGGGCGCGGCCATCGGGAGCATGGTGGCGTCGGCGTCCGCGATGCCGTCCGGCACCGGCGCGAGCCACTGCTCGTCGACGACCGCGGCGTCGGCGAACGCGTCCTCGCTCAGCCCGGCGGCGCGCTCGCCGATCCGGTCCGCGGAGACGCCCTCGCCGACCGCGTCGATCGTGCCGACCACGTCTCCGGTGAGCGTGTTGGGCACCGGCCGGTGGAAGATCGAGTCCTCGGGGCCGCCGCGCCGCAGCTTGGTGTCCACGAAGTTCGCGCCGACGACCTCGGTCCGCAGCCGCACCTGGCCGGGGCCGGGATCGGGCTCCGCGGCGTCTTCGATCTGGAGGACCTCGGGCCCGCCATACTGGTGGTACCGCACACGTCGCATGATGATCCTTCGGATAGAGGCGGTCCGGACGGTAAAGTGGACCGCAGGTCAACTTGGCCCACCGTACTGGACCGGCGGTCAACTTGTCTATGGAGGCGTCGATGGCCGAGGCCCGCCGGGAGCGCGCGGACGCCGTACGGAACCGGAAGGCGATCCTCGCCGCGACCGAGGACCTGCTGACCAGCCATCCGCCGCACCAGGTCTCCATCGAGCGGATCGCCGCGGCCGCCGGGGTCGGCAAGGGCACCGTCTTCCACCGGTTCGGCAGCCGTACGGGCCTGATGGTCGCGCTGATGACCGAGCGCGCGACGGCCCTCGGCGAGGCGGTCGCCGACGGGCCGCCGCCGCTCGGCCCCGGCGCGCCGCCCCGGGAGCGGCTGCTGGCGTTCCTCGACGCCGTCTTCGCCGTCATCAGCCGCAACAAGGGCCTGCTCGCCACGCTCGGCGGCGAGATCCCCGCGGCCCACGGCGACGCGGACGCCGACGGCGCGTGCCCGCGCACGTCCCACCCCGTCTACGCGGCCTGGCACGCGCACATCACCGCGCTGATCACCGCGGAGCGCCCCGGCCTCGACGCCTCGACGCTGGCCGACATCCTGCTCAGCCCGCTGCACAGCAGCGTGATCATCCACGATCTCCAGCGCGGCGAGGGCCCGCGCGTGGCCGCGGCCGTCCGCGTACTGGTCGCCGCCGTCCTCGACGCCCCACAGGAGCCGTGACGCGCCTATCCTTGGCGCATGCCGCGTTATGAGTACCGTTGCCGGGCCTGCGGGGACACCTTCGAGCAGACGCGTCCGATGAGCGAGGCCGGCGCGCCCGCCGCCTGCCCCAGCGGGCACGACGACACGGTGAAGCTGCTGTCGACGGTCGCGATGACCGGGCGGTCGGGCGGCGCCGGGCCCGCGCCGGGCGGCGGCTGCTGCGGCGGCGCCTGCGGCTGCGGCCACTGACCCCTAGGCGCCCGGCAGCACGACCGTGACGTACGACCCGGTCGTACGGAAACCGAGCCGGGCGTAGACCGCGCGGGCCGGGTTGCCGTGGCTGACGGCCAGGCCCAGCACCGCGTCGCCGTGGCCCGCGGCGACCGCCTCGGCGCGGCGGAGCAGCAGCGTGCCGAGCCCGGCGTACGCCTCCGCCGGGTCGCGCATCACGTTGAAGACCCAGGTCTCCCCGGGCCGGTGGCCGTTCAGCACGGCCGCGACCGGCCGGTCGCCGGCGTAGACGGCCGCGCTTGACGGGCACGGCGGGGGTGTCGCGTCGCGCAGTAGGTCGGTGGCCGCCTCGTGGAGCCGCGCGAGGCCGTCCACGGGCGAGTGGTCCGGGTGGCCGGGCGGGTACGCGCGCTCGGTCAGCGCGCGCAGGTCGGCCACGGGTGCGTCCGGCCCGGCGCGCAGCGGCACGAGCCGGAGCCCGGCGGGCGGCTCCAGCTCGGCCCACTCGGCGGGCGGCGGGTCGGCGCGCAGGTCGCGCAGCATCTGGTACGAGTGGCGCATGCGGGTGGCGCCCGCGTCGAGCAGCGCCGCGCTGAGCGCCTCACCCGTCACGATGACCCATCCGGGCCGCTCCGCCAGCAGCGCGGCGACCACCTCGGCGCGCGGCGCCAGCTCCGCGACCAGTTCGGCGCACGGCATGCCGGCGCGCGTCTCCCGCGTGTAGCGCGCCACGACCGTGCCGCCGGCGCCGGTCAGCTCCTCGTCGGGCCCGTCCGTCATGCGCCGATTCTGGCCCGCCGGCATGGCCGGGCGCGACCGGGTTTCCCCGCCGCCCTTCACGGTCCGTTCACGTCCGGGCCGGTGAGGGGGCGTACCGCCGTACGCCCGAGGTCGTCCGCGCCGCCGACCGTGGTCGCCGCACCCCGAACGACGACCTTCCGGAGCGAACATGAAGCGATCCGCCGCCGCCGTCCTCGCGGCCGCCGGCGCCCTCGGCGCCCTCGGCCTCGCCGGATGCGGCTCCTCGCAGGCCGCCGCGGGCGACGGCGGCCTCACCTTCGCCGCCATCCCGTCCGAGCAGGGCGCCGACGCGGCCCTGAAGTACGACACCCTCACCAAGCTGCTGGAGAAGCGCACCGGCGAGAAGGTGACGTTCGTCAAGTCGACGAACTACAACGCGGTCATCGAGGGCATGGTGTCCGGCAAGATCGACGTCGCCGAGTTCGGCCCCCTGTCGTACGTCCTGGCCCGCCACAACGGCGCGAAGGTCACGCCGGTCGCCTCGCTGGCCCCCAAGAACGCCCCGGCCACCTATTACAGCTACGGGCTCGTGCCGAAGGGCAGCCCGGTCACGAGCCTGTCCCAGTTCACGGGCAAGACGGTCTGCTACGTCGACCCGAGCAGTACGTCCGGCTACCTGTTCCCGACGGCGGCGCTGAAGGGCGTGGGGATCGACTCCCAGAAGGACGTCAAGCCGGTCTTCGCCGGCGGCCACGACACCTCCGCGCTGTCGATCAAGAGCGGCAAGTGCGACGTCGGGTTCGCCGACAGCACGATGGTCGACCAGATCCTCCCCGGCAAGGGCGCGCTGAAGAAGGGCGACCTGAAGGTCATCTGGAGGTCCACGCCGATCCCGAACGACCCGCTGACCGTGCGCGACGCGCTGCCGGCGGGCGTACGGAAGAAGATCACCGACGCGCTGGTGCACGACGCCAACAAGCCGAGCCTGGTCAAGCTCGGCATCTGCACGGACGAGGCGTCCTGCACGGTCACGTCCGACCCGACGATCTGGGGCACCAAGCCGGTGACCGACAAGACGTTCGACCCGGTCCGCACCGTCTGCGCGGCCACCAAGGACAAGCAGTGCACGGGCGCGGCGGGATGACGGCCGGGACCAACGCCGGCACGGTGGCGGGCGCCCGTGCCGGGTCCGCGCCCGTACCGGCCGCCGCCGTCGAGGTCGCCGGGCTGGTCAAGGCGTTCGGCGAGGTACGGGCCTGCGACGGCATCGAGCTGAGCGTCGGGCCCGGCGAGCTGGTCGGGCTGCTCGGGCGTTCGGGTTCGGGCAAGTCGACGCTGCTGCGCCACCTGAACGCGCTGACCCGGCCGGACGCCGGCACGATCCGGGTGCTCGGCACCGACGTGGCGGCCGCGCGCGGCGCCGCGCTGCGCGGCCTGCGGCGCCGCGTCGGCGTGGTGTTCCAGCAGTTCAACCTGGTCGGCAGGCTGACGGTGCTGGAGAACGTGCTGACCGGCGCGCTCGGCCGGGTGCGCGGCCCCCGGTACGGGCTGCTCACCTGGTCGCGGGCCGACCGCGCGGAGGCCGTCGCCCAGCTCGGCCGGGTGGGCCTCGCGGACCGCGCGTACCAGCGGGCGGACAGCCTCTCCGGCGGGCAGCAGCAGCGGGTGGCCATCGCCCGGATGCTCATGCAGCGCCCGGAGCTGGTGCTGGCCGACGAGCCCGTCGCGTCGCTGGACCCGGAGACCGCGGCCGGGGTGATGGACCTGCTGTTCCGCGTCTGCGTCGAGGACCGGCTCACGATCGTGTGCACGCTGCACCAGATCGAGCTGGCGCTGAGCTGGACCCGCCGCGTCGTGGGCCTGCGCGACGGCGCCGTCGTCCTGGACGCGCCCACCCACACCCTCGACGCCGGCCGCCTGCGCGGCCTCTACACGGAGGCGCCGTGATGCGCGCGGTGGCGCCCGCGCCCGCGCCGGAAGGGGCGGCCCGTACGGCGCCCCGTCCGCCGTGGACCGCGCGGCGCGTCACCGCATGGGTGTTCCCGCTGGCGTTCACCGCCGCCGGGCTGGCCGCCGCCGCGGAGGTGGGGCTGGATCCCGTACGGCTGGTCAACGGGTTCGCGTCCGTCGGCGGCCTCCTCGCGCGCTCCTGGCCGCCCACCCTGACCGACCCGATGGCCACGCTGGCGAACATCGGGACGACCACGGCGATGGCCGTGGCCGGAACCGCGCTCGGGCTGGTGCTCGCGCTGGTCCTCGCCGTCCTGGCGGCACGTCCCACCTCGCACAACCGGTACATGCGCTCCGCCGCAATGGCCGTCATCGTGGGCTGCCGGGCGATCCCGGACGTCGTCTTCGCGTTCTTCTTCGTCGCGGCGCTCGGCATCGGGCCGCTGCCCGGCGTGCTCGCCCTCGGCCTCCACTCGATCGGCATGCTCGGCAAGCTCGCCACCGAGGCCATCGAGCGCACCGACGACGGCGTGCGCGAGGCGGTCGCGGGCACCGGGGCGGGACCGCTCCAGCGGCTCGTGTCCGGCGTGCTGCCGCAGATCATGCCGAACCTGCTGGCCGTCACGCTGTACCGGGTCGACATGAACTTCCGTACGTCCGTACTGCTCGGTGCCGTCGGGGCGGGCGGCATCGGGCTGCAACTCAGTACCGCGTTCGGGTTCACCGACTACCGCGAGGCCACCGGGCTCGCGCTGGTCACGGTCGGCGTGGTGCTGCTGCTGGAGGCCGTGTCCGCCGGGCTGCGGCTGCTGCTGCTCGGCCGGACGAGCGGCCGCGGCCCGGCGGTGCCGCCCGTGCGCGGCACCCGCGTGCCGTGGACCCGCGGCCGGGTGATCACGCACGCGGCCGGGTGGGCGGCGCTCGCGGCGGTGGCGGTGTCCTGCTGGAGCACGGGCGCGACGCCGGCCGCGACCGTACGGCTGGCCACCGGCACCGTCGCCGCGCTCGGCAGGTTCTGGCCGCCGTCGTTCGGCCCCGTCGCCGATCTCCTCGGGCCGGGGCTCGCGGAGACCTGCGCAATCGCGATGGCCGCGACGTTCCTCGGTGTGCTCGCCGGGCTGATGCTCGGCCTGGCCGCCGCGCGCGGCGTGCTGCCCGGCGCGGTGTACGGGGTGGCGCGCGGCGTGCTCGTGCTGCTCCGCTCGATCCCGGACCTGCTGCTCGTGCTCGTCTTCGTGGCGGCGTTCGGGCTGGTGGAGGGGGCGATGGCGGGCGCGTGCGCGCTGGCCGTCTGCACCGCGGCGCTGGTCGGGAAGCTGGTCGCGGACTCCGCCGAGGAGGTGCGGGTACGCCCGCGCGAGGCGATCCGCGCGGCCGGCGCCGGGCGGGTGCAGGAGCTGGCGTCCGGGCTGATCGGCCCGATGGTGCCGGCCCTCGTCGGCAACGCGCTGTACGCGCTCGACGTGAACCTGCGCGCGTTCTTCGTCCTCGGCGTCGTCGGCGCCGGCGAGCTCGGCTTCGCGGTCAGCCAGAACCTGCGGCTGCTCAACTACGACGTCGTCACCGCGATCGTGCTCCCGGTGTTCGCGCTCGTGCTGGTCGTCGAGGTGGTCTCCACCCTCGTACGCGGGACGCTGCGGTGATGCGGGCGCTTTGTCCGGAAACCGTGCGCGGTTCGCGGCAAAGTCACCCGGCGGCCACGCCCGTGTTCACCGCGGCGGCGAACGTGCTGGTCATGACAGTTTCCCCGGCTTCGCGGCCGTACGGCATCGCCGACGAACTGGAGACCGAGCTGCGCGACGTCCCGGTGGGCGCGCGCATGCCGAGCGAGCACGTCCTGGCCGCGCGGTTCGCGGTGAACCGGTCGACCGCGCGCGCCGCGCTCGGCGAACTGGAACGCCGCTCCGTGGTGCGGCGCGTGCCGGGGTTCGGCACGTTCCGCCGCGGCCCCTTGACGTACGTGGTCGGCCCGCACACGCCGCCGTCGTTCAGCGTGGGTGTGCGGCGCGGCGGCGGGCGCCCCGGCCACCGGCTCGTCACCTGCGTGCCGCGCCGCGCGGTGGCCCTCGAACGCGAGCACCTGGACCTCGGCGCGGGCGCGGTGGTGTGGCTCGTCGAGCGGGTCTTCCTGGTCAACGGGGAGCCCGCCGGGTTCGCCACCAGCGTCCTGCCGCATCGCGGGCTGCCCGGCCTGGACCGGGCGCTCGCTGACGCCGACTCGCTGCACGCCGTGCTGCGCCGCCGGTACGGCATCACCACGACGCGCGCGGTGTACCGCCTGGGCTGGGCGGACGCGCCCGCGCGCGTCGCGCACGCGCTCGGCTCGCCGGAGGACGCCGACCGGGGCGGGCTGTGGCTGGCCGAGAGCGTCAACCGCGCGGGCGGCGGCGACCGCGTCGAGTACTCCCGTACGTACATGCGCCCCGACATTCTCAACATCGTCTTCGAGATGGAGGAACCCACCCCGTGATCGCCGACACCCGTGACCGGCGCGCCGAGCTGCTCGCCGCCGCGACCCACGACGAGGTCGTGCCGCTCGCCGAGCGCCTGCTCGCCGCGGGCGCGCTTGGCGACCCGCTCGTGGTGCACGCGCCCGAGACCGGCATGGTGATGCTCCAGGTCCGCGAGCCCGTCGCCGAGGAACGCTTCTACCTGGGCGAGGTGCGCGTCACCCGGTGCACGGTCGAGGTCGCGGGCGCGTCCGGCTGGTGCATGCGCGGCGACGGCGACCGCGTGGCCGCGCTGGCCGCCGCCCTGCTGGACGCCACCGCCGAGGCCGGCCTGCCCGAGGCGCGCGACGTGGCCGCGCTGTGCACGCGGATCGCCGACCGTACGGCCGCCGAAGACGCCGCCGAATGGGCCGAGGTCGCCCCCACCACCGTCGCGTTCGAGGAGCTGACGTGAGCGCCCCGCCCGCCGGGGGCACCGCGGCCGGCGCGGATGTGCGGGCCGTGGCCCGTACGGCGGAGCAGACGCAGGTGGACTTCCGGGTGCTGCTCGACGCGCTGTCGCGGCCGGGCACGATCGGGCGGCTCGACGCGCCCGCCGGTGCGCCCGCCGCGACCGTGCCCGCGGCCGGGCTCGCCGATGTGGAGGTGCGGCTCGCGGTGTACGCGCGGCCGGGCGACCAGCGGTGGGCGGCGGCCGTGTACGCCGCGACCGGCGCGCCGTATGCCGGGCCCGAGGAGGCGCGCATGGTGCTCGCGCTGCGCCCGCCCACCCCGGACGAGCTGCGCGCCCTGCCGCGCGGCGACGCGCTCGCGCCCGAGCTGGGCGCGCGGCTGGTCATCGCGGTCGGTGCGCTGCGGCATTCGCCGGAGCCGGGCGACGTGGCGCTGACGCTGCGCGGCCCCGGCGTGCGCGACACCGCGGCGCTGGCCGTGTCCGGCCTGGACGCGGCCGTGTTCGCGGCGCTGGAGGAGGTCAACGCGGGCTTCCCGGCCGGCGTGGACACGTTCCTCGTCGCGGCGGACGGCACGGTCGCCGGGCTGCCGCGTACGACGCGCATCGAGATCACCGGCACGTCGGACATCGAGATGGGGGACCGGTAATGGGGTATTCGGGGGCGCGCGGCGGCCAGGAGGCCATCGCCGCGGCCGAGCGGCTGGTGCGTGACGGACGCGACGGCGGTGCCACGCCGCGGCTCGGCGTGGACCAGGTCATCGAGCGGCTGCGGCTCGGCGTGGACCGGGTCATGGGGGAGGGCGGCCTGTGGGCGCCCGACCTCGCGGCACGCGCCATCCGGCAGGCCGAGGGCGACGTGCAGGAGGCCGCGCAGCTCCTGCGCGCGCACCGCTCCACGCTGCCGCGCCTGGCGTACTCCGAGCCGGTGCGCGCCGAGGAGCTGCGCGTCGTCCGCCGCATCTCCTCCGCCTTCCGCAACCCGCCGGGCAGCCAGATCCTCGGCCGCACCCTCGACTACGTCGGCCGCCTCCTCGACCTCATGCCGGACGAGGCGGCCGACGCCCCGCCCGCGGCCGCCGCGCCCCCGCACGAGGGCCACCCCCATGCGCATACGCACACCCGCGACGAGGAGGACCGGCACCCGCCGCGCCTGCTCGGCGTGCTGCGGAACATGGACATGCTCGTCGAGCGGCGCACCGCCGAGGACCCCGAGCCGTACGACATCACCCGCGTCCCCGCCCGCCCCGGCGCGCCCCGGTCCGCCCGGCTGACCGCCATGGCGCGCGCGGAGACCGGCGCGCTCGTGCACCTCTGGTACGCCTACACTTTCGACCCGCTGAAGCACGGCCACGAGATCCCCGGCGAGGTGCGGCACGGCTGGCTGCCCGTACGGGTGGCGCACCCGCTGACCGGCAACCCCGTCCAGGTCGCCCGGGTGCGCGCGACCGACGTCGAGACCCTCGACGACCTGGACCGGCCCGAGGAGGACCGGACGCGGCTCGACGCCGGCTACGGCATGTGCTTCGGCCACAACGAGCGCAAGGCCATCGCCATGGCCGGCATGGACCTGCTCGTGCACCGCGACGGCGGCCGTACGTCGCTGGACCAGTACGTGCTGGTCACCCTCGACGGCATCGAGTCGGCCGGGTTCCTCGAACACCTGAAGCTGCCGCACTACGTCGACTTCCGCTCCACCCTCGACCGCAAGCGCGCCGTACGGAAGGCGAGCCGCGAGGCCGCCGCGCCGGACCGCGCGCCCGCGCACGCCGGAGGCGCCTCGTGACCGTCCTGACCGAGCTCGGCGGGCCGGACACCGCGCCGGGGATCTTCGACGAGCTGTCCAAGCGCGAGGTGCGGCGCGCCGCGCTGAGCGCCGTGGCCGTGCCCGGCTACCAGGTGCCGTTCGGGTCGCGTGAGATGCCGGTGGCGCGCGGCTGGGGGTCAGGCGGCCTCCAGGTGACGCTGGCCGTGGTCGGCGCCGGCGACCGGCTGAAGGTCATCGACCAGGGCGAGGACGCGGGCGTGAACGCCGCGAACCTGCGCCGCCTGGTGATCGGGCACGTCGGCTGCGAGGAGGAGACGGACGCGCGCGCGGCCACGGTCACGCAGTCGCGCCACCGCATCCCCGAGGAGCCGATGCGCGCCGACCAGGTGCTCGTCCTCCAGGTGCCGGTGCCGGAGCCGCTGCGCGGCCTGGTGCTCGACATGCGGGAACAGCGCCGCATGCACGCCGAGGCCGACTACGCCCGCATGTGGGTCGGGCTGTACGAGGACATCGTCCGCAACGGCGTGATCACCCGGTCCGCCGGCTACCCGGTGCTGGTCGAGGGCCGCTACGTCATGTCGCCGAGCCCGATCCCGCGCTGGGACGTGCCGAAGCTGAACGGCGCCGCGCACCTGACGCTGCTGGGCGCGGGCCGGGAGAAGCGCATCTACGCGGTACCGCCGCACACCCGCGTCGAGCCGCTGACCTTCGACGACGTGCCGTTCGAGGTCGAACGTACGGAGGGCGCGCGCTGCCGCCACTGCGGCAACGACGACGCGTACCTCGTGGAGGTGCCCGCGGCCGACGGCACCGCGCTGTGGG
Organism: Streptosporangiaceae bacterium; assembly: GCA_036502625.1. GTDB lineage: Bacteria > Actinomycetota > Actinomycetes > Streptosporangiales > Streptosporangiaceae > DASXYG01. The sequence continues at coordinate 72,700 of DASXYG010000005.1, forward strand.
TGTGCAGCGACACCGACCACTGCGGCCGGTTCCGTGCCGGCGACACCGAGATGCAAGGGGGACACCAGTGACCACGACCGCGGCCGCGCCGGACACCGCGGACGCCGACACGGCGGGCGGCACCGGATGGGCGCTGCGGGTCAGCGGGCTCGGCCGGATCTACGGCGACCCGGGCCCGGAGTCGCTGCCCGGCACCGGTCCCGCGTACGACACCGCGATCTCCCCGGTCACCGGGGCCGTCGTGGGCGCGTGGGACGTCTCCTTCGACGTCGCGCGCGGTGAGGCGCTCGGCCTCATCGGGGAGTCCGGGTCCGGGAAGTCCACGGTGATGCGCTGCGTCGCCGGGGACGAGCCCGCCACGGCCGGATCCGTCCACCTGCGCAGCGTCGGCGCCGGACGGGTGGACGCGCTGCGGATGCCCGCCGCCGACCGCCGCCGCCTGCGCGTCGACCAGATCGCGGTGGTCTACCAGGACCCGGCGGCCGGGCTGAACCTGGACATCTCGGCGGGCGGCAACGTCGCCGAGCCGCTGACCGCCGCCGGGTGGCGCAGGTTCGCGGCCATCCGTGCGCGCGCCGCCGAGCTCCTGGAGCGTACGGAGGTGCCGCTCGGCCGCATGGACGATCCCGTACGCACGTTCTCCGGCGGCATGCGGCAGCGCGTGCAGATCGCGAAGGCGCTGGCCAACCGCCCGCCGGTGCTGCTGCTCGACGAGCCCACGACCGGCCTGGACGCCTCGGTCGCCGCGGGCGTGCTCGACCTGCTGCGCGGCCTGCTGGAGGAGACCGGCGTCGCCGCCGTGGTCGTCTCGCACGACTTCGGCGTCATCGAGATGCTCACCCGGAGGGTGCTCGTCATGAAGCACGGACGGGTCGTGGAGAGCGGCCTCACCGACCAGCTCCTCGAAGACCCGCAGCACCCGTACAGCCAGCGGCTCGTCGCGGCGGCGCGCGGATGACCGGCAGTGTGCTCGCCGTGCGCGGGCTGACCAAGAGCTTCACCATGCACACCATCGACGGCCGGGTCGTGGAGGCGCTGCGCGGCGTGGACCTGGACGTACGGGCGGGCGAGCACGTCGCGCTCGCCGGCACGTCCGGCGCCGGGAAGTCCTCGCTGCTGCGCTGCGTCTACCGGACGTACCTGCCGTCGGGCGGCCACGTCTGGTTCCGTACGGCGAGCGGTGACGTGGCCGACCTGGCCGCGCTCCCGGACGCCGCGGTCGGCGACCTGCGCGGCCACGAGATCGGCTACGTGTCGCAGTTCCTGCGCGCCGAACCGCGCCGCTCGGTGCTCGACATCGTCGCGCGGGCCGGCGCCGGGCGCGGCATGGACCGTACGGCGGCACGCGACGCGGCGGCCGCCGCGCTGCGCCGGGTCGGCATCGCGGAGAACCTGTGGGCGATGCACGCCACCGTGCTGTCCGGCGGGCAGAAGCAGCGCGTCAACCTGGCCGCGGGGACGATCTCGCCGCCGCGGCTGCTGCTGCTCGACGAACCGGTGTCCGCGCTCGACCCCGCCAACCGGGAGTCGGTGCTCGGCATGATCGCCGACCTGGAGCACGCGGGCGTCGCCGTCCTGTCCGTGTTCCACGACCTCGACGCGATGGAACGCCTGGCCACCCGGGTCGTCGTCCTCACGGACGGGCGGGTGGCCGCCGAGGGCGCGCCCTCGGCGGTCCTCCGCGACCCCGCCCACGATCTGGAGGTAGCCCGTTGAGCACGCGGATCTACGCCCACGCCACCGCCGTCCTGCCCGACCGGGTGCTGGAGGACGCGCTCGTCGCCGTCGAGGACGGCCTGATCACCGAGGTGGCCGCGCGTACGGGGCCGGTGCCGTACGGCGCGGTGGACCTGGACGGCGCGCTGCTGCTGCCCGGCCTGGTCGACACGCACAGCGACGGCCTGGAGAAGGAGGTGCGGCCGCGGCCCGGCGCCGAGTTCGACCCGGACTTCGCGGTCGCCAGCTTCGAGGGTCGGGTCCGCGCGGCCGGCGTGACGACGATCTTCCACGGCATCGGATACCAGAGCGACGGCCGCAAGGAGCGCACGGTCGCCGCCGCGCAGCGCCTGGAGCACGCCATCACCGGACGCGCCGCGACGGGCACGGCGCTGGTCGACCACCGGCTGCTGCTCCGCCTGGACGCCCGCGACCCGGCCGCGCTCACCGCGCTGAAGGCCGCGGTCGCCGGGTACGCGGACCGTACGGCCGTACCGCTCGTCTCCTTCGAGGACCACACGCCCGGCCAGGGCCAGTACGCCGACCCGGCGTACTACCGGCGCTGGCTGGAGGGCACCGAGGGGCTGAGCAGCGCCGACGCGCAGGCCAAGCTGGAGACCTACACCGCCGACCGGGAGGGCCGCGCCTGGCACCGGGACGTCGCGTTCGCGTGGCTGAGCGAGCGCGCCCGCGCCGGCGGGCTGCGGCTGCTCGCGCACGACCCGGTCACGGCCGAGGAGATCGCCGCCGTCCACGCGCGGGGCGTCGCGGTGGCCGAGTTCCCCACGACGCTGGAGGCCGCGCGCGCCGCCCGCGCCCACGGCATGCACATCGTCGCGGGGGCGCCGAACGTGCTGCGCGGCGGCTCCCACTCCGGCAACGTCTCCGCCACCGACCTGATCGCGGCCGCGGCCGTGGACGCGCTGTCCAGCGACTACCTCCCGTCCACGCCGCTGGCCGCCGCGCTGCGCCTCGCCGTGTCCGGCACCCCGACGCACGAGGCGGTCCGGCTGGTCACGGCGGGCCCGGCCGCGGTCGCCGGCCTCACCGACCGCGGCGCGCTTGCCCCGGGCCTGCGCGGCGACCTGGTCGCGGTCACCGTCGACGGCGGCTGGCCGACCGTACGCCTGGTCACGACCGTCACCGACGGCCTCGCCTCCCGCGCCGAGCACGTCCCGGCGGGGGCGGCATGACGGCCGCGCCCGCCGTCCGCCCGGGGGCGGCGGCGTGACCGCGGCGACGCCGGGTGAGGTGCTCGCGCGGGGGGCGCGGGCCGCCCGGGAGGCGTACGAGGAGGCGCGACGGCACCACGGCCGTACGGCGCTGGCCGAGACCGTGGCGATGGGCGCGGACGGCACCCCCACCATGCGCATCGACCGGCTGGTGGAGGACGCGATCCTGGACGCGGTCGCCGCCGAGCCGGTGAACGTGCTCAGTGAGGAGACCGGGTTCGTGGACCGCGGCTCGGCGGCCACCCTGGTCGTGGACCCGCTCGACGGCTCCGCCAACGGCGCCGCCGGGGTGCCGCTCACCGCGTACTCCGGCGCGGTGGCCATCGACGGCGTGTTCACCGAGGCGCTCACCGTCTGGCTGGACACCGGCCGCTCCTGGTCGGCGCGCTACGACCGCCCGGCGGCCTTCCGCACGTCCGGCCGCCGCGGCCTGCGCGGCGCGGCCGTCTCCCTGCTGCGCCCGCACACCGGCGACCCGGTGGCCTCGGCCGCCTGGTGGTCGGTGGCGAGCGCGGCGGCCCGCGTGCGCATCCTGTCCAGTACGTGCCTGGAGGCGGCGCTGGTCGCCGAGGGCGCCACGGACGCCTTCGCGGACGCCCGTTCCGACACCCACCGCCTGGTCGACCTCGCCGCCGCGGTCGTCCTCGTCGGGTCCGCCGGCGGCGCCGTACGCGACGCGCTCGGCCGCCCCGTCGAGTTCGACACCGACCTCACGCGCCGGTGGTCCGGCGTGGTCGCCGCGACCCCTGAGCTGGCCGACGAGGTGTGCGCCGCCCTCCGCCCGTGACCAGCGCCACCATGATCACGACAAGCGCGGCCAGGATCGCCGCGTGGTAGACGATGTCCCCCGGCACGCCGCCGCCGATCGTGAACCGCAGCCCGACCAGGGTGCCGAGGATCGCGAACCCGGTGGCCGCGACCGCGATGCCCCAGGCGTGCGCGACCCGCGCCAGCGCGGCCGCCGCGCCCCCGAGCAGCACCACCCCGATCACCGCCTCCGGCACCCGCGCGCCGGGGAACGGGTCGCGCAGCCCCAGGACCGGCACGCCCCAGTGCACCGTCGAGGCCGCCCCGAACGAGACCGCCGCGACGACCATCAGCACCCCGGTCCACCGCGCCACCTGGCGCCGTGCCACTCCGCTCGTGCCGTCCATGACCCCGCCCTCTCCGCGAACGCCCTGCCGGGTTCCCAGCATCGCGGCGCGCGTACCCCGGAGTCGTCGCACCCCGGTGCCGTTCGCGGCTACCCCGCGCGGCGGCCGGGCGCGCGTGCGCCGTACCCCGCCGGGCGTAGCGCGTCAGCGCGATTCGCGGATCTCGGACGTGGCCTGGGCGTACGCCTCGGCGGCGCGCGCGAAGTAGTCGAACAGCAGGGCGCGCTCGGGCTCGGAGTAGCCGGTGATGATCTCCCCGACCAGCCGCCGCGCCGGGTCGACGGTGTCGTCGAGGTTCGCGGTCTTCCCGGTGCACTCGATGCGCACCTTCCTGCGGTCGGCGGGATCGGGGACCCGGCGTACGTGGCCGCCGCGCTCCAGCCGGTCGACCAGCCGCGTGGTGGCGCCCGTGGTCAGCCCGGTCGCCTCGGCGAGCTCACCGGGCGTCATGCCGTGGTTGGCGGTGAGGGTGCTCAGCGCGTACAGGTCGGTACCGCCGAGGCCGAGCGCGTTGGCGGTCGCGTTGCCGTGCAGCACGATCGCGGTGAGGTAGCGCAGGTAGACCGCGTGCGGATTGTCGGGCAGCGTCCGCCGGGTTGACATCGCGTTCCCTTCCTCTGGTATAAATCTGCATGTATGCAGAAACTATGTCCATGCAGAGAAGTTAACGTACCACGGAGGCGACGATGGGATTCGACGGGCGTTTCGCCTGGCACGAGCTGCGCACGGGGGACGTGGAGGCCGACACGCGCTTCTACGGCGACCTCCTCGGCTGGACGTTCGCGCCCAACCCGGCCGGCGTCACGATCCTGGCCGGTGGCGGGCCGATCGGCGGCGTGAGCCCGGTCAAGCCCGGGGTGCCCGTCCACTGGAACGCGGTCGTCGCCTGCGCCGACGTCGACGGCGCGGCCGCGGCCGCGCGCGCCGGCGGCGGCGTCATCACCACCGGCGAGCCGGTCGAGATGCCGGGCATGGGCCGCATCGCGCCCATCCTCGACCCCGACAAGGCGATCTTCGCCGCGATCACGCCGGGCCCGGGCGTCCCCGAGCCGTCCCCGCGTACCGGCGCCTTCGTCTGGGAGCGGTTGCGCACGCCGGACCCGGCCGCGGCCGCGACGTTCTACGGCGCCGCGTTCGGCTGGACGGCCCGGTTGTCCGACGACGCGAGCGGCGGCGTCTTCGAGCTCCCGGACGGCACCCGCGTCGCCGAGGTCCTGCGCACCCCGCCCGGCGCGCCCATGGGCTGGCTGCCCTTCGTCCTCGTCGACGACGTCGACGCGGTCCGCGCCTACGCCGCCCAGCTCGGCGGCACGGCGGACGAGCCGGTCACCGTCGCGGGCATCGGCCGCTTCTCCGTGATCACCGACCCGAAGGGCGCCATGTTCGCCGCCCACCAGGCCGCCTGACCCCGGGCGTACGAGAGCGGGCGCCCCGTACGGGACGCCCGCCTGTCGTACGGAGACGCGGGTCAGTCGCGCGGGCCGCCGATGCGGCCGAGCTGGCTGACGTCGCGCGCGGCGCCGTTGGACGCCGAGGTGGTCATCGCGGCGTACGCCTGCAGCGCCGCGCTGACCGTGCGCTGCCGCTCGCGCGGACGGTATTCGTGCAGGTCGGCGAGGAGCCGCTCGCGCCGCTGCCGCAGCACGTCGTCCGGGACGTCCAGGGTGAGCTCGCGGCGCGGGATGTCGATCCTGACGGTGTCGCCGTCTTCGACCAGCGCGATCGTGCCGCCCGCGGCCGCCTCGGGGGAGACGTGGCCGATGGACAGCCCGGACGTGCCGCCGGAGAAGCGGCCGTCGGTGACCAGCGCGCACACCTTGCCGAGCCCGCGGCCCTTGAGGAAGCTCGTGGGGTACAGCATCTCCTGCATGCCCGGCCCGCCGCGCGGCCCCTCGTAGCGGATCACCACGACGTCGCCGGGGACGATCGCGCCGCTCAGGATGCCCTCGACGGCCTCGTCCTGGCCCTCGAACACCTTCGCCGGGCCGCTGAACGTCAGCAGCGATTCGTCCACGCCCGCCGACTTGATCACCGAGCCGTCGACGGCGACGTTGCCGTAGAGGATGCCGAGCCCGCCGTCGGCGCTGTAGGCGTGCGGGACGTCGCGGATGCAGCCGTCTTCGCGGTCGAGGTCGAGCGTCTCCCACCGGGCGCTCTGGGAGTACGCCTTGGTGGTGCGCACGCCGCCGGGCGCCGCGTGGAACAGCTCGAGCGTCTCGGCCGCGGCGTTCGGCGACTTGACGTCCCACTTGTCGAGGTAGTCGGTCAGCGAGGCGCTGTGCACGCTGTGCACCGTGCGGTGCAGCAGCCCGGCGCGGTCGAGCTCGCCCAGGATGGCCGGGATGCCGCCCGCGCGGTGGCAGTCCTCGACGTGGTACTTCTGCGTGTTCGGCGCCAGCTTGCACAGGCACGGCACACGGCGGGAGATCTCGTCGATCGCCTTCAGCTCGAAGTCGACCTCCCCCTCGCGGGCCGCCGCCATGAGGTGCAGCACGGTGTTCGTGGAGCCGCCCATCGCGACGTCGAGCGCCATGGCGTTCTCGAACGCGTCGCGGGTGGCGATCGCGCGCGGCAGCACGGACGCGTCGTCATCGGCGTAGTAGCGCTTGGCGACCTCCACGACCGCGCGCCCGGCGTCGAGGTAGAGCTGCTTGCGCGCGGTGTGCGTGGCCAGGGTGGTGCCGTTGCCGGGCAGCGCCAGGCCGATCGCCTCGGTCAGGCAGTTCATCGAGTTGGCGGTGAACATGCCGGAGCAGGAGCCGCAGGTCGGGCAGGCGTTCTCCTCGATCTCGCCCAGCTCGGCGTCGGACACGGAGTCGTCGGCGGAGGCGATCATCGAGTCGATCAGGTCGAGCTTGCGCGCGGCGGTGGTGCTGCCGTCCGGGTTGGTCTTGGCGATGACCTTCCCGGCCTCCATCGGCCCGCCGGAGACGAACACCGTCGGGATGTTCAGCCGCATCGCCGCGATGAGCATGCCCGGGGTGATCTTGTCGCAGTTGGAGATGCAGATCATGGCGTCGGCGCAGTGGGCGTTCACCATGTACTCGACGGAGTCGGCGATCAGCTCGCGGCTCGGCAGGGAGTAGAGCATGCCGCCGTGGCCCATCGCGATGCCGTCGTCGACCGCGATCGAGTTGAACTCGCGCGGCACGGCCCCGGCGTCGCGAATCGCCTGCGCGACGAGGTCGCCTACCTCACGGAGGTGCACATGGCCCGGCACGAACTGCGTGTAGCTGTTCGCGACCGCGATGATCGGCTTGCCGAAGTCCTCGCGTTCGACGCCGCTGGCCCGCATGAGCGCGCGGGCCCCCGCCATGTTCCGGCCGTGCGTGACGGTCCGTGACCTGAGTGCAGGCATTGGGGCTCCAAAGAGGGATGGTGCGTACCCACCGATCTTACGAGCTCTGTCCAGCCTCCGGGCACGCCTTCCGCATCCTGAGACGAGCCTCTCGCCACCCGGTCGCGGGCCGCACGCGCGGCGCCCTGCCCGCGTTCAGGCCGCGAAGTCGGCGGCGTGGTCGGCCGCCCATTCCCCGTACGTACGCCCCGGGCGGCCGAGGATCGCCTCGACCTCGCCGGAGACGAGGTCCGGCTGGCCGTACGCCTCGGCCTGCATCCGCAGGAACCCGGCGGCGGCCCGCTCCGGGATGCCCGCGCGCATCATGCCCTCCTGGGCGGCCTCCGGCGGCACCTCCTGGAACCGCAGCGGGCGCCCGGTCGCCGCCGCGATGGCGGCCACCATCTCCGCCTGGGTGAGCGCCACCGGGCCGGTCAGCACCGGCTTGCGCCCGATCAGGTCGTCGGTGAGCAGGCCGTGCGCGCCGACCGCGGCGATGTCGGCCTCGTGCAGCGACGCCCAGGCACCGTCGGGGTACGCGCCGCGCACGACGTCGCCGGCGCGGAGCTGCCCGGCCCACATGCCGATCGTGTTCACCGCGTAGACGCCCGAGCGCAGGCACGCCCACTCCATCCCCGACGCGGTGACGGCCTCCTCCACCTCCTTGTTGAAGTCGCCGTTCAGCCGCGACGGCTGCCGGTCGAGCGCCCATTCGACGTTGATCGCCGACATCGCGACGACCCGGCGCACGCCCTGCTCGCGGGCCAGCGCCAGCAGCTTCTCCGCCGCGGTGCCGACGGTGCGCGGGTTGAGGAACATCGCGGTGACGCCCGCGAGCGCGGCCGTCATGGTGGCGGCGTCGCCGGGGTCGCCCGCGACGACCTCGACGCCCTCGGGCAGGCCGGCGTTGTACGGATCGCGGCTGACCGCGCGGACCTCGGCGCCCGCCTCGGCGAGCTGCTGGACGAGCGGGCGCCCGACGACGCCCGTGGCGCCGGTGACCAGAATCATCGTGCCTCCTCCTCGGGGCTACGGCACTTCGTCTCGGTGCCGTACCATATGAGAACCGTACTACCTGATTTGAGAAAGATATCATATGAGTTCCGTACGATCTGCGGGAGATGCCGGGCGGCGCCGCCGGCGGCTGGCCAACCAGGTGAAGGACGAGCTGCGGGAGCTGGCCACGCAGCTCTCCCTGCACGGCCGGGCGGTCGGCGCGCGCGTCGACTTCCGCGACGTCGACCTCGACTGCCTGGACCTCATCGCCCGCCACGGCCCGATCAGCCCGAGCGCGCTCGCCCGCCGCGCCGGCCTGCACCCCGCCACCATGACCGGGGTCCTCGACCGGCTGGAGCGCGGCGGCTGGATCGCCCGCGAGCGCGACGGCGCCGACCGCCGCGCGGTCACCGTACGCGCGCTGCGCGACCGCAACGCGGAGCTCTACGAGCACTTCTCCGGCATGAACAACCGGATGGACACGATCCTCGACGACTACTCCGACGCCGACCTCGAACTGATCGCCGGCTTCCTGAACCGCACCACGGCCGCCGGCCACGAGGCCACCGGCGACCTCGCCGAATAGGGGCCGGACACGCGAAACCGCCGACGGCGAGCGGTCACCGTCGGCGGTGCGGGTCGTAGGAGTCGGTCGCGGGCTAGTTCGGCGCCTCGACGTCCTCGCCGTAGCGCTGCGGCAGGACCCGGTCGGCGATCTTGTAGATGCGCTCGATCTCGTCCTCCGTCAGCACCTTGTCCTGCTTCTTGAGGTACTTCCGGAGCCGGCTGCCGGTGTAGACGTCCACGTCGCGGATGGTCAGCACGTTCCACGGCACCTTCGGGCCGTAGACGGCGAGCGACGGCCGGACGTCGATGTCCGTGCCGAGCGCGGAGCTGACCAGTTCGTGCGCCTGGTCGGCCTCCCACCGCGCCTCGTCCAGCCGGTCCTTCTGGTTGAACGGGCCGAGGAACAGCTTGCGGTGCGACATCGCACGCAGCGGCATCCGCTTGTCCCAGTTCTCGGAGTCGACCGCGTAGACACCGGTCGGGCCCACTACGAGGTGGTCGATCTGGGCGTCACTGCCCGGGATCGCGCGGGCGTGCAGCGCACGATAGCCGCTGCGGTGCATGCCCTGGAGCTGCCGTTCGGTCTTGCGTTCCGACGCGCCGAGGTGGCGCCACGCGGCGACACTGGACGTCGTCTTGGAGGCGTAAACGGAGTCGGCGATCGCGGCGAGCACGGCCGCCGTGAGCCCGATACGCCAGTCGGTGAAGATCAGACCGATGACGATGCCCGCCGCCACCGCGATGAGCCCGCGCCGGATCCAGCGCCGGTATTGCGGATCGTTCAGCAGGTCACCGTACGTGGACGCGCTCTTTCCGTCGTCGGAGGAACCGGCGGCGCGGCGGCGCGCCGCTCGCTCATCCACGGACACACGTGACTCTGTGTGACTGTTTCTGTCCCCTGAACCAGATTCCACGTAGCTGAGCGTAACCGGAGTTCCACGCGCTGCCTAGTAGTGCCGGGTTCATACTCTTCTTCCTCTGCGGTATTGAGGTAAGCCGGTTACGAACGCGGCCCGCCCCCGTCCTTCCATGATCCACTGCGCGCCCGGCGGGCCGCTGAGATTCCCGGCAACAGGTGGCGGTCAGTGGAGATCGTCACTCCCGGAGCGGGTAAGAAGGGGCGCGTGAACGACGCGCGCGCGGAGCTGGCCCGGGTGTGCGGGGTGGCCACTTCCTACCCCGGGCCCGGCGGTGAGACGGTCCACGTCGGGCGGGAGACCCTGGTCGCGGTGCTGGGCGCGCTCGGCTTCGACGCGTCCACGCCGGGCGCCGCGGCCGAGGCGCTGAACGGCATCGCGGCGCGGCGTGAGGCGCGGCTCGTACGCGAGTCGTTCCTGACGCGGCGGCTCGGCGAGCCGGCCGTGTCCCCTGAGGGCGCGGCGTCCCTGGACGGGCTCGAACGGCGGGTCGTCACCGAGTCCGGTGTCCGGATCGGGGCGGACGCGCCGCTTCCGCTCGGGCTGCACACCCTCGAGGTGCGCGGGCGCGGCCGGGAGGAGTCCGTCCCGGTCCTGGTGGCGCCGCGGCGGCTTGACGCCCCCGAGGGCGACCGGGCCTGGGGGTTCATGGTCCAGCTCTACGCCATGCGGTCGCGCGGTTCGTGGGGGATGGGCGACCTGCGGGACCTCTCCGACCTCGCCACCTGGAGCGCCGAACGCCTCGGCGCCGGGTTCGTGCTCGTCAACCCGGTGCACGCGACCGAGCCGGCGGTGCCGATCAGCCCGTCGCCGTACCTCCCGGTCAGCCGGCGGTTCGCCAGCCCGCTGTACCTGCGGATCGAGGACATTCCCGAGTTCGCCGCGCTCGGGCGCGACGCGCGGCGCCGCATCGAGGAGATCGCCGGGGCGCAGCGCGCGGTCGTCACCACGGCCGACGACCTGGACCGCGACGCCGTGTGGCGGGCCAAGCTCGCCGCGCTGGAGATCCTCTCGGCCGTGTCGCGCACCCCCGCGCGCGAGGCCGCCTACCGGGAGTTCGCGGCGCGCGAGGAGCCCGCGCTCACCGACTTCGCGACCTGGAACGCGCTCGCCGAGCTGCACGGCGCGGACATCCGTACGTGGCCGGCCGCCCTGCGCGACAAGGACGGTCCGGCCGTGCGCCGCGCCCGTACGGAGCTGGGGGAGCGCGTCGAGTTCCACCGGTGGACGCAGTGGCTGTGCGACGAGCGGCTCACCGCCGCGCAGCGCGCCGCGACCGGCGCGGGCATGTCCATCGGCATCCTGAACGACCTCGCCGTGGGCGCGTCCGGCGGCGGCGCGGACGCCTGGATGTACGCGGACGCGCTGGCGAGAGGCGTCAGCGTGGGCGCGCCGCCGGACGCGTTCAACCAGCGCGGCCAGGACTGGGCGCAGCCGCCCTGGCACCCGCGGCGGCTGGCCGATCAGGCGTACGCGCCGCTGCGCGACATGGTCCGCTACGGCCTGCGGCACGGCGGCGGGCTGCGCGTCGACCACGTCATGGGGATGTACCGCCTGTGGTGGATCCCGGAGGGCGCGCGCCCCGCCGAGGGCACGTACGTCTCCTACGACGCGGCCGCCATGATGGGCGCCGTCACCCTGGAGGCGGCGCGCACCGGCGGCATCGTCGTCGGCGAGGACCTCGGCACCGTCGAGCCGCACGTCCGCGACGACCTCGCCGACCGCGGCGTGTACGGCACGTCCATGCTGTGGTTCGAGCGCGACGCCGGCGGCGCGCCCCGCGCCCCCGGCACCTGGCGCGCGCAGTGCCTGGCCACCGTCGACAGCCACGACCTGCCGCCGATCGCGGAGTACCTCTCCGGCGCGCACGTCGCGCTGCGCGCCCGCCTCGGCCTGCTGACCCGCGACGCCGCCGACGAGGAGGCCGACGCCCGCGCACAGGTCGCCGCGTGGACGGCCGCGCTGCGCGGCCTCGGGCTGCTCGGCGACGACCCGGGGGAGTGGGAGACGGTCCTGGCGCTGCACGCCTACCTGGCCGCCACGCCCGCGCGGCTGGTCGGCGTCTCCCTGGCGGACGCCGTCGGGGAGCGCAGGTCGCAGAACCTGCCCGGCACCAGCGACGCCTATCCCAACTGGCGGGTGCCGCTCGCCGACGGCAAGGGCACACCGGTGCTGCTGGACGACGTGATGGCCGACCCGGGCGTACGGGAGCTGGCCGAGGTGCTGCGCGCGGCCGGAAAACCCGTTGCGTGAGCGTGCGCGCGCCGCGCAGGATTCCGGCCCATGCGGGAACCCGACATCTCCGCGATCAGCCATGACCTGCTGACGTTCAAGGCGCCGCTGTCCGACGCGCACGCCGCCGCGATCATCGGCCGGCTCGGCGCGCTCGGCGGCGCGCACGTCCTCGACCTCGGCTGCGGCCGCGGTGAGCTGCTGCGCCGCGTCGTCGCCGCCGACCCGGGCGCGTACGGCACGGGCGTCGACGTCGACGAGGCCGCGCTCGCCTTCGCCCGTACGGCCGCCGCGGAGCGCGGGCTGGCCGGGCGGGTCCGCTTCGACCGCGGCGACGCCGCCGCGTCGCAGGCCACCGGCGACGTCGTGCTGTGCGTGGGCGCGCGCCACGCGTGGCCGTCCGCGCGCGCCGCGCTGGCCGCGCTGCGCGACCGCCTCAGGCCCGGCGGGCGGCTGCTGTTCGCCGACGCGTTCTGGACCGCGCCGCCCACCGCCGCGCAGCTCGACGGCCTGGGCGCCGAGCCGGACGAGCTCGGCCCGCTGCCCGGTCTCGTCGACGCCGCTACCGGGCTCGGCTACCGGCTGCTCGACCTCTCGGTGGGCAGCGAGCAGGAGTGGGACGCGTTCGAGTCCGGCTGGTGCGCGGGACTGGAGACCTGGCTGCTGCGCCACCCCGGCCACCCGGGCGCCGCGGAGGTGCGCCGCGCGGCCGACGCGCACCGCGACGGCTGGCTGCGCGGCTACCGCGGCGCGATCGGGTTCGCGTACCTCGTGCTGGCCGTGCCGGGCGACCGTTCGTAGCCGGGGTGCAATACGGTTGGGGGCGAGGGTCACCGTGCCGTGAGAGAGAAGTGGAACCGTGAGCACGCTGCAAACGCTCGGGCTGTTCGTCGGCGTCCCCGCCGCCTTGTTCATCGTCATCGCGCTGCTGTGCACCGCGCCGTCGTGGGGCCGCGACCCGCGCTACCGTCCGGGCCTGACCTGGACGGCCGACCCGTCGTGGATCGGCGGCCCGGAGGACCCCGACCGTCCGGCCGTCGCGCCGGGTGCGGCCCGGCCCGCGATCGAGGGCGAGAGCGCGGAGGCGGCCGAGGAGGCAGCCGCGAGCCGTACCGGCGGCGCCAGCGCTTCGTGGTAGGAATTCCAGATCATGAACGGGAATCTGTCGCGGGCGTTCACGGACCAGCAGGAGTACGAACTCGGCCGGCTGGTCGACCGGGCGCGTGAGGAGACCGGGCTGACGTTCTCCGTCTACGTCGGCTCCACACCCGAGGGCGTGAAGCCGCGCGAGGAGGCCGTGCGCCTGCTCGGCGAGTTCGGCGACGAGGCGCCGCGGGTGGTGCTGATCTACGTCGACCCGAACGCGCGCGCCCTGGAGATCGTCACGGGGCCGGTCGCGTCCGGCTGGCTCGACGAGCGCACGTGCGGGCTGGCCGCGGTCAACATGACGAGCTCGTTCGCGCTCGGCGACCTTCCCGGCGGCATCCAGAACGGCATCGAGCAGATGGTCGGCCACGTCACGGCTTTGCGTTCGGACCGGTAACCGCCGCCCCGCCCCACGCGTGGCGGGGCGGGACGGCGGCGCTCCGTCACGAGCCGCAGGGCACGCCCAGCGTGTGCGACTTCACGTGGTTGGCCATCGGCTGCTGGTAGCCCGACTTGCCCGCGCCCACGTTGAAGGTGTTCTTCGTCATGTAGAGCAGGTAGTGGCCGTTGGCGAGGCAGTAGTGCGCGCCGGTGTAGCTCGTGCCGTAGTACAGCCGGGCGGCCGCGGCGGCGCCGTTGTTGAACACGGAGTCGACCTCACGGCAGCTCGACGACCAGGACTTGATGCTCGAGGTCGTGTTGTAGCAGAGCCGCCCGCCGTTGCCGTCACGGTAGGAGCAGAAGTGGGCCGTGCTGCACCCGGCGGGGTGGCCCATCGGGCTGACCCCGGCCGGAGCGGCCGCCGCCGACGCGGGCGCGGCGAGCGCGAACGCGGCCGCGGCGGCCAGGACACCGCCGGAGAGCACGGTCGTGAATTTGGACATGCGTGTTCCTTTCTCGGGTGTTGCGATATCCGGGCGGTGCCGACGGGCAACGGGGGGTCAGCCCGCCCGGACGATTGTGCGGGCGCGCGGCAGCGCAATGGCGGCGAGCGCGCGCTCCTTCTCCACGGACGCGCGGTATTTCGTGCGGAGGGAATTCGCGTACGCGCGGTCGAGGCGCCGCGCGGTTCCCGCGAATCCCGTTCTCCCGGCGCATTCCGCCGTCGCGACGGCCGCCGCGATCTCCTTTTTCCGCGGCGATCCCCCGGACCGTTTCGGAAATGCCGCGGACGCGTCCTGTGGCGTGCGGTAGGCGAATCCGCGGCCGCGCATGCACCGCGACCACCGGGCGGCCGCCGCGGCGTACGCCGGGTCGTTCATGACCTGGACGGTCCGCAGGTACGGCAGGTCGTCGGCGATGCTCTTCGCGCGGAACCAGGCGCGGAAGTCGCCGTACAACCGGTTCTCCGCGGTGGACCGGCAGCTCGTGACGTTCTGCCCGAGCTCGCCGCCCTGGGGGAGCGTCACCAGCACGCCGGGCGCGCCCGGGCCGCCACCGTTGAGCGCGACACCGTACGCGTCGCGGCGGTCGCCGGGCAGCGCCTTGATGTACGCCGCGTTCGGGTCGGGGACGGGCCGCGCGGCACGGGCGCCGAAGCCTTCGCGGCGCGCCCGCGCGGCGTCGTCCTGGACGTACGGGAAGGCGCCTTCCGGTGCCGTGCCCGGGGCCGGGACATAGGTGAATCCGGCGTGCCGCATGCAGTCGCGGATCAGTAATTGCTCGGCCCTGTCGAGAAGCCGGAAATCGCCCGCGGTCACGTTCCCGACCGGTGGGTCGGGGCGTCGCGCGGCGTCGACCGCGAGCGGAATTCCGACCGCGAGAACGACCGCCGCCGCGACCGCGGACAGCGCGAGCCGCGGACGCGAAAGGCCGATTCCGCGCGTGATCGACGTACGCAAATTCGGACCCCCGAGATCCGTCGAGCACCGGTGGGCCGTACGGCCCGGAAATGGCGCGATCGGATCGAGGCTAAGTTCGCGTACTTACACGCGGGTTACATTTCGTTATCCGCGCCGGTCGTCCTGTGCGGACTCCAGCGCGCGGCCCTCGCCCACCGCGAGGTCCCAGAGGTCGGCCGGGTCGCGGCCGGCGTCGTGCCAGGCCTTGCGGACCCGGGCGAGCGGCTCGGTCGGCGGCTCCGCGGAAAGCCGGAACGTGCCCCAGTGCATGGTGGCCATGCGGCGGGCGCCGAGGTCGCCGGCCGCCTGGACGGCCTCCTCGGGGTCCATGTGCACGTTCTTGAGGAACCAGCGGGGCTCGTACGCGCCGATCGGCAGCAGCGCCAGGTCGATGCCCGGGTAGCGGGCGGCGATCTCGGCGAACCAGTGGCCGTAGCCGGTGTCGCCGGCGAAGTACGCGCGGTCGCCGTTGGGCGCGGTGATCACCCAGCCGCCCCAGAGCGTACGGCAGCCGTCGAACATGCCGCGGCGGCTCCAGTGGTGGGCGGGCACGAGGTCGAACGCGACCGTGCCGCCGCCGGGCGCGGGCAGCGACGCCGACTCCCACCAGTCGAGCTCCACGACGCGGCGGAAACCGCGCCGGGTGAACCAGGACGCCAGCTTCGCGGGCACGAAGATCGTCGCGGAGCGCGGCAGCCTGCGGATCGTGGGGGCGTCGAGGTGGTCGTAGTGGTTGTGCGAGATGACGACGGCGTCCACGCGGTCGAGGCTGCCGAGCGGCACGCCGGGCGGGGTCAAGCGCGGCTTGATGCCGGGGATGCGGCGCGACCACACGGGGTCGGTCAGGATCGTCAGGCCGCCGACGCGCAGCACGAACGTCGCGTGGCCGACCCAGGTCGCGGACGTGGCGGCGCCCTCGGGCGCGGGCGCGCGGCGGACCGGGATGTCGGCCGAGGAGGCGGCGTCGGCGGCGGACATGCCGCCGCGCGCGAGCCGCAGCACCTCGTTCGGCTTGGGCGCCGGCACCGGCGACGTCAGCCGGTCGCGGAAGTCAAGCGGCCAGGCACGCGCCCCGCCATTCTCACTGCTCACCCGTGCTCCCCCGGATCGTGGACCGACGCTGCGGAGAACGCGCGGCCGTAGCGGCGGATTCCCGTACGCACCGGCGTTCGCGGTCAGCCGACCAGCCGCGAGCCCGGCCCCTCCAGGCAGTCGACGACGACCTCGGCGGTGTCGGCCAGCAGGGTGTCCGGCGTGAGCTCGACGCCCGCGACCGCGGAGAACAGCCGCGACAGGCCGGGGGCGGGGAAGGCGCCGCCGTCGGGGTCGGCCAGGCCGTCGACGCCGCGCAAGGCGAGGGAGTCGCGGGTGCGCTCCCAGGCGTCGAGCACCTCCTCGGGCGACGGCACACCGAAGCCGTGCCCGACCGGCGCGGCGTGGCGCAGCCGGACGATCGCGCTGCCCTGGAGGGCCAGCGCGATCTCACACCGCCACGCCAGCGTCGCGCGGGTCGCGTCGTCGTGGCGGGCCATCACCGTGCACGGCTCGCGGCATTCGGCGGCGCAGGTGGCGAGCGCGTGCGCCATGTTGCTGTGCTGCCGGTCGAGGTAGGCCTGCCAGCCGCTCGGCGGCTCGCCGGCGACGCGCAGCGCGCGGCTCGCGGCCGAGGCGTCGTTCCTGCGGTGGGCGCAGGCGCGGTCGTCCTGGTCGCCGAAGCGCGAACCGGGCCCGCCGACGGATTCCTCGAGCAGCGCCGGGTCGCCCGCGTGGCCGAGGACCGGCTCCCAGGCCAGCAGCGGGAGGTACTCGGCGGCGATGTGCACGACCGCGACCAGCGCGGCCATGTCGCGCCGGTGCCAGCGTGCCTCGATGACCTCGAGCAGCAGCCGGAACGCCGGGCGCAGCGACGCGAGCGCGCCGCGCGGCTGCTCGCGCGGCGTCTGCGGCATGCGGCACTCGCGCGACCTGGCGACCAGGCCGCGCGGCACGGTGGGGCGGCCGAGGTCGTCGTGCTCCAGCACGCCGAAGTCCTCGGCGTCGAGGTCGAGCAGGCGCTGGCCGAACACGCACAGCGGCTCGAGCCGCGCGGCGCGCCCCTCGGGCGGCCGCACCAGGCCCGCCGACACGAGGGCCGCCACGTCGCCGAAGGAGTAGCGGCGTGCGAGGGCGATCGCCGCGTCATGAGCCGTACGCATCCCCACACTTTCTCACGTGCCCGCGGGGGGAACGCTCGGCCGCCGCATGCGGGGACGGGTGCCGGCCCGGCCGGTGGCGGAGATCGCGGAGGCCGCGGCGCGGGTGTTCATGGCCAAGGGGTACCGGGCCGCCGGGATCTCCGACGTGTCCGCCGCACTGGAGATGAGCCACGGCGCGGTGTACACGTACGCCCGGAGCAAGGAGGCGCTGCTCTACCTCGCGCTGTTGCGGCTGGCCGGCCCCGGCGAGCTGGCCGGCCTGGAGATCCCCGTCGCCACGCCGGCACCGGAGACGATCGCCGCCGTGGTCGGCGGCGGCGCCGCCGGGCGCGACGGATTCCCCGCGCTGACGGCGGCGTCCGCCGGGCGGCGGCGCGTCCCGGCCGCCGAGGAGTTCGCCGGGTCGTCGACGAGCTGTACGGCTTCATCGAGGGCAACCGCCGCCTGCTTGCGCTGGTCGAGCGGTGCGCGCCCGACCTGCCCGAGCCGGCCCAGCGGTACTTCGTCGACATGCGGCGGACCCTGCTGGACCGGCTCGGCGACTACCTGCGCCGGCGCACCCGGTCCGGCGCGCTGCGCCGTCCACCATCTGCTGCTCGCCGCGTTCGTGCCCGACGGCGCGGCGCCGTCAAGGAAGGCGAGGAGCCATGACTGATACGGGGGTGTCGGACCCCGAGGTGCGGCGCGGGTCCGATGCGGGGCCCGCCGGGCGGGCGCGCGCGACGTGGCGTCCGGTGCTGGCGGTGGCGGCGATCGCCGGCGTCGTGCACCTCCTGGTCGCGGCGCGCTACGGCTGGCACCGCGACGAGTTCTACTACGTGATCTGCGGCCGGCACCTGGCCTGGGGGTACCCGGACCAGCCGCCGCTGGTGCCGCTGCTGGCGCGCCTCGCCGCCGGCCTGCCCGGCGGTGTGCTGCCGCTGCGCGCGCTGGCGATCGCGGCGCAGCTCGGCTGCGTCGTGCTGGCCGCCCTGCTGGCCGCGGAGTTCGGCGGCCGGGCGCGGGCGCAGACGCTGGCGGCGGCGGCCGTCGCGGTCAGCCCGGTGTTCGTCAGCGAGTCGGTGCTGTTCGGTACGACGGTGACCGACCAGCTCGCCTGGGCGGCCGTGCTCGTCCTGGTCACCTGGGCGGTGCGGCTCGGCACCGTCCGCGCCTGGCTCCCGGCCGGCGTCGCCGGCGGGCTGGGGCTGGAGAACAAGGACACGATCGGCGTGCTGCTGCTGAGCGTCGCCGCCGGGTTCGTGGTGTACCGGCGGCGGCCCGCTCGTCTCCCTGGCCGAGCTGCCCCTGCTGGTCCTGCTGCTGGCCGGGCCGCCGCTGATCCTGGTGTGGGTCTCCGGTGTCCGCCGGCTCGCCTCGCCCGCCGGGCGCGCGCACCGCTGGATCCTCGTCGCCGCGGCCGTCGTGGTCGTGGTGTGCACCGCGGGCGGCGGCAAGATCTACTACCCGGCGCCGATCCTGATCGGGTTGTTCGCGGCCGGTGGCGATCGGCCTGCCCGCGCTACCGGTCCACGTCCAGGACGCGCTGCGCCCGGTCGACCCCGAGCCGGTGGAGACGTACGGCTGGCCGTCCTTCGCCCGGCAGGTCAGCCGCGCCGCGGCTACGCTCCCGCCCGGCTCGACGGTCTTCACCAGCAACTACGGCGAGGCGGGCGCGCTGACCATCCTCGGCCCGGCGGCGGGCCTGCGGCTTCCCGTGTCCAGCGGGCACAACGCGTACATGCTGTGGGGGCCGCCGCCGGGCACCACCCCGGACACCGTTCTGTGCGTGGGCGAGTTCGACGCCCGCTACCTGCGGCGCGCGTGGTCGGACGTGCGCGAGGTCGAGCCGATCCGGATGCCCGGCGGCATCGTGGACGAGGAGACCGCCGACCACGCCGCGATCTACCTCTGCCGGCACCCCTGCGGCGACCGGGCGGCGATCTGGCCCCGGCTGCGCGCGCTGGGCTGACCAGGGCGGACGTACGGCGGGGCCCGGCGTGATCCCGCCGGGCCCCGCCGCGTCTGCCGGGTTACGCGTCGGCGGTGCGGTCGCGGTCCTGGGCGCGCAGGGCGCGGTCCATGCCGTCGCGGCCCTCGGCGAGCAGGCGGCGCAGCGCCGCGGGCGGCGAGTTGCGGGCCATGTAGTCGTCGGTGAGCGCGATCGTGCGCGGGTCGATGACCGCGGACGGGTACGCCACCTCGGCGAAGAACTGCGCCATGTCGGAGGTCCAGGTCTCCCAGATTCCGGCGACCGCCTCGAAGTACTTCTCGACGTACGGCCTCAGGAGGTCGGGGCGCTCGAAGTCGACGAAGCCGAGCAGCGTGGCGCGGAAGACCGCGTTCGCGATGTTCGGGCCGTCGAGGATGCGCGCCCAGGCGGCGGCCTTGCCCTCGGGGGTCGGGATCGCGGCGCGGCACGTGGCGGCGCGGCGCTCGCCGGTGGCCGTGGCGTCGCGCTCGAGCTCGGCGTCGATCTCGGCGGGCCCGGCGGCGCCGCGGCCGACCAGGCGGTGCAGCAGGGTCCAGCGGAGGTCGGCGTCGATCGCGAGGCCGTC
Source organism: Streptosporangiaceae bacterium (assembly GCA_036502625.1). Classification (GTDB taxonomy): domain Bacteria; phylum Actinomycetota; class Actinomycetes; order Streptosporangiales; family Streptosporangiaceae; genus DASXYG01. The sequence continues at coordinate 92,570 of DASXYG010000005.1, forward strand.
GATGGACGCGTCGCCGTCGAGCAGGCCGCGCAGCAGAGCCAGGTGCTCATCGGAGATGGCCACGCCGGCGAAGGCGTTGGTGTAGGCCAACTGGAGGTCGCCGCCGGGCTCGGCCTCGCGGATCAGCGCGGCGAGCGCGTCGGCCAGGTAGCGGGTGCCCTCGTCGTGCCACGCGGGATCGGTGTACTGCAGGAGGGCCATGCGGGCCTGGCGCAGGAGCGTCTGCGCCACCATGACGTCGGTGACGCCGCGGATGCCGGACACGACGAGCCGTACGTAGTCGCGGGCGGGCATCTCCGCGTCGCGGCACATGTCCCACGCGGCGGACCAGGCGAGGGCGCGCGGCAGCGACTCGCGGATCTCGCCGATGCCGGTGACCAGCGTCTCCAGCGACCGCGGGTCGAGCCGGACCTTGGCGTACGAGAGGTCGTCGTCGTTGACCAGCACGAGGTCGGGCTGCTTCTCGCCGACCAGCTCGGGCACCTCGGTACGGGCGTCGGAGACGTCGAGCTCGACGCGCCGCCGCCGGACGATGCCCTCGGTGGTGCGGTCGTAGAGCCCGATCGCGATGCGGTGGGTGCGCAGTGTCGGGTGGTCGCTCGGCGCGGACTGCTCGACGACGAACGCGCCGAAGTTCCCCTCGGCGTCGACCTCGAAGACCGGCCGCAGGGTGTTCACCCCGGCGGTCTCCAGCCACTCCTTCGACCACGAGGTGAGGTCGCGGCCCGAGGTCTCCTCCAGCGCCGAAAGGAGGTCGGCGAGCTCAGTGTTCGACCAGGCGTGGCGGGAGAAGTAGTCGCGCACGCCGGAGAGGAACTCGTCCTTCCCGACGTAGGCGACTAGCTGCTTCAGCACCGACGCGCCCTTGGCGTAGGTGATGCCGTCGAAGTTGACCTCGACGGCTTTGATGTCGACGATGTCGGCCGCAATGGGGTGGGTCGACGGGAGCTGGTCCTGGCGGTAGGCCCACGCCTTCTCGACGTTGGCGAAGGTCGTCCACGCGCTCGTCCAGCGGGTGGCCTCGGACTGGCACAGCGCCGCCATGTACGTCGCGAACGACTCGTTCAGCCAGAGGTCGTCCCACCAGCGCATGGTGACGAGGTCGCCGAACCACATGTGCGCCATCTCGTGGAGGATCGTCTCGGCGCGGCGCTCGCGCGGCGCGTCGGTGACCCGCGAGCGGAAGATGTAGTCCTCGAGGATGGTCACGCAGCCGGCGTTCTCCATGGCGCCCGCGTTGAACTCCGGCACGAAGAGCTGGTCGTACTTCGCGAACGGGTACTTCATGCCGAACGTGCGCTGGAAGAACTCGAAGCCCTGCTTGGTGACCTGGAGGATCTCCTCGGGGTCGAGGTGCTCGGCGAGCGAGGCGCGGCAGTAGACGCCGAGCGGGATGCCGTCGTACTCGTCGCGGACGACGTGGTAGTTGCCGGCGACGAGGGCCGTGATGTACGGCGAGATGCGGGGGGTGGGCGGGAAGACCCAGGTGGCCTTGCCGGGGCCGGCCGGGCGCGGCGGCTCGGCGGGGGAGTTCGACACGACCTCCCAGTCGTCCGGAGCCGTGACCGTGAGCTGGAACGTGGCCTTGAGGTCGGGCTGGTCGAAGCAGGCGTACATCCGGTGGGCGTCGGCGGTCTCGAACTGCGAGTGCAGGTAGACCTTGCCGTCGACCGGGTCGACGAAGCGGTGCAGGCCCTCGCCGGTGCGCATGAACGCGGCCCCGGCTACCACCCGCAGCTCGTTGTCGGCCGCGAGCCCGGGCAGGAGCACCCGCTCGCCGTCGAACACCTCGTCGGGGTCGAGATGGCGCCCGTTGAGCACCACGCTGCGCACCCGGGGCGCGGTGATGTCGATGAACGTGCCGGCGCCCGGCTCGGAACAGCGGAACCTGACCACGCTGACCGAGTCGAAGATGCCGTCTTCGGCCGTCAGGTCGAGCTCGACCGTGTACGAGTCGACATCGAGCACCCGGGCCCGTTCCCGCGCATCGTCGCGCGTGAGATTCCCCGCCACGTGCCAGTCCTTTCCCTGCAATCCGCCTGTGCCTGCCGGGGGCCGTGACGGATTGTCATCGCCCCCCTGTGAGGCATCCTTCCATGCGCGAGGGCCGGAATGCCGGTCCGCATCCGCCGGTTGTGGATAACCACATGACCCCGTACGAGGAGGCCCCGCGTGTCCGCAGACGAACGCACGCCCGTTGACTTCTGGTTCGACCCCCTGTGCCCCTGGGCCTGGATCACCTCGCGCTGGATGCTGGAGGTCGAGCAGGTACGTTCCGTACGCACCCATTGGCACGTGATGAGCCTATCCGTGCTGAACCAGGGCCGCGATGATCTTCCCGAGCGCTACCAGGAACTGATGGCGTCCGGCTGGGGCCCCGTCCGCGTGTGCATCGCCGCCGAGCAGGCGCACGGCCCCGAGGTGCTCGGCGCGCTCTACACCGCGCTCGGCAACCGCTTCCACCTGGAGAAGAAGCCGCGCGACCGGGAGACGATCGTCGAGGCGCTCGCCGAGGCGGGGCTGCCGGAGTCGCTGGCCGACGCCATGGACTCCACCGAGTACGACGAGGCGCTGGTGAAGTCCCACCACGAGGGCATGGACCCCGTCGGGTTCGAGGTGGGCACCCCGGTGATCCACGTCGCCGACACCGCGTTCTTCGGCCCCGTGGTGACGCCGATCCCGCGCGGCGAGGCGGCCGGCAAGCTGTGGGACGGCGTACGGCTGGTGGCGGAGACCGACGGCTTCTTCGAGCTGAAGCGCACCCGCACCCGCGACCCGATCTTCGACTGACACCGCGCCGTCCGCGCGGCGGCTGCTACAACGGGGGTGTGATGAACGGCCCTGACCACGACCGCGAGGTCGTGCTCGACGACGACATACCGGTGCTGCCCGACCAGACGTCCGACGACACGGACACCGGCTGGGGCGAATGGCGGGGCGAGGAGTCCGACGACGACCGCCTCCTCGCCGACCGGCCGCCGCACTGGTGACGTACGGGGACCGGGGCGGCCGCGACGGCGCCCCGGTCCGGCCGTGCCCGGACGACAGGAGGGCGACATGAACCGGCGCGCGGAGCTGCGCGACTTCCTGCGGACCCGGCGGGCCAGGCTGACCCCGGCCGACGTCGGCATGCCGGACGCCGGGCGGCGGCGCACCCCGGGGCTGCGCCGCGAGGAGGTCGCCGTCATCGCGGGCGTCGGGGTGTCCTGGTACACGTGGCTGGAGCAGGGCCGCGACATCAAGGCGTCGGGCGCCGTGCTGGATGCGATCGCCCGCGCGCTGCGGCTCGACGCCGTCGAGCGCGAGCACCTCTACCTCCTCGCCGGGCTGAACCCGCCGGTGGACGACGGCGGCGAGCAGCGTCCTGGGGTGCCGCCCGAGCTGCGGCGGGTCCTCGACGCCTGGTCGCCGCGCCCGGCCTACATCCGCGACCGCTACTGGAACTTCATCGCGGTCAACGACGCCGCGCGCGCCGTGTACGGCTTCCGCGAGACCGACCACAACTGGCTGGTCACGTACTTCACCAACGCCCGCTACCGCGGCATGCACACCCACTGGACGACCGCGGCGGCCGAGATGGCGGCCCGGTTCCGCGCCGACGCCGCGCGCTTCCCCGACGACCCGGAGTTCGGCCGCATCGCCGACGACCTCATGACGGTCAGCGCGGAGTTCGCCGAGCTGTGGGCGCGCCACGACGTCAGCCGCGGCCATCAGGCGGTGAAGACGCTGACGCACCCGGACGTCGGCGAGCTGGTCTTCGAGGCGACGCTGTTCCCCGTGCCAGGGCGTCCTGGGCAGCACCTCATCCTCCAGAACCCGCTTCCCGGCACCGGCACCGAGGAGGCGCTGGAGCGGCTGGCCGCGAGCCTGGTGGTGGCACACCCAGGATGAGCCGTGTCTGTCAGGGCGCGCGGCGGCCCGGCAGGATCGGGGCATGAGCAACGACGCACGCGTTCCCACCCGTACGTTCGCCGGCCGTCCCGTGGGCGCGGTGGGCCTCGGCTGCATGGGGATGAGCTGGGCCTATTCCGCTGCCGATCGCGATGACGAGGCGTCGGCCGCGGTGATCCGCGAGGCGCTCGACCTCGGCGTGACCTTCCTCGACACGGCGCAGCGGTACGGCTACGGCGAGAACGAGTCCCTGGTGGGCCGGGCGCTGCGCGGCCGCCGCGACGAGGCGGTGCTGGCCACGAAGACGGGGCTGGAGCTCGACCGGTCCAGCCCGTACGGCATGAGGTTCAACGGGACGCCCGAGTTCGTGCGGGGATCCGCTGATGAGAGCCTGCGCCGCCTGGGCACCGACGTCATCGACCTGTACTACCTGCACCGTACGGACCCGGACGTGCCGCTCGCCGAGACGTGGGGCGCGATGGCCGAGCTGGTCGACGCCGGGAAGGTGCGCCGCCTCGGCCTGTCCGAGGTGACCGTGGCGCAGGCCGCCGAGGCGCACGCGATCCACCCGGTAGCCGCGATCCAGTCCGAGCTGTCCCTGTGGAGCCGCGAGCCGCTGGACGAGGTGCTCGGGTGGTGCGAGTCCAACGGAGCCGCGTTCGTGGCGTACTCACCCCTCGGCCGCGGCTTCCTGACCGGCGCGTACACCACGAACGACTTCGACGAGGCCGACTTCCGGGGCGGGAACCCGCGCTTCCAGGAGGAGGCGCTCCGGGCGAACCTCCGCATCGTCGACGTCGTGAAGGCGGTAGCCGCCCGCCGCAACGCGACCCCGGCCCAGATAGCCATCGCCTGGACCCTCGCTCAAGGCCCCCACGTCCTCCCCATCCCCGGCACCAAGAGATCCCGCTACCTCAGGGACAACGCGTCATCCGCGACGCTCTCCCTGACCAAGGACGACCTCACCGAGCTCGACGCCGTACCGGCCGCGGTCGGCAGCCGCTACTGACACGGGGCTGGTTCGCTGGCCTCTGCCGCGCACCGAACGCCGCGCAGCAGAGGCCGCGCGGTGCGCGGAACAGAGGCCGGGTTGCGCGCGGAACAGGGGGCGTGCTGCGCGCGCCGCAAAGGCCGTGCTCTATGCAGAAAGGCCGCGCTGCGCGCGCGGTTTTCCCCGCGTCTTGTGTGGGGCGTTTTCGTGGTTGGGCGCGGGGGCTTCGCTCTTGGGCGGGGTCGTTTGGGGGTTGCTCTAGGCCGGTCGCTCGGATGTGTCCGGCTGGGGGCGGTAGCTTCGCGGCCCGGCCTTGAATATGCGGGTCTGGGGGCGCGGGGGGTCAGTCGCGCGGAGCGCGGCCTTCGTGGTGGGCGGGGCCGCGCGACCTGTGGCTGGGCCTCGTGACCTGTGGCTGGGCCGCAGAGGTGCAGGGGTGGCGGGATCTGCGGGCCGGCCACAGGTGTGGGGCTCGCCGCGCGGGGCGTGGGCGGGCGGGGTGCCCGGGCTGGTCAGGCGCCGCCGGTTTTGAGGATGCCGCCGTCGATCGGCAAGGTCTCGCCGGTGATCCAGGAGGCGCCCTCGGAGAGGAGGAAGCAGACGGCGCCGGCTACGTCCTCGGGGACGCCTAGGCGCTTCATTGGATATGCCGCGGCTACCTGTTCCTCGTTGTTGACGTAGAGGGCCTCGGCGAACTTTGTCTTGACCACCGCGGGGGCTACCGCGTTCACCCGTACGGACGGGGCCAGCTCTACGGAGAGCTGGGTCGTCAGGTTGATCAGGGCGGCCTTGCTGGCGCCGTACGCCGCGATGAACGGCGACGACTTCAGGCCGGCGATCGACGCCACGTTGACGACCGCGCCGCCGTGCTCCTTCATCCAGCCGTGCCACGCGGCCTGGGTCATCGCCAGCGCCCCGACCACGTTGACCTGCATGACCTTCTCGACGGCCGAGGTCGGCGCGTCCATCAGCAGGCCGAAGATCGGATTGGTGCCGGCGTTGTTGACCAGCAGGTCCAGCGACCCGAAGCGGTCGATCACCTGCTTCGCGACCACTGGGGCGGCCTCGTAGTCGCCGGCGTGGGCGCTGATCGTCAGCAGCCGGTCGCCCGCGTCGAGCTGGGCGGCCGCCTCACGCAGCGTCTCCTCCTTGCGCGCGGTGATCGCCACGCGGGCGCCGCGCGCGAGCAGCTCGGCCGCGATGCCGAGGCCGATGCCCCGGCTGCCGCCGGTGACCAGCGCCGCCTTTCCCTTGAACTCCTCGCTCACGCGATACTCCTCGCTCGTTACGCCGGGGCCAGATCGACCAGTGCGGCAAGGGCGGCGCGGTGGCGGTCGGCGGTGCCGAGCGCGATCGAGTCGGCCTTGGCGCGCTTGAGATACAGGTGGGCCGGGTGCTCCCAGGTGAAGCCGATGCCGCCGTGCATCTGGACGCACTCCTCGGCGGCCGTCACCACGACCTCCGAGGTGTACGCCTGGGCCAGTGCCACGGCGACGGGGGCGTCCGGGTCGTCGTCGGCCACGCACGACGCGGCGTACCTGGCGACGGCGCGCGCCTGGGAGACGGCGCCGTACAGGTCGGCCAGCCGGTGCTTCAGCGCCTGGTACGACCCGATGGCGCGGCCGAACTGGTGGCGCTCCTTGACGTACGCGATCGTCGTGTTCAGGCAGTGCTCGGCCAGGCCGAGCTGTTCGGCGGCCAGCATGGCGCCGCCCACGGCCAGCGCCCGCGCCACGGCGTCCGTGCCGTCGGCGATCCTCCGCCCGGAGGCGCCGTCGAGGGTGATGTCGGTCAGCCGCCGGGTCATGTCCAGCGACACGACCGGTGTACGGGTGACGTCCGACGCGTCCACCAGGTAGAGGCCGTCGGCGGCCGGCACCAGCAGCGCGTCGGCGTGGCCCGCGTCGGCCACGCTGGTGACGGTACCGGTAAGCGTGCCGTCCTCGGCCTGTACGGTCGGCGCGTACGAGTCGGGCATCGCGGTCAGCGGCACCGCCAGCGTCACGATCTTCTCGCCGGACGCCGCGGCCTCCAGCGTCTCCGCGTCGCCCGCGGCCAGCAGCGCGGCCGTGCCGAGCACCGCGCTGCCGAGGAACGGCACCGGCGTGACCGCACGGCCGAGCTCCTCGGCGACCACGGCCGTCTCACGCCAGGTGGCGCCCGCCCCGCCGCGCTCCTCGGGAACCGGCAGCCCGGCGCAGCCCAGGTCGGTGGCCAGCGTGCGCCACAGCTTGAGGTCGGTGTTGTCGGCGTCCTCGATGTGCGCGAGCACGGCGGACGCCGGGGCGCGCTCGTCGAGCAGCGCCCGCACGCTCGCCCGCAGGTCGGTCTCGACGTCGGTGTACAGCAGGTTCATCGCGGGAGGTCCTTCCAGGCGACGTCCTTGTCCACGCGGACCTCCGTGGGCAGGCCGAGTACGCGCTCGGCGATGATGTTGCGCATGACCTCCGAGGTGCCGCCCTCGATGGAGTTCCCCTTGGCGCGCAGGAACCGGAACCCGGGCGCACGCTTCGCGCCGAGCATGTCCGTACGCTCCGGGCGGCGCATCGTCCAGTCGTCGTACCGCAGCGCCTCCTCGCCGAGGAGCTCCATCTCCAGGCCGGAGATCTGCTGGTTCAGCCGGGCGAACGCCAGCTTGGCCGCCGACCCCTCGGGGCCCGGCTGCCCGGCCGTGAGCTGCTGGCGCAGCCGCTGACCGGTCAGCCGCGCCACCTCGGCGTCCACCCACAGCTTCATGAGCGCCTCGTGCTTGCCGGGCGTGCGCAGCTCGGGACGCGCGCGCCACTCCTTGGCGGCGAACCCGATCATGCCGCCCTCGCGCGGCGCGGAGCCGCCGCCGATGGCCACCCGCTCGTTCATCAGCGTGGTCTGCGCGACCTTCCAGCCCTCGCCGACCGCGCCGAGCCGGTGCGCGTCGGGGATGCGGGCGTCGGTCATGAAGACCTCGTTGAACTCCGCCTCGCCGGTCATCTGCCGCAGCGGCCGCACCTCGACGCCCGGCTGCGTCATGTCGATCGCGAAGTACGTTAGGCCGCGGTGCTTCGGCACGTCCGGGTCCGTACGGGTCACCAGGATCGCCCAGCTCGCCTTGTGCGCCTGCGACGTCCACACCTTCTGGCCGTTGACGACCCACTCGTCGCCGTCCGGCACGGCGCGGGTGGCCAGCGCGGCGAGGTCGGATCCGGCGCCCGGCTCGCTGAAGAGCTGGCACCACACCTCCTCGCCGGTCCACAGCGGGCGCAGCCAGCGCTTCTTCAGGTCGTCCGAGGCGTACGCGAGGAGGGTGGGCGCGGCCATGCCGAGCCCGATGCCGATCCGCCGCGGGTCGTTGTCGGGCGCACCCGCCTTGGCGAACTCGGCGTCGACGGCCGGCTGGAGCGACCGCTCCAGGCCGAGGCCGCCGAGCCCCTCGGGGAAGTGCACCCACGCGAGCCCGGCGTCGTACCGGGCGCGCAGGAAGTCAAGCCGGTCCATGGCGGCCGGGTCGTGCTCGGCGAGGAACACCCGTACGCGCTCGCGCAGCGTCTCGGGGTCCGTGGGCGCCGGTGTGCTCACAGCTCCTCCAGGGGTCGGGCGGGACCGGCTCAGTCCTTCGGGCCGCCGGCGACGTAGATGACCTGGCCGGATACGAAGCCGGCCTCCTCGCTGACGAGGAAGGACGTGGTGGCGGCGATGTCCTCGGGCTTGCCGACGCGGCGCACCGGGATGCCCTGCGCGGCGGCCTTCTTGAAGTCCTCGAAGTCGACGCCCACGCGCGCGGCGGTCGCGGCCGTCATGTCGGTCTCGATGAAGCCGGGCGCGATGGCGTTGGCCGTGACGCCGAACTTGCCGAGCTCGATCGCGAGGGTCTTCGTGAAGCCCTGCATGCCGGCCTTGGCCGCGGAGTAGTTGACCTGGCCGCGGTTGCCGAGCGCGGACGTGGACGACAGGTTCACGATGCGGCCGAAGCCCGCCTCGGTCATGTACCGCTGGGCGGCGCGGCTCATCAGGAACGCGCCGCGCAGGTGGACGCCGAGCACGGTGTCCCAGTCGCTCTCGGACATCTTGAACAGCATGTTGTCGCGGATGACGCCCGCGTTGTTGACGAGCACGGTCGGCTTGCCGAGCTCGTCGGCGATCTTGGTGACCGCCGCCTCGACCTGCTCCGCGTCGCTGACGTCGGCGCCGACGGCCAGCGCGGTGCCGCCCTCGGCCTGGATGGCCTTGACGGTGTTCTCGCACGACGCCTCGTCGAGGTCCAGGACCGCGACGGCCATGCCGTCGCTCGCCAGGCGCTTCGCGATGCCCGCGCCGATGCCGCGTGCCGCGCCGGTCACGATCGCCACGCGCTGGTTGCTGTCTGCCATGCGTATCCCTCCTCGCGGCGGAACCGTACGGCCGCGCCGCCTGAACCTTCCGGTGTGTTCGATCGTGACGGTACCGAACCACGTTCTACGTGTGTTCGGTAGGGCCCGCGCCCACCGGGTCCCTACCCTGTGTCGGCGGGCCGCGTACGGGGAAGATGCGGCGCCCGCCCGCGGTTGGGGTCAGGGCAGGCATCGAGAGGGGAGAAGCCGTGAGCGACGAGCGAACGGGGGAGAAGGTCGTGCGCACCGACCAGGAGTGGCGCGCGGTGCTGAGCCCCGACGAGTTCCACGTCCTGCGCGAGGCCGGCACGGAGCGGCCGTACACCGGGGAGTACGTCGACACCAAGACCGTCGGCGTCTACCGCTGCCGCGCGTGCGGCACCGAGCTGTTCCGGTCCGGTACGAAGTTCGAGTCCCACTGCGGATGGCCGAGCTTCTACCAGCCCAGCGAGTCCGACGCCGTGACGCTGATCGAGGACAGGTCGCTCGGCATGCTGCGCACGGAGGTGCGCTGCGCCGCCTGCGACTCCCACCTCGGCCACGTCTTCCACGGCGAGGGCTATGACACGCCTACCGACGACCGCTACTGCATCAACTCGGTGAGCCTCACGCTGGAACCGGCCGAGTAGGGCGTACGGGGCCCAAAACGGGTCCCGGACGTCCGGAGAACGCCGCGCCGTGGCGCGTGTCACGGCGCGCTTCGGTGTTGGCGCGGCGGGTGACCTGGAAGACTTCCGTCATGCGGGTATACCTGGGTTCTGATCACGCCGGATACGAACTGAAATGTCACTTGGTGAGCTGGCTCGCCGGTCAGGGGCATCAGGCCGTCGACTGCGGGCCCGAGGAATACGACAGCGCCGACGACTACCCGCCGTACGTCATGGCCGCCGCCGCCCGGGTCGCCGGTGACCCGGGCAGCATGGGCATCGTGATCGGCGGGTCGGGCAACGGCGAGCAGATCGCCGCGAACAAGGTGCCGGGCATCCGCGCCGCGCTGGTGTGGAGCGCCGAGACCGCGCAGCTCGCCCGCGAGCACAACGACGCGAACATCCTGAGCATCGGCGCCCGCATGCACACCATGGAGGAGGCCACCGGCTACGCCGCGGTCTTCCTCGCGACGCCGTTCTCCGGCGGCGACCGCCACGTACGCCGCATCGGCATGATCAGCGCGTTCGAGAAGACGGGCGAGTTCCCCCCGCTTCCGTAACCGCTGGTCACCCGGCCCGCGCGACGTCGGCTATGAGCGGCGGGCAGGCCGGGTGCGTTTCCGGGTCTGGCGGGGGTTCGGCTCGGGAGGCACTTGGGCGTGCCGTGCGGCCTCGATGTGTTCGTCGCGCGGGCGTGAGACGTCCCGCGCGCGCATGGCCGCGGCGGGGGTCACCCGCATGCCGGATAGCGCCATAGTGGCGCATTACCCGCAATTCGGGCGCGCTACGCCCTCAGAACATGGTCGGGCACCACGGCGACGGGTCCCAGGAGAACGCCGTGGACAGCGCGTGCAGCGCGCCTTGACGGTGCTCCTCCACGAGGCCCGCCTCGCCGTACGACGACAGCCGCGTGCCGCCGAAGTAGGCGCCGCCCAGGGCGTTGACCGGCACCGTGACGTCGGGCGCGCCGGTCGTGCGCGCGCACTCCGCGCCCTCGGCGCCCGCCCGCAGGCGCCACCGGCCGGCGTTCCACGGGCAGAGGTCGTCGCGCACCTCGATGACGGCGTCGACCGGCGCGGAGTAGCGCCGGGCCGCGAGCGCGCGGTCGACATCGACCAGCCGCGCCCACATGCCGTCGATCAGCCGCGGACGCGCGCGGCGCGGGTCGGCGAGCAGGCGCAGCACCGGGTCGTCGGCCGGGCGCAGCGGCACCGTGACCGTACGGATGAGGTCCTGGTTGAGGACGTGGTCCCACAGGGCGGCGTACGCGGCGGGGTCGGCGGCGTACAGCTCGTGCACCGTCAGCCGGCCGGCGGGGATCTCGTCGGCGTCGTCGTCGCCGCGGGACGCGAACAGGGCGTAGCCGCGGGGCCCGGCGGCGTCTTCGGCGAGCACGCAGCGCAGCGGGCCGAGCCCCTCGCGGCTGTACTCCGGGTCGTGGACGATCGTCGCCCACCAGGCGTCATTGCGGGCGAACGCGCCGGGGCGCGAACCGAGCCGCGCGTCGAACACCTTCGCCATGTCTCCGACCGCGTCGGCGGGCGCGGCGCCGCGCAGCCGCAGGGCCGGGTCGGACGGGGCGCCCGGGGCGAACGCGGTCTCGTGCGCGTAAAGCGTCATCGTGGCGGCGGTCGTGGCGGAGCCGTAGCCGAACCGGCCGTAGATCGCCGACTCCGACGCGGAGAGCGCCGCGACGGGCTCGCGGCCGCCGTCGTGCAGGTCGGTGAGCTGGCGGGTCATCAGCGCGCGGAGGATGCCGCGCCTGCGGTGCGTCTGCCGGACGGCCACGGCCGTCACGCCGAGAACCGGGGCCACCCCGCCCGGCAGCGCCATCTCGAAGCTGAGGCCCAGCGCGCTGCCCACGATCAGCGGCCCGTCGAACGCGGACAGGCTGCGCTCCGGCTCGAACAGCGCCCGGTCGTGCTCGAGCTCGCTCTCCACCGGATACGTGTTGCCGAACGACTCCGCGACCATCTCGAACGAGGCGGGCAGTTCATCGATGCTGATCGGCCTGATCGGGTACGCGAAGTCGCTCATCCCGTCTTCGTACCAGGTGGGATGCGGTACGGCGAACGAATTTCGGTGCCGGTCACGCGGCGCACAGCGATGTGCACGCCGCGCCGGAAATCGCCGCCTGACATTGCGGAACAACGCTGCGTTCGGTGACTTTGTGGCCGATAGGGAAGCGTGCCCGAAGCGGCCGGGGCCGCTACGCTGCCTGTCAATCATGCCTTCCACGCCAGCGCGAACCACCCGGCCACCGCTGCGCGCCGCCGCCCACCGGTGGCGTGCGGCCGGGCGCCGCCTGCTGCCATGGGCGCGCCGCAAGCTGTTCTCCCGCAGCCGCCAGGTCGTCATCGCCCTGTCGCTGCTGAGCGTGGTGATCGGCGTCGGGTCGGCGCGGGTGTCGTCGTGGTGGTTCTCCCCGGCGCTGCTCGTGCTCCCGGTGCTGGCCGGCGGCATGCTGGCGCGGTCGATGCGGGCGCTGCGCGCGCTGTTCGGCGCCGTGGTCGTGGTGCTCGCCGCCGACGCCGTCTTCGCCGACACCGGGCCCGGCATCGTGGCCGCGGTGGTGATCACCGGCGTGTTCGCGTACCAGCTCTCGCGCATCAGGCAGCAGCTCGGCGTGCAGGGCATGCGCGGCGAGCAGATGCTGCTCGAACTCCGCGACCGCCTCCGTACGCAGGGCAAACTGCCGACTCTTCCGCGCGGGTGGGCGTCGCGCGTGGTGCTCGAACAGGCGGGCGGTTCCTCGTTCGGCGGCGACTTCTGCGTGTCGGCGCTGCGCCCCGACGGCCACACCCTGGAGGTCGCGCTCGTCGACGTCTCCGGCAAGGGCATCGACGCCGGAACGCGCGCGCTCATGCTGTCCGGCGCGTTCGGCGGGCTGCTCGGGTCGGTGCCGAGCGAGGACTTCCTCGGCGCCTGCAACGCCTACCTGCGGCGCCAGGCGTCCGGCGAGGGCTTCGTCACCGCCGTCCACCTGGTCATCGACCTGCGTACGGGCGACTACACCGTCGAGTCGGCCGGCCACCCGCCCGCCGTACGGTTCGACGCCGGCAGCGGCGTGTGGCGGGTGACCGAGGCCAAGGGCGTCGTGCTCGGCGTCGTCCCCGACCTCCGCTGCGCGCCCGAGCACGGCGTGCTCAACTCCGGCGACGCGGTCCTGCTCTACACCGACGGCATGATCGAGGAGCCCGGCCTGGACCTCGACGCCGGCATCGACCGGCTGCTCGGCGAGGCGGAGCACCTGGTGGCCACCGGGTTCCACGAGGGCGCGCCCGAGATGGTCAGGACACTGTCCAAAGGCCACAACGACGACTGCGCGCTGGTCGTCATCTGGCGCAAGTAGGCCGCACGATGCGGGGCTTTGCGCGGCGCGAGTTCCAGCTCGTCCTGCTGCGCCGCATGGCCGATTACAACCCCGGGCTCGTCGCCGACGCCCGCGACCTCCTGGGCGCCACGCTCGCCGACCAGCGGGCCGCCAACCGCCGCTGGCAGATGATGAACCACTCGCGTACGGCGCCGCACGGCATGACGCGGCTGCGCGCCGTCCTCGGCCCGCCGGACGAGACCACCACCACCGAGGTCGGCGACATCACGTGCGAGACGGCGCGCTGGCCGCTGTCGCTGTGGCCGGACCTGCGGTACGAGGCGCTGATCGCGCCCGGCGGCGCGCTCTGGAACGAGTGGCTGGTCCGCGCGCCCGACGCCGCCGTGCCGCGCATCTCCGCGATGGCCGGCCTGGCGCCGTGGTCCTGCGTGGTCGGCGACGTCGCCGAACGCCTCCCGGACGCCCGGCCGCGCGAGGGCGACGCCCCCACCCGGTGGCTGATGCGGCGTACGGAGAACGGGGTCACGTACGACGCGCACTTCGTGTACGGGCTGTTCCAGGAGGCCAGGACGGCGCCCTAGGTGTCGTAGAACTGCACACGCGGCGTGCCGTCGGACCACACGCCGAAGATCGCCGAGTGGTGCCGGTCGCGCTGGAACTCCACGCGCAGCCATCCGGCGTTCGCGTCGTCCCACACGCTCGTCTCCCAGCCGGTGTTCGGCGTCGCGGAGATCAGCCGGATGCGGTGCGCGTAGAAGGCGAGCGCGACATGGCCGCCGCGCAATGTGAAACTCTTCACCTTGCCGTCGGACGGGAGCGGGGTGTGCGACGCGGGGTGCGGCTTGGGGGCCGCGCGCGTGGGCTTCGCCGATGCGGTGGCCGGCGGCGGGCTGGTGCTCGGGGGCGGGGTCGGGCTCGGCGGCGGCGGGCTGGTCGCCGAACTGCTCGGCACGCTCACGGCCGGGGGCGGCGGCAGCGCCGCGGTGTAGAGCACACCGCGCACCCCGGCCCAGGAGATCGCGACGCCAAAAGAGGTCGCAGCGGCCCATGCCGCTACGTAGACCAGGGAGCGTCGGCGCACAGCAGACATAGTGCCGGAAAGCGTCGCGGACGGTGCGGATACCGTACCGTTCCCCCATGGCTTCGGTGCTCGTCGTGGAGGACGACCCGCATGTGCGGTCCGCCCTCATCCGTGATCTGACCGACCGCGACCACGCGGTGCGCAGTGCGGGAACGGCCCTCGACGCGCTGCGGGAGGTCGCCCAGTCGCCGCCGGACGCGGTGATCCTCGACCTCGGCCTCCCCGACCTCGACGGCGCGGAGGCGCTGAAGATGCTGCGCGGCGTCTCCGACGTCCCGGTGATCGTCGCGACCGCGCGGGACAACGAGACCGAGATCGTCCGCCTCCTGAACGCCGGCGCCGACGACTACCTGGTCAAGCCGTTCTCCAGCGAGCACCTCAGCGCCCGGCTGTCGGCCGTGCTGCGCCGCGCCGCCGGGCCCGCCGCCTCCGAGGTGCTCGACGCCGGCGAGCTGCGCATCGACCTCACGCGCCGCGAGGTGCTGCTCAGCGGCGCCGCGCTCGACCTCACCCGGCGCGAGTTCGACCTTCTCGCGTTCCTCGCCGCGCGCCCCGGCCAGGTGGTGTCGCGCCGCGAGCTGCTGGCCGAGGTGTGGCGGCAGCCGTACGGCGACGACCAGACCATCGACGTCCACCTCTCCTGGCTGCGCCGGAAGCTCGGCGAGAGCGCGTCGCAGCCGCGGTTCCTGCACACCGTGCGAGGTGTGGGCGTGAAGCTGGTCCCGCCCGCATGAGACGGGCGCTCGCGCTGGTCGCGCTCGCCGTCACCTCGATGGTGGCGCTGGCGTTCCTCATCCCGCTCGGCATGGTCGTGCAGGAGACCGCGCGCGAGCGGGCCATCGCGGACGCGCAGCGCCAGGCCGGCGCGCTCGCCCCCGTCCTGGCCGTCACCACCGACCGCGGCGCGCTCGACCGCGCGCTCGCGAGCACCCAGGCGGGCGCGGAGCAGCGGGTCGCCGTCCACCTGCCCAACGGCGGCGTCGTGGGCGTGCCGCGGGCCGACCCCGCCAGGGTGCGCACGGCGGCGCGGCGCGGCCGGGCGTTCGAGACCGACGTCGGCGGCGGCTACGCGCTGCTCCAGCCGGTGGCGCTCGACCAGGCGCAGATCGCGGTCGTCGAGGTGTTCGTGCCGTCCGCCGACATGACGCGCGGCGTGCTGCACGCCTGGGCGATGATGGCCGGCGTCGCCGCGCTGCTGGTCATCGGGTCCGTGCTGGTCGCCGACCGGCTGGGCGCGCGGGTCGTGGGGTCGGCGCGGCGGCTGGCGTACGCGTCCGGCGCGCTCGGCTCCGGCGACCTCAGCGTGCGCGTCGAGCCGAGCGGCCCGCCGGAGCTGGAAGAGGCCGGGTTCGCGTTCAACAGCATGGCCGACCGCGTGGTGCAGCTCCTGGCGGCCGAGCGCGAGATGGCCGCCGACCTGTCCCACCGGCTGCGCACACCGCTGGCCGCGCTGCGGCTGAACGTCGGCGCGCTGCCGCGCGGCCCGGCCACCGAGCAGACGCAGAAGTCGGTGGAGCGGCTGGAGCGGGAGATCGACGCGATCATCAAGATCGAGCGGCGCACCGCGCCCGACGGCATCGCCGGGTGCGACGTCGTCGAGGTCGTCGGCGAGCGCGTGTCGTTCTGGTCGGCGCTGGCGGAGGACCAGGGGCGCACCTGGACGATCCGTACGATCGACGGCCCGGTGCGCGTCCGCGTGGCCCGCGCGGAGCTGGCCGCGGTCCTGGACGCCCTGCTCGGCAACGTGTTCCGGTACACCGAGGAGGGCACGCCGTTCGGCATCACGCTACGGGTGGTCCGCGGCCACGTCGGCGTGATCGTCAGCGACGCGGGCCCGGGCATCGACGACCCCCGCAAGGCGCAGAAGCGCGGCTCCTCCGGCGGCGGCTCCACCGGCCTCGGGCTGGACATCGCGCGGCGCGTCGCCGAGTCCTCCGGCGGTGAGCTGCAGATCAACCGGTCGCCGCAGGGCGGCGCGCAGATCGCGATGTGGCTGCGGACCATCGACGACGACGCCGAGACCTGGCCGCGCCACCGCCGCAGGCGGCGCATGTGGTGGCGGCGCAAGAGCGATTCCGTGCCCGCGCAATAGCCATTTCCCAAAAATGCGCGCCGTGGCCGTGTGCGGACGTTCGCGATCCCGTACGCGGGCCGGCCCGGAGCCGGATCCGCCCCGCGTATCGGTGGTTTCGGCGCGTCCGTGTGCGCAGGTATTTTTCGGGATTATCGAATTCTGAGCCCATACTTAAGGGAGGCTTAAGAACGGCGATAGCGGCGATCCGGGGTGTTTTTCCGCCGGTCGCTGTGATTATTGTTTAACCGCGCTGGAGCTGAACGGCCGCCGTTCCCGCACCGTTCGGTCAAGCTGGCGCTCTGAGTCGCGGCGGCGGCCTCGTCGACCCTGCGTCCCACGTACGGAAGGGGCGCATCCCCACCCGGGCGGGGCCGCCGTCGCCACTCACTCCTCGGCGCGGGCCGTCGTCCCCTCGGCCCGCGCCGTCAGCTTTCCGCCTCCTCGAACGCCCGGTGCACGAGCGCCGCGTCGAGCGTCGACACCACGAGCGTCAGCGCGTCGCCGGTGCCGGTGCGCACATCGAGCACCCGCCAGGCCAGCTTCCCCAGCAGCAGCGCGAGCCGGCCGCGCGGCCGGGTGTCGGCGGCGATGCGCAGCGGCGGCGTCAGCGCCTCGGTGTGCTTCCCGGGGCCGTACGGCCGCCACACCACGGGGTCGTCGGCGCCCAGCGCGAGGACGAGCTCGCCCGGCTTGGTGCGGTCGAACCCGCCGAGCCGCGCGGTGACCTTCAGCACCTCGCCGCCGAGCAGATCGCGCACGTCGCGTTCGGGGTCGCCGCCGCCGACGAACCGCACACCGAACCTCGGCCGCGAGCCCGCGGCGTACCTGCCCCTGTCCATCGCGTCCATCATCGCAGGGACGCGGCGGCGGTTGCCGGGTACCGCGGCGCGGTTTAGCTTGAGCTCCCCGGCAGAGGAGCCGCCATGACCGCGACCACCGTGCCCGCCGCGTTCGACGAGGCGCCGCCCGAGGCCGTGTTCCTGTACGCCGGCGACGAGGTGATCACGTACCACCGGTTCGACAAGCTGACCGGGCACATCGCGTGCGGGCTGCTCGCGCGCGGGGTGCGGCGCGGCGACCGCGTCGGCCTGTACGGGCTCAACCAGCCGGAATGGCTCGCCGTCTACGTCGCGGCCGCGAAGATCGGCGCGATCGTGGTGACGCTGAACGTCCGCTACCGCGAGCGCGAGTTCGACTACATGCTCAACCAGAGCGGCGCCAAGATGCTCGTCGGCCCGGGCCGTCTGGCCGGCTTCGACTACGTGGCGCTGTTCGACGGGATGCGCGAGCGGCTGCCCGGCGTGCGCGACTACGTCTACACGGACGACGCCGGCTACGCCGCGCTGGCCGCGACGCCGGTGGACGGCCACGCGCTGGCCGCGGCGCGCGCCGCCGTGCGCCCGGACGACCCGGTGATCATCCTCTACACGTCCGGCACGACCGGGCTGCCGAAGGGCGCGGTGATCACGCAGGCGAGCATCCTCGCGTCGGCGCGTGCGCAGGCCGCGCACACGGGGCTCCTCCCGTCCGACACCGTCCTCGGCCACCTGCCGCTCAACCACGTCGGCGGCATCACGTGCTCGGTCATGGCGGCGGTGGTGAGCGGTGCGGCCGTGGCGCTGGTGCCCGCGTTCAGCCCGTCGGCCACGCTGGAGGTCGCGGAGCGGCGCCGGGCGACGGTGTTCGGCGGCGTGCCGACGATGTTCGTGCTGATGCTCGGTGATCCGTCATTCCCCGGGCGCGACCTGTCGTCCGTCCGCATGTGCGTCGCGGGCGGGTCGAACGTGGACCCGTCGCTGCACGCCGCGATCGTCGGGAGCTTCCCCGGCGCCCGGGTGTTCACCCTGTACGGGCTGTCGGAGACGTCGGGCGCGTGCGTCATGTCCGCGCCGGACGACGACGCGGCGACGGTCGCCCGTACGCTCGGCGTCGCGCTCGCGGGCTGCGACCACCGGGTGGCCGGCCCGGACGGCGCGGAGCTGCCCGCGGGCGAGGCGGGCGAGCTGCAGGTGCGCGGCGACTGCGTGGCGCGCGGCTACTGGGAGCTGCCCGAGGAGTCGGCCGCGACGTTCCTGCCGGGCGGCTGGCTGGCCACCGGCGACATCGTGGCCGCCGAACCCGATGGCCACCTGGTGCTGCTCGGCCGGCTGAAGGAGATGTACATCTCCGGCGGGTTCAACGTGTACCCGGTGGAGATCGAGAACCTGCTGGCGACCCATCCCGGGGTGGCGCTGGCGGCGGGCATCGGCGTGCCGGATCCGGTGCTCGGCGAGGTCGGCCGGTTCTACGTCGTGCCGAAGCCGGACGCGCCGGCGCCGACGGCCGCCGAGCTCGAGGCGTTCTGCCGCGCGCACCTCGCCGACTACAAGGTGCCGAAGCAGTTCGCGATCACCGCCGACCTCCCGCTGACACCGGTGGGGAAGGTGCGGAAGGCCGAGCTGAGGTCGCGCTACCTCGCCGAGCGGTGAGCCGTACGGTCACATGGTGTTGACGATCAGCCCGATGTGGGTGAAGTAGTTCAGGGCGCCGAACAGGAAGAACGCGATGCCGGCCAGGCCCCACGCGACGCCCACGACCACCTGGACGCCCTTCGCGTTCTTGCGCAGCGCGAACGGGAACAGCACCGCGCCGATGCCGACCAGGACGTACAGCAGCGACATGAACGTGGCCTCGACCTGCGGGTGCGCGGCGAACATGCCGGAGATGGGCTCCTGCGGCGGCGCCGCGAACAGGGTGTACTTGATGCCGGCGGCGGCGATGCCGAACGCCGCGAGCCCCGAGCCGAACACGAACACCGAGATCGGCCCGGCCACGCCCGCGACGACGGACACCCGCTCGCCGGGCTCGGCCAGGGTCTCGCCGCGCTTCCACAGGTAGAACGCGGCGCCGAGGAGCAGGAACCCGAAGATGAGGCTCGGCTCGCCGAAGATCACGTTGTCGAACGGGAAGCCGCCCGCGGCCAGCGGCCACGTCAGGCTCATGTGCAGGCCGGTCAGCGCGAGGATCACGCCCAGGATGCCGAACGCCAGGGCGTAGCCCTGGGTGACGACCCGCCCGCCGCCGCGGAGCTGGTAGCCGAGCCCCACGACCAGCAGCAGCCCGGTGCCCGCGGCCAGGGACATCACGGTGTTGTACGTGGGCATGTTCGCCCAGTCGATCTTCAGCGCGGGCGCCGCCGCTACGAGCGCGCCGCCGTCTGGAACACCCATAGCCATCCCCTGTCACCCGGGAGTCATGATCATCGGGTCATTCCCGTACGCGACACCGGCGACACGGGGGGCGGGCGCGGTATCAGGCCGAGGACGGTCTGGACGCCGCCGTGCCGCCGTTCAGCCGCCGCTCCACCTCGGCGAGCGCGACGTGCCACGGGAACACCGCGGCCAGGTTGCCGCCGGTGCCCGGCTGGTGCGGCTCGAACTCGCCGGGCCCGACCAGCACCTGGATGCCCTCGGCGCGCAGGATCTCCAGGCTGCGCCGGAACGGGCGGCGGCTGGCCAGCGCCGCGTTGACGAACGGGAGCACCACGATCGGGATGCCGAAGGCGGGCGCCTCCGCGAGGATGCCGAGGGCGTAGGTGTCGCTGACGCCAGACGCCCACTTGTTGATCGTGTTGTACGTCGCGGGCGCCACGATGATCGCGTCGGCCCGGGGGAGCGGCACCGCGCCATGGCCGGTGCCGTGGCCGCGGTAGTCGCTGCGCACCGGGAAACCGGTCTGCCGGCCGAGCGCCGCCGCGTCGATGAAGTCGAGCGCCGCCGGGGTGGCGATGACCTGCACGTTCCAGCCGCGGGCCTGGGCCAGCCGCACCATCGTCGCGACGTACGGCGCGGGGCCCGCGCCGCACACCACTACGTACAGGAACCATCCGGTCGGTACGCCCACCTCGCCGCTCCCTGCTGGGGACAGCACCCAGTATGGCCCCTGACCTCGACATGCGTCCTGACCGGTACGGGTCGCGGGGCGGCGTACGCCCCGAATCGGCCGCGGCCACCGATGTTGACTCTGCGTGTTCAGTTGGCGTGTTTCCGTGAGAACACGCACGCCGAATCCCCGCGTGACCTTGAAGCGGGGCGTAGGTTGCGTTCTGCGACCCGCGTCTAACCAGCCCCTTGCGACACGGGTCGTCGCCATGTCGGCCGGGACGGCCCCGGCCGCTCAGCCGTGGGACCCCGCCGCGCGCGGGGTCCCACGGCCAGGGTGACCGGCACGCGCGAGCGGGCGTCACGGCTTCCACTCCAGTACGCCTCGGTGGGCCGCCGCGTGGAACCCGCTCGGCCCCCGGCGCCCCGTCTCCAGCAGCGACGCGGTCCACTCGAGGAGCGCGGCGTACGACCCGGGCCAGCCCGCGGCGGAGGCGCCCTCCTCGGCGAAGTACTCACCGGTGTGGCCGCCCTGGCCCTGGCGCTGGTCGGTGTAGAGCAGGCCGCCGTCATTCGCCGTGGCGAACGGGGTGTACGGCGGGAGCCAGTCGCCCGGCGGCGCCGGGCCGCCGCTTTCGAGCACGCCGCACATCATGCGCCACTCCCCGGGGATCCGGGCCGCGCTGAGCGGGGCGTAGAACGGCGGGAACGTGAAGGCGCCGCTGCTGTCGCGCACGCCGTCGTGGACGCGCAGCGAGGCGACGAGATCCGGCGGCAGGGGCCGGCCGAGGCGCCGCTGGGCCCGCGCGATCGCGCTCGACGAGGCGGGGCCCGGCAGCGACCGCGCCGACCTCGGGGCGTGGCGCGCCAGCCACGCCTCGATGCGCCGCCACGCGCGTGCCGCCCGCGTGGCGGTCTCCGCCGGTGGTGTGGCGACGGGGACCGGCTTGCCGGACGGATGGCACGCGGCCACTCGCGTGGGCGTGGGCCGCGGCGCCGGGGTCGGCGCGGCCGTGGCCGGGGACGCTGTGCCCATGCTCGGCGTTTCCAGCACGATCGTGGCGGACAGCGACCGGCGCGGCGAGACCGCCCGTACGGAAGCCTCCGGCCGGCTGCACGCCGCGACGCCGGCCACGGTGGCGGCTAAGGCGAGCGCGGCCGCCAGCGCCGCCGCGGGTCGAGATGATCGGGTTCGTGGCACGTCCGTAAGTATGGTCAGTCGCTGTGACGTACGGGCAGGGGTGAAATCCCGGCTGTGGATAACTCGCGGAGGGTCGTATGGAACGCAAGGTCGCGGTCGTCACCGGTGCGGGATCCGGCATCGGCGCCGAGGTGACGCGGGCGCTGGCGGGTGCGGGCTACCGCGTGGCGCTGGCCGGGCGGCGCGCGGATCCGCTCCGCGCCGTCGCCGCCGAGATCGCCGACGCGGGCGCGCTCGTCGTGCCCACCGACGTCTCGGACGCCGAATCCGTCGCGGCGCTGTTCGACGCCGTACGCGGCCAATGGGGACGGGTCGATGTCCTGTTCAACAACGCCGGGCTGAACGGCGGGTCCGCGAACTTCGGCGACTACCCGGTGGACCGCTGGACCGAGGTCGTGGCCGTCAATCTCACCGGCGCGTTCCTCTGCGCGCGCGAGGCGTTCCGTACGATGCGCGGCCAGGAGCCGGGCGGCGGGCGGATCATCAACAACGGCTCGATCTCCGCGCACGCGCCCCGCCCCGGCTCGGTCGGCTACACCGCGACCAAGCACGCGATCACCGGCCTGACCAAGTCGATCGCGCTTGACGGCCGCCCGTACCGCATCGCCTGCGGCCAGATCGACATCGGCAACGCGGCGACGGAGATGACCGAGCGCATGAGCGCGGGCGTGCCCCAGGCCGACGGCTCGGTCGCCGCCGAGCCCGTCATGGACGTACGGAACGTCGCCGAGGCCGTGCGCTACATGGCGGGCCTGCCGCTCGACGCGAACGTCCCGTTCATGACCGTGATGGCCACCAACATGCCGTACATCGGCCGCGGCTGACGCCGGGGGTTCAGACGGTGGCCAGGCCCACGTAGTTCTCGGCGAGGGTGGTCGCCGCGGCGCGCGAGGTCGTGACGTAGTCGAGGTAGGAGCGCTGGAGGCGGAGCTGGTACGGGTCGTCGGTGAGGCGGTGGGTCAGCGACGTCATCCAGTACGAGAAGTGCTGCGCGCGCCAGACCCGGCGCAGGCAGGCGGCCGAGTAGCCGTCGAGTCCTGACCCGTCGCCCGTGGTGTACCAGCGGTGCAGCGCCTCGGCCAGCACACCGACGTCGGCCACCGCGAGGTTGAGGCCCTTCGCGCCGGTCGGCGGCACGATGTGCGCGGCGTCGCCGGCGAGGTAGAGGCGGCCGTACTGCATGGGCTCCACGGCGTAGCTGCGCACGGTGGCGACGCTCTGCTCCAGGATCGGGCCGTCGGCCAGCTCGAACCCGGCGTCGGTGGTGAAGCGGGCGCGCAGCTCGGACCAGACGCGGTCGTAGCCCCAGTCGTCGGAGTCGGTGTCCGGCGGCACCTGGAGGTACAGCCGGGTGATGCTGGGGGAGCGCATGCTGTGCAGGGCGAAGCCGCGTTCGCTGTTGCTGTAGATGAGCTCCTCGGTGGACGGCGCCACCTCCGCGAGCACACCGAGCCAGGCGAACGGGTACGTGTGGTCGTACTCCGTCAGCACGCCCTCGGGGACGGACGGGCGGCTCACGCCGTGGAACCCGTCGCAGCCGGCGATCACGTCGCAGTCGAGCGCCTGCCCACGGCCGTCCTCGGTGAAGGTGACGCGCGGCTTGTCGGTGTCGATGCCGTCGAGGCGGACGTCCGAGACGTCGAACCTGATGTCGGCGCCGGCGGCGAGGCGTGCGGCGATGAGGTCCTTGACGACCTCCTGCTGCCCGTAGACGGTGATCGTCCGGCCGGGCACGAGGTCCTCGAAGGCGATGCGGTGGCCGCTGCCGCCGAAGCGCAGCTCGATGCCGCGGTGGACCAGGCCCTCCCTGGTCATCCGCTCGCCCACGCCGGTGGCGTTCAGCACGTCCACGGTGCCCTGTTCGAGCACGCCGGCGCGGACCCGCTTCTCGACGTACGCGCGGCTGCGGATCTCCAGGACGACCGACTCGATGCCGCGCAGGTGCAGCAGGTGCGAGAGCAGCAGGCCGGCCGGGCCCGCGCCGACGATCCCCACCTGAGTGCGCATGCGGCCTCCATTCGTCCGGGCGCGATCTGACAGCAGCGTAGGCACAGATCATCCGCCGAGAGCGGGCGCGGGGACGCCGGAGGTTCCGTTCATTGGAAAAGCACGGCTGTGACCTCGGTCGTCCGGTCCGTACGGCAGGGATTTCCGGCGGAGTTATCCACAGGCTGGATTTTGGGGATCGCGCCGGGCCGGGGGTTCTCGGGACGATTGATCGTGTGCAGGGATCGCGGGTTCCGCCGCGGTCCGCCGATCGACCGAACGGGAGACCATCATGATCATCGTCCGCGCGTTCGCCGTGCTCCTCACCGCCTCGGCCGCGCTCGGCGCGGCGCAGGCGCCGGGCGGCGCCGCGCCCGCCCCCGAACCGCGCGGCCGTGCCGTGCTCGACGGCTTCGTCCTGGGCCCGCCGCCTCCCCACCTGGGGCCGCACGTGTCCGATTTCGCCTACGAATGGGGTGGCGTGGCGTTCCGCAGCCGCGTCTGGGAACGCGGTCCTGACTCCTCCGGCGCCACTCATGTCGACCTGACGGCCGAGGTGCTGCGCGGCGCCAAGCTGTCCGACCCGGCAGCGCTGCGCGGCTTCCTCGCCCGCTACCTGGAGAAACCCGCCGAGACCTGGCATCCGCGCCTGTCGCGCGGGCGTCCGGGGTTCGCCGGGGGTGACGACGCGTTCTTCCTCGATCGTCCCGGTGTCGCCGTCTATGCGCGGCTGGAGAAACCCGGCGCCGACCCGGGGCTCCTTCGCCAATTCATGGACGGAGTCCGACGTGATGTTTGATCGGTCTTCGCCCGCGTCTACTAGGGTGCGTCCCCATCGGCGGTGGAGACGACCCGGTGGCATTCCGGGCGAGGAGGCGACGGAACGTTGGCGGAGACTGTTCGGCGAAGCGTGGCGTGGGCGTTCGCCGCCGTCCTGGTGGGGGCCCTGCTCACGGCGCTGACACCCGCGGGGGCCAACGCCGAGGCGGCGGCGCCGGCGCCCGGTGCCACCGGCCGTGTCGCCTTCATCGGGGTGCCGGCCCTCATGTGGCGCGACGTCACGCCGAAGAGCATGCCGAACCTCTGGCGGCTCGCCGAGCACGGCTCCACCGGCTCGCTGTCGGTGAAGGCCGTCGGCCCCCGCGCCTGCCCGGCCGACGGCTGGCTCACGGTCTCGGCCGGCGTCCGCTCCGCCTACCCCGGCATGCCGTGCGTCTACGAACCCCCGCACCCCACGCCCGACGCCCATGGCGGCGCGACGATCCCGTACTTCAACCAGGTTGCCGCCCACAACGACGGAGGTGATTTCGAGGCGACCATCGGCACGCTGGCGCACAGCGAGCAGGCCGCGGGCAAGTGCGTGACGGCCATCGGGCCGGGCGCCGCCCTCGGCGCCACCGACCCGAAGGGCTACGTCCAGCACTACGTCCCGGGCATCGACGCGGCGCGCGGCGCCGACTGGTCCCGTTGCGCGACGACCCTCGTCGACGTCGACGACGTGTTCCAGGCGCACCGGCAGGCCGCCGGGTCCGACGGCGAGCCGACCGAGATCCCCGCGGCGGCGCGCGCGGCGGCCTCGGCGCGGGCCGACGCCCGCATCGGGCAGACCCTCGCCGCCCTGCCCAAGGGCACGAGCGTCGTCGTGGCCGGCATCTCCGACCACGACCGCGTACCGCACCTCCGGGTCGCGGTGGCCGCCGACGCCGCCGGGGTGGCGGCCGCCGCGGGCCACGGCGCGGCGGGCGCGTCCGGCGCGGGCGGCACGCTGACCTCCGGTTCGGTGCGCCGCTCGGGCATGGTGATCCTGCCGGACATCACGGCCACGCTGCTGCGCGCCTCCGGGGTGGCCGTGCCGGGCCAGGTGATCGGCGCGTCCTGGGAGCAGTCGGGCACCGCGACCCCGCAGCGCGCCCTGGCCGACGACGACATCGCCGCGCAGACCGTGCGCGACCTGCTGCCGTGGTTCTTCGCGATCCTCGTGATCGTCCAGCTCCTGTTCTACGCGGGCGCGGCCGCCGCGCTGCGGTGGGGCTCGGCGAAGCGGCGGCGGCGCACGCTCACGGCCGTGCGGATCGCGGCGCTGGCCAGTGCGGCGATCCCGCTGTCGACCTACCTCGTGAACCTCGTTCCGTGGTGGACCGCCGGCCATCCGCTCGCCGCGCTGCTCGTGGCGCTTCCGGTGGCGGACGCGCTCGTGGTGGGCATCGCCATGGCCGGCCCGTGGCGGCGCGCGCTGCTGGGGCCGTTCACGGTGGTCGCGGTCGGCACGGCCGGCATCCTCGCGCTCGACGTCATGACCGGGTCGAACCTCCAACTGAACAGCCTGATGGGCTACACCGCGCTTGTCGGCGGGCGCTACTACGGGTTCGGCAACATCGCGTTCTCGGTGTTCGTCACGTCCGTCATCCTCGCCGGGGTGGGCCTGGCGCAGTGGGTCGCCGCGCGCCGCGGCGGCACGCGCGGCCGCGCCTGGGCGGCGATCACCGTGCTGGCCCTGGGCGTCGTGGGGCTGACGCTCGACGGCGCGCCGTTCCTCGGCGCCGACTTCGGCGGGGTGATCGCGCTCGTGCCGGGGCTGGCGCTCACCGCCATGACCGTCGCCGGCGTGCGCGTCTCGCTGGTCAGGCTCGGGGCGCTGTGCGTCGCCGGCGGCGTGCTCGTCATGGGCATCGCCACGCTCGACTACCTGCGCCCGCCGGACGCCCAGACCCACCTGGGCAGGTTCGTCGGCCAGCTCCTCGCCGGCGACGCCGTCCCCGTCGTCATGCGGAAGTTCAGCGCGATGGTGCACACCTTCGGCAACATGACGCTCACCCCGATCATGCTGGCCGCGCTGGTGTTCCTGTTCTTCGTGCTGCGCCGTCCCGACCGGGCGCGCGCCGGGGCGCTGGACTCCGCGTTCGCCCGCGCGCCCATGCTGCGCGCCGGGCTCATCGGCGCGCTCACCACCGCCACGGTCGGCACGTTCGTCAACGACTCGGGCGTCGCGGTCATCGCGCTCGCGCTCACCCTCGCCGTGCCGCTCACGCTGACCACCGCGATCCGCGCGCTGGAACTGGACGACGCGGCACCGCGCCCCGTGGAGCCGGTGCCCGCGCCCACCTGATCCCCGCGCCCGGCTACGCCCGGTTCACCGTCACGACGGCGACGGACACGGCGGCCCAGATCACCAGGCCCATCCAGGCAGCCTGCGTCGTCGCGACGAGCCCCGACGCCAGCGCCCCAACCGCCAGCGCGACGATCGTCACGAGCACCTTCTGCCCGCTGCCGTACCGCCCCCGCTGGGCCGCGCCCCCGGCGGGCGGCCCAGCGCTGTGATCGGCGGGCCGGCCGGCGGCGTGTTCGGCGGCGAGCCGCAGCGCGACCTGCCGGGCGATCTCCTCGTGGAGCTTCTCGGCGAGCCGGTCGGCGACCGCCTCGTCGTACTCCGGGCCCAGCTCGCGGCGCGCGCTGAGCGCCGCCGCAAGATCGGCACCCCGAATATCGGACATACCCGCGAGTCTGCCGATCCGCCGGCCGCACGGGCATCGCCCCGCAGAGTGACATCCGGCCTGGTCCTCTGGGGTGACGGCGGCCGCGGCGCCGCGGCCGGTCAGCCCAGCAGGTCCGCGCGCCCGTTCAGGTAGCGCTGCACCGGGAGGCTGGCCGCGCGGCTCGCCGCGGCCAGGTACTCCGCGCGCGCGGCGCCCCGGTCGCCGCACATCTCCAGCAGGTGCGCGCGTACGGAATGCAGGCGGTGGTCGTCCCGCAGCCGCGCGTCGCCGGCCAGGGCGTCGGCGAGCTCCAGCCCGGCGCGCGGGCCGGTGGCCATCGCGACGGCAACGGCGTGGTTCAGCGCCGTCATCGGGTTGTCCGAGACCCCCATCAGCACCTCGTACAACGCGACGATCTGCGGCCAGTCGGTCTCCTCGGCGGACGGCGCCTCGTCGTGCACGGCCGCGATCGCCGCCTGGAGCTGGTACGGGCCCACCGCGCCGCGCGGCAGCGCCGCCGACACCAGCGCCACGCCCTCCTCGACGAACGCGGCGTCCCACCGCGACCGGTCCTGCTCCGCCATCGGCACGAGCCCGCCGTCCGGCGCCGTACGGGCCGGGCGCCGCGCGTCGGTCAGCAGCATCAGCGCCAGCAGGCCGGCCACCTCGCCGTCGTCCGGCAGCAGCCCGTGCAGGATCCGCGCCAGCCTGATCGCCTCCGCGGACAGCTCACGCCGGTACAGCTCGGCGCCCGACGTGCGCGAATACCCCTCCGTGAAGACCAGATAGAGGACGTGCAGCACCGCCGCGAGCCGGTCCGCGCGCGCCGCCTCCGCCGGCAGCGAGAACGGCACACCGCTGTCGCGGATGCGCCGCTTGGCCCGGCTGATCCGCTGCCCCATCGTCGCCTCCGGCACCAGGAACATGCGGGCGATCTCCTCGGTGGTCAGCCCGCCCACCGTGCGCAGCGTCAACGCGATCTGCAGCGCGGGCGCGAGCGCCGGATGGCAGCACATGAACAGCAGCACCAGCGTGTCGTCCGACGCCGCGGGCGGCCGGTCGGCGGCGGGCGCCAGCCAGTCGTCCGGCAGCGTCCAGGTGGCCACGGTGTCCTCGCGGCGCCGCCGCGCCTGCTCGGCGCGCAGCAGATCGGTCAGCCGCCGCGCCGCGACGGTGATCAGCCAGGCGCGCGGCCGGTCCGGCACGCCGTCGCGCGGCCACTGCCCGGCCGCCGCGATCAGCGCCTCCTGCACCGCGTCCTCGGCGGTGTCGAAGTGCCCGTAGCGCCGCACCACCGCGCCGAGGACCTGCGGCGCGAGCGTGCGCAGCAGGTCCTCCACGCGGTCACCGGGCGCGGTGGCCACCCGTGCTCATCCGTCCATGTCGCCGGCGCCGCCCTCGATGGGCCGCACGTCCACGTACGCGTCCTTGAGGTCGGCCGGGCCCGGCGCCGCGGTGATGCGCGCGGCGATCTCGGTAGCGCGGTCGAAGCTCGCGCACTCCACGATCGTGTATCCGGCCAGCACCTCGGTCGTCTCGGCGTACGGACCGTCGGTCACCACCGGCGTGCCGTCCTTCGCGCCGGTGATCCGCCGCGTGTGGACCGGCGCGGACAGGCCCTGCGCGTCGACGAACTCACCGGAGTCGACCAGCTCCTGGTTCCACTTGCCCATGAACTCGTGCATCGCCGCGACGTTCTCCGGCGTCCAGGCCGGGCCGTCCGTGGCCTTGCCGCCCAGGGCGTCGTAGTCACGCTGCGACCCGTACAACATGATCATGTACTTCATCCGGACCCACCTCCGTGGCGGCGCCCCCGGCGGGCGCCTTTCACCAGAGACGTCGAAGCAGCCGCCGGGTCTTCGACACGTACCCGACGGTGTTCCCCGGGCGCGCGCTCATCCCCCATCGATCGTCGTGAGCAGGGCCCGAGCGTACGCGGCGTACTCCTCGTCGCCGGCCGCGAGCGCCTGCCGCAGATACTCGTGCGCGCCGGGGATGTCGCCCGATGCGTACCGCATCTCGGCCAGCCGGTACGCCGCCTCGCCGACGAGCTCGGCGTCGTCCGTGCCGGTCGCCAGGGTCCGCTTGTAGAAGCGGGTCACGCCGGCGAGGTCGCCCAGCCAGTACGCCAGCTCGCCCAGGTGGGCGGCGGCGAGCGACGCCTGGTCGGCGTCGCCGGAGTCGACGACCGGTTCGTACCAGCGCAGCGCCTGTGCCCAGTCGCGCTCCTCCTTGGCCATCGCGCCCAGGAACATCCGGGCCCGCGCCACCGCGCCGGCGTCGCGGTCGTCCGGGGCGTCGAGCGCCCGCAGGAACAGCTCGCGCGCCCGCGCCGGGTCGCTGTCCTGGTACGTGTGGCCGAGCTCCACCATGGCCAGCCGCCCGAAGCCCGGCTCGTCGGCGGGCACGGCGGCCAGCACCGTACGCGCCTCGGCGAACTCCTCTATCGCGGCGAGCTGACTGCCCAGGGCGTACAGCGCGGACGGCTCGCCGCCCACGGCCGCCTCCCGCAGCGCGCGCAGCTCGGCCGCGTCAAGGTCGTCCTCGACCTGCGCCGATTCGACCGCGCCGCCGAGCCGCGCGGTCGCCTTCATCCGGATGTCGGCGTCGTCGCCGCGGGCCAGCCGCTCGTACGCGGCCCGCGCCGTCTCCGCGTCGCCGACCGAGGCGTACAGGTCGGCGAGGTCGAGCTCGAACTCCGGGCTCGGCGCGGTCAGCAGCCCCGCCATGGCCTCGATGTAGCGCATCGCCGCCGGACGGTCACCCGCCTCGGCGCACTCCGTGGCCCGCTCACCGGCCACGGCGACGGCGTCCTTCGTCCAGCCCGCGTGCGCCAGCAGGACCAGCGCGCGTACGGCGGTCAGGTGGGCGCCCTCGGAATGGGCGCGGTTGGCCACCACGATCGTGTTGCGCGCCGCCGATTCGACCTGCTCGGTCAGCTCGTCCGGGGTGTCGTCGCCGACGTCGATGGCCGCCACCCGGGCGAACGCGGCCGCGGAGCCGTCGAGGTCGCCGTCCTCGAACGCCCACGTGCCGAGCAGCAGGCCGGCGCGTGCGCGGATGTCCGGATCAGTGGACTCGATGGCGCGGCCGAGCTCGGCGCGCGCCTCGTCGCGCTGGCCGCGGTCGCGCAGCGCCTCCGCGAGGTCGAACCGGATCAGCGGCGTGAGGCCCTCGCAGCCGACGTCGATGGCCTGCCGGTAGAGCAGCACCGAGCCGTCGGCGTCGCCCCGCTTGCGGCGCGAGTCGCCCCACATCCAGTAGCCGGTCGCCACGGTCTCCGGGTCGCCGCTGGCCACGGCCTGCTGCGCGGCCTCGGCCACGCCGTCGAAGTCGCGTACGGTCAGCAGCGCGACCAGCAGGCTGCGCAGCGGCAGCAGCGCCGCCGGGTCGGTGACGGCGGCGCCCGCGCGGTACGCCGCGATCGCCGCCTCCATGTCGTCCTCGTAGTAGCCGTACGCGTCGCCGATGCCGTCGTAGGCCACCGCCACCTCGGCCGGGTCGCCGTACTGCACCACGAGGTCGAGCATCCGCCGCGCGTGCGCCGGATCGTCGCGTACGACATCGCGCGCCGCGCGGATGAGCTGCCGCCCGGCCGCGCCCGCGGTGGCCGTGCCCGACTGGTTGCGCATCAGCCACAGCAGCGACTCGTCCTCGTCGGCGCTCTCCGGGTCGCCGTACTGGTCGCTCAGCGCGGACAGCTCCGCACGTCGCCGCTCGATCTCCTCGGCCGTGTCGGTCACCGGCGCGCCCGGCCCGGTGTCGCCCACCCCGCCGAGCTCCGCCAGCGCGATATGCACGACCTGGTCGTACGCGGGCTCCCGCCCGAGCACGTCGCGCAGGAACCGCCGCGCCGCGGACGGTTCGTTGTCCGCGACGCCAAGCGCCACCTGCCGAACCACATCCACGGCATCCGCCCCGACACCGGCCTCGATGCCGAGCACCATGCCGCGGGCCGCGAGCCCCGCATCCCCCGTACGCCCCGCCATGATCGCGATGGCCATCACGTTGTTGGCCGCGGTGTCGATGATGTCGTCGAGCAGGGACGCGACGGCGTCCTTGGAGGTTGCTGCGTCTCTGGGGAGCTGCGCGACCTCCCCGAACGCGGTCAGCGATCCGGCAAGGTCACCGGTCTCGTACGCGATGTTCCCCAGGTACGAGTCGGCCTTGGCGAGGACCTCGACCCCGCGCGCCTGGCCCCGGGCCCGCCGAGCCTCGACGAGCGCCCCGTCGAAGTCGTCCCGCCGCCGAAGCGCCCGAGCCAGCGCCAGCCGCAGCCGAGCCGCGAGATCCGCGTCCTCCCCGTCGAGCGAGGCCCCCTCAGCCACCTCGGCCCCGAGCCGAAAGACCCGCACGGCCTCGTCAAGCTCATCCCGCCGCTCGGCGACGTTCCCGAGCACCCGGTACCCGTCCGCGACAGCCGCCGCATCCCCCGTTTCCACGGCCAGCTCCCCGGCCCGCCCCGCCCCCACAAGGTCGTCCTCCTCAAGCAAGGCCCGCGCCGCCTCACGCAACTCCGCGATCTCGGCAGGGGAGAGGGCGGGGTCTGATTCGGACGCAGCGTCACGCGGCGGCTCCGCTGAGGCCATGGGGACGTGCTCGGATTCCGGGGCCGCTCCGACCGAGAGACCATGCTCCGGCCCGGCCACGGAGCCGGGCTCAGCAGGTACGTGCTCGTCCTCGGTTGCCCGGGTACGTCCCGGCTCAGCCCCCTCCTCAGGCAAGCCCTCCTGCCCCGGGGTACGAGCCTCGGGCGCCTCCTCAGCCCGCGTCTCCCGCTCCACCTGGCTCCGCGCCCCGTACCCGTCCGCGCGCCAGTCCTCCGGCTCCCGCCGGGCCATGGCCTGGTCCTCCGGCTCCGCCGGTGGCCCGAGGCGGGTCTCCGGCTCCGCCCTGGGACCGGTCTGCGCCTCGGGTTCTGCCCCGGGCCTGGTCTGGGTCTCCGGAGCTGCCCCAGACTCGGTCTGCGCCTCGAGTTCTGCCGCGGCCTCCGTCCGAGCCTCCGGCTCTGCCCCAGGCCCGAGGCGGGTCTCTGGTTCCGTCCCGAGCCGGAGGCGGGTCTCCGGCTCTGCCCCGGGCCTAGGCAACGCCCCCGGCTCGGGCAGGATCTCGGACTCCGCGCTGGGCTCGGCCCCGGTCTCCCGCTCCGTCTCGTGCCGCGTTTCGGACTCTGCTTCGCGCCGCGTCCCGGGCGCTCCCTCGCGCCGAGTCTCGGGCTCGGCCGCAGCCTCGGGCAGGGGCTCCCGCTCGGCGCCAGTCCGTTCCTCGGGCATGACTGACGATGCGGCCATGTCCGTGTCCGCAGGCTCGGCGTCTGGGTCAGCCGTGGACGCGGCTGCGAAGCCGCTCCCGAGTGGGCGTACGGAAGCGATCGGCGATGCGCCCCCGGTGCTGCCGGTGGACGTGTCCCGAGGGGCCTCAGGCGCAGCCCAAGCCTCGGGCGTGGCACCGGCTCCAGGCACGGGCTCGGTTCCGTGCGTGGACTCAGCCTCAGGCGCAGGCGACGCCTCAGGCACAGGCCATGCCCCGGACCCTGGCCAAGCCTCGGGCGCAGGCCATGCGTCGGGCGTGAACCCGGCTCCAGGCAAAGGCTCGGTACTCGAAGCGGGCCAGGTTCCCGATGCCGGCGACGTGTCGAACGCGGCCTCGCTATCGAACCCGGGCGTGGTCTCGGGAGGCACGGGCGCATGGCCAGCCACCGGTACGGACGCACCCTCGGCCTCGGCCTCAGGCGGAGCCTCGCCCGCCCGAGTCTCGGTCTCGTGCGACCCCCCAAGCCCGGCCTCGGGTGCAAGCTCAGCCTCGCCCCCGACCTGAGATCCGGCCTCGGCCTGAGGCTGAGCCTCGGTCCTGGGCTCGGGCTCGGTTTCGGCTTCGGGCTCGATCTCCGCCTGGGGCTCGGCCTCGGGGGAAGCCTCGCCCTGCGCCTCGATCTCGGTCTCGGGCAGACCCCTGGTCACGGCCGCAGATCCAAACTCGGCCTCAGGCCCGGCCCGCGACCCGGTCTCCGCCTCGGCCCCGTCCTGAGACTCGGATTCGGCCCCGGGCTCGGACTCGGTGTCGCCGCCGTGCGCGGTTCCGCGTGCGTTCTTCGCGGCGGCTGCGAATCCCATCGCGGGTGTGTCTTCGTCCTCTGGCTCCGCTGCGACCTCGGCTACGGGCTTGACCCCGGGCTCAGGCCTGGCGTCGGGGGCGGCTTCCGTGGTGGCCCTAAATCCGAGCGGGGGTGTGTCTTCCTCATTCAGCTCAAGCACCGCCGCGTCCACGGGCGTGTCCTCAGGACCGGGGGGTTCGGCGTCGGGCGTGGAGTCCGTGCTGGCCGCGAATCCGAACGGCGGTGTGTCTTCGGCCGCGGACTCCAGCACGGCCCTCGCCACATTCCTGACCTCAGGCCCGGCCTGACGCACGGATCCGGGCGCGGCCTCCGCATCCGCCTCGGCCTCGTGCCTGGCCTCCGACTCGGGCGACTCAGCCGGGCGGGTGGATGCGGGCGCCACCTCCGCGTCAGCCGCGGGGGCGAACGGGGACGCCTCCTCCTCGCCGGACTCCACCGCGACCTCGGGCTCGGGTCCGGGCCGGGCCTCAGGTCCGGTCGTGCTGCCGGGCTCGGGTCTGGGCTCGATCTCAGCCTCGGGCTCGGGTCCGGGCTCGGGCTCGGGTTGGGTCACGGGGCCGGGCTCGGGTTCGGGCTGGGCCTCGGCGTCAGGCTCGGTCATGCCGTCGTGCTCGCGCTCGTGCTGGGCCTGAGGCGGGGCCTTGGGCTCAGGCGGGGCCTCGGCCTCGGGCTCGGTGATGACCTCGGAGTTGTGCTCGGGCTGGGTCTCTTGGTCGTGCTCGGCCTTGGGCTCGTGCTCGGCCTTGGGCTCGCGCTCGGGCCTGGGTACGGCCTCGGTCTCGATCTCGGGGCCGTGCTCGGCCTGGGTGTCGTGCTCGGGCGCGGCTTCGTGCTCGGAACTGGCCTTGTGCTCGGATCCGGATACGGTCGCCTGCCCGGGAACGGCCTGGTCCCCGGGCACGGTCTCGGCGTCGCGCTCGGCTTCGTGCTTGGCCTCGGTCCTGCCTTCTGCCCCGGGCTCTTGGCCGGGCCTGTACTCGGGTGCGGCCTCGGGGTCGGCGTCGGCGCTGTTCCCGGGCCTCGACCCGTGCTTGGACCTGTACCTGCGCTCGGGCTCGTCGGCGGAAACGGGCGTGGGCCAGGGCATGACATCGGCCAGGTGCTCGGGCTGACGCTCGGCTGCTGGCTCGGTCGCCGGGGCTGGGGTGGGTTCGGAGGGTGCTGGGTGATCGTCTCGTACGAGGCGGAGGTGTGGTACGCCTCGCGCTGCTGGAGCCTCGTTCCGTACGGGGGGCGATGCCTCGGTGCTCGCCGTGGCCTCTGGTGAAGCGCTTGCTACGTCGCGATCGGGCTGGGCAGCGGTGTGTTCTCCGAGGGCGTGCTCGGGCGGGGTGGACTCCCGCTGGGTCGCCGCGGAGACCGTGGCTTCGGGTCCGGATGGGGTGGGCTCCGGGGTGATCGCGCGTTCCGCAGGGTCGTGCTCGGGGAGCGTGGACTCCGGGTGGGTGGTGGTGCGTTCCTCGGGGTCGGGTCCGAGGGGGGTGGGCTCTGGGGGTGTGGCGGAGGCTTCGGGGGTTGCGGGTGGCTGGGCTTCGGGATCGGTGTCTGCCGGTGCGGCCTCGGTCGGGGTGGTGCGGTCTGTGGCGTCGCCCGCCGGGCGGGTGGGTTCCAGTGGCGTTGCGGCTGGCTCGGGCTGCTCGGCCTCAGGGCGTTCGGCCTCAGGCTGCTCGGCCTCGGGGCGTTCGGCGTCCGTATGTGCGGGGCTGAGGTGAGGTGCGGTGGGCTTGGGAGGCGCAGGCGCGGTTGGGGTGGCTGTGGCCTCGGGTTCGGAATCCGGGCTGGCGGCTTCCGGGGACGCCGTGGCTTCGAGCCGTGCGGGGGCGTGGTCCTCCGCGGGTGAGGTCTCGGCTGAGGCGGGGCTGGGGGCGGGGTCCGTACGGGCGGGCTCGGTGGAGGTCGTCTCCGGAAGGGCGGGGTCCGTGGGGGTGGCGGTTGGGTCTTCGGAATCGCGCTCGACCTGTGCTGGCTTCTGCGGCGGGGCGGCCTCGGGTGGCGTGACCTGGGGGAGCGAGGGGGTGGGATGACCGGCGTTGGACTCCGGGGGCTCGGACTCCGGGGCCGGGCGTACGGCTTCGGAATGCGTGGGGGTGCGCTCGGCTTGGAGGTGCTCGGGGGAGGGCGCGGGGTCGGGGTGAGCGCGGTCCCGGGAGTGCTTTGGCGCGGGGCGGGCCTGGTCGGGGGTGGTCTCCGGCGGAGCGGCCTTTACTGGCTGGTCCTCGGCGGTTGCGGCGTCTGCGGGCGCGGTCTCTGTGGGCGCAGTCTCTGCGGAGGCGGCCACTGCGGAAGCGGTCTCTGCGGAGGCGGCCTCCGCGGAAGCGGTCTCTGCTGCGGAAGCGGTCTCTGCGGGGGCGGGCTGGTCCTCTGAATGGGCGGGCTTGGTGTGTGTGGGGATGGCGTCCGGGGATGCCGCCTCCGGCGCCGGCTCGGGATGAGCAGGTTCGGGGGAGAGCGCGGGGCCGGCCTCGGGGGGAGCCTGTTCGGTCGCGGTCTCGGAGGGCGTGGGGTCTGCGTGGGCGTGCTTGCGAGAGGTCTCCGAGCTGGCGAGTGGGGGCTCCCGGTGGACCTTGCTGGGCGCGGCTTCGCGGGGTGTGAGCTCTGTCTGTGCGGGGGCGGCATCTGGAGGCGCTGCCTCCGTACGCGCGGGTGACGGCTCAGGGGGAGCCTGCTCGGATGGGGTCTCCGCGTGCGCGGGTGCAGGCTCGGAGGTGCGGTCCGCGTGAGGGATTGCGGGCTCCGAGTGAGGCGGCTCAGACGGGGCTATCGCGTGCGCGGGTGTGGCATCCGGCTCGGACGGGGTCGCCGGGTGCGGGGACGCGGGCTCGGGGGCGCTGTGCTCGGATGCGGGCCGCGGGCGAAGCCGGCTGGATGCGGGCTCGGCGTGCGCGGGTGGGGGCTCAGGGGGAGCCTGCTCCGATGCGGGCTCGGCGTGGGCGTCAGGGGGAAGCTGCTCGGGAGCGGGCTCCGGAGGCGCGGGTGCGGGCCCGGGGTGAGCCTGCTCGGGTGCCGTGTCCGGGCTCGCGTGCGTGGGCTCGGGGTGGGCGCGTTCGAGGGTGGGCTCGGGTGCGGGCGCAGGGGGTGCGGCCTCGGCGGCGGACTGTGAGGGGGTGGGGCTTGCTGACGCGGGGGTGGACCTCGGGGGCGCGGGTTCCGCTGGTGTGGCCGCTGGGGGCTCTGCGTTTCCCTGTGCGGTGTCCGCTTGCTCGGGCTGGGCTTCGGGGGCTTCTGGGTTGCCTGGCTTGGGCCCTGCTGGGGTGGGCTCCGGGGGCGCGGTTTCTGAGGGGGTGGGCTTCGCGTGTGCGGGCTTGGCTACTGGGGTCTCTGTGTTCCCTGGGGTGGGACCTAGGGGCTTGAACTCGGGGCGAGGGGGCTCGGGCTGTGTGGAGCCGTGCCGCGTGGAACTGGGCTGAGGGGGCTCGGGTTGCGTGGAGCCGGGCTGTGTGGAGCCGTGCCGCGTGGAACTGGGCTGAGGGGGCTCGGGTTGCGTGGGGGCGGGATTCGTAGAGCCGTGGCGCGGGGGCTCGGGGTGCGGGGAGACGGGCTGCGGGGGCTTGGGGTGGGCGTGTTTGGGGACCCGGGGGTGGCTTGGGGCGGGGGGTGGGGCGGACGGCATT
This sequence comes from Streptosporangiaceae bacterium, assembly GCA_036502625.1. Classification (GTDB taxonomy): domain Bacteria; phylum Actinomycetota; class Actinomycetes; order Streptosporangiales; family Streptosporangiaceae; genus DASXYG01. The sequence continues at coordinate 129,180 of DASXYG010000005.1, forward strand.
AGGGCGGGGTGGGTGCTGCCGTGGGATTGGAGGAGGGCTAGCGAACGCTCTGCGGCCTTGGAGGCGGTGGGGTCGGGGCTGGATAGGGCGTGTTCTAGGAGTTCTTCGGCTTGGTCTTGGTCGCCTGACTGGAGTTCGATCAGGGCCAGGGTGTGGGCGGCGTGGTCGGCGGCGCCGGGGGGTGCGGTGTCGATGAGAGCCTGGAGGAGGGTGCGGGCGGTCTGGGTGTCTCCTTGCCGCCACCGGTCGATCGCCGTCTGAAGCTGGTCAGCCCACATGCGCGTACCCCACCCGCAAAAATCCGTCGTTGATGATCAATGACCGCACAAGGGTCGAGAAGTTACCGGATCGGGCGCCGCCCCAGCGCGGCATTCACGCCAACCGTTACGGGATTTCCGCCACTCCCGCCCCCGTTTCGTAAGCGGCCTCCCATAGACACGCGCCCCCGCGCCTGCGGCTCCCCGTCCGCGCCCGCGCGCCTGTGGCTCCCGTGCGAGTGGCTCCCCGCCTGCGGCTCCACACGCGAGTCGCTGCCTGCCCGGCCATCGTCTGCTCGCCTCGGGGGGCGCCGCGTGCGCGCATCGTGCGGTACGTGAGGTGGGGGTCGAGGCCCGCGGCTTCCCGTGCGAGGGGCTCCCGCGCCCGTGGCTCCCTGTGCGGATGGCGGCGCCCGTGGCTTCCGGTGCGAGTGGTTCCTCGTGGGGTGGATCGGCGCCCGTGGCTCCTTAATACGACTGGCTCCCCGTGCGGGGGCTTCCCGTGCGAGTCGCTCCCCCCGGCTCCCGTGGCTGGCTGCGCCCCCGGCTTCCCGTGCGGATGGCTCCGTGTGCGGTGGCATCACGCGCCGGGCTCTCGTGCGGATGGCGCACTGTGCGGGTGGGTCTCCCCGGTCCGTGGGTGCTCGTACGAGTGGCTTCTTGTGCGGGTGGCTTTCCCGTGCGGGTCGCTCCCTGCCTGGCCATTGTCTGCTCGCCTCGGGGGGCTCGGCGCGTGTGCGCATTGTGCGGTACGCGAGGTGGGGGCGGAGGCCCGTGGCTGCTCGTACGGAGGCTGCTCGGGCGGGTGGCTTCTCGTCGAGCGGGCTTCTCGTCGAGCGGGCTTCTCGTACGGGCGGGTTCGCGTGGGATTGGCTTCCCGGGGGCGTGGCCTTCCTTGGGGGTGGGGTTCGGGGGTGGGAAGTGCGTCGGGGGGTTGGGGGCGTGCTGTTGCGGGTTCTTTTGTTGGGTGGGGGTTGTCGGGGACAATGCGGGCGCGGGATTGGGCTCGGCTGGGAGAGGTGGGTTATGGGGCAGGCGGTTCGCGGGGTGGTCTCCAGGGGGAAGGGGGCCGCGGTTCGGGTTGAGACCGTGGTCGTGCCGGAGCCGGGGGTGGGCGAGGCGGTTGTGCGGGTGCAGGCGTGTGGGGTGTGCCATACGGATCTGCACTATCGCGAGGGGGGCATCAGCGACGAGTTTCCGTTCCTGCTCGGGCACGAGGCGGCGGGGGTGGTCGAGAGCATCGGGGACGGGGTCTCCGGGCTCGGCGTTGGGGACTTCGTCGTGCTCAACTGGCGGGCGGTGTGCGGGGAGTGCCGGGCCTGCCGGCGGGGGCGGCCGTGGTACTGCTTCGCCACGCACAACGCCACGCAGAAGATGACGCTCGAGGACGGTACGGAGCTGACGCCGGCGCTCGGCATCGGGGCGTTCGCGGAGAAGACGCTGGTGGCGGCGGGGCAGTGCACGAAGGTGGATCCGGCGGCCTCGCCCGCGGCGGCGGGGCTGCTGGGGTGCGGGGTCATGGCGGGGCTCGGCGCGGCGCTGAACACCGGTGCGGTGACGCGGGGCGACTCCGTGGCGGTCATCGGGTGCGGCGGGGTCGGCAACGCGGCGGTCACCGGGGCGCGGCTCGCCGGCGCCGGAAAGATCATCGCGGTGGACGTGGACGACAGGAAGCTGGGCATGGCGACCGCGCTCGGCGCCACGCACACGGTCAACGCGCGTACGGGCGACCCGGTCGAGGCGGTGCGCGCGCTCACGGACGGCTTCGGGGTGGACGTCGCCATCGAGGCGGTCGGCCGGCCCGAGACGTACGAGCAGGCGTTCTACATGCGCGACCTCGCCGGGACGGTGGTCTTGGTCGGGGTGCCCACGCCGGAAATGCGGCTCGACCTGCCGCTGCTCGACGTGTTCGGGCGCGGCGGCGCGTTGAAGTCGTCGTGGTACGGCGACTGCCTGCCGACGCGTGACTTCCCGATGCTGATCGATCTCTACCTCCAAGGGCGCCTCGATCTCGACGCGTTCGTGTCGGAGACGATCGCGCTGGACGGTGTGGAGGACGCGTTCGCCCGCATGGCCGGGGGCGACGTGTTGCGGTCGGTCGTCATGCTCTGACCGCCTCGGCGGGTGCGGCGGCGTCGGCCGAGGTGAGCCGCCGCACCCCCGGCACCGCCGCCGTCGCCAGGCACGCCGCGCCGACCAGGACGGCGGCGGCCGCCAGCGGCACCGACGGCCCCCAAAACCCGGCGGTCAGCGGCGCGAGGACGTAGCCGACCGGCATCGCGGCCAGCGACAGCAGCCAGTCGTACGACGTCACGCGGGCCAGCGCGGACCCCGGGACGGTGGCCTGCACCACCGTCTCCCACACCGGGTTGAGCACCCCGAGCCCGGCCATCGCGATGCCGTACGCCGCGATGATCAGCGGCGCCGGCGCGGTGGCCGCGAGCAGGGCGAGCGGCAGTGCGTACGCCGCGCCGCACAGGTTGGCGGTCAGCACCGGGCGGGTGAGTCGCACGCGCCCGGCCACCAGCGAGCCGGCGACCAGGCCCACCGCGCCGGCCTCCAGGATCGCGATCCAGACCGCGCCGCCGCCGAGGCGGGACACCACGAGCGCCGGCCCGAGCGTCACGAGCACGGCGGCCGCGCCGTTCCACACCGCATGCGCGATCAGGCTCGACCAGTACCAGTCGCGCGCCCGCACCTCCGCCCACCCCTCGGCGAGGTCGGCGCGCAGCGAGCGGCGCGGAATCCGCACGCGGGCGGCGCGCATCACGGTGAGCAGCACGCCGCTGGCCGCGAACGTCGCCGCGTCGAGCACGAAGGTCCACCCCGGGCCGACGGTGAGCACGAACGTGCCCGCGAGGAGCGGGCCGGCAAGCTGGGTGGCCCCTCGTACGGTGCCGAGCAGGGCGTTGGCGCGCTGCCTCCCCTCGGGCGGGACGGTGCCGGTGATCAGCGGGGACGTCGTGGGCGCGGCGAACGCGGCCGACGCGCCGCCGACGACCTGGGCGACGGCGATCTGCCACAGGCGCGGCTCGCCGCCGAGCAGCTCGATGCCGACGGACAACTGCGCGACGCAACTCGCGATGTCGGTGGTGATCGCGACCTTACGGGCGTCGAACCGGTCGGCGATCACACCGCCCAGCGGCAGGAGCAGCAGCCGCGGCACCATCGCGCAGCCGAGCGTGACGGCGAGCGCGGTGGTGGAGCCGGTGGCGGCGATCACGGCGAGGGCGAGCGCGCCGGGGACCGCGCCATCGCCGGCCAGCGACAGCGCACGGCCCGCTACGTAGAGCCGGAAGTGGCGGTCGCGCAAGGGATGCGGCATGCCCGGTAATTTACTTCGACAGAGAACTATTCGTCAACGAGTTATTCGACGGTACTATGATCTCCCGATGGGCGGCACGGAACGACACGACTGGACGGACGAGCACGTCGCGCGCTGGACGCCCCTGATGCCCGCCCTCGATCCGGATACCGAGGGCGTGGTCACGCGGGCCAAGAGGCTCACCGACCACCTGCGCCGCGTCCGCGAGCGCTACCTCGCCGACGTCGACCTGCACCGCCACGAGTACGACACGCTGCACGTCCTGGCCGGGCGCGGCGGGCGCGCCATGCCGTCCGAGCTGGCCGCCGACCTCGGCATGCCCGCCAACTCCGTGACCGGCCGCATCGACGCGCTCGTCCGCCGCGGCTACGTCCGCCGCACCCCCTCGGTCAAGGACCGCCGCCGGGTCGACGTCCAGCTCACCGCCGAAGGCCGTACGGCCTGGCTCGCCGCGATGGACGCGGTCGGCGACGAAGAGGGCAGGCTGCTGGCGGCGCTGACCGCCGACGAGCGCGGCCACCTCTCCGACCTGCTGCGCCGCGTGATGCTGCGCGCCGAGGACCGCGAGTGATCACCCGGACGACAGGGCGCGCGTGGGCGGCATCCGCGCGGCGCGCAGCGCGGGTACGAGTCCGGCGACCGCGCCGATGACCACCGTCGCGGCCAGCCCGCCGCCCCAGGCCACCGGGGGGATCACCACCGTCCAGCCGCGCGACTCCGCGTAGACGGCGGTGGCCGCGCAGCCGAGCGCCACACCGGCCACGCCGCCGCCGGTGGCCAGCAGGATCGCCTCGGCGAGGAACTGCGTACGGATGTGGCCGCGCGTGGCGCCGAGCGCGCGGCGCAGCCCGATCTCGCCGCGCCGCTCCAGCACCGAGATCACCATGATGTTGGCCACGCCGATGGCGCCGACCAGCAGCGCGACCGCGCCGAGCCCGAGGAACAGCACGTTGAACGCGCTCTTCGCGGCGGCCTGCGCGACCAGGGCACTCGACGGCAGGCTGACGGCCGCCTGGCCCGGGTCCGCCGGGTCGGCCTGCGCGGCGAGCAGGTCGTGCACGGCCTCGACCCGTTCCGTACGGGCGCGGACGTAGATCGTGGACGGGTGGCCGTCGAAGCCCAGGTACGCGCGGGCCGCCGGGTAGCCGACGAACACGGACGCGTCGACGTCCGGGGTGAGCGCGGCCGGCTTCAGGATGCCGGCGACGTAGAACCAGTGGCCGCCCAGCCAGATGCGGTCGCCCGGCCAGATCCGGTCGACGCCGAGGAGCTGCGCGGCCCCGGCGCCGAGCACCGCGACCGGCTGCCGCGCGGTAGCCGCGTTGAGGTACCGGCCGCGCGCCACGGACGTGCCCACCGCGGACGGCAGGCCCAGGCTGGACGCGCGGACGTTCAGGCCGTTCGTGTTGACCGCGGGGATCAGCGGGCTGCGGTACACCTTGGCGGAGACGTCGCCGGTGTGCTGGACGTTCGTGACGTCCGGGAGGCGGCCGACCATGCCGGGCGCGGCGGCGGGGAGCTTCGCGTCGCCCCCTTCGAGGTCCTCGCCCGTGGTGACCGTGAGCAGGTTCGTGCCCAGCCTGGCGATCTCCGCGAGCAGCCCCGCCTGCGACGACGCCGAGAGCCCGAGCACCGCGACGATGGCCGCGACCCCGATGGCGATGCCGAGGCCGGACAGGGCGGCGCGCAGCGGACGGGTACGCGGGCCGACGGCGGCGAGGCGCGCCAGGTCCGCGGGGCGCAGCCGCGGCTGGGGGACGGGGGTGCCGGTCATGGGCGCGGCTCCGGGTGTGTGTCGGCGGTCGTGTCGGAGGTGAGGCGGCCGTCGAGGAGGGAGATGCGGCGGGGGAGGCGGGCCGCGACGTCCGCGTCGTGGGTGATCACGACGATGGTGGCGCCGTCCGCGTTCAGCTCGGCCAGCAGGTCGAGGATCGCGCGGCCGGTGGCGCTGTCGAGGTTGCCGGTGGGCTCGTCCGCGAGCACGATCGCCGGGCGGCCCGCCACGGCGCGGGCGATCGCGACCCGCTGCCGCTCGCCGCCGGACAACCGCGGCGGCAGCGCGTCGAGCCGGTGGCCGAGCCCGACCCGGACGAGCGCGTCCGCGGCACGCGCGCGCCGCTCCCGCGCGGGCACCCCGGCGTACAGCAGGCCGTCCGCGACGTTCTCCCGTGCCGTCGCGTGCTCCGCGAGGAAGAACCGCTGGAACACGAAACCGATGCCGGTCGCGCGCAGGGCGGCCAGGCGGCGGTCGCCGAGCGCGGCGACGTCACGACCGGTGATGCGCACGGACCCGGAGGTGGGCAGGTCCAGCGTGCCCATCAGGTGCAGCAGCGTGGTCTTGCCCGACCCGGACGGCCCGGTGACCGCGACGAACTCGCCACGCGCGACCGCGAAGCCCACGCCGCGCAGGGCCGCGACGGGCGGACGCCCGGGATACGTCCGCGTCACGGCGGTGAGCTCCAGGACGGGCTCCGGTACGGCCTCCCGGCGCCCGGCCGCGAGCACGGGCGTGGGCCTGGCCGTGGGCTCGGGCGCGGTCATGCGGCCGGCACCACGACGTGCTGGCCCGCGGCGAGGGCCGTGCCCGTTACCTGGACCAGGCCGCCCGCGTCGTCGAACAGGCCGAGGGACACCGTCACCAGGCGGCGCCGGGTGCCCGGGCCCGCGACCTCCACCGCGTACGCGCCGCCGGGGCGTGCCAGGAGCGCGGCTACCGGGACGACCAGTGCGTGGCGTACGCGCCCGGTGGCGATGGACACCTGGACGGGCGCCTGGTCCAGGCCGCGCGTGGCCGCCGGGCGGCGCGGCTTGACTGTGACGTTGACCGCGGGTGCCAGCTCGCCCTGGCGTTTCGTGGCGACCGAGCCGACCGACGCGACGACGCCCGGAGTGGTGCGGCCGGCGGGGAGGTCGATGACGACCCGGTCACCGGCCGTGACCTCGCCGCGCTGCGCGGCGTCCAGCCGGATCGTCACGATGGGCGTCGTCGACGTGGCGGACAGCACGGACGCCCCCGGTGGCGCGGGCGCGCCGAGGGTCCCGGACCGCCGGGTGATCCGCGCCGCGTCCGGCAGGAACACCGCCTGCCCGAGCGGCAGCTCGCCGGTCGCCGTCAGGTGGAAGTGGCGTTGGAGGCGGATGAGCGCGGCGGCCGTGGCGGACCCGAAGTCGTCCGAGCCGGGGTCGAGTTGTGCGCGGGTGGCGTAACGCAGCGTGACGAGCGCGGCGTTCAGCGCGGCCACGTCGCGCCCTGAGGTGCCGTACGTGAGCGTGCGGTACGCCGGGACCGGCCCGTACAGGAGGATCACCGGCCGCCCGTCCACCCGGTACAGCACCCGCCCCTGGTGGACGACCGCCCCCGGCCGCGGCAGGGACGTGAGGGTTCCGGACGCCCGGTTCACCACCGTGTACCCGCCCGCGTAGCCGAGCGTGGCGTCCACGCGGGTCCGCGCGGTGAGCGTGCGCCTGAGCACGGTCGCGGTCGCCGTGGGATACCCGCCCCCGGACGCGGCCGGGGCGCGGGGATGGGCGAACGGGTCCGTGAGGATCACCGCGGCCGCCGCGCACACGGCGACGCCGGCGATCCCGCCGGCCGCCCACCGGCGTCCGGCACCGCTCACGCCCCGCCGCCGGCCTGGAGGTGGCGGCACGCCGCCATCGCGGCCTTGTACTGCGGCGTGTTCGGGTCGATGCCGTGCACGGTGATGCCCTCGCCGTGGGCGTCCTTGACCGGGTCGGGGAACTTCGCGACGCCGTGCGCGCGCATGCACGCGGAGAACTTCAGGTCGCGCTTGAAGTTCTGCTCGATCATCTGCTGCGGCGGCGCCCCCTGCGGCTCCTTCCCCTTGCACGCCGCCGACGCCTTCTTGAACTGCGGCGAGTTCTTCCGCAGGCTGCCGTTGTTGTTCGGGAAGCCGCCCTCGGGGCCGGGGTCGGGGAAGGCCGGGTCGCCGTGCGTGCGCATGCACTTCGCGAACGCGACGGCCTGGTCGTGGTACGACGCGGGGTCCGGCGCGTGCTCGACGTGCGACGGGCCCGCGCACGCCGCCGCGCACAGGGCGGCTCCCGCGAGCGCCGCGGCCATGGCGGTTGCGCGCCGTGTGGTGTGGTCCATGTCTGCTCCTCCTCGAACCGATGGACGGAATGTGGCGGAGCGGCGATAACGCGGGCCGAACGCGGGCCGTCATTCCGTTGTTAGGTCCGGCCGGGCATGCTGTGGTGCGGATACGGACGTACGGGGGTCGGCGATGCGGAGCACGGTGCGGCTGAAGTTCACCGCGATGTACGGCGGGCTGTTCCTGCTGTCCGGCGCGGTGCTGCTGGCCATCGCGGGGCTGATCGCCGGCGGGGTGCGGGTGAGCGAGTCGGCGCCGGGGCCGAGGCCTGGGCAGTCGCCGGACGGCGCGCTGGCGCAGGCGCAGGCGCGCGTCGACGAGCTGCAGGAGCGGCTCGCGGACGCGCACGCCGCCGCGACCCGCGCGTTCCTGATCGGCTCGCTGGTGGCGCTCGGCGTCATGGCGGTGGTGTCGCTCGTCCTCGGGCGTTTCGTGACCGGACGGGTGCTGCGGCCGCTGCGCACCATGACCGCTGCGACCCGCCGTATCACCGCCGACCGGCTGCACGAGCGGCTGGGCGTCCCGGGCCCCGCCGACGAGGTGAAGGACCTCGCCGACACCATCGACGACCTGCTGGGACGCCTGGAGGGCGCGTTCGCGGCGCAGCGCAGGTTCGTCGCCAACGCGTCGCACGAGCTGCGCACGCCGCTGACCACGATGCGCGCGTCGCTGGACGTCGCGGTCGCCAAGCCGGACGTCCCGGCGCCGACCACCGCGCTGGCCGGGCGGCTGCGCACCGAGCTGGACCAGGTGGACCGGCTGCTCGACGGCCTCCTCGCGCTGGCCCGTACGGGCCGCGACGCCGCACCGTACCTGCCGGACAGCGAGGACGTCGCGCTCGGCCACCTGGTGGCCGCGGCGCTCGCGGACCGTGCCGCGGACGCCGCCGCCCGCGGCATCACCGTGGACACCGAGGACGCGCTTGACGAGGGCGCCCGCGTACGCGGAAGCCGCGCGCTGCTGCGCCGCATGATCGACAACGTGGTCGACAACGCGATCACGCACAACCGCGACGCGGGCTGGATCCGTGTGGCCACCGCCGGGGACGGCGCCACGGCGCGGCTGGTCGTGGAGACCGGCGGCCCGGTGCTCGACCGCCGCCAGGTCGCCGAGCTGTCCCAGCCCTTCCGCCGCCTCGCCGCCGACCGCACGGGCGGCGGCGCGGGCGCGGGGCTGGGCCTGTCCATCGTCGCGTCCGTAGCGGCAGCCCACGGCGGCACCCTCGACCTACACGCCCGCACCAACGGCGGCCTCCGCGTCACGATCACCCTGCCGCTCCTGATCCCGGTAGGGGCGGGGTTGTGAGGGCGCGGAGACCCGCCCGCACCGCGGTCCGTGCGTGCGGGGGTGGGGTCATGGGGCACGGAACCCGGCTCTCTTCCCGACCCGTGCGCGCGGAGGCTGCAGTTGTGGGGGGCGGGGTCGTGAGGGTACGGAGTCCCGCCCCCTCCCCGGCTCGTACGTGCGAGGGCGGGGTTGTGAGGGTGCGGAATCCCGCTCCTCCCTGGCTCGCGCGTGTGGGGGGTGGGGCCGCAGCCCGTATGTGCGGGGGGCGCGGTTGTGGGGGCGCGGGCCGGGCGTGTGGGGGCGGGGTCATGGGGGCACGGAGCCCCGCTCCCACCGCGGTTCGTACGTGGGGGGTGGGGTTGTGAGGGCGCGTAAGCCCGCTCCTCCCCGGCTCGTGCGTGTGGGGTGGGGGTACGGAGCCCCGCTCCCACCACGGCTCGTACGTGTGGGGGCGGGGTTGTGAGGGTGCGGAAGCCCGCCCCTCCCCGGCTCGTACGTGTGGAGGTGGGGGTGCGGAGACCGGTCCCTCCCCGGCTCGTGCGTGTGGGGGTGGGGGTGCGGAACGCCGCCGTCTCTCCGGCTCGTGCGTGTGGGGTGGGGGTACGGAGCCCCGCTCCCACCACGGCTCGTACGTGTGGGGGCGGGGTTGTGAGGGTGCGGAAGCCCGCCCCTCCCCGGCTCGTACGTGTGGAGGTGGGG
>DASXYG010000006.1:0-85229 GCA_036502625.1 Streptosporangiaceae bacterium
GAAGACGTCGGCGGGGCAGCCCGCGGAGTCGCCGGCGACCTGCTCGGGGGCCATGTACGCGGGGGTGCCGATGGGGGCGCCGGTCAGCGTGGTCGAGGCGTCCTCGACGTGCGCGACGCCGAAGTCGATCACCCGCGGGCCCTCGGGGCCGAGCAGGACGTTCGCGGGCTTGAGGTCGCGGTGGACGATGCCGGCGGAGTGGATCGCCACGAGGGCCGTCGCGCTGCCGATCATCAGCCGGTCCAGCGCCGACCCGCCCAGCGGCCCGCGCTCGCGGACGCGGCGGTGCAGCGACGGGCCCGCGACGTACTCGGACACGATGTACGGCCGGGGCCCGGACACGTCGACGTCCAGGATGCGGGCGGTGCACCGGCCGCGTACCCGCCGCGCGGTCGCCGCCTCCTTGGCCAGCCGCTCGCGCGAGCCGGGCCGCGCGGTGCGGTCCTCGTGCAGGAGCTTCAGCGCGACCATCCGGCCGTCCGGTGTGCGCGCCAGGTAGACGACGCCCTGCGCGCCCCGGCCGAGGCGCCCGGCAAGCGTGTACCGGCCGAGCCGACGCGGATCGTCGGACCGCAGCGGGCTGCGCAGGGGGAGGCTCGACATCGTCCGGATTCCTCGGGGGCGTTCGGGCAGGTCGACGGGTTACGTGGCGATCTGTTCCCTTTTGTACACGCATCGGTGCCCCGCAGTCCGTACGGCGCGCCGTTGCCGTACGGAAACCGGTTGGCGGATCTTCGTACGCGCGGCTAATCTCGGCGGGACTTCGGATCGCCGCCGCGCGTGAAATGACGCCGCAGAGCGGGGGCGGGCCCTCGGGCCACGGAGGGGGCGGCACGTTCTGTTCGCGCGCCCTTCCGGAGGAATCATGAAGATCGGTCTTGGCCTGCCCATCGCCGCGCCCGCGTCGCTGCCCACCTGGGCGCGGCTCGCCGACGCCGGCCCGTTCTCGACGCTCGGCCTGCTCGACCGGCTCGTCTACGGCAACCCCGAGCCGCTCGTCACGCTGGCCGCGCTGGCCGGCGCCACCACGCGCATCCGCCTCCAGACGGAGGTGCTGATCGCGCCGCTGCGGGACACCGCGCTGCTGGCGAAGCAGGCGGCCACGCTGGACGTCCTGTCCGGCGGGCGGTTCACGCTCGGCCTCGGCATCGGGGGTCGCGACGACGACTACCTGGCCGCGGGCCGCGACGTCCGTACGCGCGGGCGGCGGCTGGACGCCCAGATGGCCGCGCTGCGCCGCGCGTGGTCGGGGGAGCCGTACGACACGGGGGCCGGCGCGGTCGGCCCGGCGCCCGTCTCGACCTGCGGTCCCGACGGGTGCGGCCCGGAGGTGCTGTTCGGCGCGTTCGCCCCGGCCGCGCTGGCGCGGGTCGCGCGCTGGGGCGACGGCCTGCTGTGCGCCGCCGCGCCGAGCTGGGGCGCGGGCGACCTCATCGCGTCCGTACGGCAATCCTGGGCCGACGCCGGGCGCGCCGGGCATCCGCGCATCGTCGCGCAGGTCAACGTGGCCCTCGGCGGCGACGACACGCGCGACGCCGCCCGCGAGGTGATCACCGCCTATTACGGTGACAATCCGCACGCCGGCACGATCATCGACGGCATGCGCACCACGGTCGCCGAGATCCGCGACGCGGTCACGGCCTTCGCGGACCTGGGCGCCGACGAGCTGATGCTCTACACCTGGTCGCCGGACCCCGCCCAGGTCGGTCGCATCGCCGAGGCCGTCGCCTGACCGGACCGGCCCGGGTCAGCTCCGCCGTGAGGTGGCGGCTACGGCCAGGGAGGACAGCGCCGCGCGGGCGTCGTCGGTGATGGGGGCCGCGGACAGGGCCGTCTCGGCCTCCGAGGCGTAACGGTCGATCAGCGACTCGCAGGCGGTCAGGCCCCCCGTGTCGCGGATGATCTCGCGGAGGACGGCCACACCCTCGGTGTCGAGCGCGGGGTCGCCCAGGCGGGCGCGGAGGATCTCGGACTGGTCGCGGCTCGCGCGTTCCATGGCGGCGGCCACCAGGACCGTGCGCTTGCCCTCGCGGAGGTCGTCGCCCGCGGGCTTGCCGGTCTCCGCGGGGTCGCCGAAGACGCCGAGGACGTCGTCGCGGAGCTGGAAGGCGATGCCGAGCGGCATGCCGAACGCGGTGTACGCCTCGGCGAGGTCCGTACGGCCGGCCAGCGCGGCGCCGATGTGCAGCGGGCGCTCCACGGTGTACTTCGCGCTCTTGTAGCGGACGACGTGCAGCGCGGACTCCACCGAGGACAGGCCGCGCGCCTGCTCGGCGAGGTCGAGGTACTGGCCGCACATCAGCTCGGTGCGCATCGCGTCGTAGACCGGGCGCGCGGCGGCGACCGTCTCCGGCGGCAGGCCGCAGCCGGTGAACATGGCGTCGGACCAGGCCAGGCAGAGGTCGCCGAGGAGGATCGCGCCGCCGACGCCGAACGCGGCCGGGTCGGAGCGCCAGCCGTTCTCGCGGTGCAGGGCGGCGAGCGCGCGGTGCGCGGCCGGGCGGCCGCGCCGGGTGTCGCTGCCGTCCATGACGTCGTCGTGGACGAGCGCGCTTGCCTGTAGCAGTTCCAGTGACGCGGCGGCGGCGACGATCGCGGCATCGCCCTCGGGTGCGCCGCCCGCGCCGCGCCACGCCCAGTAGCAGAACGCGGGGCGCAGCCGCTTCCCGCCGGACAGCAGCCCGTCGAGGACGTCCATCGCGGGGAGGAGCTCCTTGCCGATCTCGGCGAGCTCGCCCCGGCGGCGGGCGGTGAACGCGCCCAGCGACTCGGCGATCCGGGCGGCCAGCTCGGATGGTGCGGGCGCGATGGGCGGGGTCATGCACCGGAGCGTACCGGCCGCGGCGTACCGTCCTTGCCGAGGCGAGCCGCGCCCGCCTCGCGTGCCTGTGGCATGGTATGGCCCACACCGCTGACGCTCGCTTTCAAGACGCATGGCACAACAGGACGGTTGGCGGCGTACGGGTAAAATACGGCCCAAGTTCGCGACTCGAATCGCGCCCCTGCGGCCCATAGGGCAAACTGCACGCTCGGATCTCGCAAGGTGACCGTGCGAGACTTCGTGGCTACAACCGTTCGCGCATACGGGATGACTCGTAGTGCCTCCCCCGCGCCGGACCCGGCTCCAGAGAGGTTCCCGTGCCCAAACTCAGCGTCATCGTTCCCTTCGCCAGCGCTGAGCCCCACCTCGCGGAGTGCCTCGGCTCCGTCGCCGCCCAGACCCTCACGGACTTCGAGGCGCTCCTCGTGCCGGTGGCCGCCGATCCGGACGCGCCCGCGGAGGCGGCCGAAGAGGACGACACGGCCGACGAGGGCACGGACGTCGCCGACGACGACGCGGTGGCGGTGGCGCGGTCGTTCGCCGAGGGCGATCCGCGGTTCCGGCTGCTCGACCCCGCCGCCGGCATCGGCGACGCGCGCGACGCCGGGGCGCGCGCCGCGGCGGGGGAGTACCTCACGTTCCTCACGGCCTCGGACCGCGTCCCGGCGTACGGCTACGCCCGCATGGTCACCGGCCTCGACGACTCCGGTTCGGACTTCGCCACCGGCAACGTCTTCCGCTTCAACGAGCTCGGCGCCCGCCGCTCGCCGTGGTACGCCCGGATGTTCGCGGCCAACGCGGTCGGTACGCACATCAGCGCCATGGACGCCCTGGTCCGCGACCGCCTGGTCGGCAACAAGGTGTGGCGGAACTCATTCTGGGCCGGCGCCGGCATCGCGTTCGGCGGCGACGACGCCGCGGAGAGCCTGCTCATGTCGCGCGCGCACTTCACCGCGCGCACCGTCGACACGCACGCCGCGCCCATCTACATCTGGCGCGACGCCCCTCCCGGCAGCGTCACCGGCCTCACGCCCGCCGACGTCACGACCGTGTTCGGCCAGGTCACCGAGCTCGGCGCGTACCTCGCGGCCAACCGCCCGCCCGCCGAGCAGCGGCTGTGGCGCGACACGGCGCTGCGCACGGACCTCTGGCGGCTGCTCACCCGGCTCGACGAGGCCGACGAGGCGGCGCGCGCCCGCTTCCTCGACCTCGCCGTGCCGTACCTCTCGGTGATCGACCCGGAGATCTTCAACGACCTCCCCGTGCTGCGCCGCCTCGACTGGTACCTCGTGGCGCGCCGGATGATGCCGCAGCTCGAGGAGATGCTCACGTTCCAGAAGAGCGTCGAGCTGAAGCGCGCCCGCGCCGTACGCCACGGGCTGCGGTACTACGCCGCGTACCCGTTCCTCGACGACCCGGCCGCCGGCGTGCCGCGCCGCGTCTACCGGCTCGACGAGGAGCTGAGCGTCCGGCAGAAGACCGAGTCGATCGGGTGGTCCGCCGACGGCAATCTGGTGATCAGCGGCCGGGCCGGAATCCGGTTCCTGCGGTCGGGGCGGCGCTGGCAGCAGCAGATGGTGGCGTTCCTGATCGACCCCGCCACCCGCCGCCGTACGCCCCTGCCGATCCGGGTCCGCCGCGCGGCGGAGTTCCGCCTGCCCGACTCGCCGAAGGCCGCGCGGCACGACTGGGGCGGCTTCGAGATCACCATCGACCCGGAGAAGCTGCGCACCGACGGCCAGTGGCGCGACGCCAGGTGGCAGGTCGAGCTGATGATCGTCAACCGGGGCCTGGTGCGCCGCCGGCTGATCGGCTCTCCGGTGGCGGGCGCGCCGCGCCGCCCGGAGTACCGCGAGGTCACCCCCGGCACCTGGATCCGCCCCGACTGGTCGGACAACGACCTGGTGCTGGACGTCGAGCGGCTGCCGTTCGAGGTCACCGGCCACTCCATGGACGGCGGCGACCTGGTGCTCACCGGTCCGTCCGCCACCGCGACCGAGACCCGCGCGCTGCGCGTGACCTGGCGCGACGGCGCCGTGGGCGGCGAATGGCCGGTGGTGATCGACGGCCGTGAGTTCAGCGTGCGCATCGACGCGGCGCGGCTGCTCGCCGACGCCGAGGTCGCCGACACGCTCTACAACCAGGGCGCGCACGCGCTGCGCTGGGACGTCGCGACCGTACGCCGCGACGGCACGACCCGGAACGTCGTGCTGTCCGAGTCGCGCGGCGAGGGCCGCTACGCCGTGGGGGAGCGCCGGGTGGCCGTCCAGCGGACGCACACCGGCCACCTGCGGCTGGAGACGGGGCTGCCCGCCCCGGTGGTCGCCAGCGCCGCGTGGAAGGGCGCCACGCTGAGCCTCGACGTCCACTTCGAGACGCCGGACGGCTGCCGTCCGGAACTCGTGCTGAAGGCGCGCGGCCGCAACGAGGAGCACCTGTTCCCCCTGGAGCGCGTCGGCGACACGGCCGACCGGCTCACCGCGGCCTTCGACCCGCCCGCCGTGCGCTCCCACGCGGGCGTGCTGCCGCTGCCCAGCGGCACGTACGAACTGCTCATCCGCGCGAGCCGCCCGGACACCGACGCCGACCCCGGCTCGGACGCCCGCGGCCAGCTCGACCACGACTTCCTGCGCCACCTGCCGCTCGGCCACGAAGCCGGCCACCGGACGTTCACGCTCGACAGCTCCGGCTACGACGTGCCCGTGCTCACCGTCACCGGCGACCTGCGCCCGGAGGAGCGCGGCACGTACGCGCAGCAGCAGTTGCGCGAGGTCGCCTACCCGGCCATGCGGCAGCGCCCCGTCGAGCGGCGGATCTACTTCGACTCCTTCACCGGCCGCCAGTTCTCCGACAGCCCGCGCGCCATCTACGAGGAGCTGCGCCGCCGCGGCGTGGCGTACCCCGCGGGCTGGCTGGCCCGCGACGGCCAGGTGGCGCTGCCGGAGGACCTCGAGCTCGTACGCCACACCGGCGAGCCGTACTACGACTGGCTGGCCCGGTCCGCGTACATCGTGTCCAACTCGCGGCTGCCGCAGTGGTTCGCCCGCCGCGAGGGCCAGACGGTGCTGCAGACCTGGCACGGCTCGATGCTCAAGCGCATCGGCTTCGACATCGAGAAGATCCGCGGCAAGTCGCGCGACTACCACGAGAAGCTGGCCCACGAGGTGGCCCAGTGGGACTACCTGGTCTCGCCGAGCCCGTGGGCGACGCCGATCCTGCGGCAGGCGTTCCGGTTCGACGGCGAGATCCTGGAGACCGGCTACCCCCGCAACGACATCTTCTTCGCGCCCAACCGGGACGAGATCGCCGCGCGCACCCGCGCCGCGCTCGGCCTCCCGGCGGACAAGAAGGTGATCATGTACGCCCCGACCTGGCGGGACAACAAGTTCTACTCCCGCGGGAAGTACAAGCTGGACCTCCAGCTCGACCTCAAGCGCGCGTACGACCGGCTCGGCGACGACTACGTCCTGCTGGTGCGGCGCCACCCCTGGGTGGTGGACCGCGTGCCGCGCGCCGGGCGCGAGTTCGTCTTCGACGTGTCGACGTACCCGGAGATCATGGACCTCTTCCTGATCACCGACGTGCTGATCACCGACTACTCGTCGCTGATGTTCGACTTCGCCAACACCGGCAGGCCCATGCTGTTCTTCACGTACGACATGGCCGACTACCGGGACAACCTGCGCGGCTTCTACTTCGACTTCGAGGAGACGGCGCCCGGCCCGCTGCTGCCGACCAGCGACGACGTCATCGAGGCGGTCGGCGACATCGACGCCGTGGCGGCCGCGCACGCCGCGCGCTACGAGGCGTTCACGACCCGGTTCTGCCCCCTCGACGACGGCAAGGCGGCCGCCCGGGTCGTCGATCGCGCTCTGGCCAATCTCAAGTGAGCCACTAGGCTTGGCGCATGCCTGCCTCGGATCTGACCCCGCGTACCAACCGCTCGCCGCTGATCCGCGACGTCCTCGCCTCGCGCCCGACGTTCTCCTTCGAGTTCTTCCCACCGAAGACCGACAACGGCGAGCAGAACCTCTGGCAGGCCATCCGCGAGCTGGAAGGGCTGCGGCCCTCGTTCGTCGACGTCACGTACGGCGCGGGCGGCGGCAGCCGCGACCGCACGGTGCGCATCACCGAGCGCATCGCCGCCGAGACGACCCTCGCCCCGGTCGGCCACCTGACGGCCGTGAACCACTCCGTGGCCGAGCTGCGCCACGTCATCGGGTCGTACGCCGCCGCGGGCGTACGGAACGTCCTGGCGCTGCGCGGCGACCCTCCCGGCGACCCCCAGGGCGAGTGGGTCGCCCACCCGGAGGGGTTCACCTACGCCGCCGAGCTGGTCGAGCTGATCAAGAACTCCGGCGACTTCTGCGTCGGCGTGGCCGCGTTCCCGGAGAAGCACCCCCGCTCGCCCGACCACGACGCCGACGTCGACTTCCTGGTCCGTAAGTGCCGGGCCGGCGCCGACTTCGCCATCACGCAGATGTTCTTCTACATCGAGGACTACCTGCGGCTGCGCGACCGCGTCGCGGCGGAGGGCTGCGACGTCCCGATCATCGCGGGCATCATGCCGATCACCAACGTCAAGATGATCGAGCGGTCCGCGCAACTGTCCGGCGCGAAGTTCCCGCCCGCGCTGGCCGAGCGGCTGCACGCCGTCGCCGACGACCCCGCGGCCGTACGCGAGATCGGGGTGGAGTACGCCTGCGAGCTCAGCGACCGCCTGCTCGCCGAGGGCGCCCCCGGCCTGCACTTCTACACGCTCAACAAGTCGACGGCCACCCGCGAGATCTACCAGCGCCTCGGCCTCGGCCCCGCACGCTCCGCCGCCGCGAGCTGAGCCCGCCGGGCGTCAGGCGCCCGCCAGCGGCAGGGCGGCGCCCATGATGGCGTACGGCTCGTACGACCCGGGGAAGCGGTATGCCGTCAGGAGGTCGGCGAAGCCGAGGGAGCGGTAGAGGTGGCGGGCGGGGGTCGCGGCGTCACGCGTGGACAGCAGCGCGGTGCGCTCCAGGCGGCCCGCGCACAGCGTCGTCACCATCGACCGGCCGATGCCGCGCCCCTGGTGGTCGGTGGCGACGTGCACCTCGCCGATCTCGAAGCCGTCGGCCACCCAGGCGGTGGCGAACCGCCGGCCCGAGGAGGCCGTGAGCGCCACCTCGACGACGTCGTGCCACCACTGGCCGGACCGGCCGGGGAAGCCGTACGCGAAGGCGACGCGGCGGCCCTGGTCGGAGACGGCCAGGCAGCGGAACCCGGTGTAGGAGGCGTGGCGCAGCATGATCTGGCGGCGCCCGGGCAACTGCTCGGGCGGTGGCCGCATCGCGTCGGCGTAGACCGCGAGGAAGGCGTCGAGCCGCCGCGTGAACGCGGGCCCGTCGAGCTCGTCAAGCCCGGCAGGTGTCATGCGGCGAGCTTACTGGTGCGGCCGTGCGCCGGTGTCGCGTCCGCGGCGCTGATCGGCGGCGGAGCCGGGCATGGAACACGAGTTACGAAGATCTCCGCTGATCAGAGAGTTTTTTCGCGCCTGAGTGCGACTTGACGCGGGCCGCCGGAATCGCTTAACTGGGCGCAGGTCGAACACGCGTTCGACCAGCGCGCGGGTACGGGTCCATCCCCCCTGGGTCCGTGCGCGCGGGTGCGGCGGCCGGGAGGGATGAGGGGAAGCGTCTTTCCCGGCCGCCGTCCGACATAGCGAAACCCGTGCGGCGCCGGCGTTGTGCCGGTGCCGCACGGGCAAGCTCAGGAGACCGATGGGCGCCACCCTCGCCCTGCGGGTCTGGTGCGGCGGGGCCTCAGAACGACTCGATGGCCCGCCGCGCCTCGGAGTCGAGGACACCCCAGCTAATGAGCTCCTCCGTGAGCTCGCTCGGCGAGCGGTCGTAGATCACCGCAAGCGAGCGCAGGTCCTCCTGGCGAATGGAGAGGACCTTCCCGTTGTAGTCGCCGCGCTGGCTCTGGATCGTCGCGACGTATCGGGCGAGCGGGCCCGCCTTGTCCTTCGGCAACTGCTGCATGCGCTCGAGGTCGATCACGAGCTTCGGCGTCGGGCCGAGCGGGCTCGGCGCGGCACCGCCGGGCAGCAGCTCGCTGACCGGGACACCGTAGAAGTCGGCGAGCTCGGCGAGCTTCTGCACGGTCACGGCCCGGTCGCCGCGCTCGTACGAGCCGACGACGACGGCCTTCCAGCGGCCGCGCGACTTCTCCTCGACGCCGTGCAGCGACAGCCCCTGCTGCGTGCGGATCGCCCGCAGGCGCGCTCCGAGTGCCTTGGCGTACTCAGTTGGCATGGTGGCCCCCGGCTCCTGTCTGTTGTCATGACGCCAGGTGCGGTTTCCGGTGCGCCGCTACCGCGCCGCCGTTCGGCCTGATGAGCCGGGAGACGGGTGCGCCGCTGTGGCCGGGGGGAGGCCGCCGGTACCACTCCTGGGACTGGTTACGGACAGTGACGGTAAAACGCGTGCGTGTCCAGGTCAAGCCGATTGGAAAAAAGTGGTCGAACGGGCGCGCTTCGAACACGTCCCTCGTCGGAGCCGAGATCGCCGTGCGGGGCGGGAAAGCCGCACGTGACAGGGCGTGTTCCCGGTATGTCGCCAATGCCGGTGAAGTGACGTAGATCACGGAGAATCCCGCCGATGTCATCCGTCGCCGAAATCCCGATCTGTGACCGGATCGTCGCGCACCGCGGATGCGAACGTGCTGTACACGTGTCCGATCCCGCGTCGATGGAGGTCACCGCGCGCTGATACCGTGAGGCGACACGGGCCCGTCGCTTACCGGACGGGCCGCGCCCGAATCCTTTAATGACCGTCCAGTGAGGCGGGGAAGGAGGCGCAGCGGTGACTGCTGCCCACACGCAGGGGCGCGCGGTTCTCGAGGCCCCCGATATCGGCCGGGCCCTGACGCGCATCGCCCACGAGATCTTGGAACGTACCAAGGGGGGCCGTCGCGTCGTCCTCCTCGGCATCCCCACACGCGGCACCACCCTGGCCGAGCGCCTGGCCGCCCGCATCGAGCACGTCGAGGGCCACGCGGTGCCGTGGGGCTCCCTCGACGTCACGATGTACCGCGACGACCTTCGGATGCGCCCGGCGCGCGCGCTCGGCCACACCGAGGTGCCGCCGCAGGGCATCGACGGCCACGTGGTCGTGCTCGTCGACGACGTCCTGTACTCCGGCCGCACCGTGCGGGCCGCGCTCGACGCGCTGAACGACCTCGGCAGGCCCAGCGCCGTGCAGCTCGCCGCGCTGGTCGACCGCGGCCACCGCGAGCTGCCCATCCGCGCCGACTACGTCGGGAAGAACCTGCCGACGTCCCAGCGGGAGAACGTACGGGTGCTGCTGGAGGAGGTCGACGGGCGCGACGCCGTGCTGCTCGGCCCGTCCGGCGGCGACGACCGGCACACCGGCGACGGCGACGGCGCGGGGGAGGCGTGATGAAGAGGCACCTGCTGTCCGCGTCCGACCTCGGCCGCGACGACGCCCTGACCGTGCTGGACACCGCCGAGGAGCTGGCGCGGCTGGCCGACCGGCCGATCAAGAAGCTGCCCACGCTGCGCGGCCGCACGGTCGTGAACCTGTTCTTCGAGGACTCCACCCGTACGCGCATCTCCTTCGAGGCGGCGGCCAAGCGGCTGTCCGCTGACGTCATCAACTTCTCCGCCAAGGGCTCCAGCGTGTCCAAGGGGGAGAGCCTGAAGGACACCGCGCTGACGCTGGAGGCCATGGGCGCGGACGCCGTGGTGATCAGGCACCAGGCGTCCGGGGCGCCGCACCGGCTGGCCGACTGGGTCGCCGGGAGCGTGATCAACGCCGGCGACGGCACCCACGAGCACCCCACGCAGGCGCTGCTCGACGCGTTCACGATGCGCCGCCGCCTCGGCAACCTGGAGGGCAGGCGCGTCGCGATCGTCGGCGACATCCTGCACAGCCGCGTGGCGCGGTCCAACGTGCTGCTGCTGCACACGCTCGGCGCCGAGGTCACCGTCGTGGCGCCGCCGACACTGCTGCCCGTAGCGGTCGACTCCTGGCCGTGCGCGGTGTCCTACGACTTCGACACGGTGCTGCCGAAGAGCGACGCCGTGATGATGCTGCGCGTCCAGGCGGAGCGGATGAACGCCGCGTTCTTCCCCAGCTCCCGCGAGTACAGCCGCAGGTACGGGCTGGACACCGACCGGCTCGCGCGGATGCCCGACGACGCGATCGTCATGCATCCCGGGCCGATGAACCGCGGCGTGGAGATCGGCGCCGAGGTCGCCGACTCGCCGCGCTCGACCGTGGTGGAGCAGGTCGCCAACGGCGTCACGATCCGGATGGCCGTGCTGTACCTGCTGCTCGGCGGCGCGCCGCTGGGCGACGAGACCGAGGGGGACGCGTGACTTCATACGTGATCAAGGGGGTGCGGCCGCTGGGCGGCGCGCCGACGGACCTGCTGCTCGCCGACGGCGTGATCGCCGCGGCCGGCACGGGGCTGGACGCCCAGGGCGCCAAGGTGGTCGACGCGGACGGGCTGATCGCGCTGCCCGGCCTCGTCGACCTGCACACCCACCTGCGCGAGCCGGGCCGCGAGGACGCCGAGACGGTCGAGACCGGCACGGCCGCGGCCGCCGTCGGCGGGTTCACCGCGGTCCACGCGATGGCCAACACCGACCCGGTGGCCGACACCGCGGGCGTCGTGGAGCAGGTGTGGCGGCTCGGGAGCCAGGCCGGGCACTGCGACGTACGCCCGGTCGGCGCGGTCACCCAGGGGCTGCGCGGCGAGCGGCTGGCCGAGCTCGGCGCGATGGCCGACTCCGCGGCCGGGGTGCGGGTGTTCTCCGACGACGGCCACTGCGTGTCCGACGCGGTGCTGATGCGGCGGGCGCTGGAGTACGTCAAGGCGTTCGGCGGCGTCGTGGCGCAGCACGCCCAGGAGCCGCGGCTGACCGAGGGCGCGCAGATGAACGAGGGCGTCGTCTCCGGCGAGCTGGGCCTCGCCGGGTGGCCGGCGGTCGCCGAGGAGGCGGTCATCGCGCGCGACTGCCTGCTCGCCGCGCACGTCGGCTCGCGGCTGCACGTCTGCCACGTGTCCACGGCCGGCTCCGTGGAGCTGATCCGCTGGGCGAAGTCCAAGGGCTGGCAGGTCACCGCCGAGGTCACGCCGCACCACCTGCTGCTCGACGACGACCTCGTCCGCGGCTACGACCCCGTCTACAAGGTGAACCCGCCCCTGCGCACGGCCGCCGACGTGGCCGCGCTGCGCGAGGGGCTGGCCGACGGCACGATCGACTGCGTGGCCACCGACCACGCGCCGCACACCGTGGAGGACAAGGAGTCGGAGTGGGCGGCCGCGGCCATGGGGATGGTCGGCCTGGAGACGGCGCTCCCCGCGGTCGCCGCCGCGATGGTGGAGACGGGCCTGCTCGACTGGGCGGGCGTCGCCGACCGGATGTCCGTACGCCCCGCCGCCATCGGCCTCCTCACCCGGCACGGCCGCCCGCTGGCCGCGGGCGAGCCGGCGAACCTCACGCTGGTCGACCCGGCCGCGCGGACCACCGTCGAGCCAGCCGGGTTCGCGTCCAAGGGCCGCAACTGCCCCTTCCGCGGCATGACGCTGCCCGGCCGCGTCGCCGCCACGTTCCTGGCCGGGACCATGACCGCCAACGACGGGAAGGTCATCTGATGCCCACCACCGCACCCGTCGGCGCGCTGCTCGTGCTCGAGGACGGCCGCACGTTCGCCGGGCAGGCGTACGGCGCCCGCGGCGCGGCGTTCGGCGAGATGGTCTTCAACACCGGCATGACCGGCT
Source organism: Streptosporangiaceae bacterium (assembly GCA_036502625.1). Taxonomy (GTDB): domain Bacteria; phylum Actinomycetota; class Actinomycetes; order Streptosporangiales; family Streptosporangiaceae; genus DASXYG01. Next base: position 12,605 of record DASXYG010000006.1, read on the forward strand.
ACCAGGAGACCCTCACCGACCCCTCGTACGCCGGGCAGATCGTCGCCATGACGGCGCCGCACATCGGCAACACCGGCGTCAACGGCGACGACCCGGAGTCGGCCCGCATCCAGGTCGCCGGCTACGTCGTCCGCGAGCCCGCGCGGATCGCCTCGAACTGGCGGTCCGCGGGCACCCTGGACGACGCGCTGCGCGACCAGGGCGTCGTCGGCATCGCCGTCGCCGGCACCCGCGCGCTCACCCGCCACCTGCGCGACCGCGGCGCCATGCGCGCCGGCATCTTCAGCGGCGACGACGCGGCCGCCCCCGAGGCCGACCTGGTCGCCCGGGTGTGCGCGTCGCCGGCCATGACCGGCGCCGACCTGGCGCCCGAGGTCAGCACCACCGAGCCGTACGTCGTGCCCGCGATCGGGGAGAAGCGGTTCACCGTCGCGGCCGTCGACCTCGGCATCAAGGCGATGAGCCCGCACCGCATGGCCGAGCGCGGCTGCGAGGTGCACGTCCTGCCCGCGTCGAGCACCGCGCGCGACATCCTGGAGCTCGCCCCTGACGGCGTGTTCTTCAGCAACGGCCCCGGCGACCCGGCCGCCGCCGGATACGCGGTCGAGGCGCTGCGCGGCGTGCTGGACGCCCGGGTGCCGTTCTTCGGCATCTGCTTCGGCAACCAGGTGCTCGGCCGCGCGCTCGGCCTCGGCACGTACAAGCTGCGCTTCGGCCACCGCGGCATCAACCAGCCGGTCCAGGACCGCCGTACGGGCAAGGTGGACGTCTCCGCGCACAACCACGGGTTCGCGGTGGACGCGCCCGCCGACGGCCCGTTCGACACGCCGTACGGCCGCGCCGAGGTCAGCCACGTGAACCTCAACGACGGCTGCGTCGAGGGGCTGCGGCTGCTGGAGCGGCCCGCGTTCAGCGTGCAGTACCACCCGGAGGCCGCCGCGGGGCCGCACGACGCCACCGACCTGTTCGACCGGTTCATCGAGGTCATGGAAGGAGCCAAGTAATGCCCCGCCGCCATGATCTGAAGTCCGTCCTGGTCATCGGCTCCGGGCCGATCGTCATCGGCCAGGCGTGCGAGTTCGACTACTCCGGCACCCAGGCGTGCCGGGTGCTGAAGGCCGAAGGCCTGCGGGTCGTGCTGGTCAACAGCAACCCCGCGACGATCATGACCGACCCGGAGTTCGCCGACGCCACGTACGTCGAGCCGATCACCGCCGAGGTCGTCGAGAAGATCATCGCCCGCGAGCGGCCGGACGCCCTGCTGCCCACGCTCGGCGGGCAGACCGCGCTGAACACCGCCATCGCGCTGTACGAGGCGGGCGTCCTGGAGCGCTACGGCGTCGAGCTGATCGGCGCCGACGTGGACGCCATCCAGGCGGGGGAGAACCGCGAGCGGTTCAAGGAGGTCGTGGCGAAGGTCGCGGCCGGCCACGGGTTCAACGCGGAGTCGGCGCGCTCGGCGATCTGCCACACCATGGACGACTGCGTGAACGCGGTCGGCGCCTTCGGCTACCCGGTCGTCGTACGCCCGTCGTTCACGATGGGCGGCGCCGGATCCGGCATCGCCTACGACGAGGACGACCTGCGCCGCATCGCCGGCGCCGGGCTCGACGCCTCGCCGACCAGCGAGGTGCTCCTCGAGGAGTCGATCCTCGGCTGGAAGGAGTACGAGCTGGAGGTCATGCGCGACGCGGCGGACAACGTCGTGATCGTGTGCTCCATCGAGAACGTCGACCCCATGGGCGTGCACACCGGCGACTCCGTCACGGTGGCGCCGGCCATGACGCTCACCGACCGCGAGTACCAGAACATGCGCGACGTCGCGATCGCGGTGATCCGCGAGGTCGGCGTCGACACCGGCGGCTGCAACATCCAGTTCGCGGTGCACCCGGGCACCGGGCGCATGATCGTCATCGAGATGAACCCGCGGGTGTCGCGGTCGTCGGCGCTGGCGTCCAAGGCGACCGGCTTCCCGATCGCGAAGATCGCCGCGAAGCTGGCCGTCGGCTACACCCTGGACGAGATCCCGAACGACATCACCAAGGAGACCCCGGCGAGCTTCGAGCCCAGCCTCGACTACGTCGTCGTGAAGGTGCCGCGGTTCGCGTTCGAGAAGTTCCCCGGCGCCGACCCGCGGCTGACCACGCACATGAAGTCCGTGGGCGAGGCGATGGCCATCGGGCGGTCCTTCCCCGAGGCGCTGCAGAAGGCGCTGCGGTCGGTGGAGAAGAAGGGCGCCTCGTTCACCTGGGCGGGCCGCCCCGGCGACGCCCGGGCGCTGCTCGACGCCGCCGCGGTGCCGCACGACGGCCGGCTCGGCGACATCCAGCAGGCGCTGCGCGCCGGCGCCACGGTCGCGCAGGCGCACGACGCCACCGGCGTCGACCCGTGGTTCTGCGACCAGATCCTGGCGATCAACGAGGTCGCCGCCGAGGTCGCCGCCGCGCCGTCGCTGGACGCCGCGACGCTGCGCCGCGCCAAGCGGTTCGGCTTCTCCGACGCCCAGCTCGGCGAGATCCGCGGCCTCGACGAAGCGGTCGTGCGCGAGCTGCGCGCCGCCCTCGGCGTGCGCCCCGTCTACCTGACCGTGGACACCTGCGCGGCCGAGTTCGCCGCCACGACGCCGTACCTCTACTCCTCCTACGACGAGGAGACCGAGGTGCCGTACGGCGACCGCCCGAAGGTGCTCATCCTCGGCAGCGGGCCGAACCGCATCGGGCAGGGCGTGGAGTTCGACTACTCCTGCGTCCACGCGTCCTTCGCGCTGTCCGAGGCCGGCTACGAGACCGTCATTGTCAACTGCAACCCCGAGACCGTCTCCACCGACTACGACACCAGCGACCGGCTGTACTTCGAGCCGCTCACGCTGGAGGACGTCCTTGAGGTCGTGCACGCCGAGCAGGCCACCGGCGAGGTCGCCGGGGTCATCGTGCAGCTCGGCGGGCAGACGCCGCTGGGCCTGGCGCAGCGGCTCGCCGACGCGGGCGTCCCGGTCGTCGGCACGCCTCCGGAGTCGATCCACCTCGCCGAGGAGCGCGGCGCGTTCGGCCGGGTGCTCGAGGAGGCGGGGCTGCCCGCGCCGAAGCACGGCACGGCCACCTCCTACGACGAGGCGAAGGTCATCGCCGACGAGATCGGCTACCCGGTGCTCGTCCGCCCGTCGTACGTCCTTGGCGGGCGCGGCATGGAGATCGTCTACGACGACGACGCGCTGCGCGACTACATCGGCCGCGCCACCCAGGCCAGCCCCGAGCACCCGGTGCTGGTCGACAAGTTCCTCGACGACGCCGTCGAGATCGACGTCGACGCGCTGTTCGACGGCGAGGAGCTGTACCTCGGCGGCGTCATGGAGCACATCGAGGAGGCCGGCATCCACTCCGGCGACTCCGCGTGCGCCCTGCCGCCCATCACCCTCGGCCACGACGACATCAACCGCATCCGCGCCTCCACGGAGGCCATCGCGCGCGGCGTGGGCGTGCGCGGGCTGCTGAACGTCCAGTACGCCATGGCCGCCGGCATCCTGTACGTCCTGGAGGCCAACCCGCGCGCGTCCCGTACGGTGCCGTTCGTCTCCAAGGCGACCGCCGCGCCGCTGGCCAAGGCGGCCGCCCGGATCATGATGGGCGCCACGGTCGCGGGGCTGCGCGGCGAGGGCCTGCTCCCGCGCGAGGGCGACGGCGGCACGCTGCCGCTCGACGCGCCCATCGCCGTCAAGGAGGCGGTGCTCCCGTTCAACCGGTTCCGCTCCGCCGACGGCGCCGGCGTGGACACCGTGCTCGGCCCGGAGATGCGCTCCACCGGCGAGGTGATGGGCATCGACGAGGTGTTCGGCACGGCGTTCGCGAAGTCGCAGCAGGCGGCGTACGGCTCGCTGCCCACCAAGGGCCGCGCGTTCGTGTCCGTCGCCAACCGCGACAAGCGGTCGCTGGTGTTCCCGGTCAAGCGGCTGGCCGAGCTCGGCTTCGAGATCCTCGCGACCGAGGGCACCGCCGAGGTGCTGCGCCGCCACGGCGTGGTGGCCTCAGTCGTCCGCAAGCTCGGCGACGGCCCCGGCCCGAACGGCGAGCCCACGATCGTCCAGCGCATCATCGACGGGGAGGTCGACCTGATCGTCAACACACCGTTCGGCAGCCCCGGGCAGTCCGGGCCGCGGCTGGACGGATATGAGATCCGTACCGCCGCGGTCACCCGGGGCGTGCCGTCCATCACCACCGTCCAGGGGCTCGCCGCCGCCGTCCAGGGCATCGAGGCGATCATGGGGGGCTCGGTGGGGGTACGGTCGCTCCAGGAACACGCGGCGCGGGTGCGGGGGGAGCGTCCGGCGTGACCTCGAGCACCCTGGAGCTTCTTGACGAGGAGACCATGCCGCCGGTCCAGGTACGTGGCCAGATCCTGACCTCGCGCCGCGTGGACGCATACCACGCGATGACCGTCGTGGCCCCCGGCGTCGCCGAGCGGTTCAGGCCCGGCCAGTTCGTCGCCGTGGCCGTCGGGGGCGACCAGTCGGGCATGCTGCTGCGCCGCGCGTTCTCCATCTACGACGTCCGCTCCGACTACGGCGGCACCGTGGAGTTCGTGTTCGCCGCGCACGGCAAGGGCACCCGCTGGCTGGCCGAACGCCGCCCGCGCGACCAGGTCGACGTCGTCGGCCCGCTCGGCCGGGCGTACCCCCTGCCGCGCGACCCGGTGAACTGCGTGCTGGTCGGCGGCGGCTACGGAAGCGCGCCGCTGTTCTCGCTGGCCGACGCCCTGGCCTCGCGCGGCTGCCGGGTCGACTTCGTGCTCGGCGCGGCCAGCGCCGACCGGCTGTTCGGCGCGCTGACCGCGCGGCGCCTCGGGCGTACGGCCACGCTGACCACCGACGACGGCACGCTCGGCGCCCGCGGGCTGGTCACCGACGTGCTGCCGCAGGTCATCGAGGACAGCTCGGCCGACGTGATCTACGCCTGCGGGCCGATGGGCATGCTGGAGCGGATCACCGAGATCGGCGGGCAGTACGGCATTCCGGCGCAGACGCTCGTGGAGGAGTCGATGGCGTGCGGGGTGGGCGTGTGCATGACGTGCGTCCTGCCCGTGCGCGGCGACGACGGGGTGACGCGGATGCTGCGGTCGTGCGTGGAGGGGCCGGTGTTCCGCGGCGACCGCGTGCGCTGGCGTGACGTCGGCACCATCCCCTTCGACGCCCTGGGCGCCCCCGGCTGGAAGGGGGCCGCGCAGTGAGCGTTGACCTGCGTACGAACCTCTCGCACGTCGAGCTGCCCAATCCGATCATGACGGCGTCCGGGTGCGCCGCCGCGGGCCGGGAACTTTCCCAGTTCTTTGACGTCGCGAAGATCGGCGCGATCGTCACGAAGTCCGTGATGGCCGCGCCGCGCTCCGGGCGGCCCACGCCGCGCATGGCCGAGACCCCGTCCGGCATGCTCAACTCGATCGGCCTCCAGGGGCCGGGCATCGAGGCGTTCCTCCAGCGCGACCTGCCGTGGCTGATGTCGCGCGGCGCGCGGGCGGTCGTGTCGATCGCGGGCGGCAGCGTCGAGGAGTACGCCGGGCTGGCCCGGCGGCTGGCCGACGCCCCCGGCGTGACGGCGCTGGAGGTAAACATCTCCTGCCCGAACGTCGAGGACCGCGGCAAGGTGTTCGCCTGCGACCCGGACGCCGCGGCCGCCGTGGTCCGCGCCGTACGCGCGCAGACCCGCTTCGACGTCCCCGTGTTCGCCAAGCTCTCGCCGGACGTCACGGACATCGTGACGGTCGCGCGGTCCTGCGTGGACGCCGGCGCCGACGGCCTCTCGATGATCAACACGCTGCTCGGCATGGCCATCGACGTCGACACCATGCGGCCGGTCCTCGCCGGGACGACCGGCGGGCTGTCCGGGCCGGCGATCCGCCCGGTGGCCGTCCGGTGCGTCTGGCAGGTCCACCAGGCGCTGCCGCACGTCCCGATCGTCGGCATCGGCGGCATCCGCACCGGCCGCGACGTCCTGGAGTTCCTGCTCGCCGGGGCCAGCGCGGTCGAGGTCGGCACGGTGGTGTTCCACGACCCGTCCGCCTGCGCCCGCATCCTGCGCGAGCTGGAGGAGGAGCTGATCACGCGGGGCATCGACCGGCTCGCCGACCTGATCGGCCTCGCGCACAAGCCGCCGGGCCTGACCCCGCCGTCCGGGCGGCCGGTCGCCGGGCGCGGTGCCTCGTGACGCCCGCGCCCCGTACCCCGTCCCCGTCCCGCTCCCGAGATGAGGAAGCAGCCGTGACGCAGACCGCCGCACCGATCGCCGTCGCCCTCGACGCCCCGGACCTCGACACCGCCGCCGAGTGGGCGAGCCTGGTGAGCCCGCACGTCAGCACCGTCAAGGTGGGCCTGGAGCTGTACCTGCGCTACGGCCCGGACGCCGTGGCGTCCGTGCGCGGGGCCAGCATGGTGGAGGTCTTCCTCGACCTGAAGCTGCACGACATCCCGGCGACGGTCGCCGGGGCGGCCCGCGCGGTCGGGCGGCTGAGGCCGGCCTACCTCACGGTGCACGCCTCGGGCGGCGCCGCGATGATCCGCGCGGCCGTCGAGGCGGCACCGCAGACCAAGATCGCCGCCGTCACGGTCCTGACGTCGCTCGACGAGACCGATCTCGCCGAGGTGGGGGTCCTGGGCCCGGCGCTGGACGCCACGCGCCGTATGGCCGCCCTGGCGGTCGGCGCGGGGGCCCGCGCGCTGGTGTGCTCCCCGCACGAGGTGCGGGCCGTGCGCGCCGAGGTCGGCCCGGACGTCACGCTCATCACACCGGGCGTGCGGCCCGCGGGCGCGGCGACACAGGACCAGGTGCGCGTCGCCACACCGGAGGAGGCCGTCGCGGAGGGGGCGGACCTGCTCGTGATCGGCCGGCCCATCACGGCGTCGCCCGACCCCGGCGCGGCGGTCGCCGCGATCGCCGCGGCACTGCGCCGTGAACGGGGCAAAAATTCGATCATTCGCACGGATGGCCGCGAGTTGCCGGATGCGTGAATTGCCCGGAATTCCGGCGCCGTACGGTCGGGAAATGCCGCCGGAATTGATGACCCTGAGTAATCGGGGTGTGGAACCGCTCACGTCCCTCCGGAGCAGAATAGGGGACTTTTGACTCCGGGGAGTAATAATATCGAAGCGGACAGTAGTTACATCAAATTTGTACGCTGACAAAGCGGTGTTCGCGTTGCCTGATGACCCCAAGAGGGGCTACGTTCCCGTCCCGTCCGACTCCATCGAGCATGAAAACCGAGGTGACACGGCGTGGCGCTTCCGCCCCTCACTCCTGAACAGCGCGCCGCAGCCCTGGAGAAGGCTGCCAAGGCCCGGAAAGAGCGGGCCGAGGTGAAGAACAAGCTCAAGCGCGGCAACGTGACGCTCTCCGACGTCCTGAAGGATGGCCAGAGCGACGACGTCATCGGCAAGATGAAGGTCTCGGCTCTCCTCGAGTCGATGCCGGGCGTCGGCAAGGTCCGGGCCAAGCAGATCATGGACCGGCTCAACATCGCCGAGTCGCGGCGTGTCCGCGGCCTCGGCGCCAACCAGCGCTCCGCACTGGAGCGCGAATTCGGTGGCATCACCGGCTGACCAGTACGCGCGACCTGGCAGGATCGAGGAGATGAACAGCTTTGACCGTCCGGAGCGGCCCGGCTCGCGCACCCGGGACCGGACACCGCCAGACTCCTCGGCTCCCGCCGCTCGCCTGACGGTCCTTTCCGGACCGTCGGGCGTGGGAAAGTCCACGGTCGTCGCCGAGATCCGGAAGTCCCACCCTGAGGTGTGGCTCTCGGTCTCGGTGACGACCCGGGCGCCCCGGCCCGGCGAGGTCGACGGCGTCCAGTACTCCTTCGTCGACGACGCCGGTTTCGACCGGCTCGTCGCCGATGGGGAACTGCTCGAATGGGCGGAGTTCGCCGGCAACCGCTACGGCACGCCGCGTTCCCCCGTGGTGGAACGGCTCGCCGCCGGGGTGCCGGTCCTCCTGGAGATCGACCTCCAGGGCGCACGGCAGGTCCGCGAGGCCATGCCCGCCGCGCTGATGGTGTTCCTCGCCCCGCCCTCGTGGGACGAGCTCGTCCACCGCCTCACCGGCCGCGGCACCGAACCCCCCGAGGTCATCGACCGCCGGCTCGACGCCGCCCGCGTGGAGCTCGCCGCCGAGACCGAGTTCGACAAGACCCTCGTGAACTCGTCCGTACAGGACGTATGCGCCGAGCTGCTAGCCTTGATGACGGCACAGCCCACCGCGTGAATCAGGCGCGGGGCGGTGCGATCCACACCGACTAGTGAGCGGAAGGTGAACGTGGCCGGCAACCAGCCCGTCGCCGAAGGCATCATCAACCCGCCGATCGACGACCTCCTCAAGATCGTCGACAGCAAGTACAGCCTCGTCAGCATGGCCGCCAAGCGCGCACGGCAGATCAACGCCTACTACGCGCAGCTCGGCGAGGGCCTGCTCGAATACGTAGGCCCGCTCGTGGAGACCCACGTGCAGGAGAAGCCGCTGTCCATCGCGCTGCGCGAGATCAACGACGGCGTGCTGCACGTCGAGACCGTCGAGGTCCCGCAGTAGCACCCGATGAACGCGAGCGCTGACAGCCAATCACCCGGCCCGCCCAACGTCATCCTCGGCGTAGGGGCGGGCATCGCGGCGTACAAGGCGTGTGAGCTGCTCCGGCTGTTCACCGAGTCCGGCCACCGCGTCCGGGTGATCCCCACCGACGACGCCCTGCGCTTCGTCGGCGCGCCCACCTGGGAGGCGCTGTCCGGCCAGCCGGTCGCGACCGGCGTCTGGTCCGACGTCCCCGACGTGCCGCACGTGCGGATCGGGAAGAACGCCGACCTCGTCGTCGTGGCCCCGGCCACCGCCGACCTCCTCGCCCGCGCCGCGCACGGCCTCGCGTCCGACCTCCTGACCAACACGCTGCTCACGGCGCGATGTCCCCTCGTCTTCGCGCCCGCGATGCACACCGAGATGTGGCTGCACCCGGCCACACAGGCCAGCGTCGCGACGCTGCGGGAACGCGGCGCCGTCGTCATCGAGCCCGCGTCCGGCCGCCTCACCGGCGCCGACACCGGCCCCGGGCGGCTGCCCGACCCCGGCGAGATCTTCTTCGCCGCGCGGCGCGTGCTCCGGCGCGGCGCGTCCGGCGCCGGGCCCGACCTCGCGGGCCGCCACCTGGTCGTCTCCTCCGGCGGCACCCGCGAGTTCCTCGACCCCGTCCGCTTCCTCGGCAACCGGTCGTCCGGCCGGCAGGGCCACGCCTTCGCGCGTACGGCCGTCGCCCGCGGCGCCCGCGTCACGCTCGTGACCTCCGCCGACCTGCCCGACCCCGCCGGCGCCGAGGTCGTCCGCGTCACGTCCGCGCGCGACATGCACGACGCCATGCGCACCGCGGCGTCCACCGCCGACGCCCTGGTCATGGCCGCCGCCGTCGCCGACTTCCGGCCCGCGGCCTACCAGGACCACAAGATCAAGAAGTCCGGCGCGGAGCCCGACCCGATCGGCCTCACCCTCAACCCCGACATCCTCGCCGAGCTGTCCGCCCACCGCCCCCGTCCGGGCCAGGTGGTCGTCGGCTTCGCCGCGGAGACCCACGACGTAGCCGAGAACGCCGCGGTGAAGCTCAAGAAGAAGGGCTGCGACCTCCTGGTCGTCAACCAGGTCGGCGACGGCATGGGCTTCGAGACCGCCGACAATGCCGCGGTCGTCATCAGCCCCGACGCCGACCCCGTCCCGATCCCGTACGGCCCGAAGGAAGACCTCGCCGACGCGGTGTGGGACCTCGTCGCCGCACGCCTCCTCCGCGCCTAGGCGATCCCGCCGGGGGTGCCCGGAAAAGGAAATGGCGTGAATTTCCGGCGATGGCGTCCGTTTCTCAGGGTGGCCGTGGGGCTTGGGTAAGGTGGGGGCACAACACGGCTTGGCTCCGGTGTCCCGCGACGACCGACGAATTCTGTTGCGCTCCTCGCGCGGCGTTGCTCGAAGGTGCGCAGCGGGGCGTCGGTCCCGGCCGGACCGGGAGTGGATAGACTCCCCGCCGTCATCTAGTGTCCTCAACAGCATTGCCCGTACGCAATGCGTAGGAAATGCCAGCCAGCAGCCGCTGCAAGGGAGTCACGTACGTGTCCCGTCGTCTTTTCACCTCCGAGTCGGTCACCGAGGGCCACCCCGACAAGATGGCCGACCAGATCAGCGACGCGATCCTCGACGCGATGATCAAGGACGATCCGAACAGCCGGGTCGCCGTCGAGACCATGCTCACCACCGGCCAGGTTCATGTGGCCGGCGAGGTGACCACCAAGACCTACGTGGACATCCCCGGAATCGTCCGCGAGAAGATCCTCGACATCGGCTACGACTCGTCCGCCAAGGGATTCGACGGCGCCTCCTGTGGCGTGTCGGTCTCCATCGGCACCCAGTCGCCGGACATCGCGCAGGGCGTTGACGACGCCTACGAGCACCGCGAGACCAACGCCGACGACGAACTGGACCGCCAGGGCGCCGGCGACCAGGGCCTCATGTTCGGCTACGCGTGCGACGAGACGCCCGAGCTGATGCCGCTGCCGATCATGCTGGCGCACCGCCTCGCGCTGCGGCTGACCGCCGCCCGCAACGAGGGCCTGGTGCCCTACCTCCGTCCCGACGGCAAGACCCAGGTCACCATCGAGTACGACGAGCAGGGCCGCCCCGCGCGGCTCGACACGGTCGTCGTGTCCAGCCAGCACGCGCCCGACATCGACCTCAAGACGCTGCTCCAGCCCGATGTCAAGGAGCACGTGATCGACCCGGTGCTCGCGGCGTACGAGATCGACACCTCCGACTACCGGCTGCTGGTCAACCCGACCGGGCGGTTCGAGGTCGGCGGCCCGATGGGCGACGCCGGGCTGACCGGCCGCAAGATCATCGTCGACACCTACGGCGGCTACGCCCGCCATGGCGGCGGCGCGTTCTCCGGCAAGGACCCGTCCAAGGTCGACCGCTCCGCCGCGTACGCCATGCGCTGGGTGGCCAAGAACGTCGTGGCCGCCGGGCTGGCCAAGCAGTGCGAGGCGCAGGTGGCGTACGCCATCGGCAAGGCGCAGCCGGTCGGCGTGTTCGTCGAGACCTTCGGCACCGCCACGGTCGACGACGACAAGATCGCGTCCGCCGTCCGCGAGGTCTTCGACCTCCGCCCGGCCGCGCTCATCCGCGACCTCGACCTGAAGCGCGCGATCTACTCCCAGACCGCCGCCTACGGCCACTTCGGCCGCGACCTCCCGGACTTCACCTGGGAGCGCACCGACCGCGCCGACCTCCTGCGCGCGGCCGCCGGGGCCTGATCCTCCGGCGAACATCCCGCGATCACCCGGCGCCGCCTGAGTGCGGCGCCGGGTGTCGTACGGATCTGGTAGGACGGGTGCCGTGACGTCCGGACCCGCTGATCAGCCGCTGCTCGAACTCGACGTGCCCGCGGCCGGACCGGGCCGGAAAGTGGCGCGCCCGAAGACGCGGAAGCCGAAGAAGCGCCCCGAGGCCGCGGAGACCCGTCCCGTGGCGCGGGTGGCCGTCGACCTCCCGCTCCCGCATCTGGACCGCCCGTTCGACTACCTCGTGCCCGCCGATTCCGACGACACGGCGGTGCCTGGCGTCCGCGTCCGCGTCCGCTTCGCCGGCCAGCTCGTCGACGGCTTCCTGCTCGACCGGGTCGCCGAGTCGGGCCACACGGGCAGGCTCGCGTTCCTGGAGCGCGTCGTGTCGCCCGAGCCGGTGCTGACGCCGGAGGTCGCCGTCCTGGCCCGAGACGTCGCCGACCGCTACGCGGGAACGCTCGCCGACGTCCTGCGCCTCGCCGTGCCGCCGCGCCACGCCAGGGTCGAGGCCGAGGCCGCGCCGGAGCCCGCCTCCGCGCCCGAGCCGCCCGAGCCGGGGCCGCTGGGCGCGTACCCCACCGGGCCCGAGTACCTCGCCGCGCTGGCCAAGGGCGGCGCGCCGCGCGCGGTGTGGACGGCGCTGCCCGGCCCCGACCACTGGCCCGCCGCGGTGGCCACGGCGGTGCGCGCGGCGCTCGCCGCCGGCCGCGGCGCCGTGGTCGTCGCGCCCGACGGCCGCGACGTCGCCCGCATCGACGCCGCGCTGACCGCCGAGCTGGGCGCCGGGCGGCACGTGGCGCTCACCGCGGAACTCGGCCCGGCCGAGCGCTACCGCCGCTGGCTCGCGGTGCGGCGCGGCGGCGTCAAGGCCGTCGTCGGCACCCGCGCGGCCCAGTTCGCGCCCGTCCACGACCTCGGCCTGGTCGTGCTGTGGGACGACGGCGACGACACCCACGCCGAGAAGCACGCCCCGTACCCGCATTCCCGCGAGGTGCTCGCGCTGCGCGCCCACCGCTCGGGCGCCGCGGCGCTGTTCGGCTCGTTCACGCGCACGGCCGAGACCACCCAGCTCATCGCCGCCGGATGGGCCGGCCCGCTGCATGCCGACCGCGCCACCGTCCGGTCCTACGCCCCGCGCGTCAGCCCCGCCGGTGACGACGCCGAGCTGGCGCGCGACCAGGCGGCCAGGTCGGCGCGGCTGCCGAGCGTGGCGCTGCGCGCGGCCCGCGCGGGGCTGGCCACCGGCCCGGTGCTGATCCAGGTGCCGCGCCGCGGCTACCTCCCGGCGCTGGCCTGCGCGCGCTGCCGCGCCCCGGCGCGGTGCCCGAGCTGCCAGGGGCCGCTGTCGCTGAAGTCCGCCCACGCCGTGCCGTACTGCCGGTGGTGCGGGCGGCTCGCCGGCGACCGCCGCTGCCCGTCGTGCGCGGCCACGGCGGTGCGCGCGATCGTCGTGGGCGCCCGGCGTACGGCCGAGGAGCTGGGCCGGGCGTTCCCGTCGGTGCCCGTGCGCACCTCCGGCCGCGACGGCGTGCTCGCCCACATCGACGCCGCGCCCGCCCTCGTGGTGAGTACACCGGGCGCCGAGCCCGTCGCCGAGGGCGGCTACGCGGCGGCGCTGCTGCTCGACGGCTGGGTGCTGGTCGGCCGCCCGGACCTCCGGGCCGCCGAGGAGACGCTGCGCCGGTGGATGAACGCCGCCGCGCTGGTGCGCCCCGGGCCGGACGGCGGCCAGGTCGTGGTGCTCGCCGACGCCGGGCTGCCGGTCGTGCAGGCGCTCATCCGGTGGGACCCCGTGACGCACGCGGAGCGCGAGCTGGCCGAGCGCGCGGAGCTGGCGTTCCCTCCGGTGGCGCGCATGGCCGCGGTGACGGGCGCGCCCGATGCCGTACGCGACCTGCTGGCCCACGCCGAATTGCCGCCGGGCGCGGACGTCCTCGGCCCGGTTCCCGCCGAACCCGCCCGCCGCGGGGGCGACGACGACTCCACGGGTGCCCTGGAGCGGGCCCTGGTGCGCGTCAGGCGGCCGGACGGCGCCGCCCTGGCCCGCGCGCTGCGGGCCGCCCAAGGGGTGCGCAGCGCACGAAAGGCGGCCGATCCGGTACGGGTCCGGGTCGATCCGGTCGAGGGGATCTGAACCGAGGGCCGCGCGGACGACGTAGGCTGCGTTGCGTGCCGAAGGACATGGTTGACGTGACCATCGCCGAGCTGGAGGCGTGGTCCATGCGTTCGGGGACCAGCGTTGACCTCGGTGAGATGCAGGTTCTGCTCGCGCTGTGCCGCGACCACCTGGACCTCACGGCGCCCCAGGAGCTCAGCGGAGGCGACCTGCGGCACCTGCTTCTCGACGTCTACCCGCAGACGGTCCTCACCTCCGGCGCCGATGCCGCTGCCGTACCAACGGCGCGCTGCCTGCTCGAGTTCCTCGACGCCACGAACCGCCTGCCCGCGCGTACGCTCCAGCACCTCAAGCGCGAGCTCGACGACGTGGAGCCGCTGTTCGCCGGCGCGGTCGACGACCCGTCGCGCTGGGGCCCGGCGCGGCGGCTGACCGAGGCGATGGTGGCCGACGGGGTCGACGTCAGCGACGCGGTCGCCCTCCAGGGCTGGATCTCCGACTTCAACGACAGCCCGGCGCAGGAGCGCTACGAGCTCACCGGCGGCCCCTGGCTGGACGCCGACGACGGCCAGATGCCGTCCCTGCCCCCCGTACGCCTGGCGCCGGTCGAGGACCTCGCCCGGCGTGCGCGCGAGGCGCGGCGGCTGCACGACATCCGGCGGCTCGCCCTGTGGGTGACGAGCACGCCCGACGGGTCGCGCCAGGTGACGGCCACCGGCGTGCTGCGCCGCGCCGACGCCCGCGCGGCGATCGACGACCTCGGCCTGGTGCCGCCGGAGCGGTGCGGCGGCCCGGCGTGGCCGCGCAGCGCCGCCGACGTCCACGAGCTGCACGACCGCTGGTGCCTGGCCGTCGAGTCGGGCATGCTGCGGCCGGTCGGCGCGTGGGCGCTGCCCGGCCCGGCGCGCGACGTCCCCGAGTCCGGTTCCGACGACGCCCTGCTCGAGCTCTGGTACCAGGCGTTCTGCTGGATGATCGACCGCCCCGAGGGCGGCCCGGTCCGCACCGACGTCGCCGAGTCCGTCATCGCCGAGCAGATCCCCGAGCTCCTCGTGCTGCTCTACGGCGCCGAGCAGCCGGTCGTGGTCGACGAGCTCATGGACGAACTGGCCCGCGACGCCTGGTTCGCGACCGGCGATGACGACGACCCCGGCTGGAACCGGGCGCTGGCACGCGCGCTGCGCACCGGGTTCACCGAGCTGTCCGCCGACCTCGGCGTGGTCGACGTCGACGGCGAGCGGGTGGCGCTGAGCGCGCTCGGCACGTGGGGCATGCGCCGCCGGCTGACCGCCGAGGGCTACGAGGCGCCCGCGGTGGGCGCGCTCGCCGGCTCCCCGGCCGCCGACCTGCTCGACGGCATCGGCGGCTACTCCGAGGACGCCGCGGCCGACGAGATCACCACCTGGCTGGCCAGGCGCGACCCCCTGACCGCCGCCGAGGAGCTGGTCGCCGCCGCGCGCGACGCCACACCCGTACGCCGCCAGATGGCGTTCGCGCTGCTCGACCAGGTGCCGGGCGCCGCCGAGCCCATCGTGCGGGCCGCGCTCGACGAGCACGACCTCCGTCCGTACGCCGCGGTCTGGCTGGCCAACCGGGAGCTCGAACCCGTCGTGGAGACCAGCGTCGAGGAGACGTCCTGGCTGCTCATCGACATGGGCGCGGCGCTGATCGACACCGGTGACCCCGCCTACCTCGCCGAGCAGCTCGGCCTGGAGATCCCCGCGGGCGAGCTGGCGCGCCGCGTGGAGGACCTCTGGCGCGTCGAGCATCCCCGCGCCGCCGATGTCCTCACGGCCATCGGCGACCACCACCCCGACCAGACGGTGGCGAAGGCGGCGCGCAAGGCGTCGTTCCGCGCCCGCTCCCGCGCCCTCGCGTAAGCCGCGGCGCGTGGGGCGGAGTGTCCGTCGGGCTCACTAGACTGGGCTGCCATCGAACGCGTCACCCCACGAACGGAGCCGTTGTGGCCGTCAAGCCGATCCGCCTGTTCGGCGACCCGGTGCTGCGCACCCCCGCCGACCCGGTCCGCGACTTCGACAAGGAGCTACGGCGGCTGGTCAAGGACCTGACGGACACCATGCTCGACGCCCCCGGCGCCGGGCTGGCCGCCCCGCAGCTCGGCGTCTCGCTGCGCGTGTTCACCTACAACGTGGACGACGTGGTGGGCCACCTGATCAACCCGACGCTCGAACTGTCCGAGGAGGAGCAGGACGGCGACGAGGGCTGCCTGTCCATCCCCGGGCTGGCGTTCCCGTGCGTCCGCGCGCTGCGCACGGTCGCGAAGGGGTTCGACATGTACGGCGAGCCGGTCACCATCGACGGCAGCGAGATGCTGGCGCGCTGCGTCCAGCACGAGACCGACCACCTCGACGGCATCCTGTTCGTCGACCGGCTCGACGCCGAGCAGCGCAAGCTCGCGATGAAGGCGATCCGCGAGGCCGAGTGGTACGGCCAGACCCCGCCGACCGTACGGGTGTCGCCGCACCCGACCGGCGGTTCGGCGTTCTGAGACCTCTGACAAACGGAAAGGCGGCAGGTCCGAGCATGCGGCTTGTCTTCGCGGGAACGCCCGAGGTCGCGGTGCCCGCGCTCGAGGCGCTGCTGGCCTCGGCGCACGAGGTCGTGGGCGTCGTCACCCGGCCGGACGCACCGTCCGGCCGCGGCCGTCACCTGCACCCCAGTCCGGTGGCCGAGCGCGCCGCCGAGGCGGGCCTGGAGATCCTGAAGCCGGCGAAGGCCCGCGACCCGGAGTTCCTCGCCCGGCTCGCGGAGATCGCCCCCGACTGCTGCCCGGTCGTGGCGTACGGCGCGCTGCTGCCGCGCGCCGCGCTGGACATCCCGCGGCACGGCTGGGTCAACCTGCACTTCTCGCTGCTGCCCGCGTGGCGCGGCGCCGCCCCGGTGCAGCACGCCGTGCTCAACGGCGACGACATCACCGGCGCCACCACGTTCCAGATCGTCGAGGCGATGGACGCCGGGCCGGTCTACGGCGTGATGACCGAGGTCATCGGCCCGCACGACACCTCAGGCGACCTCCTCGGGCGGCTCGCCACGGCGGGCGCGGGCCTGCTGACCGCGACGCTCGACGGCATCGCGTCCGGCGACATCGAGGCGCGCCCCCAGCCGGAGGAGGGGGTGAGCCTGGCGCCGAAGCTGACGGTCGACGACGCCCGGGTCGACTGGGCGGCGCCGGCCATCCGCGTCGACCGCCTGGTCCGCGCCTGCACACCCGCGCCCGGCGCGTGGACGACCTTCCGCGGCGAACGCGTCAAGCTCGGCCCCGTCCGCCTGGCCGACGAGGGCCCGGCGGAGCCCGGCGCGCTCCAGGTCGAGCGCCACCGCGTGCTCGCCGGCACCGGCAGCACCCCGGTCGAGCTCGGCGAGGTCCAGGCCAAGGGCAAGCGCCCGATGCCCGCCGCCGACTGGGCGCGCGGCGTGCGCCCCGAGACGACCGAGCGGCTCGCCTGATGCCGGCCAACGACTCCCGGCCCCGCGGCCCCCGTCCGAGCAACGACCAGCGCGGTGCGCGCGGCGGCCGCCGCGAGGGCGGCGCGGGCAGGCGCGGGCGCCCGTCCGAGTCCGATCCGCGCGCCGTCGCGTACGAGGTGCTGCGCGCCGTCGACGAGCGCGACGCCTACGCGAACCTCGTGCTGCCGCAACTGCTCAGGGAGCGGGGGCTCGGCGGGCGCGACGCCGCGCTTGCCACCGAGCTGACGTACGGCACGCTGCGCGGCCGCGGCACGTACGACGCGGTGCTCGACCTCTGCAGCGACCGCCCGGTCGACCGCATCGACCCCGCGCTGCTCGACGCCCTGCGGCTCGGCGCGCACCAGTTGCTGCGCACCCGCGTGCCCGCCCACGCCGCCGTGGCCACCACGGTGAACCTGGCGCGCGCGCATGCCGGCGAGGGGCCGTCGCGGTTCGCGAACGCGATCCTCCGCAAGATCACCTCACGCGACCTCGACGGCTGGCTGGAGATCGCCGCACCGGCGCTCGCGGACGACCCCGTGGGCCACCTGTCCGTCGTGCACAGCCACCCGCGCTGGATCGTGTCGTCCCTGCGCGACGCCGTCGGCGGCGACCTCGGCGCGCTCGACGCCCTGCTCGCCGCGGACAACGCCGCGCCCGGCGTCACGCTGGTCGCGAAGCCGGGCCAGGCCACCCGCGACGAGCTCGCCGACGCGGGCGCCGTGCGCGCGACGTGGTCGCCGTACGGCGCGTACCTCCCGGCCGGCGACCCGGCGCGCATCACCGCCGTGGCCGACGGCCGCGCGGCCGTGCAGGACGAGGCCAGCCAGCTCGTCGCCCTGGCGCTGGCCGCCGCGCCGCTCGACGGCGCACCGGTCGGCGCGTCCGAGACGCCGGGCACCTGGCTCGACATGTGCGCGGGCCCCGGCGGCAAGGCGTCGGTGCTGGCCGGGCTCGCCGGTGAGCGCGGTTCGCGGCTGCTCGCCGCCGACTCCGGGCGCAACCGCGCGAAGCTGGCGCGGCGTGCGCTGCGCGGCGCCGCCGCGGCCGGCCACGCCGCGGTGGTCGTCGCCGACGGCACCGAACCCGCCTGGCCGTCCGCGGCCTTCGACCGCGTGCTGGTGGACGCCCCGTGCACCGGCCTGGGCGCGCTGCGCCGCCGCCCGGAGGCGCGCTGGCGGCGCGGCCCCGAGTCGGTGTCGGAGCTGAGCCAGATCCAGCGGCGGCTGCTCGCCTCCGCGCTCGACACCGTGCGCCCCGGCGGCGTCGTCGCGTACGTCACCTGCTCGCCGCACCTCGCGGAGACCCGCGTGGTCGTCGACGACACGCTCCGCGCCCGTACGGACACCGAGGTCCTCGACGCCCCGGCCATCCTCACGTCCGCGCTGGACGCACCGCCGGACCTCGACCCCGGCCCGTACCTCTGGTTCTGGCCGCACCGCCACCGCACCGACGCGATGTTCTGCGCCCTGCTCCGCCGCACGTAGCCGGCCCGGTGTCGGTGGGCGGTGCGACACTGGGCGGGTGACCGAGGCGATCACCGTCACGAGGCACGCGTCCGGGCTCGGCCGGTGGGAGATGGCCGGCCGGGCGCCGCACCCCGCGCTGCGCGGCCACCTGAGCCGCTACGCGGGCTACTGGGAGGACACGGTCCCGCTGCGGCGCCGCGAGGTGCCGAGCGGCGTGGTGCCGCTGATCATCAGCTTCGGCGACCCGATCGACGTCTCCGGCCTCGGCGAACCCCGCCACCTCGTGACGTCCTTCGCCGGCGGCCTGACCGACGCCCCGGCGATCACCGAGCACGGCGGGCGCCAGCACGGCGTCCAGGTGGACCTCACGCCGCTCGGCGCGTACCGGCTGTTCGGCGTCCCGATGCGGGAGCTGGCCAACCGGGTCGTGGCGCTTGACGACCTGTTCGGCCCGGCGGCGCGCGTGCTGGCCGAGCGGCTGGCCGGGGCGCCGGGGTGGGCCGCGCGGTTCGCCCTGCTCGACGACGAACTGGCGCGGCGGCTGGTCGCCGGGCCCGAGCCGTCCGCCGAGGTGGCGTGGGCGTGGCGCCGGCTCGTCCGTACGGGGGGCACGCTGCGGGTCGGTGAGCTGGCCCGCGAGGTCGAGTGGAGCCCCCGCCACCTGGTCACCCGCTTCGGCGACCAGGTGGGCATGTCCCCGAAGCCGGTGGCGCGCATGCTGCGGTTCCAGCGCGCGGCCCGGCTGGCGCTGCGCGGTGCGCCGCTCGCCGCGATCGCCGTGCGCTGCGGCTACTACGACCAGGCCCACCTGAACCGCGAGTTCCGCGCCCTCGCGGGCTGCACCCCGTCCGGCTACCGCGCCGCCGTGCTGCCCGACAACGGCGGTGTCGCGGGCTGAAACGTGCGCCGGTAGGCGACGGGGGAGACGCCGACGGCGGCGTGCAGGTGCTGGCGCAGCGACGCCGCCGTTGCGAAGCCCACCTCGTGGGCGACGCGGTCCACCGGGAGGTCACTGGCCTCCAGCAGGTGGCGGGCGCGGATCACGCGCTGCTGGGTGAGCCAGCGGCCGGGGCTCATGCCCACCTCGTCGGCGAACCGCCGCGCGAACGTCCGCATGCTCATCCGGGCGTGGCCGGCGAGGTCGGCGAGGGTGAGCGGCCGTTCGAGGCGTTCCAGGGCCCAGGCACGGGTGGGCGCGGTGCCCGCCGTCTCGGTTTCGGGCACGGGCTGCTCGATGTACTGCGCCTGGCCGCCCTCGCGCCACGGCGGCACGACGCAGGCCCGCGCCACCCGGTTGGCCAGCGCGCTGCCGTGGTCGCGGCGGATGAGGTGCAGGCAGAGGTCGACGCCGGAGGCGGCGCCGGCCGAGGTGAGCACGTCGCCCTCGTCGACGAACAGGACGTCCGGGTCGACCTCGATCCGCGGGTGGCGGCGGCGCAGCTCGCCGGCCAGCCGCCAGTGGGTCGTCGCGCGCCGGCCGTCGAGCAGCCCGGCCGCGGCGAGCAGGAACGACGCCGTGCAGATCGAGACCATGCGGGCGCCGGGGCGTACGCGGGCCAGCGCGGCGGCGATCTCCGGCGGCGGCCCGGCGGCCAGGTCGTCGAGCATCGCGGAGATGTGGTCCGGCGACGGGGTGGGCCCGGCGGCGGCGCCGTACGGCGGGATCACGACGGTGTCGGCCGTGGCGAGCGCCTCCGGGCCGTGGTCGACGGCGATGGCGAAGTCGGCGTTCGTGCGCACCGGGCCGCCGTCGAGGCCGCACGTCAGCACGTCGTAGCGGCCGTCGGCGGCGCCGAAGATGCGCGCCGGGATGCCCAGCTCGAACGGGTAGACGCCATCGAGGGCGAGCACGACGACACGATGCATGGCATGAATCTATCGGACGATGGCAATCCTGCCATTTCCGGTACGGCCGTCGCGGCGGCAGGCTTGACCCATGACGGAAACCACGAAGATGCGCGCGGTCAGCCAGGACGTCCTCGGCGGCCCGGAGGTCCTGAAGATCATCGAGGCGGAGCGGCCGGCGCCCGGCGCGTCGCAGATCCTCGTCCGCGTGCACGCCGCCGGCCTGAACCCCACCGACTGGAAGCACCGGGCCACCGGGCGGTTCCTCGGCGAGCCGCCGTTCGTGCTCGGCTGGGAGCTGTCCGGCGTGGTCGCGGCGGTGGGCATGGGCGTGACGCTGTACAAGCCCGGCGACGCGGTGTTCGGCATGCTGCCGTACCCGTTCGGCGTGGGCGCGTTCGCCGACTACGCCGTCGGCCCGACGCGCGCGTTCGCGCCGAAGCCGGCCGGCGTCGACCACGTGACGGCGGGCGCCGTGCCGCTGGCCGCGCTCACCGCCTGGCAGGCGCTGGTGGACACCGCGGGCGTACGGGCCGGGCAGCGGGTCCTGGTGCACGCGGCGGCCGGCGGGGTGGGCCACTTCGCCGTGCAGATCGCGAAGGCGCGCGGCGCGTACGTCATCGGCACGGCCAGCGCGGGCAAGCACGCCTTCCTGCGCGAGCTCGGCGTCGACGAGGCGGTCGACTACCGCGAGGTGGACTTCGCCGAGGCCGTCCACGATGTGGACGTCGCCCTCGACGCGGTCGGCGGCGACTACGGCGTGCGGTCGCTGGACACCCTGCGTCCCGACGGCATCGTCGTGTCGATCGTGCCGACCGGGGAGGCCGCGCTGCGCGAGGCGGCCGACGCCCGGGGGCTGCGCGCGGCGACCCTGCTGGTGGAGGCCGACCACGCGGGGATGCTGGCGATCGCGGACCTGCTCGGATCGGGGCGGCTGCGCCCGGAGATCGCCGGGGTGTACCCGCTGGAGGAGGCCGCGAAGGCGCACGCGCTCGGCGAGACGAACCGGACGACCGGCAAGCTCGTCCTGGACGTCGCCGGCGCGTGACCGGCCCGCGCTACGTGCCGGTGCCGGACGGCCGGTCCGCGGCCTCGGCCAGCGGGTCCTCGGCCGTACGGGGCCGGCGGCGCGCGACGGCCAGGTAGGCGGCGGAGAGGATCAGCAGGAACGGGATTCCGGCCTTCCAGGCCATCGTCAGCCCGTCGATGAACGCCGTCGAGACGAGGATCGCGCATAGCACCACGGCCGTGAGCGGCACGGTCACCGGCGCGGCCCACAGCCGCACCGGTGACGGCGGCAGCCCGCCGGCGCCGCGCTTCCTGCGGAAGGCCGTGTGGGTCGCGAGGATCATGATCCACACGATCAGGGCGCCGAAGACGGAGACGCCGAAGAGGATCACGTACGCGTCGTTCGCCGACACCGCCGACAGGATCGACGCGATGGCCAGCCCGATCGCCGAGATGACCAGCGCCAGCCGCGGCACGCCGGTCCGGCCCACCCGGGCCACCCAGCGCGGCGCCATGCCGTGCAGGCCGAGGGAGTGCAGCATCCGCGTCGTGAGGTAGATGTTGGCGTTGGCGCTGGACAGCGCGGCGGTCAGCACCACGAAGTTCATGACGCCGGCGGCCGCGGGGAAGCCGGCGATGTCGAAGAGCCGGACGAACGGGCTGGCCGAGACGTCGCCGCCGCCCGAGGTCGCGGTCCACGGCACGATCGTGACCACGATGGCGATCGCGATCACGTAGAACAGCGCCAGCCGCACCACCATGCGCCGCGCCGCGCGCGGGATGTCGCGCACCGGGTCCTCGGCCTCGGCGGCGGTCACCGACACGACCTCCGTCCCGATGAAGCTGAAGATCACGAAGACGAACGCCAGGCCGAGGCCGGAGACGCCGTTGGGCAGGAAGCCGCCGTGCGCGGTGAGGTTGCTCGTGCCGAGCGCCGCGTGGCCGGGCAGCCCGAGGAAGATGTAGCCGGCGCCGACCAGGATGAACACGCTGATCGCGGTCACCTTGACCATCGAGAACCAGTACTCGATCTCGCCGAACAGCCTCACGGTGATCGCGTTGACCGCGAGCATCACCGCGGAGAACACCACGACCGGCAGCCACAGCGGCAGCGCCGGCCACCAGTGCTGGACGTAGATTCCGGCCGCGACCATCTCGCCGCCCACCGCGATCGCCTGGATGGCCCAGTACGTCCAGCGGATCACGAAGCCCGCCCACGGGCCGAGATAGTGGTGCGCGATGGTGCCGAACGAGCCGGCGGCCGGGTGGACGACCACCATCTCGGCCAGCGCGAACGAGATGACCAGCGCGACCAGGCCGCACGCCACGTACGCGACGATCACGGAGGGGCCGGCCTTGGAGATGGCGAGGTCCGACCCGAGGAACAGGCCGGTGCCGATCGCGCCGCCGAGCCCGATCATGGTGACCTGGCGGCTCGTCAGCCCCCGCCGGAGGCCGCCGTCGTTCGCAGGGGGGTTCATGGGGTCAGCTCCTCCGACCGCGTACCTCGCGGATCGCCCGGCAGGCGGCCTCGATGTCGGCCGCGTCGTTGTAGTAGTGGAACGACAGCCGTACGACGTGGCCGCGCGGGCTGACGAAGATCCGCCGGCGGGCCAGCAGCGCGGCGAGCTCGTCGGGGTCGTCGTCGACCAGCGCGACCTGCGGCCCGCGCAGGGCCGGGTCCTTCGGCGACCACAGCCGCCTGCCGTCCGCGGCGAGCCGGTCGTAACAGGCGTCGACCAGCGCCGCGACGTGCGCGTCAACGGCGCGCGGCTCGGCCAGCGCGAGGGTCGCCATGCCCGCGGCGGCCGCGTAGACGGCGGGGATCGCCGGGGTGCCGGTCTCGAACCGCCGCGCGGTGTCGGCGAAGTCGAGGCCGCGCGGGTCGAACGCGAAGGGGTCGCGGCGCCCGAACCAGCCGGTCAGCGACGGCGGCACGGCGTCGGCCAGCCCGCCGCGCACGTACAGGAACGCGACTCCGGGCACGCCGAGCAGGTACTTCAGCGCCCCGGCGACCAGGTAGTCGCAGTCGAGCTCGCGCACGTCGATCGGGATGACGCCGGCGGCCTGGTAGGCGTCGACGAAGACGCGCGCGCCGTGGCGGCGGGCGGCGGCGGTCGCCTCGGCGACCGGCATCCGCAGCCCGTTGCGGTACGACACCAGCGGCACCGACACGAGGCCCGTCGTGTCGTCGATCGCCGCGGCGTAGTCGTCGGCGTGCACAGTGCCGTCGTCGTCGGCGACGTACCGGACGCGCGCCCCGGCCCGCTCCTGCGCGAGCCAGACGTGGCCGATGGACGGGAACTCCATGTCGGTCGACACGACGCCCGGACGGCGCGCCCAGTCCTGGGTGGACGCCACCTGGAAGGCGCCGTCGGACGCGCAGCCGACCACCGCGACCTCGTCAGGCGCGGCGTTGATCAGCGCGGCGAACGCGGTGCGCGCCGCCTCGACCTCGGCCATCCACCGCGGCCACGGCGCGCCCTCGCTACGGATCGACCACTGGAACTCCTCCAGCGCGGCCGTCATCCGTACCGACGCGGCGCCCTGGCTGCAGCTCGCCAGGTGGACGGAGTCGCGCAGCGCCGGGAACTCCGCCCGGAACCGGTCGCTCGACAGTCCGGCGGACGGGGGGGCGGGCAGGTCGGGCACGGGCGCTCCCGGGTGATTTTCAGTACGAGTGAACCAGTTGAGGCAGAATGAAATGCCCTGGGGATCCGTACTGTCAAGGTCGCGCGCGGCGGGGTCAGTAGCTGGGCGGCGAGGCGGCCAGCAGGAACGTCGCCGGTTCGGCGCCCTCGTTGACGTAGCGGTGCGGCAGCCGCGAGTCGAAGTAGCAACTGTCGCCGGGCCCGAGCGGGTGCCGCTCGTCCGCGACCTCCACGACCAGCCGCCCGGCGGTCACGACCAGGCACTCCTCCGACGGGTGCGCCCACGGCCCGGCGGACGACGCGCCGCCCGGCTCGAGCCGGCCCTCGAGCATCTCGACGCGGCCGCTGCCCGGCGACAGACGCGAGTACGTGATGCCGCCGTGCGGCGAGCGGACGAGGACCCGCCGGTCGGCGCGCACGACCGCGACGCGGGCCGGCTCCTCGTGCTGGAACAGGCTGAACAGCGGCACGTCGAGCGCGCGGGCGACCCGGCGCAGCGTCTCCAGGCTCGGCTCGGTGATCCGCCGCTCGACCTGGCTGAGCAGCGCCGGCGACAGCCCCGACGCGCCCGCGAGATCCTTCAGCGTCAGGCCCGCCGCGCGGCGCAGCGCGCGGATGCGCTCGCCCACCTGCGGTGACGACGGATCGGCCGTGTCCATGGCGGTTCATCGTAACGGCGCCCCGCCACTACACTCATGCAGGTCATGAATGTACAGATCGCGCCCAGCATCCTCTCCGCGGACTTCGCCAGGCTCGGCGAGCAGGCGCGGGCCGTCGAGGGCACCGCCGACTGGCTGCACGTCGACGTCATGGACTACCACTTCGTGCCGAACCTGACCCTCGGCATGCCGGTGGTGGAGTCCCTGCTGAAGGCCACGCGCCTGCCGCTGGACTGCCACCTGATGATCGACGACCCGGACCGCTGGGCCCCCGGCTACGCCGAGGCCGGCGCGGGCAGCGTCACGATCCACGCCGAGGCCGCGTCCGCGCCCGTCCGTACGCTCCGGTCGATCCGCTCCGCCGGGGCGCGCGCGGGCCTCGCGCTGAACCCCGGCACCGCGGTCGACGGCTACGCGGACCTGATCGGCGAGGTCGACATGCTGCTGCTGATGACCGTCGAGCCCGGCTTCGGCGGCCAGAGGTTCCTCGACCTCGTGCTGCCCAAGGTGCGCCGCGCCCGCGAGCTGGTCGGCGACCGCGGCGTCTGGGTGCAGGTCGACGGCGGCGTGGGGGAGTCCACCATCGAGCGGTGCGCCGAGGCCGGCGCCGACGTCTTCGTGGCGGGGTCGGCCGTCTACTCCGCCGCCGACCCCGCCGCCGCCGTACGCGACCTGCGCGCCCTGGCCGAGCGCGCGAACATGACGTGACTCACATCCCGTACGGAATACCGAACGTGGCAAACTGGTTCGCAACGACAAGCGTGCTCCGGGGTCGGTGAAACTCCGAACCGGCGGTTACAGTCCGCGACCCGGCCGATGCCATCGGCCGGCTGACCCGGTGGAATTCCGGGACCGACGGTTAAAGTCCGGATGGGAGGCAGCGCGCATGGCGGTTCGATCGTGAGCCGTTGGTCGGTGACGACGTCATCCCCGGAGCCCCGAAGCTGAGGCGAAGGGGTTTTTCAATGTTCACCGGAATCGTCGAGGAGCTCGGCGAGATCGCCGGGATCGAGCAGGCGGAAGCATCCGCGCGGCTGCGCGTGCACGGCCCGCTCGTCACCTCCGACGCGAAGCACGGCGACTCGATCGCGGTCAACGGCGTCTGCCTGACCGTCGTCGACGCCGCCGACGGCCACTTCACCGCCGACGTCATCGCCGAGACGCTGGACCGCTCCAGCCTCGGCGCGCTCGCCCCGGGCTCCACGGTGAACCTGGAGCGTTCCGTACCGGTCGGCGGGCGGCTGAGCGGCCACATCGTGCAGGGCCACGTCGATGCCACCTCCACGGTGCTCGCCCGCCACCCGGGCGACCGCTGGGAGGACGTCTGGTTCGAGCTGCCCGCGTCGCTGGCGCGGTTCGTCGCCGAGAAGGGCGCGATCGCCATCGACGGCATCAGCCTCACCGTCTGCGACGTCACGGCCGACCGGTTCTCCGTCAGCCTCATCCCCACCACCCTCGACGCCACCACGCTGGGCGGCGCCCGCGTGGGCGACACCGTGAACCTCGAGGCCGACGTCATCGCCAAGTACACCGAGCGGCTGCTCCTCGGCGGCGCGGACCACGGCGAGGCGGCGGCGTGAGCACCGTCCTCGCCGCCGCGACCGACTGGACGAGCGCGGGCTTCATGGTCGGCCACGCGAAGGTGCTGTGGACCGACCTCGTCGGCAACATCTGCGCGCTCGGCACCGTCGTCCTGGCCACCCGCCGCCTGGTGGTGGCGTGGCCGGTGCAGCTACTCGGCGCCGTGCTCCTGCTCGTCGCGTCGCTGCACGCCCACCTCGGCGGCAACGCCATGAAGCAGGCGCTGTTCATCGCGCTCGCGGCGTACGGCTGGGTGCGGTGGATGCGCGGCCGCCGCCAGGAGGGCGAGGTGGTGGTGCGCCCGGCCTCGCGCAACGAGCGGATCGCGCTGGCCGGCGTGCTGGTCGCGGGCACCGCGGTGGTGGCCTGGATCCTGAATCACTTCGACGCGTCGTGGTCGCCCATCGCCGACGCGTACATCTTCGCCGCCAGCGCCGTCGCGACGTACGCGCAGGCCAAGGCGCTGCTGGAGTTCTGGTGGGTGTACATCGCGCTGGACCTCGTCGGGGTGCCGCTGGCCTTCCTGTCGGGCCTGTGGGTGACCGGCGCCGTCTACGCGGTGTTCTTCGTGCTGTGCGTCAAGGGGTTCTTCGACTGGCGGCGGCTGTACCGGGCGCGGCGTGACGCCGCGCCCCGATCCGAGGCGGTGGCGGCGTGAACGGTGGAACGGACACGGTGAGCGAGACGGTGGAGCGCGCGGTCGCGGACATCGCGGCCGGGCGTCCCGTGGTGGTCGTCGACGACGCCGACCGGGAGAACGAGGGCGACCTGATCTTCGCGGCCGAGCGCGCCACGCCCGAGCTGGTCACGCTCATGATGCTGGAGTGCCGCGGCCTGCTGTGCGTGGCGATGGACGCCGCCGACACGACGCGTCTCGGCCTGCCGCAGATGGTCGAGGACAACACGGAGGCGATGGGCACCGCGTTCACCGTCTCGGTCGACGCGGCGTCCGACGTCACCACCGGCATCAGCGCCGCCGACCGGTCGCGGACGATCCGGCTCCTCGCCGACCCCGGCACCACGCCGGACGCCTTCGTGCGCCCCGGCCACGTCTTCCCGCTGCGCGCCCGCGACGGCGGCGTGCTCGTCCGCCCCGGCCACACCGAGGCCGCGGTCGACCTGGCGCGGCTCGCGGGGCTGCGGCCCGCCGGGGCGATCTGCGAGATCGTCAACGACGACGGCACAATGGCGCGCATGCCGGAGCTGGAGAAGTTCGCGGCCGACCACGACCTCGCGCTCGTCACCATCGCCGACCTCATCACGTACCGGAAGCGGCGCGTGGAGACCGTCGAGCGGGTCGCCGAGACGCTGCTGCCGACCGGCCACGGCCAGTGGCGCGCGTACGGCTACCGCGCCGCCGACGGCTCCGAGCAGGTCGCGCTCGTCTACGGCGACCTCGGCGACGGCGAGGACGTCCTCGTCCGCGCGCATTCGGAGTGCCTGACCGGCGACGTCTTCGGCTCGCAGCGGTGCGACTGCGGCACACAGCTCGACGCCGCCATGGCGCGCATCGCCGAGCGCGGCCGCGGCGTGCTGCTCTACCTGCGCGGCCACGAGGGGCGCGGCATCGGCCTGCTGGGCAAGCTGCGCGCGTACGCCCTGCAGGACGCCGGGGCCGACACGGTCGACGCGAACCTGGAGCAGGGCCTGCCCGCCGACGCCCGCGAGTACGGCGTGGGCGCGCGCATGCTCGCCGACCTCGGCGTCCGCTCCGCGCGGGTGCTCACCAACAACCCGGCGAAGCTGACCGGGCTGGCCGGCCACGGGGTGCGCATCCTCAGCGGCGAGCCGCTGCCGGCCGGTGTCACGCGGCACAACCTGCGCTACCTCACGACCAAGCGGGACCGCCTCGGCCACCAGCTCCCCGACCTCCCCGAGACCGCGGGGAGCGCGTCGTGAGCGGCGAGGGGCGCCCGGAGCTGGCGTACGTCGAGGCCGACGGCCTGCGCCTCGCGGTCGTGGCCACCCGGTGGAACGCCGGGATCGTCGACCAATTGGTGGACCGTGCGCTGGCGGCCGGCGTGGGCTGCGGCGCGGTGGTCAGCGACGCCGTACGCGTGCCGGGCGCGATGGAGCTGCCGCTCGTCGCGCAGCGGCTGGCCCGTACGCACCACGCCGTGGTGGCGCTCGGCGCGGTCATCCGCGGCGGCACGCCGCATTTCGACTACGTCTGCGAATCGGTGACGTCCGGGCTGAGCCGGGTGTCGCTGGACGAGGAGACCCCTGTCGGGAACGGCGTGCTCACCTGTGACACGATGGAGCAGGCCATCGAGCGGTGCGGGCTGCCGGACAGCCGGGAGGACAAGGGCTGGGAGGCGACCGTGGCCGCCCTCGACGTCGCCCTCGTCCTGCGAGACCTCCCCAGGTCCTGATCGGAAGCCGACCTTTGAGCACCGTCGCGCCGGAGCTGCCGGTGGTCTGGCGGCCGCACCGCGGCCGCCTCGTGACACACGCGTTCGCCGTGGTCGTGCTCGTCGTGGTGCTGGTCCTCGCCGTCGTGCTGCCCCATCCGTTCGGCATCGCCGACCGGGTGGGGTTCGTCGTCGTCGGCGCGGCCATCGCCGCGGTGCTGTACCTCCTCGGCCGGTGCCGGCTGCGCGCCGACGCCGACGGCCTGACCGTGGTGAACGTGATCCGTACGACCGAGCTCGAATGGGCCGAGGTGGTCGGCGTCTCACACGCCGTGGGCGACCCGTGGGTCACGCTGGACCTCGACGACGGCGACACGCTGCCCGCGATGGGCATCCAGGCCGCCGACGGCGAGCGCGCCCGGCAGGCCATCGGGGAGCTCCGCGCCCTCCTGGACCAATGGAGCACGGCATGACCCTCGACTTCTTCGGGGGCATCCCCGTGACCGACTACCCGGCCGCCGTCGCCTGGTACGAACGGCTGCTCGGCGGCCCGCCCGCGTTCGCGCCGAACGACACCGAGTCGGTGTGGGAGCTGGCCGAGCACCGCTACGTCTACGTCGTGCGGATGCCGGAGCACGCCGGCCACGCCAGGCACACGCTGTTCGTCGACGACCTCGACGCGCGCGTCGCGGCCATCGGCGGGCGGGGCATCGAGCCGGCGCTGCGCGAGCAGTACGACAACGGCGTCCGCAAGATCACGTACCGCGACGCCGACGGCAACGAGATCGGCTTCGGCGGCGGCCCGCAGTGACCGGCGCGCGCCCCCTCGTCTCGGCGTACGGCCGTCCGGGCGGATAGCCTGGCCGGGTGGGACGTAACGGGCACTCTCCGGAAGCCGACATCGGGTCGCCGGCCGACCTCGCCGACCTGCTCGACAAGCACGAGTACCTCGCGGACGAGGGGCTGGCCACGGCCTGCTTCCTCGCGATGCGCATGCGGCGGCCGCTGTTCCTCGAAGGCGAGGCCGGGGTCGGGAAGACCGAGCTGGCGAAGACCGTCGCCACCGCGCTGGACACCCCGCTGATCCGGCTCCAGTGCTACGAGGGCATCGACGCCGCGCAGGCCCTCTACGACTGGGACTTCCCCCGCCAGCTCCTGCACCTGCGCGCCGCCGAGGCGGCCGGCATCGACGACGTCGGCGCGATCGAGGCGCAGCTCTACGACCGCAGGTTCCTCATCGCGCGCCCGCTGCTGCAGGCCATCGAGCGCACCTCCGAGCGCGGCGCGCCCAGCGTGCTGCTCGTCGACGAGGTGGACCGCGCCGACGACGAGTTCGAGGCGTTCCTCCTGGAGGTCCTGTCGGACTTCACGATCTCCATCCCGGAGCTCGGCACGATCCGGGCCGAGGTGCCGCCGCTGGTGGTGCTGACCTCCAACCGCACCCGCGAGGTGCACGACGCCCTGAAGCGCCGCTGCCTCTACCACTGGCTGGAGCACCCGTCGTTCGACCGCGAGGTCGCGATCATCCGCCGCCGCATGCCCGAGGCGTCCGGCGTGCTCGCGTCGCAGGTGGCGCGGGCCGCGCAGGCGCTGCGCGGCCAGGACCTCCTGAAGCCGCCCGGCATCGCGGAGAGCCTCGACTGGGCGCAGGCGCTGGTGGCGCTCGGCGCCCGCGAGCTCGACCCGGATACCGCGGCGCGCACGCTCGGCGCCGTCCTGAAGTACCGGGAGGACACCCAGCGGGTGCTGGACGCCGGCCTCGCCGCGCTGCTCGGCGACGGCGGCGAGCAGCCGTCGGTGCGTACGGGCTGACGATGCCGGCGATGGCGCGTGACGCGACCGAGACCGTCGTCGGGTTCGCCCGCACCCTCAGGGCCGCGGGCGTCGACGCCGGTCCCGACCGCGTGCAGGCGATGATCGAGGCGCTGCACGACCTCGACGTCCTCAACCCGCGCGACGTCTACTGGGCGGGCCGCCTCACCACCTGCTCGGGCCCGGACGACCTGGACCGCTACGACCGGTGCTTCGCCGCGTACTTCTCCGGCCGGAAGCCGGGCCCGCCGAAACGCGCCGCGCAGGTCGTCGTCTACCGGCAGGTCGCCATGCCCGCGCCGCGCGACGGCGGCGAGGAGGAGTCCGGCCCGGAGCGGGACAAGACGTTGGCCGCGGCGAGCGAGACCGAGGTGCTGCGCGTCCGCGACGTCACCCGGCTCTCGGTGGCCGAGCGCGCCGAGGTGAACCGGCTGATCGCGCTGCTCGACGCCGACGGCGCGCTGCGCAGGTCGCTGCGCTACACCCCGGCGCGGCGCGGTGCGCTTGACCGGGAGCGCACCGTACGCGCCATGCTGCGGCGCGGCGGCGAGACGTCCCGGCTGTACCACCGGGCGCACCGCTACCGGCCGCGCCGCGTGGTGATGCTGGTCGACGTCAGCGGGTCGATGAGCCCGTACGCCGACGCGCTGCTGCGGTTCGCCCACGTCCTGGTCCGGCGGCGCGGCCGCAACGCGGAGGTGTTCAGCGTCGGCACCCGCCTCACCCGGCTGACCCGCGAGCTGCGCCAGCGCGACGTCGACACCGCGATGGCCGCCGTGTCGTCCACGATCCCCGACTGGAGCGGCGGCACCCGGCTCGGCGACGAACTGAAGGAGTTCGGCGACCAATGGGGGCAGCGCGGCATGGCGCGCGGCGCGGTCCTGGTGATCGCCTCGGACGGCTGGGAGCGCGGCGACGTCGCGCAGCTCGGCGCGCAGATGGCCCGGCTGTCGCGGCTCGCGCACCGCGTGGTGTGGGTGAACCCGCACAAGGCGCAGCCGGGATACGAACCGCTCACCGCCGGGATGCGTGCGGCGCTTCCGTTTGTTGACGATTTTGTCGAAGGACACAGTCTTGGCGCGCTGGAGGAGCTGGCGCGGTTGATCGGACGTGAGCACACCGGAGGTCGTCGTGCGTGATCTGCTGCCCACCATTGGCAAGTGGTACGACACCGGCGAGGTATTCGGGCTGGCCACCGTGGTCAGCACGTACCGCAGCGCGCCGCGCGAGGCGGGCGCCGCGATGGCCGTGTCGTCCGGGGGCGAGGCCATCGGCAGCGTCTCGGGCGGCTGCGTCGAGGGCGCCGTGTACGAACTGGCGCAGCAGGTCGTCGAGGACGGCGAACCCGTGCTCCAGCGCTACGGCGTCAGCGACGACGACGCGTTCGCCGTGGGCCTGACCTGCGGCGGCATCATCGACATCTTCGTCGAGCGGGTGAGCACCGCGGAGTTCCCCGAGCTGGCCGAGGTGAGCCGGTCCATCGCCGACGGCGAGCCGGTCGCGATCGCCACCGTGCTGGACGGCCCCGGCCAGGTCGGCGCGCGGCGCGTCGTCTGGGAGGACCACGCGTCCGGGAGCCTCGGCGGCCGGCGGCTCGACGACGCGATCGACGACGACGCGCGCGGCATGCTCGCGCAGGGCGTCACCGGCCAGCGGCACTACGGCCCCGAGGGCGAGCGGCGCCTCGACGACCTCACGGTCTTCGTCCACACGTTCGCGCCGCCGCCGCGCATGCTGGTGTTCGGCGCCATCGACTTCGCCACGGCGGTCGCCCGCGTCGGCAAGTTCCTCGGCTACCACGTGACGGTCTGCGACGCCCGCCCGGTGTTCGCCACGGCGAAGCGGTTCCCCGACGCCGACGAGGTCGTGGTGAAGTGGCCGCACAAGTACCTCTCGGAGATCACGGTCGACCCCCGTACGGCGATCGCCGTGCTCACCCACGACCCCAAGTTCGACGTGCCGCTCCTTGAGGTGGCGCTGCGCACGGAGGCCGGCTACATCGGCGCGATGGGCAGCCGCCGCACCCACGACGACCGCCTGGCCCGCCTCCGCGAGGCCGGCCTGACCGACGAGGAACTGTCCCGCCTGCGTTCCCCGATCGGCCTCGACCTGGGCGCCCGCACCCCCGAGGAGACCGCGGTAGCCATCGCGGCGGAGCTCATCCAGCTCCGCTGGGGCGGCACCGGCACCCCCCTGACCCGCACCGACGGCCGCATCCACCGCGAGCCCATCGCCCAGCTCACCGAGCCCGCCTAGCGGCTCACAGGTCCGGCAGGGGGTCGGGGGGCATGAAGTCGCCGGGGGTGACCTCGGCGTCGGCGGCGCGGATGACCGGGACGTACTCCTCGTCGATCTCCAGGGCCAGGTTGCCGATGTTGATGACCGGGCCGGGGGACTGTTCCAACGGGCCGAGGCGTACGGCTCGGGGGTAGCGGGCCCAGACGGAGCCGGGGCGGTCGCGGCTGAACCAGGTGCAGGCCAGGACCGTGACGCGGGTGGCGGTGATCGCGACGATCACGTTGAACATGCCGCTGAACGGGGGGACGGCGGTCGCGGGGAAGACATAGCGGAGCTCCTCGCCGGGCGGCAGGAACGGCCGGCAGAGTTCGCGGGTCGCTGAGGAGACCGGCATGCACGTCATTGTCGCCCGCGGATGCCGGGATGTCGCCATACGCGGGGGTTCCAGTACGGATACGGGCGGGTCGCGCGGCGTGCGGCGCTACCCTGGACGATCATGACGGGCGTGGCGGGACTGCTGCTCGCCGCCGGGCGGGGGAGCCGCCTCGGGCGGCCGAAGGCGCTGGTCGAGGTCGACGGGCGCCGCCTGGTCGACCGCGCGGTCGCGACGCTGCGCGACGGGGGGTGCGCGCCGGTGGTCGTGGTCAGCGGCGCGGCGGCGCTGGACCTGCCCGGCGTGCTGGTCGCGCACAACCCCGACTGGGCGACGGGAATGGGATCGTCCCTGCGTACGGGGCTCGGCGCGCTGCCCGCCGAGGCCGGCGCGGTGGTGGTGGCGCTGGTCGACCAGCCGGGCGTGGGCCCGGAGGTCGTGCGTCGGCTCATCGCGGCGTACGACGCGGGCGCCGAGGTCGCGGTCGCGGCGTACGACGGGGCACCGCGCAACCCGGTGCTGCTCGGCCGCGCCCACTGGCCCGCCGTCGCGGAGTCCGCGACCGGCGACCGGGGCGCGCGCGCCTTCCTCCGCGCCCACCCGGACCTGGTCACCGCGGTCGAGTGCGCCGACATCGCCAGCGCCGACGACATCGACACCCCGGACGACCTCGCCCGCTACACCGACTCCTGACCCTGGCGCGATCCACGCGCGGATCCTTGACCCTGCGGGCGCGTGTCCGTTAAATTCATCGTGCGATGAGTTTTTGCTGAGGGAGATGGTCCGCATGCGCCGATCGGTCGCCGCCGCCGGGAGTGCGGCGTTCTTCGTCGTCGCGCCCGGGAGCGTTGTGGTGCTGGTGCCGTGGGCGATCAGCGGATGGCGCGTCATGGGGCCGTCCGCGGCGTGGGCGGCCGTGCCCGTGCGGATCGTCGCGGCCGTGCTCATCGCGGCGGGCGCCGCCGTGCTGCTGCACGCCTTCGCCCGGTTCGCCGTCGAGGGCCTGGGCACGCCGCTGCCCGCCGCGCCGCCCGAGCGGCTGGTCGTCGGCGGGCTGTTCCGCTACGTCCGCAACCCGATGTACGTCGCGCTCATCGCCGCCACAGCCGGGCAGGCGCTGCTGTTCTGGCAGCCCTGGCTGGCGGCGTACTGCCTGCTCGTCGCGGCGCTGCCGATGGCGTTCGTCCACTGGTACGAGGAGCCGAAGCTGCGCGGCACGTTCGGCGCGGCGTACGAGGAGTACCGGGCGAACGTGCCCGGCTGGTGGCCGCGCCTGCGCCCCTGGCAGCCGGGCCACTGACCCGCCACCACCCCAAGGAGGACAGACCATGCCCGAACGGCCCGACCTGCGGAACCTGGACTTCGACGCCGCCTACCGCGGCGCCGCGGCGAACGAGGCCATCGACTTCGGCGCGCGCGTGCCGTGGGACATCGGCGGCCCGCAGCCGGTCGTCGTGGACCTCGAACGCGACGGGAGGTTCGCCGGCGACGTGCTGGACATCGGCTGCGGCCTCGGCGAGAACGCGATCTTCCTGGCCGCGCACGGCTACCGGGTGACCGGCCTCGACGGCAGCGCCGTCGCCATCGGCCGCGCCCGCGAGCGCGCCGCCGAGACCGGCGCGGACGTCACCTTCGACGTCGCCGACGCCCTCCGCCTCGACGGCTACACCGACCGGTTCGACACCGTCCTCGACAGCGCGCTGTTCCACTGCTTCGACGCCGCCGACCGCGTCCGCTACGCGACCGCGCTGCACCGCGCCACCCGTACGGGCGCGCGGCTGAACCTGGTCTGCGCGTCCGACGTGGCCGCCGTCTCGGTGGTGCCGTACACCCTCAGCGAGGAGGAGATCCGTACGGCGCTGACCGCGGGCGGCTGGACGGTCACGGACGTACGCCCGGCGTCCTTCGCCGGGCAGGTCAACGAGAAGATGCGCGCCCAGTTGTTCGACGAGGGCCTGTCCTTCGAGGTCACCGCCGACGGCCAGGGCCTCATGCCGGCCTGGCTGGCCGCCGCCGACCGCGTGGGCTGAGCCTCAGCCGCGGGTGACGCCGGACGCCGACCCGCCGTAGCGGCGGCGCAGCTCGGTCTTCAGCACCTTGCCCGTGGCGTTGCGCGGCAGCGCGTCGACGAACTCGACGCGGTTGGGGCACTTGAAGTGGGCGAGGCGGTCGCGCGCGTAGGCGATGAGCGCGTCGGCGTCCGGTGAGGCGTCCGCTTCGAGTGCGACCACCGCGGTGACGGACTCGCCCCAGTGGTCGTCCGGCAGCCCGATCACGGCGGCCTCGGCGACGCCGTCGCAGCGGTAGAGCACCTGCTCGACCTCCACCGGGTAGACGTTCTCGCCGCCGGTGATGATCATGTCCTTCTTGCGGTCGACCAGCGTGATGTAGCCGTCGTCGTCGACCCGCCCGAGGTCGCCGGTGTGGAACCAGCCGCCGCGGAACGCCTCGGCGGTGGCCTCGGGGAGCATCCAGTAGCCGGCGAAGATGTTGGCGCCGCGCAGTACGAGCTCGCCCACCGTGTCGGCGGGGCAGTCGCGGTCGGCGGGGTCCACGATGCGGGCCTCGACGTGGAACAGCGGGCGGCCGATCGAGCCGGCCTTCTCCTTGACGTGGTCGGCGTCCAGCATGGACACCGCCGGGGCGGTCTCGGTCATCCCGAAGCCCTCCTGGAACGGGATGCCGTGCGCCTGGAAGAAGTCGATCACGGTCAGCGGGGTGGGCGCGCCGCCGGACACGGCCAGCTTCAGCGCGGACAGGTCGTACGCGTCGAAGTCCGGCACGCGCATCACCGCGGCCCACATGGCGGGCACAAGGAACTGAACGGTCACCCGGTGGCGCGCCATGTCGGCGAGCATCGCGGCCGGGTCGAACCGCGCGTGGACGACGTTGGCGGCGCCGAGCTGCACGAACGGCAGGCTGTGCACGCCGAGGCCGCCGATGTGGAACATGGGCGCCGCGGTCACCGTGACGTCGTCGGCGTTGAGGCCGCGGCCCATCATCGAGGCGTTGCGCGCGTTGGCGATGGTGTTCGCGTGGGTGAGCATCGCGCCCTTGGGCCGCCCGGTGGTGCCCGAGGTGTACATGATCGCGTGCACGTCGCCCTCGGCCACGGCCATCTCCAGCGTGGCGCGATCGCCGGAGGCCAGGACGTCGGCGTACGGGAGGGCGCCCTCGGGCGCGGGGCCGCCGAAGGCGAGGGTGTGCCGCAGCCGTACGCCCGGCTCGGCCGCCGCCCGCGCGGCCGTCTCGGCGAACTCGGTGTGCGTGACGAGCGTGTCGGCGCCGGAGTCGGCGAGGATGTGCGCGATCTCGGACGGGCCGAGGCGGAAGTTCACCGGGACGCAGATCGCGCCGAGCTTGGCGCAGGCGAACAGCGTCTCCATGAACTCCGGCGAGTTGGGGGCCAGCAGCGCCACGCGGTCGAACCTGCGCACGCCGAGGCCGACGAGCGCGCGGGCCAGCGCGGACGTGCGGGCGTCGAACTCCGCGTACGTGATCTGGCGCTCGCCGCTGACGAGCGCCACCCGGTCGCCCGCGAGGAACGCCTGGCGCGTCGCCCAATGCCCGATTCCGTGGTCCATCGCGTGGCCCTTCCCGCCGGGGTCCGGTGCCCGCAATCTAACCGGAGGACGCCGCCATCAGAAGGGGCGCGCGGCGATTCAGGCGATGTCGTGGCGCAGCTCGGCCAGCGGGAGGCGGCCGGCGGGGACGGCCCGGGTCCCATCCGGCGGCGCGGGTGCCGGGTGGCCGAGGGCGATGGCCGTACGGACCCGCCACGGCGGCGCGAAGCCGGTCAGGCGGGTGGCCGCGGCGGCGTTGGCCTCGGGGAAGAACGTGGCCGGGCAGGTGCCGAGGCCGAGGGCGTCCGCGGCGAGCATGAGCGTCTGCGCGGCGCGGCCCGCGTCGAACTCCGCGTCGGCGAACCGGGCGTCGGCGGCCAGCCCGATCACCACCGGAGCGCCCGCCAGGTGGCCCGCGTACGCGCCCAGCCGGGCCAGCCCCGTACGGACCCCGGCGGCGGTGACCACGGCGAACCGCCACGGCTGCCGGTTGCGCGCCGAACCCGTCCACCGCGCGGCCTCCAGCACCGAGGTGACCAGGTCGTCCGCGACGGGCTCCGCGGTGAACCACCGGGTCGCGCGCTGCCCGCGCAGCGCGGCGAGCGCGTCAGAACGCGCCATGGCGGCCCTCGCCCGAGGTGAAGCGGCCGATGCCCGCGGCCGCCTCGGCCAGCGACACCCGGCCGTACGCCAGCTCGGCGGCCATGGCGTGGGCCTCGTCGCCGCCGGACTCCAGGGCGGACATCCGGTCGCCGCGCAGGCACGTCTGCGGGAACGCGGCGATCTCCCCGGCCAGCGCCTCCGCCGCCTGCCGCGCGCCGCCCGCGGGGACGACCCGGTTGGCCAGGCCGATGTCGTACGCCTCGGCGGCGCTGACCGCGCGGCCGGTGAGGATGAGGTCCATGGCGCGGCTCATGCCGATCAGCCGCGGCAGCCGTACGGTGCCGCCGTCGATCAGCGGCACGCCCCAGCGGCGGCAGAACACCCCGAACACGGCGTCGTCGGCGGCCACCCGCAGATCGCACCACAGGGCGAGCTCCAGGCCGCCGGCCACGGCGTGGCCCTCGACGGCGGCGATCACCGGCTTGGACAGCCGCATGCGCGTCGGGCCCATCGGAGCGTCGCCGTCGCCGTCGACCCGGTTGCCGCGCTCCGTGCCGACGGCGTGCAGGTCGGCGCCCGCGCAGAAGGTGCCGCCCGCACCCCACAGCACGGCCACGCGCGCCGTGCCGTCGGCCTCGAACGCGCGGAACGCGGCGGCGAGGTCGGCGGCTGTCGGCCCGTCGACGGCGTTGCGCACATCGGGACGGTCGATCACCACGGTGTGGACGGCGCCGGCGCGCTCGGTCCGTACGGCCATGCGGAGCCTCCTCGGGCCCAGGTCAGCGCAGGGTGTCCAGGCCCGTCGCGGACAGCGCCTCGGCCTCAGTGACGGCGCCGCAGCCCACGGCGCGGCGCAGCCGGGCGAGCAGGGCCTTGACCGTCGCCGGTTCGTCCATGACGCCGGAGGCGCCGGTGGTGTTCTCCGCCCAGGCGCGCACCCGCCCGGCCAGGTCGGCGAACCCGGTGAGGTGGAAGGCGTAGACCGTGGCGAACCTGCTGACGAGGTGCGCCGGGTGCATGTCCCACCCCTGGTAGAAGCCGTGCGCGAGGGAGTGGCGTACGTGCGCGGCGTGCACCTGCCAGACGGCGTGGACGGCGGCGGTCTCGTCGCCGGCGGGCGCCAGGTTGGTCGCGCCGTCGGAGGTCTCCACGCCGGTGCCGGCCAGCGTGACCTGCATGATGTTCCGCGCGAAGTCGCACGCGGGGTGGTCGAGGCGCTGCTGCTCCGGCGGGAGGCCGAGCGCGGCCGTGTAGTCGAACACCCCGAAGTGGGCGGCGGACATGCGCCCGGCCGCCGCCTCCACCACGGCGGGCAGCGTGGCCGCGCCGGACCGGTCCAACACCGTACGCGGCGTCTCCACCTGCACCTCGAACCGCAGCAGCCCCGCCTCCAGCCCGAGCGCCGCCTCCAGCCGGGCCAGCAGACCGGCGAACACGGCCACGTGCGCGGACGAGATCACCTTCGGGAACGTGATCACGAAGCCGGGCGGCAGCGCGCCCACCCGGTCGATGACCCCGGTCAGCAGGCCGTCGAGCGTGGACACGGCGCGGTCGTAGCCGCCGTCGGCGAAGGACTTCACGCGCGGGCCCCAGCGGCGCGGCAGGATGCCCTCGGTGTAGGCGCGGGCGACGGCGTCGGCGGCGCGCTCGGTGTCGGCGTCCTCGGTCTCGTCGTCGCGGACGCCGTAGCCGTCCTCGAAGTCGATCCGCAGGTCCTCCACGGGGTCGGCGACCAGCTTCGCGGCCACCCGGGCGCGCACCTCGTCGGCGAGGTCCACCGCCACACCGAACGCCTCGGCGAACGACGCGGTGCCGCGGACGTGCGCGTCCAGCAGGGCGAGCGCCTCCTTGCCGTACGCGGGCCCGATGTCGGCGGCCACCCGGTCGGCCGGGACGTACACGGTGTGCACCGGCTGCCACACGATCGGCGGGCCGGGGTAGCCGGAGTCGTGGTCCGCGCGCGCGGCCTCCACCCGGGCCCGCAGATCGGCGTGGCCAGCCGAGGTCAGCGTCGATTTCATGGCCCTGTCCCTTCCCCGCGCTCGGTGATCTCGATCATGGCCATCCTTGCGTACGGGGGTGCGGTTCAGGACGGGAGGTCGGCGCGGATGCCCCACGCGGACGTCGCGGACGCGCCGGGTTCGAGGGTGATCAGCCCGGTGCCCGTGGCGTACGCGTTGGGCGGGCAGGTCATCGGCTCGACGGCGAGCGCGCCGCGGTCGCCGGTGTAGACCTGCAGCCAGTTGTGCGCCTCGTCGGCCCACAGCGCGACGCTCCTGCGGCCGTGGGTCACCCGCGCCCACGCGTTGCCCGCGCCGTCGCGGTCCAGCCCGGTGAACGGGTGGTCGATCGCCAGGTCGCCGAGGACGCGGGGGCGGCGCAGGTCGAACGGGGTGCCCTCGACGGGTTCCGCGCCGGCGGGGATGCCGCGCGCGTCGGTGAGCAGCCGCGTGTCGGCGGGGACGGTGACGCGGCACTCGTCCACCGGGGCGCCGACCGTGAGGTACGGGTGGGCGCCCGCGCCGTACGGGGCGCGGCGGCTGCCGGTGTTCACGGCCGTGACGGTCACCGCGAGGCCGCCGCCGGCGTGCAGCCGGTACTCCACGGCGAGGTCGAGGCGGAACGGGTAGCCGGGCTGCGCGGGCAGCCGGTACGTCAGCCGTACGTGCCCGGTGGTGTGCGCGGCCGGCGACCAGGACGCCCACCGGGTGAGGCCGTGGATGGCGTTGCCCGCGGCCGCCTCGGTGAGCGGCAGGACGTGGTCCTCGCCGTCGAAGCGGTAGCGCCCGCGGTCGACGCGGTTCGGCCACGGCAGCAGGAGCTGGCCGTGGCCGCCGGTGCACATCTGGTCGGCCGGATAGCCCTCCACCAGCGGGACGCCGCGGTGGGTCAGCTCACGCAGCCCGGCGCCGGCCTCCACCACCGTCGCGCTGTAGTCGCCCGCGGTGATCGCGTACTGGGTGCCGGTCAGCGGAGTCGTCATGACGCACATCATCTCCGGGGCGGCGCGCGTTATCCACGTGCGGCCGCGGCGAGGGCGGACAGGGCCTGGGTGAAGGCGTCCATGGGCGGCGCGACGAGGCCCGCGCCGACCTGGCCGGTGCCCGCGACCCGGCCCGCGATGCCGGTGTTGACCACCGGGAGGACGCCCGTACGCGCCACCCGGGCCACGTCGATGCCCACCGGTGTGCCGCGGAACGACAGCACCGGCACGGCGTACGCGGGGTGCTCGGCGAGGGTGATCTCGTACATCGCGGCGGTCGCGGCCAGGGCGTCGTCCACCTCGCCGCCGACGAACCGGACGATCGCGGGCGCGGCCGCCATGGCGAAGCCGCCGACGCCCGCGGTCTCCATGATCGTGGAGTCGCCGATGTCGGGGTTGGCGTCGTCCGGGCCGTACGCGCCGAGGTAGAGGCCGTCGGGCACGCCCGCGGGTCCGGTGAACCAGCGGTCGCCGGTGCCGGCGGTCTGCACGCCGAAGTCGGTGCCGTTGCGGGCCATCGCCACGACCAGGGTGGAGCCCGGCACATCGCGCGCCGCGTCCGCGGAGGCCTTCGCCGTCGCCATGCCGAGGTTCAGAAAGAAGTGGTCGTTGCCGGCCATGAACCGCAGCACCCCGGCGGCGTCCCGGCCGTCGGCGGCCTCCACGACGTCGCCCGCGATCTCCCGGATGAACAGGGACGTCGCGGCGCGGTTGCGGTTGTGCAGCTCGTCGCCCATCTGGAGGGCCTGCGCGATCATCGCGCGGAGGTCGAGCGGGCCGTCGCGCGCGGCGCGGCGGCGTACGGCGGTCTGCAGCACCGGGCCGAGCACGCCCGCCATCCAGCGCAGCCGCTCGATCACCTCGGGCGCGTACGCCCCGTAGCGCAGCACCCGCCCGAGCCCCTCGTTCAGCGAGCAGTACGCCCGCCCGCCGTACTCGGTGTCCTCGACGCACAGCATCCACATCGACGGGCTGACCACGCCCGCCATGGGCCCGACGGCGGCCTGCCCGTGGCACGGCCGCAGCCCGCACACGCCGTCCACGAAGAGCCGCTCGGCGTCCTCGGGCGTCCCGGCCAGCCCCTCGAACAGCGCCGCACCGATGAGCGCGCCGCGCAGGGGGCCGGATGCGCGGTCCCACCCGATGGGCGGTCCGGCGTGCAGGAACGTACCGGGGGAGAGGCCGAGGACGTCCGAGGCGGGGCGTACGTCCACGAGGTGCGGCCGGGCACCGGTGAGCCGGCCGACCGCGTACGCGTTCGCGGCGTGCCGCCGCGGGTCGCCGGCCACGTCCGCGAGGTCGTCGGCCGTACCGAGCACGGGCGGCCGCCAGGAGACGGGCACGGTCTGCACGGCCTGCGCCGTCAAGGCGTCCCCCAGCACATCGGCCCCGGCGGTCACCACGACGGGTTCGCCCGCGAGGAGGCCGTGCGGGGTGGCGACGGGGCCACCCGGGAGATCGCCGTCCGGGGTGGTGGGTTCGCCCGGGAGGTGGGCGTCCGAGGTGGCGGGGTCGCCCGGGAGGAGGCCGTCCGGGGTGCTGGGTTCGCCTGAGAGGTGGCCGTCCGGGGCGGTGTTCGGCCCGGTCATGGGGTTGCTCCGGGGAGGGTGACGGAGGAGGTGTCTCCGGGGAGGATGAGGGAGGCGGCGTGGCGTGCGGCGTCGGCGTTGCTGGCGAAGACGCGGGCACCGGCGTCCGCCAGGGCGGAGGCGGTCGCGTCGCGGCCCTGCGGGTCGGCGGCGGTGCCGCAGAGCGACACGACCACCGCGAGATCCCGCCCGTCCGCCGCGGCCGTACGCCGGGCGTCGCTGATCGCGGGCGCCAGGCGCGCGGCCGGATCCGGATCCGCCCCATGCCCGAGCACCACATCGAGCAGCAGCACGGCACAAGCGGGATCACGGGCCTCAACGCCGATCCGCTCGAGCCGCAAGGTGGGATCGATCATCGGATGCGCCCGCCCCCGCGTCATCCGATCCTCCCCAAAGTCGATCATGAAATGCCCCCCACCCACCGCGAATCCCACCCCGTCCGCCCCATCCCCGGCCCCGGTCTCAGTCCCGGCCCCGGTCTCAGTCCCGGCCCCGGTCCCTGGCGCTGCCGCCGCGGCGGCCTCGGCCCCAAACCCGGCTTCAGCCCCGGCCCCAGCTCCAGCCCCAGCCCCAGCCACGGGCGTCGCCTCCGCGGTGGCCCCGCTCTCGAACCCGGATTCAGCCCCGGCCTCAG
Organism: Streptosporangiaceae bacterium; assembly: GCA_036502625.1. Lineage (GTDB taxonomy): Bacteria > Actinomycetota > Actinomycetes > Streptosporangiales > Streptosporangiaceae > DASXYG01. Next base: position 54,895 of record DASXYG010000006.1, read on the forward strand.
GTGCCGCCTCCGCTCCGTCCCGGACCCCCGTCCTAGCCCCGGCCCCAGGCGTCGCGTCCGCTCGGGCCACGGCCCTGGGCTTCGCCTCCGCTCCGGCCGCGAGCGTCGCCTTCGCGGCGGCCCCCGCCCCCGCCCCTGCCTCAGGCGTTGCCCTCGCGACAGGAGAGGGGGGTGTTGGGGTTGCTTCCCCCGCCCCGGCCGCATGGGTGGCGGTAGCCCCTGCCTCTGCCCTGGCCCCTGGCGTCGCGTTCGCCCCGGTCCCTGCCTCAGGCTCGGTCTTAGCCGAGGGGGGTGTTGGGGTGGCTTCCCCCGCCTCTGGCGCAGGGATGGTGGCGGCTCCCGCCCTGGCCCCTGGCGTTGCGTTCGCCCCGGCTTCAGCCCCGGCCTCGGGCCTAGGCGTCGCGTTCGCGGTTGGGGAGGGGGGTGCTGGGGCTCCCTCTCCCGCCCCTGCCGCGGGGGTGGCGGTGGAGGCACGTGCCCCGGCTCGTGGCGTCGCGTTCGTCCCGGTCCCGGCTCCAGGCGCGGCCTCGGTCTCCGCTGCAGCCCCGGCCTCAGGCGTCGCCTTAGCGGCGGGGGGAGGGGGTGTTGCGGCTCTCTCCCCAGCCCCTGCTCTGGCCTCAGGCGTCGCGTTCGCCCCGGTCTCTGCCTCAGGCGCGGCCTTGGCCGCGGGGGAGGGGGGTGTCGGGGGCGCTTCCCCCACCCCTGCCGTAGGGGCTGGGGCGGAGGGGAGATCCGAGGGGTCGAGGGAGGCTCCCGTCCCTGCCGCAGGGGCGGCGGTGGCGGCCCCGGCCTCGGGCGTCGCGTTCGCGGCGGGGGGTGTTGGGGCTGCGGGGTGATCTGGGGGGTCGAGGTTGGTGGGGATGGGGCCTAGGGATTTCGTGGCTATGTCGCGGGCCTCTAGGCAGAGGGTGCCGCCTGTGTAGAGGGCGCGGAGGGAGCCGCTGCGGGGGGACTGGGTGGGGCCGGGCCATATGGGCCACGTGGGGATCGGGACGGCTAGGGCCGTGAGTGTGCCGCGGGTGGCGGCGGACAGGTCCGCGTCGCCCGTCCCAAGCGGCGTGTACCTGACCGGCGTGCGCAGCCCCTGCGCGTGCGCACGCACCGTGGCCGCCACCCGCGGGTCCGGGGGTTTGGACAGGAGCATGATCAACTCGGTGGCGGGGTCGGCGTCGAGGGCGTCCAGCGCCGCCAGCGTGGACAACCCGCCGACCTCCGCCGACAGGTCGCGGCCGCCCACGCCGAGCACGTGCGACACCCCGACCCCGGCCTCGTCCAGCAGGCACGTCACCTGCTGCGCGCCGGTGCCGGACGCCGCGACGACGCCCACGCGCCCGGGCCGCGTCACGTTCGCGAAGCCGAGCGCCACACCGGCGACGATCGCCGTGCCGCAGTCGGGTCCCATGACCAGCCGCCCGCGCCGCGCCGCCGCGCGCTTCAGCGCCACCTCCTGGTGCGGCGGCACGTTGTCGCTGAACACCATCACGTCGATGCCCGCCTCGATCGCGTCCATCGCCTCCGCGAACGCGTACTCCCCGGGCACGGAGACCAGCGCGATCGTGGGCGCGCGCCCCTGGAGCGCGCCGCGGCGCACGGCGGCGGCGACGGTGCGCGGCGGCGGGTCCGTACGCGACCCCCCCTGCCGTACGGCCTGGGGCGCCAGCGCCTCCGCCAGCCGCCCGCGCGCCTCCTCCAGCCCCCCGGCGCCACCCCGTACGGCGATCACCAGGTCACCGGGGCCCGCGGCCGGCACGGCGAACCCCATCCGCGCGATCAGCTCCCGGTTCAGCTCCGTCCCCATCGCCACCATCGCCCGCTCCACACCGGCGACATCTCCCAAGGCCCGGCTGACCCGCATCAGGGTCACGGAGTCGTGGTACGCCCCACCCCGCACCTCCACCCAGTCGCCCACCGGCGCGCCGCTCATGCCCCGCCCCGCTCACTGCGGGCGAAGACCGTGACGTGGGCGGCGCTCATGCCGCGCCCCCGCCCGTACGGGCCCCGGCGGCCGTGGGCGGCGCTCACGCCGCGCGCCCTTCGAGGCGGGCCAGGGACGTGACGGCGCGGGCGCCTGCGGCGAGGCCCCAGGCGAGGTCGGCGCCTGAGGTGTGGCCGGTGGCCAGGAGGCGGCGGGTGGCAACCGTGAGGCCCTGGCCGCCGGGGCAGGTGAGCGCGCGCAGCACGCCCGCGGCCTCGCCGGACGCCTGCCCGGCCGCCGCGCAGTGCAGGAGCGTCGCGGACAGCGCGGTGGTGCGCGTGGTGGCGTCGGAGGTGACGGCCGCCCCGATCCAGTCCGCCAGCCGCACGGCCGCACCCCCGGCCGGAACCGCCGGGCTGACGCAGGGCGTGAGGAGGCGGAGGGCGAGGAGGAGGCCGCAGAGGAAGTCGTCGCCGGACGGGGTCAGGCCGGGGCCGAGGCCGACGATGCGTTCGGACTGTTCGACCGCGTCGGCCAGGGCGTCGGTGGCGCAGGCGGTGGTGAGGGGGCCGGGGCCGTCGGACGGGGTCAGGCCGGGGCGGCGCTCGGAGGCGGTGCGGACGGCGTCGAGATGGGCCACGCGGTGGTCGAGGGCCTCGGGGGTGACCGGCGACAGGACCGGCACCGGGTCCCACCAGCGGGCCGCGCCCGCCAGGACCGGGCCGGCCGCGACGACGCCCGCGCCCACCTGCCCGTACGCGCCTGGTTGCAAGCCGTACAGCGGCGTGCCGTCCGGGAGCACCAGCGCGTTGGGCAGCCGTACGGCGCGCGCGGTGATCAGCGCAAGGACCCGCGGCTCCGCCGGTCCGGACAGCTCCAGGTAGCAGGCGAGGCGGAACGCGGCGAGCACCCGGGCGTCGCGCCGTGGCCCGTCGAGCACCCGCCGCACCGCCGTGCTCGCGGCCCCGGTGACCAGCACCGCGTCCGTCTCGCGCCGGGCCGCGCGTACGGCCCGGCCTGGCGCTTCGCGGATGTGCGGCTGCGGTGGCACCGTGCTGACGCTAGATGGCGAACGCCTGCGGACGCATGGTGAAAGCTGCCAATGATCTGGACAGGCGTTGGCTTTTCCTGCCACTCTCGCGTTCGGGCACCACATCGGCAGCCGGCGGTCCCGGGGGACGTCGCGGTTCGCGAGGAGACGCCATGTCCGACACCGACACCCTCGACGGCGCGGCGCCCGGACGCCGTACGAGCACCGGCACGCTGACGCACGGTCTCTCGGTCGAGGCGGTCCTCGGCGTGTCGACCCTGGCGGGCGCGCGGGTGCTGGCCGGGCGGGCCGGGCTCGACCGCGTGGTGCAGCGGCTGAACGTCATGGAGGTGCCGGACGTCCTCGCCTGGGTGAAGCCGCACGAACTGCTGCTGACCACCGGCTACCCGCTGCGCAACACCCCGCAGTCGCTCGCGCACCTGGTCGCCGACCTCGACGAGCGCGGCCTCGCCGCGATGGCCATCAAGCTCGGCCGCTACCTCGACGAGCTGCCGCCGGAGATGGTCGAGCAGGCCGACCGGTTGGCGTTCCCGCTGATCCTGCTGCCCGGCGGCGTGGGCTTCGACGACATCCTGAACCAGGTGCTCACCGACATCCTCAACCGGCAGGCCGCGACGCTGGCCCGCGCCGAGGAGGCGCACCGCGCGCTGGTGCAGATCGTGCTGGGCGGCGGCGGGCTCGCGGAGGTGGCCGCCGAGGTGGCCGGGCTGCTCGACGTCTCCATCGCGGCCACGGACGCCGACGGCCGGGTGATCACCGGCTGCGGCCCGCGCGGCGCCGTCGCCGACTGGACCGGCGTGCCCTGCTTCGACGGCACCGGCCGCTTGGTCACCCCCGACCGGTACGGCGCGCACGGCGCGTGGGCGGTCGTGCCCGTCAAGGCCGGCGGCTACGACCACGGCAGGCTCGTCGCCCGTACGGCGCACGGCGAGCTGTGCGACACCGACGTCAGCATCCTGGAGCGCGCGGCCACCGTCGCCGCGCTGGTGATCACCAAGCAGCAGGCGGTCACCGCCGTGGAGAGCAAGTACCGCGCGGACTTCCTGCGCGACGTGATCACCGGGCGCGCCGGGGGAGACGAGCGGGTCGCCGCGCACGCCGCCGCGTTCGGCTGGAAGCTGTCCCGCCCGTCCGCGGTGATCGTCGCCGAGCTCGACGGCGACGAGCGCACCAGGCGCGGCCAGGCCGAGGAGCGCCTGGTGCAGGACCGCCTGGTCGCCGCCTGTACGCAGGCCGCGCGGCGCCACGACGTCTCGGCCGCCGTAGCCGGGTTCTCCCACGAGGCGGTGGTCGTGGTGGGCGCCGGCACCGATCCCGAGCGGGTCGTCGCCGACGCGTGCGCGCTGTTCGCCGACCACCCCGGGGCGCGCCGTACGTTCTCCGCGGGCATCAGCCGCTTCGTCGCGACGCCGTCGGCGCTGGCCGGGGCGTACGACCAGGCCACGACCGCCGTACGCGTCGGGCGGCAGCTCAACGGCGCGGGCGCCAGCGCCACGTTCGACTCCCTCGGCGTCTACCGCCTGCTCAGCCTGGTGCCCGACACCCGCGAGCTGCGCAACTTCGTCACCGAGACCCTCGGCGGCCTCGCCGGCGACGACCCCGACACCGCGGACCTCCGCCACACCCTCGACGTGCTGCTGGAAACCAACCTGAACGTCGCGGAGACGGCCCGCCGCCTGCACTTCCACTACAACACCCTGCGCTACCGCATCGCCAAGCTCGAACGCGCCCTCGGCCCGTTCACCGCCGACGCCCACCTGCGGCTGAACCTCACGCTGGCCCTGCGCGTGCTGCGCATGCGGGGCATCTGACCCGGTCAGCGGTACCCGATGAGGCCGTTCATGCCGTAGACGACGACACGTCCGGCGGCGGCCACGGCGTGGCCGCCGAACGACGCGCCGGGCAACAGGCTCCGCGCCTCTTCGGTCGTCACGTGGAACACGCGCCGGCCGCGGACGGGGTCGACGATCGCGACGTCGTCCCCGACGGTGAGCAGCATGCCCCCGACCACCTGGACCGTCGGCGATTCCGTGTCCCCGTCCACCTTGGTGCCGATGGACCACGTCCGGCGTCCCGTGCGCAGGTCGTAGCCGTCGAGCAGGCCCGGCTTCGCGCCGGTGGCCAGGATCGTACGGCCGACCACGGCGACGGCGCCCGCCTGCGGCGGCAGGTCCCGCCCCGGCAGGATCGTGCGGCCCGTGCGCGCGTCCAGCGCCCAGACCTTGCGGCCGGACCAGGCGAGCACGGTGTCGCCGCTCACCGCCATCCGCTCCGGCCCGAAGCCGTATGACTCCGTTCGCAGGACGCGGGCGGACGTTCTGAGGTCCGGGGAGAGGAGGAGCACCGACTGGTCGAGCCGGTCCCGTCCGGTGGCCCGTACGATCATCGCGATCCTGTCCCCGGCGGCGACCGGGCCGGCGAGCGCGTTGTCCGCCGTACTGGTGAACCGGTAGCGGGGCGCGCCGGTCGCGGCGTCCACGCCGATGACCGCGTGGCCGTCGGCGTAGTAGAAGACGCCGTCACGCAGCGCGCCGACGGGCTGGGTGTCACCGGCTTCGACCCAGGGCTCGGGATCGGTGCGCCGGGCCACTTTGACACGCCACCGCTGCTTGCCGGTCCTCGAGTCGAGCGCGACGTAGTCGGCGGTGCGCACGGTGGGCGACCCCACCTTGCCGCCGCTGGCGATGATGACGACGCCGTCGCCGCCCACGGGTTCGGCGTCGTTCGTCCACGCGAGCGCGGTCCGCCACAGCCGCTTGCCGGTTGCGCCGTCGTAGCCGGTGAGCCGGGACGGCGCCGCGTCCGGGTACATCCGCAATGGCTCCTGGATCGTGACGACCCGCCGCCCGTCGGAGACCAGCCCGGTGGCGTGGCCGACGGGGTTGGCGCCGGGCCGGACCCGCCACGCCTCGTGCAGCGCGGACCGGCCCGGCGCACTCTTCGCGCCGCCGGGCCAGAGCCGCGGCGCGACCAGCGCGGCGGCCGCCACGACGGCGACCGCGGCGACGGCGATCCAGGTACGGGGGCGCGTCATCAGCGGCGCGCCGCGGCCGGGGGTGTGGGCATGGCCGGACCATACGGGTTTCCGGGGTCCGTCCGCGACGGCCGGTAACCGAGGTGGAAGCGATGTGTAAGGCGCCGGGTCCGCATCCGGCCCCCGGCGTTTCGAATGCCGGGGGCCGCCGCATGTTTTTGGCAGATCTCGATGATGTCCCGGTGCGGCGCGGGTTCTAGCGTCGCCACATCGCGTGACGGAAGATCGGCGTATCGCGCCGCTGCCAGCGGCCACGGCGGCCCAGGACGCGGGAGGACGCATGCCGGTATTCGGCTGGACCGTGCACGGTGACGGGCGGACACCACCGCCCGGTGAGGTCGTACGCCCGGACGAGCGGCTGTCGTGGGGCCGGACGATCGGCATCGGGGTGCAGCACGTCGTCGCGATGTTCGGCGCGACGTTCGTGTTCCCCGTGGTCATGGGGCTGGACCCGAACCTCGCGGTGATGATGTCCGGGTTCGCGACCATCGTGTTCCTGTTGGTGGTCTCCGGGAAGGTGCCGAGCTACCTGGGCACGAGCGCGTCGTTCGTCGGCGCGACCGTCGCGATCCGCGCCGCGGGCGGTTCGAGCGCGACGGTCACCGGGGCGATCTGCGTGGCCGGGATCGTGCTGTTCGCCGTGGGCGTGCTCGTCCACCTCGCCGGGCCGCGCCTCGTCCACGCGGTGTTCCCGCCGGTCGTCACCGGCGCGGTCGTGCTGCTCATCGGCTTCAACCTGGCGCCCGTGGTGGCGAACACGTACTGGCCGCAGGACCAGTGGGTCGCGCTGATCACGCTCGCTTTCGTGGTCGTGATGTCGGTGCTGCTGCGCGGGTTCTGGTCGCGCATCGCCGTCCTGCTCGGCCTCGTGTTCGGGTTCCTGCTGTCGTGGGTGTTCGACCTGGTCTTCGGGCAGATCACCGCGTTCAGCGCGGCCGCGGGCAAGGTCACCACGCACTGGCGGGTCGACCTCTCCGGCGTCCAGAAGGCCGACTGGATCGGCCTGCCGCACCTGCACGCGCCGGACTTCAAGACGTCCGCGATCCTCGTCGCGCTGCCCGGCGTCATCGCGCTCATCGCGGAGAACACCGGCCACGTCAAGGCCGTCTCGGCGATGACCGGCGACAACCTCGACCCGCTGCTCGGCCGCGCGCTGCTCGCCGACGGCGCCACCACCGCGGTGGCCACCGCGCTCGGCGGCTCGCCCACCACGACGTACGCGGAGAACATCGGCGTCATGGCCGCCACCCGCGTCTACTCGACCGCGGCGTACTGGGTGGCCGCGATCGTGGCCGTGCTGTTCGGCCTGTGCCCGAAGTTCGGCGCGCTCGTGGCGGCGACGCCCGGTGGGGTGCTCGGCGGCATCACGGTCGTGCTGTACGGCATGATCGGCCTGCTCGGCGCCAAGATCTGGATCGAGAACCGGGTCGACTTCGGCGACCCCGTCAACCTGGTGCCGGTGGCCGCCGGGGTGATCGCCGCGATCGGCAACGTGACGCTGGTGATCACCAAGGACTTCCCGCTGTCCGGCATCGCGCTCGGCACGCTCATCGTGATCATCGCGTACCACACGCTGGCCGCGATCGCCCGCCGCCGCGGCCCCTTGGCGCCCGGCGCGGCCGGGCCCGGCGGCACCGCCACGGTCATCGGCGACGTGTCGGACGCGTCGGACGAGGAGCGTGAGTGAAGCCGCCGCCGTTCGCGTACCACGCGCCGGACGACCTGCCCGCCGCGCTGCGCCTCCTCGCCGACCTCGGCCCGGACGCGAAGGTCCTCGCCGGCGGCCAGAGCCTCATCCCGCTGCTGAACATGCGCCTCGCCGCCCCCGCCCACATCGTCGACATCAACCGCCTCACCGAGCTGGACACGATCGACGACGATGACGGCGGTGGCGTGCGCGTGGGCGCGCTGGTGCGGCACGCGCGGCTGGAGCGCGACGGCGCGGCCGCGCGTGCACAGCCGCTGCTGCGCCGGGCGCTGCGGCTGGTCGCGCACCCGGTGATCCGCAACCGCGGCACGGTCGTGGGCAGCCTGGCGCACGCCGACCCGGCCGCTGAGATGCCCGCCGTGCTGGCGCTGCTCGGCGGCGAGGTCGAGCTCGCCGGCGCGGACGCCACCCGTACGGTCGCCGCGGACGCCTTCTTCCTCGGCCCGCTGGAATCGGCCGCCCGCCCGGACGAGCTCGCCGTGGCCGCCCGCTTCCCGCCCGCCCCGGCCCGCTCCGGATCCGCGTTCGAGGAGGTCACGCGCCGCCACGGCGACTACGCCCTGGCCGGTGTCGCGGTCGCGGTGACGCTGGACGACGACCTGCGCGTCGCCACCGCCCGCGCCGCGTACGTCGGCCTCGGCTCACCGCCCCCGGTGCTCGACCTCGCGCCCGTCGCCCGTACGGACCTGCGCGCGTACGTCGCCGAGCGCGTCGACGCCGAACCGGACATCCACGCCTCCGCGGACTACCGCCGCCACCTCGCCGGGGTGCTGACCGAGCGCGCGCTCGACGCCGCCGTACGCGACGCGCGGGGGCGCCCATGACCGAGCAGCGGCACGCGATCGTGCTGACCGTCAACGGCACCCCGTGCCACGTCGAGGTGCCCGCGCGGCGGCTGCTGTCCGACTGCCTGCGCCACGACCTCGGGCTGACCGGCACCCACGTCGGCTGCGAGCACGGCGTCTGCGGCTGCTGCACGATCCTCTTCGACGGCGCCCCCGCCCGCTCCTGCCTCACCCTCGCGGTGACCGCCGACGGCCACGCGATCGACACCGTGGAGGGCCTGGCCACCGGAGACACACCCGCGCCGGTGCAGCGGGCGTTCGGCGAGTGCCACGCGCTCCAGTGCGGCTTCTGCACCCCCGGGTTCCTGATGACGGCCACCGCACTGCTCCGCGAGCGGCCCGACCCTACGGACGACGAGATCGTCGAGGGCATCTCCGGCAACCTCTGCCGCTGCACCGGCTACCAGAACATCATCGCCGCCATCCGCCGCGCCGCCGAGCTCACCCGGGCGGCCACCTGATGGCCACCCGGCTGTTCGGCGAGCCGGTCGCCCGTACGGAGGACGCGCGGCTGCTCGCCGGGCGCGGCCGGTTCCTCGACGACCTCGGCCGCGGCGCGCTCGCCGCCGCGTTCGTCCGCAGCCCGCACGCGCACGCCCGCGTCGTCGACATCGACGTCACCGGCGCGCTCGACGCCGACGGCCTGATCGCGGTCTACACGTACGACGACCTCCAGGGACGCGTCGCCGAGCCGCTGCCGCTGCTCATCCCGCACCCCGCGCTCACCCACGGCCGCACCGGCCACCCCCTGGCCCGCGACGTCGTCCGGTACGTCGGCGAGCCGGTCGCCATGGTGGTCGCGACCGACCGCTACCTCGCCGAGGACGCCGCGGCCGCGATCGAGGTGGCGTACGACCCGCTGCCGCCGGTCGTCGGCATCGCGAACGCCGCCGCCGCGCGCGACCTCGTGCACCCCGACGTCCCCGGAAACGTGGCCGCGCGGCTGCTGCAGGAGGCCGGCGACGCGCCCGCCGCCATCGCCGCCGCGCCGCACACCCTGGAGCTCGACCTCAGCATCGAGCGCAGCGCCTCGATGCCGCTGGAGGGCCGCGGCGTCCGCGCGCGCTACGACCCCGGCGAGGACCGGTTGCGCGTCCACACGTCCACGCAGGCGTCCACCAGCGTGCGCATGGCGCTCGCCGCGAAGCTCGGCATGGCGCCGGTCCAGGTCGAGGTGATCGCGCCGGACGTCGGCGGCGGCTTCGGCGTCAAGGTCGTCCACCCGTGGCCGGAGGAGGTGCTGCTGCCGTGGGCGGCGCGCACGCTGGCCACCGGGGGCGCGCCCGTGGAGATCTCCTGGACGGAGGACCGCCGCGAGCACTTCGTGTCGTCGGCGCACGAACGCGGCCAGCTCCAGCACGTCCGCGTGGGCTTCGACGACCACGGCCGCGTCCTCGGCCTGGACGTCGAGATCGCGCACGACAACGGCGCGTACACCCCGTACGGCATCATCATCCCGATCGTGACGTCCACGCAGCTCCTCGGCCCGTACAAGATCGGCGCCTACCGCGCGGAGGTGACGAGCCTCTACACCAACACGGTGATCGTCACGCCGTACCGCGGGGCCGGGCGGCCGCAGGGCGTCTACTGCATGGAGCGCACCATGGACGCCATCGCCGCCGAGCTCGGCCTGGACCGCGCCGACGTCCGCGCCGCGAACCTCATCACGCCCGGCGAGTTCCCGTACGACCAGGGCCTGACGTTCCAGGACGGCCGCCCGCTGATCTACGACTCGGGCGACTACCCCAAGCAGCTCGACATGATCCGCGACCTGATCGGCTGGGACGACTTCGCCGCGCTGCGCGAGCGGGCGCGCACCGAGGGCCGCCGCATCGGCATCGGCCTGGGCTGCTACGTCGAGGGCACCGGCGTCGGCCCGTACGAAGGCGGCCACGTGCAGGTCGACACCACCGGCAAGGTGCACGTCGCGACCGGCCTGACCAGCCAGGGCCAGGGCCATCAGACGGTGTTCGCGCAGATCGTGGCCGACGAACTGGGCGTGCCGATGGCCGACATCGAGGTCACCACCGGCGACACGCGCCGCTTCGGCTACGCCGTCGGCACGTTCGCCTCACGCGCCGCCGTGATGAGCGGCAACGCCATCGCGCTGGCCGCGCGGAAGGTGCGGGACAAGGCGCTGCGCATCGCCGGCGACGCCCTGGAGGCCGACCCGCGCGACCTGGAGATCGTCGACGGCGTGGTCCGGGTGGCCGGCGCGCCGGAGTCGGCCATCCCGCTGCGTACGGTCGCGGTCCTGGCCAACCCGCTGCGCTACTCCTTCGACGCCGAGACGGCCGCCGCGGGCCAGTTCGCCGGCGGCGGCCCCGGCGATGACGAGCCCCCGATCGCCCCCGGCACCGAACCCGGCCTCGAAGGGCGCGACTACTACTCGCCGCCGCGCGCCACGTTCGCCAGCGGCATGCACGCCGCCGTCGTCGAGACCGATCCGGAGACCGCGGAGATCCGCGTGCTGCGCTACGCCGTCGTGCACGACTGCGGGCCGATGATCAACCCGCGCATCGTCGAGGGCCAGATCCACGGCGGCGTCGCGCAGGGCGTCGCGGGCGCGCTGTACGAACGGCTGGTGTACGACGAGGACGGGCAACTGCTCAACGCGTCCTTCATGGACTTCCTCATGCCGTACGCCACGGAGATCCCGCGCATCGAGACCGACCACCTGGAGACGCCGTCGCCGCTGAACCCGCTCGGCATCAAAGGCGCAGGCGAGGCGGGGGTGATCCCGGTCACGGCGGTCATCGCGTCCGCGATCGAGGACGCGGAGGGCATTCCCGTCCGCGCCATGCCGATCTCTCCGTCGGAACTCCACGACCTGCGCGAGGAATACGGTAAGGCGCGGCACGGCTGACGTTCTCACAGGAGCGTGCGGAGAACCTCACGCGATCAAAGCGGCACCCCGCAGTTTTCCATGGGGTCCGCTTGGGGGAGGCTTTCCAATTGTGAGCGTGGCCGCGTCCGACATGCTGATCGCCATACCCGGGGCGGTCGGCGCTGCGGCGTGTTTCGGCATCACCGCCGTCCTGCAGCACCGCGCCACCCAGCGCACCCCCACCCGCCACGCCATGAACCCCCGGCTGGTCATCGACCTCCTGCGCCAGCCGCTGTGGGTCGGCGCGATCTTCCTGAACGTCCTCGGCACACTGCTCCAGGTGCTCGCGCTGCGCTTCGGCCCGCTGATCATGGTGCAGCCGCTGCTCGTCACCGGCCTGCTGTTCAGCGTGGTCATCGGCTCGTTCGCGGCCGGCCGCCGGCCCGACCGCGTGCTGCTCGGCGGCGCGTTCTGCTGCATCGCCGGGCTCGCGGTGTTCCTCGTCGTCGCGCACCCCACGCCCGGCCGCGAGACGCTCACGCTGGACGCCATGCTCCCGCTGGTCATCGCGCTGAGCTGCGTCCTCGCCCTGTGCCTCGCGGTGTCCAGCCGCGGCCACGGCCAGGTGCCCGCGCTGGCGCTCGGCGTCGCCGCCGGCGTGCTGTACGGCGTCACGGCCGGGTTCATCAAGGTCGTCACCCACGAGTTCAGCATCTCGACGTTCGAGCCGCTGCACGGCTGGACGCTGTACGCGCTGCTGATCATCGGCCCGCTGGGGTTCCTGCTGAACCAGAACGCGTACCAGGTCGCCGCCGCGGCGTCCCCGGTACTCGCGGTGATCACGATCGTCGACCCGATCGTCGGCATCATCGTGGGCCGCCTGTGGCTCGGCGAGCACGTGAACCTCGGCCTCGGCGCGCTGGCCGGGCAGATCGCCGCGCTGGCCGTGATGGCCGCGGGCATCGGCCTCCTGGCCCACCGCGCGCCCCACCTGCGCGAGGCCGTCGTGCCCGGCGCCGTCGCCGGCTCGGGCTCCGCGGCCGTCGCCGCGTCCGGGGAGACGACCGGAGGAGCGGGGACCGACGGCGGCGCGGCCACCGGCGACGACGGCCCCGAATGGTCCGGCGGCGACAGCCACGCACGGGCCGCGTCCTAGACCGGCCGGTGACCGGCTACGGCCGTCGGGAGACGTGCGGCGCCGTACGTCGTCACCCTGAGGACATGAGCGATACGACTGCCGGTTCCCTCGCGGCCACCGTCGCCGCCGACCCCGCGCACGCCGACCCGCCGCGGCTGCTGACCGTCGTCGTGTTCGACGGGGTGCCGCTCGGGAGCATGTCGTTCGCGTTCGGGGTGTTCGACATCGCCGGGTTCTACGGCGGCCTGCCGGGCATGACCCAGCGGGTCGTCGGCGGCGAACCGGACACCTCGATCATCGGCGGCGGGCTGTCGATAGCCGTGCCGTACGACCTGGCGGCGATCCGTACGGCCGACCTCGTCATCGTGCCGACGCTGCCCCAGCCGATGGCGGAGGATCCCCCCGGGCCCATTCTCGACGCGCTGCGCACGGCACACGCGCGGGGCGCCCGCGTGGCCTCGGTGTGCAACGGCACGTTCGTCCTCGCCGCGGCGGGCCTGCTCGACGACCGCCCGGCCACGACCCACTGGGCGCTGGCGCACCGCCTGGCCGAGATCCACCCGAAGGTGCGCGTCGACCCGACGGTGCTGTACATCGACGACGGCGACGTGCTCACCGCGGGCGGCGGCGCCGCGGGGATGGACCTCGGCCTGCACCTCATCCGGGCGATGTGCGGCGCGACGGTCGCCGGGCGACTGGCGCGGGCCATGCTCGTACCCCCGCACCGGCCCGGCGGGCAGGCGCAGTTCATCGAGTCGCCGCTGCCGGACACCGACGACACCGACCCGGTGGGGGAGACCATCGCGTGGGCGCGGACCCGGCTTGACCGGCCGCTGCCGGTGTGCGTCCTGGCCGCCCGAGCGCACATGAGCCGGCGCAACTACGACCGGCGGTTTCGGGAGATCACCGGGTGCGCCCCGGCGACGTGGCTGACCCATCAGCGCGTCATCCGCGCGCAGCAGCTCCTGGAGTCCGGCGACCTGCCCGTCGACGAGGTCGCCCGGCTGTGCGGCTTCTCCACGGCGGCCGCGCTGCGCCCGCACTTCCGCCGCCTCGTCGGCGTCACCCCGACCGCGTACCGCGCGACGTTCGCCGACCGCGACGGGTCGTGATCGGCCGAAAACCGCTCCTCGTTGGCGAATCCGCCACTCGTGCCCGGCACCCGCGCCCCGGAGACTCGGATCTCGACGGGGGCCCGGAAACGTCCGCGGCTCAGAACGTACGACGAGGGAGACCACGATGATCATTGCGAGGAAGGCGGCGTACGGCGCCGCGGCCCTGCTCTTCGCCGCCGGGGGCATGACCGCGGCGAGCGGAGCCGCGGCGGCCGCGCCGGGCGCTCCGGCGGCGCACGCGGCCACCGCCGGGTGGAAGTGCTACGTCGGGCACAGCTCCGTGCCGTGGGCCGAATGCGAGAAGGGCAGCAAGTGGGTCCGCGCGGAGTACGCGCGCAAGGGCCAGCTCCTCTACATCTACGACCACTTCGGGAACAACCACCGGACGGTGGCGTACGTCAAGGTCGGGGGCAGCGGCACGGCGCGGTTCTACGGGCCGTACAAGAAGGACGGGACGTACAAGAAGATCCACGTGCACTACACCAAGGGCAAGTCGATCAAGGTGAAGGTGTGCACGTCGGTCTCGTCCCACGCGGTCTGCTCGGGCTACAGCAACGCCGGCAAGACCTGAGCCCCGGCGGGGGCCGTGGTCAGTCCGTGTCGGGTAGGCCGCGGCTGCGCATGGGGTGGTCCTCGGGGATCTCCACGACGCAGATGGCCACGCCGTCCGGGTCGGCGACCCACATTTCGAGCAGGCCCCAGGGTTCGCGGCGGGGCTCGCGGGTGATGCGGACGCCGCGGCCGCGTAGCTCGGCATGGGCCGCCTCGAGGTCGCGTACCTGGAGCCAGAGCCGTACGCCGTCGGTGGGATGGCCGGCGGCGTGGCCGGAGACCTCGAGGTGGCCGCCGCCGAGGAAGAACACGGTGCCGGTGCCGTCGGGCGTGGCGAACTCGCGGGCGATGGCCAGCCCGAGCGCGTCGCGGTAGAACGCGCGGCTGCGGTCGAGGTCGGAGGGGTGCAGGAGGACGCGGCTGCTGAGGATCTCCATAGCCCTCCCGTACCCGGAGTGCGGGTGAGGGTGCGCCGACGGGGTCGAACGGGGAGCGGGGGACCACGACCCCGTCGGCGCGCAGCACGATAGTGCCTCACGCCGCACCAGGGCCAGACGATCCCGACACTGCGGCGAAAATTGAGTCAGAAGACCCAGTAAGGACGCCCCACCCCGCCCGCACCCCCAACCCACCAACCCCAGCCCAACCCCAGCTCCGGCCCTGGCCCTGGCCTTAGCCCAGCCCCAACCTCAGCCCCGGCCCTGGCCCCGGCCCTGGCCCCAGCCCGGCCCTGGCCCCAGCCCCGGCCCTGCCCCGGCCCCGGCCCAGCCCCCCAACCTCAGCCCCGGCCATGGCCTGGTCCCAGCCCGGCCCTGGCCCCGGCCCCCGGCCCCCGGCCCCCGGTCGCGGGTGGCGGTTCCTGGTGGCGGTGGCGGGTGGTGGCGGGGGAGGGGTGGCGCCTTGGCTGTACCTGACGAACGGTGGGTGGGGCGCTGGCAGGAGCTGCCATTCGACCCGGGGCGGGGGGTTCCCTACTGTCGGCGTATGAAGGTCACCGGCAGCGCGACCGTCGCCGCGCCACGTGAACGCGTCTACGAGGCCTTGCGCGACCCGGCGGTCCTGGTCCGTACGATCCCCGGCTGCCGGCGCCTGGAGCCGCTCGGACCGGACACCTACCGGATGACCGTCAGCGCCGGCGTTGCGGCCGTGCGCGGCACGTACGCGGGCCAGGTCGCGCTGTCCGACCCCGAGCCCCCGTCCTCCTTCACGCTGCGCGCCCGCGGCCAGGGCACCCCCGGCACGGTGGACGCCACCGTCCGCGTAACGCTGCACACCGACGGCGACGCCACCCGCATCGACTACGACGCGGACGCCACGATCGGCGGCATGGTCGGCGGCGTCGGCCAACGCCTCCTGGCAGGCGCCGCCAAGAAGACCGCCACCGAGTTCTTCACCGCCGTCTCCCAGACCCTCACCTCCCCCACACCCGCTCCCACGCCCGGCCCCGCCCCCACCTCCGCTCCCGCGGCGCCAGCCCCCGGGGTCCCCGTCGCGTACGAGCGCCCGCCCCGTACGGAAGGGGGCGCCGGACCCGTGGTGGCCGGGGTCGTGGCGGGGGTGGTCGCGGGGGCCGTCGCCGCGCTGGCGGGCGTGGCGCTCGGCGCTGCCCTGGGACGGCGCGGCGCCCGGCGCGGACGGTGACCGCCTCGGTGCGGGTGCGGGTCGGGGTGGATACCGGGGGGACCTTTACGGACGTCGTGGCGCTGGATGAGGCGAGCGGGGTCGTGGTGGCTACCAAGACGCCCTCCACGCCTGATGATCCGGCGCGGGGGTTCATCGACGGGGTCGCCAAGGTGCTCGGGCTGGTCGGGGAGGCGCAGGTCACCGCCGTCTCGCATGGCACGACCGTGGCCACGAACCAGCTTCTCGAAGGGCGGACCGGGGAACTGGGGTTCGTCACCACCGAGGGGTATGAGTTCCTGCTGGAGATCGCGCGGCAGTCGGTGCCGGACGGCTACGGGAACTCCTACTTCTGGGTGAAGCCGCCGCGCATCGTGCCCGTCCACCGGGTCCGTACGGTCGCCGGGCGCCTGGACCACACCGGCGCCGAGCTCGCCCCGTTCGACACCACGGGCGCGGTCGCCGCCGCGCGCTGGTTCCGCGACCACGGCGTGACCGCGATCGGCGTCTGCTTCCTGCACGCGTACGCGAACCCCGCGCACGAGCTCGCCATGCGCGACGTGCTCAGCCGCGAGCACCCGGACGCCGTCGTCTCCGTCTCCAGCGACGTGCTGCGCGAGTTCCGCGAGTACGAGCGCGCGGTGACCACGCTCGTGGACGCCGCCGTGAAACCCACCATGACCCGCTACATCGCGAACATCGCCGGCCGCCTCGCGGCCATCGGCGACCCCCCGTTCTACGTCATGAAGAGCAACGGCGGCGTGCTGTCCGCGGAGGAGGTGGCCCGCCAGCCCATCTCCACCGTGCTGTCCGGCCCGGCCGCGGGCGCGCTCGGCGCGGCCACCGTCGCCCGTACGGCCGGCGCGGACGGCTACCGCTCGGTGCTCACCCTCGACGGCGGCGGCACGTCCACGGACGTCGCGGTCGTCCTCGACGGCGAGCCGACGCTGACCACCGAGGGCGGCGTCGGCGCCTACCCGTCCAAGATCCCGATGATCGACGTCGTCACGGTCGGCGCCGGCGGCGGCTCCGTCGCGTGGGTCTCGCCCGAGGGCACGCTGAAGGTCGGCCCGCGCTCGGCCGGCGCGGACCCCGGCCCGCTCTGCTACGGCCGCGGCGGCACCGAGCCCACCGTCACCGACGCCCACCTGGTGCTCGGCCGCATCCCGCCGGAGCTGCTCGGCGGCGAGATCCGGCTGGACACCGCGGCCGCCGAGCGCGGCATCGCGAAGCTCGCGGACGGGCTCGGCCTCGCCCCCGAACGCTGCGCCGCCGGCATCCTGGAGATCAGCGCCTGGAACCAGGCGAACGCGATCCGCCGGATCACCGTGCGCCGCGGCCTCGACGTCCGCGACTACCCGATGGTCGCGTACGGGGGGTCGGGGCCGCTGCCGGCCTGCCGCCTCATGGACGTCCTCGGCCTGCCCGCGGTGATCGTCCCGGACAGCCCCGGCACGGTGTCCGCGTACGGCCTGCTCACCGTGGACGTCCGCAACGACTACGTCCGTACGATGGTCCGCCCCGACGAGCGGCTCGACCTCGCCGAGGTCGCCGCGGTGTACGCCGAGCTGCGGGAACGCGCCGCCGAGGCGCTGGACCGCGAGGGGTTCGCCCGCGCCGACCACCGCTACGCCGGGTTCGCGGACCTGCGGTACGCCGGGCAGGCGTACGAGGTGCGCGTCCCGGTCCCGGACGGCCCGGTCGACGCGGCGTTCCAGGCGGGCGTCGTGCACGCGTTCCACGCCGCGCACGAGCGCCTGTACGGCTACTCCTATGCCGGTTCGGACGGCGGCAGCGGCCGGATGGAATGGGTGAACCTCCGGCTGACCGGCATCGGGCCCATCCCGCGCCCACGCGCGGCGCCCCGCGCGTACGGCGACGGCGACCCGGCCCGCGCCCGTACGGGAACCCGCCCGGTGGTCTTCGACGACGGCCCGGCGGAGACGCCCCTCTACGCCCGCCGCCTGCTCGCCCCCGGCGACGTGCTCACCGGCCCCGCCGTCGTCGAGGAGTTCGGCTCGACCGTCCCCCTGCACCCCGGCTGCACCGCGACGGTCGACGCCCACGGGAACCTGGTGATCACCCGGTGAGCGCCGACCCCGTGCTGCTGGAGATCGTGGAGGGCACGCTCGCGTCGATCGAGGCGGAGGTCGAGCAGGCCATCGCGCGCACGTCACGGTCGCCGATGATCCGCGACGCGCACGACTTCCGTGCCGGCATCCACGACGCGCGGCTGCGCAAGCTGACCGGCCGGTCGTACTCCGCGCTCGTCCACCCGGTGGTGCGCGACTTCCCGGCCGAGTCGATGCGCCCCGGCGACGTGTTCTTCCACAACGACGTGTACGCCTCCGAGGGTGGCATCGGGCACCTCCCGGACCTCTGCGTCACCGTGCCGGTGTTCCACGACGACCGGGTGGTGGCGTACGTGCAGGCGTTCGGCCACCACGACGACATCGGCGGCGCCGTGCCCGGCTCGATGCCGTCGCACGCCCGCAGCGTGTTCGAGGAGGGCCTGATGGTCCCCCCGATCAGGCTGTGGGACGCCGGTGTGCCGAACCGCGCCGCGCTGACGATCATGACGCGCAACTCCCGCATGCCCGACTCCCTGGCCGGCGACCTGGACGCGGAGTGCTCGGCCTGCCTGATGGGCGCGCGGCGGCTCGGCGACCTGTTCGCCCGCTACGGCGCGGCCGACGTCGAGGCGTGCTTCGACGCGATCATCGCGAACACCACGGAGACGTACCGCAGGGAGATCCTCACGAAGATCCCCGACGGGACGTACGTCTGGGAGGACTACGCGGAGCACGACGGCGTCGACCCGCCGCGCCCGCACGCCCAGCGGATCACGCTCACGAAGACCCCCGAGAAGATCATGATCGACTTCACGGGCACGTCGCCGCAGGCCAAGGGGCCGATCAACCACTGCGGCGACTACGCCGACGGGAACTTCCTGAAGAAGTGGCTGGCGCCGATCCTGCGGAACCTGGCCGACACACCGGAGCGCGCCGCGTCGCTCGACGTCAACGAGGGCGTGGTGCCGCTCATCGAGATGCGGTTCCCGGAGAAGGGCACGCTGCTCACGCCGGTGTTCCCGGCGCCGACGAACGCCCGCACGTTCGTGATCCTGCGGCTGCTCGGCGTGCTGGCCGGGGTGCTGGCCAAGGCCACCGGCGGCCGGATGCCCGCCGACCAGGAGACGATCCGCTACACGGGCGTGTACGGCGCCGACGCCGAGGGGCGTCCGTACCTCATGCGGGAGGTGCTCGGCGGCGGCTCGGGCGGCCGTCCGTACGCCGACGGCGAGGACACCATCCACGTGGTGCCCGACTCGCGGAACCTGCCGACGGAGTTCACCGAGTCGCGGTTCCCGTTCGTGGTCGAACGGCTGGGGCTGGCCGTCGATTCGGGCGGGCCGGGGGAGCGGCGCGGCGGGCTCGGCTACGACAAGTGGATCCGGATGCGCACCGACGCCCACTTCATGTGCATCGCCGACCGGTCCATCTTGTCGTGCTGGGGCGTGCGCGGCGGCCGCGCGGGGCGGCCGTTCCGGGTGACGATCGACCCGGGCGGCCCGAACGAGCGGGAGACCGCGGGCCTGACCGACGCGGAGCCGGTGCGCGCGGGCGAGGTGATCCGCATCCGCACGACCGGGGGCGGCGGCTGGGGCGACCCGCTGGACCGCGACCCGTCGCTGGTCGCGGCGGACGTCCGCGACGGCAAGGTGTCCCGCGCGGCCGCCCGTACGGACTACGGCGTCGTGCTGACCGGGCCGCCGGACGTCCCCGAGGCGGACGCGGCGGCCACGGACGCCGAACGCGCGCGGCGGCGGGCGACCCGGGAGCCCGGCCCGTTCTTCGACCGCGGCCCCGGCTACGCGGTGCTCACCGGCGGCGAGGCGGCCAACCCGCTCGACTACCTCTGAGGCGGGTCACGGCCGCAGCGGGGTGCGGCGGGGGCGGATGACGCGGTGGGTGATGCGCCAGCCGTCCGCGCCCCGCACGACCGTGTCCTCGTACGTCACGCTGCCGGACGTGCCGTCCGCGTAGACGCCCAGGCCCTTGGACAGGGCGCGGACCGTGCCGTCCGCGGCCTCCTCCAGCACGATGTTCGTGACGTGGTGGGCGACGGGGTTGCGGTCGCCCAGCGCCACGGACGCCTCGTGGAGGGCGTCCAGGCCGGCCATCACGATGCCGCCGAGGGCGGTCGCGTCGTACGTGACGTCCGCGGTGAACAGCGCGGGCAGCCCGGCGAAGTCGCCGCGGTCGACGAGGTGGCCGTGCAGGTTGACCAGGTCGGTGATGGTGAGGCGGTCCTCGGGCGTGAGCGCCATGGTGTCCTTCCGTGCCGAACGGGGGTCCCCGATCGCGCCGCTGTTCCGTATGTGGGGATGTCCCCGGTTGTGCTGCTGTACCGTATGCGGGGATGTCCCCGGATAGCAAGCGAGGGCGCAGGGCCGACGCCGCGCGCAACGCCGCGCTCCTGCTCGCCGCCGCGCGCGATCTGGTCGCCGAGGCGGGCAACGACGTGGCGCTCGACGAGGTCGCGCGGCGCGCCGGCGTCGGCAACGCCACGCTGTACCGCCACTTCCCGACCCGCGCCGACCTCCTCGTGGCCGTCTACGCGGACGAGGTCGCGGCCCTGTGCCGCCGCGGCGAGGAGCTGCGCACCGCGCCGGACCCGCTCGACGCGCTTTTCACGTGGCTGGACGCCTTCGTGGTGCACGTCGCCACCAAGCGCCCGCTGGCGCTGGCCGCGACCGAGGGCCCGGAGGGACGGCGGACACCGCTGTTCGACGAGTGGCACGCGTCCGTCAACGCGGTCGCGGACTACCTGGTCAGGCGGGCCCGCCCGGCGCTGGCGCGTGGCGTCACCGCCGCGGACGTGCTGGCCCTGACCAGCGGCGCGGCCATCGTCGCCGACGCGGACCACGCCCGCCACCTGGTGACCCTGCTGCGCACCGGCCTGGCCGCCGCGGACTGACTCGGGCGCCGTGGTCAGGCGTCCGCGTGCCGGGTGCCGTCGATGATGACGTCGGCGCGTGAGCGGGTCGCGTCGTGGGCGAAGTGCTCGGTCTCCGAGGCGCGCCAGGCCGTCCAGAGGGACGCCGCCTCCGGGCCGTCGCGGCGGGCCGTACGGGCGACGCGGACGTCGAGCGGCGCGTCCACCCAGACCGCCAGGCTGAGGTGCGGCACGGCGGGGCGCCAGGCCGAGCCCACGCCCTCGACCAGCACGACCGGGGCGGGCGGCACCACGATGTCCTCGGCGTCGCGGCCGGTGTGCCAGTCGTAGCGGCGGAACCGGCCGGGGCGTCCGGCCCGCAGCGGGGCCAGGACCTGCTCGGCGAACGGGCGCCACCAGCGCAGCGGGTCGCCGTCCATCGGGAGGTAGAAGTCGTCGCTGTGCACCACGGGCGGGCCGCCGAGCGCGGCGGCGAGCTCGCCGGCGAAGGTGGTCTTCCCGGCGCCGCCGGGGCCGTCCACGGCGATCAGGCGGGTACGCCCGCAGCGCGGCGCGGCGGCCCGTGCCCGCGCCGCGACGCCGCCCACCTCGTCCCGGATCACCGTCCGATTATCGCGAACGGCCCCCGGACGCGGAGTCCGGGGGCCGTCGCGTGACCGGGGCTACCTCGGGGGGTTGAGGCGTCCGGAGCGCAGCGCCACGGCGGACAGGCGGCCGAAGAGGTAGTAGAACGCGGCCTGTTCGTCGTCGAAGTGCTGGAGGTTGTGGCGCGCGCCGTGCTCGCTGTAGAAGACGTCGAAGCCGTCGTCCGCGGTGATCAGGCAGAACGCGCCGTCGACCTCCTCCTCCACGGCGTACTCGCCGTCGGGGATGCCCGCGCGGGACACGAGGTCGGTGAACGTCCACCGCGGGCTGATCCGCGCCTGGTCAGCGGGTTCCGGCTCCGGCTCGGCCTCCCGCGCGCCGCCGAACGCCACCGGCTGGGCGTCCTCCCAGCCCACCGGCGGCCGATGCCCGGAGGGCCGCTCGAACGTAGCGGTCACCCCGGAATCGGGACCCGGCCGCGCCGGCGCCCGGTGCACGGTCCCGGTATCGGGGTCGAACGCCCAGGAGTCCGTGGTCCGCGGCGACCGCGCCGGATCAGCAGGCACCGGCGGCCCCCCGACGGCCGTCCCCCCAGCCACGCCCCCATCAATCCCAGCAGCCGCCCCAGCCCCAGCCCCAGGCCCAGCACCAGGACCCATGCCCGGCCCAGCACCCAGCCCCGGCTCCGCGCCGAACCCCGGCTCCGCCCCGACTCCCGGCCCAGCGCCCATGCCCGGTTCCGGGCCAACACCCGGCCCAGCACCCAGCCCCGGCTCCGCGCCGACTCCGGGCCCAGCGCCCAGCCCTGGCTCCGCACCGACTCCCGGCCCAGCGCCCAGCCCCGGCCCAGCGCCCAGACCTGGCTCCGCACCGCGTGCCGGACGCGCGCCCGGCTCAGCACCAAGCCCCGGCTCCGCACCGATCCCGGGGCCCGCGCCCATGCCCGGCTCCGCGCCGAATCCTGGCTCCGCGCCGAAGCCCGGGCCTGCGCCCATGCCCGGCCCGGCACCCGGACCTGGCTCGGCACCAGCACCCGGGCCCATTCCCGCACCAGGCCCGGACTCCATCCCGGGGCCCGGCCCCGCGCCGATGCCCGCACCCGGCCCGGCCGTACGGGCACCAGGCACGCCCGGACCGAACTCACGGTCAGCGCCAGGCCCGCCGGGACCGAACCCGCCGTCCGCACCAGGACCGCCCGCATTGGGCCCGCCTGGACCGAACTCACCGCCCGCGCCGGGGCCGCCTGCGCCGAACCGGCCGTCACCGGGGCCACCGGCGCCGAAGCCGCCATCTGCACCCGGGCCGCCCGGGCCGTACCTGCCGTCCGTCCCGGGGCCGCCCGCGCCGTATGCGCCGTCGCCACCGGGGCCGAAGCCACCATCCGCGCCGGGGCCGTACGTGCCGTCCGCGCCGGGGCCGAATCCGCGGTCAGCGCCAGGGGCGCCGCCGTATCCGCCGTCCCTGCCAGGAGCGCCGGGACCACCGTCCGCACCTGGGCCGCCCGCGCCGAACCGGCCGTCACCGGGGCCACCGGCGCCGTATCCACCGTCCGCGCCGGGGCCGCCCGCGCCGAAGGCACCATCCGCACCCGGGCCGAAGGCGCCGCCGCCACCCGGGCCGCTCGGGCCGGGACCGGCCGGGCCGAACGCACCGCCCGAGCCGGGGCCGGGCGCTCCGTCCGTGCCGGGGCCGCCGCCGAACGCTCCGTTCGGGCCGAAGCCGCTGTCGCCGCCGGGGCCGTATCCGCCGTCACCGGGGCGGCCGGGCGCGCCGGGGATGCCCGGGTCGAATCCCGGGGACGGGCGGCCGTCCGGGCCGTAGCCGGACGGGCCCTCCACGCCCTGGCGCGGGTCCATGCCCGGGCCGTCCATGCCGGGCCCGGCCGTGCCCGGGGCGCCCATGCCCGCGACGCCAGGGCCGCCGGGACCGCCGGGGCCGCCGGGGCCACCGGGTCCAGGCCCGCCACCGCCGGGCCCGCCTGGGCCCTCCGTGGCGAAGCCGGGGGCGTCCGTGGTCATGCCGGAGGCGGGGTCAAGGCCGGGGCCTCCCAGGGGAGGCGTGCCCGGGCCCTGGCGACCCGTGCCCGAAGCGGGGTCGTAGCCGGGGTAGGCGTCCATGCCCGGCGTTGGGGCGCCGGGGGTGGGCATGCCTTGGCTCGTTCCAGCGGGCGCGGCGCGACCGGGCGCGCCGGGCTGGGGGTCGTCGTCCCAGGACGGCGTCCACATCTGGGTGCTGTCCGCGGACGGGGTCTCGGCTTGTTGCTGGCCGAGGTCGTGGAGGGCCTTGAGGTTCGGGTCGTCCGCGGATTCGCCCGCGTGGCGGGGCGGTTCGCTGTCGCGCGCCCAGTCGGGGAGCTCCGCGGCGTAGCGCGCGCTGATCTGCTCGGAGGTCGTCCACGCCGGGGGCTTGCCCGTACGGGACGGGCCCTGGGGGTCGTCGTCCCAGGACGGGGTCCACATCTGGGTGCTGTCCAGGGACGGGGCGTCGGCTTGTTGCTGGCCGAGGTCGTGGAGGGCCTTGAGGTTCGGGTCGTCCGCGGACTCGCCCGCGTGGCGGGGCGGTTCGCTGTCGCGCGCCCAGTCGGGAAGCTCCGCGGCGTAGCGCGCGCTGATCTGCTCGGGGGTGGGGGCGCTGAGCGGTTCGGCCCCCCAGGAGGCGCGGTCCTGGCGTGCGGACCCCGGGTCGCCCGGAGGGGCGCGCCAGGAGCCCTCGTCGCCGGGCTGCGGCGTTCCGGGGTGGCCCGGCTGCGCGGGCTGCGGGCCGGACGGCAGGTTGCGCGGGCCGGCGAGCGCGCCCGCGGTGTCCTCCACCATCTCGCCGAGGCGGTTCACCTGGCCGGGGTCGGCCCAGCCGGTGCGCCCGCCCTCGGACTGCGGCTCGTCAGGCACCGCGCCGGGGAACGGCTTCGTGTTCGGCCCGCTCTGCCCGGCGGATCCGGGGTCGCCCTGGACGGGCCACGCGCCGGACCCGGGGTCGGCCGCCGGACGCGGCCCGGTGCCGTAGCCGGACGGGTCGGCGCCGCCGGAGAAGTCCGTACGCCCCGCCCCGAACTCCGCCGGGCCGCCGGGCGCGGAGGTGAAGTCCGAGCGCGGTGCCGGGCCGCCGGGGGCCGGGGAGAAGTCGGCGCGGGGGCCGTAGTCGCCGGTGGTGGGGTGGGCGCCCGAGGGGAAGTCGGACGGGTCGGCCTGGCCGTACGCGTCGTGGGTGCCGCGGCCGTTCATCGCGGCGACCGTCTGGCGTTCCGCGGCCTGGCGCTGGGGATCGGCGGGGTCGGGGCGGTCCCACGGCGGGATCGCCTCGTCGCCCACCATGTCGTCGCTGACCAGGGAGTTGCCGGAGCCGTCCGCGGGTGCCTCGGCGCCGCGGGCCACCGGGATGTCCGTCGGCGGGAGGTCGCGGGCGCGCTGGTCGCCGAACGCGACCGGCTGGTCCTGCGGCTGCGGCAGTTCGTACGCGCCGGACGGCGACTCGCGGTAGGCGTTCGCGTCGAGGATGGGCAGGGCGCTGGTCACCGGGCCGGGCGGCGGGGGACCCGCGGGGCCCGCCGGGTGCGGCACGCGCTCGGTCATGATGTCGCCGACCTCGGCGCGCGCCACGACCACTTCGTACGCGCCCCGGTCGACCATCCAGTAGCCGAGCTCCTCGGCGTGTGGCGCGTCGTGGCCGAGGTAGGCGATGTGCAGCCGGTCGCCGCGGTCGCCGAGCAGCAGGCAGCGCTCCCCCCGGTAGACGCCGACCGTGCGGACGTAGTCGAGGCCGGTGATCTCGGCGCGTGAGGCCTGCCTGCGCCAGTACGCGCCGCCGCGCTCGAATCCGTGGTCGGCCGGCGGCTCGGTGTCCGAGAACAGGACGATGTCGCCGTTTCCCGGTCCGATGTTCGCGGGGTAGCTGGCACCCCGGTAGGTGGCGACGAATCCCTGCTGCACGTGCTTCACCCCTCCTGCCGCACCGCGGGCAGCCAGGTGCGGCCGTCGTAGCGGGCGACGAAGTCCTCTCCGGACGCGGTGATCCGGTAGATCTCCGCACCGACCGGTATCGGCATGGGGTCGGTGAAGAACTCCGGGACCGTCCGGTCTCCGGACGTGAACCCGTTTCCGCGAAATGGCGGCCGATCCCGCCAGTCGCCCCCAAGCTCTGGTCCGTGCGGGACGTGGTACGTGTCGGTGTCGCGGGCCTGCCAGCGCATGACGAAGACCTCGGGCGTCTCCGGCGTGAACTCCGAACCCGGATAGCCGAGGTCCAGCATGTGGAACAACTGGTCCGGCCGCGCCCCCGCGCAGTCCGGCGCCCGATAGACGTACCCGGCGATCACGTCACGGTGACCGGCCATGTACGGCTCGACCAGCCTCGGCGGTATGACCTTCTGCATCGCCCGCTCTGGGCCGTTAGCCTGCTCGGCCTGTGTCACGAATCCACCCCACGGTCGGACGGCGCGCCCGCGTCAAGCCTCTCCCTCTCCGAACGCGACACCGTCGTCGAAGCCTCGCACACCGTCAAGGCACCCTCAACTGATCTGCCATTTTCCATGGTTTCTCGTCCAGGAGCCGAAGAACTCCCTGTCTCGCGTCAGCGCTGACGCGTTGCTCAGGTTATGTCCGGTACGGTCCGGTTCCGTGCGCCGGGGCCCTCCCACCCGATGGGGAACCGTCGCGATCTTCGCGATCGCACCTAATGATCATCGGTGCTGATCGGCGCGGCGTTACCGGCATGTGAAGGATGTCACGGAACGACGAGGGGATTCAGCGCTTCGCGCACATCCCCGTAGCGGCAGGCGATCTAGGCTGGCGGCGGCGACGGGGCCACGAGGGGAGATGCGGTGACGGAGCTGCTGGTACGCGGCGCGCGGCTGGCCGATCGCGACGGGCCGCACGACATCTCGGCCGACCGCGGCCGCATCGTCCGCGTCGCGCCCGCGAACACGGACGGTGACGGCGGGGGTGCGGAGACGGTCATCGAGGCGTCCGGTGCGCTGGTGTCGCCGCCGTACGTCGAGCCGCACGTCCACCTCGACGCCGCGCTCACCGCCGGGCAGCCGCGCTGGAACGGCTCGGGCACGCTGTGGGAGGGCATCGAGGTGTGGGGCGAGCGCCGCGCGGAGCTCGGCCGCGCCGACGTCCTGGCCCGCGCCGAGGAGGTGCTGCGCTGGTACGCCGCGCGCGGTGTGCTGCACGTCCGCAGCCACGTGGACGTCACCGACCCGGGGCTGACCGCGCTCGACGCGCTGCTCGAACTGCGCGACCGCGTACGCGACGTCGTCGGCCTCCAGGTCGTGGCGTTCCCGCAGGAGGGCATCAGGTCCGGCCCGGCCGGCGCAGCCACCCGGGGGCGCGACCTCCTCGCCGAGGCGGCGCGCCGCGGGGCCGACGCCGTCGGCGCGATCCCGCACTTCGAGGACACCCGCGAGGACGGCGTCGCCTCCCTGGAGGACGCCGTCGCGCTGGCCGAGCGACACGACCTCATGGTCGACGTCCACTGTGACGAGATCGACGACGAGCAGTCGCGGTTCGCCGAGGTGCTGGCCGCGCTGGCGCGCCGTACGGGCCTCGGCGGCCGGGTCACGGCGAGCCACACCACGGCCATGGGGTCCTACAACGGCGCGTACGGCTACAAGCTGCGGCGGATCATCGCCCGCTCCGGCATGAACCTCGTGTGCAACCCGCTGACGAACCTCGCGCTACAGGGCAGGTTCGACGGCTACCCGAAGCGGCGCGGCCTGACCCAGGTGGCCGAGATGCTGGACGCCGGGGTGAACGTCGCGTTCGGCCACGACGACGTCATGGACCCCTGGTTCCCCCTCGGCGCCGCCGACCCGCTGCAGATCGCGCTGACCGGCATCGCGGCCGCGCAGCTCACCGGCCAGGCGCAGATCGCCGCCGCGTACGACATGATCACCGTCCGCGCGGCGCGGGTGCTCGGCCTCGGCGACGGCTACGGCATCGCCGAGGGCCGTCCGGCCGACCTGCTCGTGCTGCCCGCCGCGGACCCGCTCGACGTCATCAGGCGGCAGCCGCGCCCGCTGTGGGTGGTCGCGCGCGGGAAGATCGTCGCCAGCACCCCGTACGCCCCCACCGACCTGGGCTGGCCCGGGGGCGGCGGCCCGGTCGACTTCGTCCGCCCCGCCGACGCGCCCTCCGCCACCTGGCGCGCCGCCCGCGTACGGCCCTGACAGCACGGCGCCTCCGGCCCCATGGAAAGAGGTGCTGGACCCGGCCTCGGCGGTATGGCACCTCGTGCTCATGTCGGCGTCGCCGCTGGTGGGTAGGTTCGGCATCGCCCGACGATTGGAGATGCCACGTGCCCGATCCCATTGACGTCCACAAGGTGCCGATCGAGAGCGTCACGGACGCGTCCGGCCTCGTCGCGCTCATCGACGACGGCGTGATCGACGCCGACCGGGTGCTCGCCGTCATCGGCAAGACCGAGGGCAACGGGGGCGTCAACGACTACACCCGGATCCTCGCCGACCGCGCGTTCCGCGACGTGCTGGAGGACCGGGGCACCCGGCCGCGTACGGAGATCGACCGGGTGCCCATCGTGTGGTCGGGCGGCACCGACGGCGTGATCAGCCCGCACGCCACGATCTTCGCGTCCGTGGACCCGGCGTCCGGGGGAGCGGCAGCGACGGACGCGCCGCGGCTGACCGTGGGCGTGGCGATGAGCGACGTCATCCTGCCCGAGGACATCGGCCGTACGGCGATGGTCACCAAGGTGGCCGAGGGCGTACGGGAGGCGATGAAGGCCGCGGGGATCACCGACGCGTCCGACGTCCACTACGTGCAGACCAAGACGCCGCTGCTCACGCTGGAGACGATCAACGACGCGAAGTCCCGCGGCCACGACGTGGTCACCGAGGAGACGCTGAAGTCGATGGACATCTCCAACTCCACGACCGCGCTCGGCATCGCGGTCGCCGTGGGGGAGATCGAGATGCCGTCCGCCGAGCGCATCCACCACGACCTGTCGCTGTACTCGTCCGTGGCGTCCTGCTCCTCGGGCGTGGAGCTCGACCGCGCGCAGATCGTGGTGGTGGGCAACGCCCGCGGCATCGGGGGCCGCTACCGCGCGGGCCACTCCGTGATGCGCGACGCCCTCGACGCCGACGGCATCTGGACCGCCATCCGCTCCACGGGCCTCCCCCTACCGGAACGCCCCCACCCCGACGACCTGGGCGACCGCCTGGTCAACGTCTTCATCAAGTGCGAGGCCGACCCCAGCGGGCGGGTGAGGGGTCGCCGCAACATCATGCTCGACGACTCCGACGTCCACTGGCACCGCCAGATCAAGGCGTGTGTGGGAGGTGTGGCGGCGTCCGTGACGGGCGACCCGGCCGTCTTCGTCTCGGTAGCCGCCGTCCACCAGGGCCCGTCAGGCGGCGGCACGGTAGCGGCGATCGTCCGAGCCGACTAGCGCCCGCGGCCTCTCGGGCCTGTGCCGTTTTCGGGTCTGGGGCGTCTCGGGCTTGCGGGGCCGTGGCCTTTGCCCCCTCCCGCCCCTTGCGGTGGGCGGGGGTGGCCGCCGTTAGGCTCGGTGGCGTGAGCGGGATCCATGGCGACGGGCGCACGATCAGCGGACCCGGGTTCGCGTACGACGACGGCTCGGCCGACGCCGCGGTGGAGGCGGCCCTCGCGGCGTACGCCTCGGGCAGCGGCGGTGAGCACGCGGTGGTCGCGGCGCTCGCGGAGTCCCGGCTCCTGGTCCCGGTCATCGCGGTCGCGGACGGCACCGAACCGGCGGCTTCCGAGGCCGGGCCGCGGCAGGGGAGCGGGGCGGCCGAGGCCGGGTCGCGGCAGGGGAGGGGCGCGGCCAAAGCGGGGCTGCGGCAGGAAACTGGCGCGGATATGGCGCTGCCCACGCTGGTGGGGCGGGACGGGCGCCGGGCGGTGCCCGCGTTCACCAGCGCGGCGACCATCGCGGCGTGGCGCGCCGACGCCCGCCCCGTCCCCATCGCCACCCCCGACGTCTGCGCCGCCGCCCTCTCCGAGGACGCGGCCGCCGTCATCGTGGACGTGGCGGGCCCCGTCCCCATCACGATCTCCGGCCCCCGCCTGGCGGCCCTGGCCTCCGGCACGCCCCCGCCCCCACCCGAGCGCGACCCCGAGATCCTGGCCGCCCTCCACGCCGCCACCAGCGCGGAACCGTCCGTACGCCGCGTCCGCGTACTGCCCGCCACAGACGCCGACCTGTCCGTGGACCTGGAGCTCACGACCCCAGCCCCGGACCACGCGGCGCTGGCCCACCGCATAGCCACACACCTGACCACAACCCTCCCCGGCCGCCTACCGCGAGGCGTCGCCTTCACAATCACCCCCGCCTGACCCGGGGCACACTCCCTCGCCCCAGCGCTCCCGGGAGGTGGTCTCGCACCGCGTACCCGGGCAGCCCGCCCCGCACCTCCGCCCCCGTACCTCCACGCGCCGCAAGGCCATATCCCGGCGGTCTCCATGCGTAGCGGGAGGCGGGAATCCCCGCCCCGCCCCCACCCGTACGGCGGTGCCCCGGCGATCCCACATATGGCGGGAGGGTGGGGGCGCCCTCACCCCCACGGTGTCCCGGAGGCCTGTACCCCTAGCGGGGAGGCGTTCTCGCGTGGCGGGGGTGGGGGGTGAGGCGGTCTCCCACCCTCCGGGGCCGGTGCCCCGGGCGAGGGTGGTGAGGGCCGCGTCCCGGGGCGCGGCTTCGTGGATTGCGGGGGCAGGGCCGCCCCTGCACCCCGGTGCCTCGGGCGAGGGGGAGGCGAGGGGTTGTCTCCCAGGTCGCGGCTGCGGGTCTGAGGGCTGGGGCTTCGGGCAGCGTGGGGCTGGGGTTGGGGCTGGGGCGGGACTGGGACGGGGCTGGGACGGGGCTGGACTGGGGGCGCGTCTGCGGGGCTGCGGGTGGCGCGGGTCGCCTGAGGCGTGGCTTCGTGGACGCGGGCCTGGGAGTGGTTGCGGGACGTCGGGTAGCGCAGGGCTGGAGCAGCGTGGGGCTGGAGCTGCTGGGCTGCGAG